>NZ_JAKKFI010000006.1 GCF_022230955.1 Micromonospora cabrerizensis
CCGCCCGGCGGCCAGCAGCGCCGATCGCCAGGCCGCCGCCGCGAGCCGGCCCACCAACCGCCGGCGCGCCGGCGAGGCACCGGGCAGCGGCCCGCCGAGCAGCTCACGCCGCCCCTGCCACCAGCCCGCGTCCAACACCCGGGTGTACGCCTCCCGGTGCTCCTGCGGCACCCAGAGGCGGTGTAGCTCGTAGCGGCGACGCAGACCACCGACGACGACCTCGTGGGTCACCGGGATGTCGAGCCGGGCGAGTAGTTGCCGCGTCCGTTGCGCGGCGTCCTCCCGGTTGAACTCCACCCCGGGCGCGTGCGCCAGGCGTGCCGCGCTCGGCCGGGCGGCGGTCGGCGGCGGTGTGCAGCGCAGCAGGCAGGCGGCCTCGAACGCGTCACCCAGGGTCAGCCAGTCCAACGGAGGTGGCGGCCCCGGGGAGCGGGGCCGGTCGAGCAGGGCGGGTTCGAGGGTCAACGAAGGCTCCCTTGTCGGAGTCTGGGTTCCCCTACCGTGGCTCCTGCGTCGCCGTTACGGAACACGTCCGGCCCAGCCTTGAGCAAATCTTGCGGCTGCCGTGGCACCCCTACAGGTCGGTGACCACCAGATCGACCTGCCGAACCCGGCCGGGCGCGGTGGTCTGCTCCACGACGGTGTGCTTCAGCTCGCTCAGCGTGGCGACCACCTCGTCGGCGGTGCGCGGTCGGGCGCCGGCGACGAGCAGGTCGCGGACCAGCCGTCCCTTGGTCGCCTTGTTGAAGTGGCTCACCACCGACCGGACCGGCACGCCGTCCACCTCCCGCTCGTGCAGCACCCGCACGGTGACGGTCCGCTCGGCCAGCGGCCCGCGCGGCGTCCACATGGCCGCGTACGCGCCGGAGCGCAGGTCCAGCACCGGGCCCTTACCGGCGGCGGCGTCCAACACCGGCGTCAGCTCCCTGCGCCAGTACGCGGACAACGCCCCGACGCCCGGCAGGCGAGCGCCGACGGGGCAGCGGTACGGGGGGATCCGGTCGGCGAGGCGGACGGTGCCCCACAGCCCGGAGCTGATCATGATCGACCGGCGGGCCGCCCGCTGCGCCGCAGCCGGCAACGAGACCAGGTCCAACGCCTCGTACAGCACCCCGGTGTAGAGCCGCTCGGCCGGCGCGGTGGCCGCCTCCCGCAGTCGGGCGTTGCGGCGCAGCTCGCCCCGCTGGCCGTCGCTGAGCCCGAGCGCCGCCCGCGCGGCCTCCTCGTCCGGCCCGGCGCAGAGCGCCACCAGGGCGTCCAGCACCCGTTCGCGGGCGGGGTTCAGCTCGGGCAGCGAGACCCGGTCCGGGGCCCAGCGCCGCCCGGTGCCGGCGTCGGCCTTCCCCTCCGAGGGCGGCAGCAGGATGAGCATGGTTCTCCTCGACGGGCGCGACGACGGCGCCCCACGCGCCGGCCCGGCCAGCGTACGACCCGTCCCTACCGCCAGGGTCGCACCGGGGTGTCGGGGTGGTACACGCGATAGCCGCCGACCTCGCGCACGAGTGCGGTGTCGGCACGCTCGGCGAGCAGTCGGCGCAGCCGCCGATCCATCGGCGAATCGACCTCCACCACGTAGCCCGGTCGTTCGGCCCGCCCGACCTGCCGCCAGTACGGCCGGTAGCGGTTCTGCCCGGGGGACAGGTCGCCGTCCAGCACCCCGCAGACCACCGTCTCGTCCGTGTTGAAGATCAGCCGGTTGCAGGTCCAGTAGTCCCCGTACACCTCGTGGGGTCCGTCGGCACGGAGCGCGGCGGCCAACTCCCGGGCCTCCCGCTCCTCGGTTCGGGACGCGGCGGTGCCGGTGGCCGCGAAGAGCACGGTGATCACTACCGTGGTCGCGGTCAGCGCGGCCAGCACCGCCGTGGACAGCGCGCCGGTGAGCCGGCCGAGCGCCCCGACCGTGCCCCGCCAGCAGGCCATCGCCGCCACCCAGAGCGGCCAGAGCACCGCCGGCAGCGACAGTTGCAGCACCGACAGGTACCGGGCGTTGTCCAGCGGGCTGGTCGCGGCGAGCGGGCTGCGCACGTACGACAGCAGGGTCAACGCGGCGCCGGCGACCAGCGCGAGCTGCACGACCGGCCCGACCCGCTCCCCGCGCGGCGTCGCCGCCGCGCGACGGTACGCGAGCACCGCGAGGACCGCGCCGACCACCAGCAGCACGGGGTACAACACGCCGAACCACTGTTGCCACCGGCCGCAGCCGCCCACCGGGCAGAGCCCGTGCGCCAACGGCACCCCCTCCAGCAGACCGCCCCGGATCCGGTCGGACCACGGTGGCAGCGGCCCGGCCTTGGTGCTGACCGCGCGGAACACCGACAGCGAGTCCTCACCGGGCCCGGCCCGCAGGTTGTCGAGGATCATCGGCGCCACCCCGACGACGGCCCCCACCACCAGCAGCAGACCGGACCAGCCGAGCAGTTCCCGCCGCACCGCCCACACCAGGGCGAGCCCGGCCACCGCCAGGTACGGCAGGATCAGCCAGTCCGACCAGGCGGCCAGCCCGACGAGCAGGCCGAACACCGCGACCGCGAGCCGTCGGCGGCGGACCGTTCCGGCGGCCAACCCCACGGTGATCAGCAGCATCAGCAGCACCGCGGGCTTCACCTCGGGCCGGCCACCCACCACCGTGATCTGGTCGCGCACCACCCGCTCCCCGCCGAGCGCGAGCAGGCCCACGACGAGGGTGGCGAACCAGGGTGTGCACAGGCGGCGGGTCAGCCGGTGGATCAGGTAGAGGAACAGCGCGTACAGCGCGAGCATCGGCAGGCGCAGCACCGGCCAACTCGGCCCGGCCACCGCCACCAGGGGCGCGGCCAGGTACGACTCCAACATCCCCATGTAGTGCTGGCCGTACAGGAAGACCGGGCGTTCCCGGCCCTGCCCGATGTGCAGTGCGGCGAGACCGAAGGTCGCCTCGTCGCTGTTCGACACCGGCACCGTGAACAGGGTCAGGACCAGCCGGTAGGCGACACCGGCCAGCCCGAACAGCAGCGCGACGAGCGCCGGCCGGTCGAGTCGCGGGCGCCATCGCCCACGGTGCTGCTCTGGAAGTGACACGACCACGCCCCCGTCGTCGTCCCGACGGAGTGTTTCACGTTCGGCGGGGTCGCCGGGCTGGATCGGCGCAGCCGGGGTGGGCTGGTCCGGCTCCCGGTGGCCGGGCCGGTTCGCCCCGGCCCCGGGTCGGCTCGCCCCGGCCCGGGTCGGCTCACGTGGCCGTGGGTGTCGACGTGTGGCAGGGTTGGCGCGTGCCACCCACTCCCGCCGGCCAGTTGGCCGTTCCGCACCTGCACCGGGCTGCGCGGATCGAGGACGCCGTGCACCAGCTCGTCCAGCGTCGGCTGCGGCGCACCGGGTGGCGGGTCAACATCGTCGCGTACACCGGCTATGGCGCGCCCGGTTGGGTGCGGGTGATGTGCCGGGTCCTGCTGGGCCGTCCGGACACCCGCCAGCGGGGCCGGCTGGACAAGGTCCGCGGCTGGCGCAGCTTCACCACGCTGCCCAACAAGCATGTCACCGTGACCATCGAGGCCGGCGGGGTGCGGCACGAGACGCAGGCCGACCGCAGCGGGTTCGTCGACACCCTGGTCGAGGCCGACCTACCACCCGGCTGGGGCACGGTCCGGCTCAGCGTGCCGGACGCGGAGCCGGTCGACGCGCCGGTGCGCATCCTCGACCCGGAGGTCAAGTTCGGCATCATCTCCGACATCGACGACACGGTGATGGTGACCGCGCTGCCCCGACCGCTGCTCGCCGCATGGAACACGTTCGTGCTCGACGAGCACGCCCGCAACGCCGTGCCCGGCATGGCCGTGCTCTACGAGCGGCTGGTCACCGCGCACCCCGGCGCCCCGGTCTTCTACCTGTCCACGGGCGCGTGGAACGTGGCACCGACGCTGACCCGGTTCCTGTCCCGGCACCTCTACCCGGCCGGGCCGCTGCTGTTGACCGACTGGGGGCCGACCGCCGACCGGTGGTTCCGCAGCGGGCGGGAGCACAAGCGGGTCACCCTGGCCCGGATGGCCAAGGAGTTTCCCGACGTGAAGTGGCTGTTGGTGGGCGACGACGGGCAGCACGACCAGGAGATCTACCGCGAGTTCGCCGCGGCCCACCCGGAGAACGTCGCCGGGGTGGCGATCCGTCGGCTCTCGCCGACGCAGTCGGTGCTGGCCGGTAGCCTGCCCGCCCCGGCGGGCGCGTCGTCGGCGGGGCCGGTGGGGCAGAAGTGGCTCTCCGCGCCCGACGGCGCCGGCCTGTGGCAGTTGCTCCGCGACGCCGGCCTCGTCTAGGCCCGACGCAACCCCACGGGTCCCGGCCGGGCCTGCCCGCCCGGCGGCTTGCCGTGCTGCGCTACGGTCCCATCCGACCCGCCTGGGTGCGGGAGGCCGGAGCGGGGGTGGATGGTGCGATACGTGCAACCACGGTTGGCGCCCGACGAAACGGTTCTGTTCACCCAGCGGGGATACTTCCCCATTGGTGCAACGGTGTTCAGCGCCTACGGGGCCCTCCTCGTCCTCACCACCAGCCGCCTGCTCTTCGCGCCAGTTCGGATCTGGAAAATCCGCAACCCTGCGGAGGCCTGGGTTCGCGGCAAGTCGATGAACCTTCCGGACGTGACGGCCGCCGAACCCGCGTCCGGCGCGCGGTTGACGATCAGTTCCCGGTACGGCGACACCGTCTCCTTCTGCGCCGTCCTCCCCACGGGTCCGGGCTTCGTCTGGCAGGTGCGCGACGCCGTTCCCTGTCGGGACGAGACAGTTCGACAGGTCAGGCAGGCCATTCGGGTCACCGGAACTGGTTCGGGTGCGGCCGACGTCGGTGACGGCGGCGCGTGGCGCTGAACGACGGGGACGTGGACCAGACCGGTCGCGTGCAGGGCGAACAGATCGCCGCGTACGAGAGGCGCGGGCCGTTCTGGGGACGCCTGACGCAGTTCGCGGTCGTGGTTGTCTGCGCTGCGTCGCTCGTCGCCTCGACGCTCGTGCTGGACACGGTGGTGAGCTTCTACCCGGGCACCGGAGCGTACAAGTCCACCCCTGCCCAACAGCAAGCGGAAGCAACAGTCCACGAATGCCGCCGAGTCGGTCCGGTGAGCGGCGACGGGTTCGGTTACTGGTGGCACTGCGCGGTCACGGTCCGGACCAGCGACGGCCGCGAGGTGCGGACCGTGGTGCGGCACTCGACCGTCACCCCTCACGACCGGGGGAGTCCGGTCGAGTTCCGCGAGGTCTGCTACGGCAAGGGCAACACCGACTGTCGGTACGGTCGCCCGGCGTGGCGAATCTGGGCGCTGGCACTGGCGGCGTTGGGCATCATGCGGACCGCCCTGGTCCTCCTGCTGCTCCTGGGCACGGGCTTGTATCTCCTGCGGACGGTGGTGGGCGTCCCGAGGTACTACGCCTGGGTCAACCGCCGTGCCAAGGGCCGTCGTTCCGTGTCTCGACGAGGGGGATGAGCCCCATGGACCCCGCGATCCGGGACCGCGAGCTGCGACTCTGGCAGACCCTGGGGCCGACCGGCTACCGCCTGCGTTCGGTCGGCGTTGCCGCCCTGCTGGCTCTGGGCGGGCTGGTGGTCCTTCTCGGGATCATGACCGTTATCAGCCACTTCCCCGGCACCGGGGCTGTCTACAAGGGGCCAGGAGAGCGCTCGGTGCGCGTGGTCGTCGGCACCTGCCAGCAGCTCGGTCCGATCAGCAAGCAAGGCTTCGGTTACTGGTGGGAGTGCGACGCCGCCGTGACCGGAGCCGGCGGCGCTGTCCGGAAGACCCGGATCGAGCGCTCGATCGTCACCCCTGAGGACCAGGGTCGGTCGCTCGTGCTGCGCGAGGGATGCCGTGACAGGAAAGGGTTCACCGACTGCTCGTACGGCAGACCGACCAGTTCGTGGCTGGAGATGGGCGTGCTGCTCACCGGCAAGGTGGGGTGGATCGTTGCCGTCATCAGCGGCCTGACCGCCCTGGTGTACCTGACCCGGGCGCTCCTCGGGGCACCCCGCTACTGCCGCCTGCGCGGCGGCCGACCAGCGGGCGCAGGATCATGAGCGGAGGTCGCCCGGCGTTGATGCCGATGAGGAACTGGGGTGCGTGGTTCGGCGGTCTGACGCTGTGGGCCGCGTTCGGATTCATGATGGTGATGTTCAGCGGGAACCCGGCGAACGGCTGGGGTGACCTGTTGCTGGTCGCCGCGTTCTTCGTCGGCCTCTGTCACCTCGTCACGCTCGCCGCCATGTTCTCCTACGTGAAGGTGACTCCGGCCGCCCTGCTGGTGGTCAACCCGGGACTGTCGACCGCGATACCGTGGAGTCGCGTCCAGGAGGTCGTCGCGGAGCATGGCCTCGTTGTCAGGGTCAGGGGTGGCGAGGACGTCCACTGCTACGCGTTCCAGCCCTCTGTTGTCGGCCGCCTGATGGGCTATCCGGGCGCCCATCGAGCAGCCAGCAAGATCGACAGTTATGGGAAGCGCGTTGCCCTCGCAGCCGGCAAGGACGACCCGGAAAGCGCGGTTACCTGGCGGCGCCATCTGCTGTGGGTGGTGGGTGGCTGGTCGGTCTTCGCGTTGCTCGTACCCTCGTTGGTCCGTGTCCTGTGAGGAGCAGCCAGACGCCCGATGAGCAGGTGACCGCGACCAGGCGTCGCACGTCCTACCGGTTGCACGTGTTGTCCTGGCGGCTGGCGTTCCTGGCTGGTGTCCTCACCGCGTTGGCCCAGGTGCTGCGCGCCAACCACGTCATCGGCCACCTGGCTTCGGTGGTCGTGGTCGTTCCACTTGTTGCGGTCTTCGGTGGTGCCTTGCTCCTGGCGCTCGTGACGGGCGCGATTCAGGCAGCTCACTTCTCGGTCAACCCTCTCGGGAGAGGTGCGGTGCAGCGGCAGGTCCGGTTCGGTCGGATGCTTCTGGTGGATCTGGTGACCCTGCCGTGGAGTCCCCATGCCCGTCGGGAGTGACCAACGGCCCGGTGTCGCCGGGCAACGAGCCCCCGGAGTCCGCGACGCCAGGATCAGGACGACGGATTCCCGGCGTCCTGCAATCCGGTGCCGAGGGACCGGCGAAGCATGGTGACCAGTTCCTCGGCTGCGTGGCGGCTGTCGAAGTCGGGATCGGCCAGGCGCTCCGACACGATCGCGTCGACGGCCCCGTTGACGATGACGGCGGTGGCCTGCGGGTCGATGTCGGGTCGGTAGTCGCCGGCCGCCCGCGCCGCGTCGATCAGACCGGCGACGGCCTCCCGCCGACTGCGCGCGTTCGGCGTGTCACCGATGCCGGTGTCCTCGCTCAACGCCTCGACGATCATCCGGGTGTGGTCCGGGTGGTCCCGCAGGTACGCCACCAGGGACCGGACGTAGGCCTCCACCGCGGACGCACCGGAGCGCGACCCGACTGCGGCGCCGACGTACTCGGTGAGGGACTCCAGGACCGAGGCGTAGGCGGTCCGCACGACCGCGTCCTTGGAGGGGAAGTGGTAGAGGACGGCGGCCTTGGAGATGCCGGCCGCCTCCGCGATCCGGGCGAGTGAGGTGCCCGGATAGCCGTGCCGGGCAACCAGGTCGATGGTCACGCCGATGAGTTGCGCCCGTCGCGCCTGCTCGGTGATCGTGAGGGGCTTGGCGGCGCGGACCTGCGCTGACGTGGCGTCGTTCGGGTGCACCCGCTTACCGTACCGGCCCTCTCGCCCACCATTCTCTGACCTAACGGTTGTATTTTCTACCGCGCGGTTAGTAATCTGACCTCATGGTAGTGAATGTCGTGCGGAGGATGGGCAGGTTCCTGTCGGCGCATCGGCGGCTCCTGATCCGGGCCGCCGCGGTGCTCGCGGTGATCACGGTGGCGATCGCGTACGCGCTGCGCGACCCGGCACCCGTCGGCTACTTCACGTCGGCAGAGTCCCAGGATCGTTTCGTCAGTGCCTACGCGGAGGCGATGGCGGACCTGCCGGAGCCCGACCGCACCCTCGACGTCCGGACCGGATACGGCGTCGTACGGCTCTACCACTTCAGCGGCGGCACCGACCCGGCAGCCGCGCCCCTGCTGCTTCTGCCCGGCCGGGCGTCGGCGTCACCGGTCTGGGCGGACAACCTGCCATCGTTGCTGCGGTCGCGCGACGTCTACACCGTCGACCTGCTCGGTGAGCCGGGCATGAGCATCCAGCAGCGCCCCGTCAAGGACACGACCGCCCACGCGCAGTGGTTGCACGAGGTCCTGCTGGCGCTACCCGAGCCGACGATCCACCTGGTCGGCGTGTCGTTCGGCGGCTGGACGGCGATGAACCTCGCAGTGCACCGGCCGGAGAAGGTCGGCAGTGTCGTACTGCTCGATCCGGTCCTGGTCTTCGCCGACCTGTCGACTGAGGTGGTGCTGCGGTCCATTCCGGTGAGCGTCCGCTGGGCGCCTCGGTCCTGGCGCGACAGCTTCGCCAGCTGGACGGCGAACGGCGCACCGGTGGAGGACGTACCGGTCGCCCGGATGATCGAGGCCGGCATGCAGGCGTACGTGGTGAAACTGTCCGCCCCGACACGGCCGTCCGAGGACCAACTCGCGGCGGTCGGCGTCCCGGTGCTCGTCCTGATGGCGGGGAAGTCCCGGCTGCACGACGCGGGCGAGGCCGCGAAGCTGGCGGAGCGGTCCCTGCCCCGGGGCACCGTGAAGACCTACCCGGACGCGTCGCACGCCATCAACGGCGAGTACCCGAACGAGATAGCCGCTGACATCGCCGCGTTCCTCGACTGACCGCCTCGACCAACCGGCAGAGCGCCGCAGACGCCGGCCGTCATGGGTCAGCCCTGGCGGAGCCAGACCACGCCCAGCGGCGGCACCTGGAGGGCCGCCGAGGCGACCATGCCGTGCCACGGCACGTCCTCGGCGCGTACCTCACCCAGGTTGCCCACCCCGGAGCCGCCGTAGTGGTGGGCGTCGGTGTTGAGCACCTCGGTCCACGTGCCGCCGGCCGGCAGGCCGATCCGGTAGTCGTGCAGCGGCTGGGCGGAGAAGTTCGCCACGCACACCAGCGTCGAGCCGTCCGGGGCGATCCGGACGAACGACACGGTGTTGTTGGCGACGTCGTCGCCGGCGATCCACCGGAACCCGGCGGGCTCGGTGTCCTGTGCCCAGAGCGCCGGAGTGTCCCGGTAGACCCGGTTGAGGTCGCCGACCAGGCGGTGCACGCCGGCGCGGGCCGGGTCGTGCAGCAGGTACCAGTCGAGGCCGCGCTCCTCGCTCCACTCCCGGTCGTCGGCCAGCTCGGAGCCCATGAAGAGCAGCTGCTTGCCCGGGTGCGCCCACATGTACGCCAACAGCGCCCGCACGTTCGCCAGCCGCTGCCAGGTGTCGCCGGGCATCTTGCCGGCCAGCGAGCCCTTGCCGTGCACCACCTCGTCGTGGCTGATCGGCAGCACGTAGTTCTCGCTCCAGGCGTACGCCAGGGAGAAGGTGAGCTGGTGGTGGTGGTGCTGGCGGTAGATCGGGTCCTTCGAGGTGTAGAGCAGGGTGTCGTGCATCCAGCCCATGTTCCACTTGAACCCGAAGCCCAGCCCGCCCTCGGCGGTGGAGCTGGTGACACCCGGCCAGGCGGTGGACTCCTCGGCGATCATCACGACACCGGCGTGGTGCTTGTAGACGGTCGCGTTCACCTCCTGCATGAGCGCGATGGCCTCCAGGTTCTCCCGGCCGCCGTACTTGTTCGGGGCCCACTCGCCGTGGTTGCGGGAGTAGTCCAGGTAGAGCATCGAGGCGACGGCGTCGACCCGCAGCCCGTCGACGTGGAACTGGTCGCACCAGTAGAGCGCGTTGGCGACCAGGAAGTTGCGCACCTCGTTGCGGCCGAAGTCGAAGACGTACGTACCCCAGTCGGGGTGTTCGCCGCGGCGCGGGTCGGGGTGCTCGTAGAGCGGGGTGCCGTCGAAGCGGCCGAGGGCCCACTCGTCCTTGGGGAAGTGCGCGGGCACCCAGTCCAGGATCACGCCGATGCCCGCGGCGTGCAGCCGGTCGACCAGGTGCCGGAACTCGTCCGGGTCACCGAAGCGGGAGGTCGGCGCGTAGTAGCCGGTGACCTGGTAACCCCAGGAACCGCCGAACGGGTGCTCCATCACCGGCAGGAACTCCACGTGCGTGAAGCCCAACTCACTGACGTACGCGGTGAGCTGGTCGGCCAGCTCGCGGTAACTCAGCCCGGGTCGCCACGAACCGAGGTGCACCTCGTAGACGCTCATCGGCTCCTGGTGCGGCTGTCGCTCGGCCCGCCGGGCCAGCCAGTCCGCGTCGTTCCACCGGTACGTCGAGTGGTGCACGACCGAGGCGGTGGCCGGCGGCACCTCCGCGTACGCGGCCATGGGGTCGGCCTTGTCCCGCCACTGCCCGTCGGCGCCCAGCACCCGGTACTTGTAGCGGGCCCCGACCCGGGCGTTGGGGACGAACAGCTCCCACACGCCGCTGGAGCCGAGCGAGCGCATCGGCCAGCCGTCGTCCGGCCCCCAGCCGGTGAAGTCGCCGACCACCCGGACCCCGCGGGCGTTGGGCGCCCACACGCTGAACGCCACGCCCTCGTCGAAGACCCGGGCGCCCAGGGCGTCCCACAGTCGCTCGTGCCGGCCCTCGCCGATCAGGTGCAGATCCAGCTCGCCGAGCGTCGGCGGATAGCGGTACGGGTCGTCGTGCGCGGTGCCGTCGACCTCCACCCGGTAGTCGAGCACGGTGCCCTCGACCTGCGTCTCGAAAACACCCACGTCGTGCACCCGCTTCATCGGGTGCCGCTCGTCGCCGACGAG
Organism: Micromonospora cabrerizensis; assembly: GCF_022230955.1. GTDB lineage: Bacteria > Actinomycetota > Actinomycetes > Mycobacteriales > Micromonosporaceae > Micromonospora > Micromonospora cabrerizensis. The sequence goes on from NZ_JAKKFI010000006.1 coordinate 10,760, forward strand.
CAGCACCACGTCGCCGGCACCCCGGCGCATCGTGCGGATCGTCGTCGAGGAGTCGGCGGGGTGCGCGCCGAGCAGCGCGTGCGGGTCGTGCGTCGCGCCGGAGATCAGCTGGTCCATCGGGCGTCCTTCGGGGCGGCGTCGGTCGGTGCGGAGGCGGACGGGCGGGTGGCCGCTCGGCGCGGCGGGGTCGGAACCGGGCCCGACCGGCGGGGCGGAGTCGGAACGGGAGCTGTCGGCGCGGGAGCTGTCGGAACGGGAGCTGTCGGTGCGGGAGCTGTCGGTGCGGGA
>NZ_JAKKFI010000060.1 GCF_022230955.1 Micromonospora cabrerizensis
CCTTGGGCCCCTTGGAAGCCTTGCGCACCTGCGTCGCCTTGAGCGCCCTGGAAACCTTGAGCGCCCTGAGCGCCGGTGTCGCCTTGGGCACCTTGCGCGCCAGCCTCGCCCTGGGCGCCTTGGAATCCCTGTGCGCCCTGCGCGCCGGTGTCGCCCTGAGCGCCCTGCGCGCCCGCGTCGCCCTGAGCGCCCTGCGCGCCGGTCGCGCCCGCTTCGCCTTGCGGGCCTTGCGCGCCGGTGTCGCCCTGGGCGCCTTGGAATCCCTGTGCGCCCTGCGCGCCGGCGTCGCCCTGAGAACCCTGCACGCCCGCGTCGCCCTGAGCGCCCTGCGCGCCGGTCGCGCCCGCTTCGCCTTGCGGGCCTTGCGCGCCGGTGTCGCCCTGGGCGCCTTGGAATCCCTGTGCGCCCTGCGCGCCGGCGTCGCCCTGAGAACCCTGCACGCCCGCGTCGCCCTGGGCGCCTTGAACCCCCTGCGCGCCTGCGTCGCCTTGCGCGCCTTGGAGGCCTTGGGCGCCCTGTGCGCCGCTGTTGCCCTGGGCGCCTTGAGCGCCTTGAGCACCTTGGGCACCTGCCTCGCCCGCTTCGCCTTGGGCACCTTGGGCACCTGCCTCGCCCTGGGCGCCTTGTACGCCCTGCGCGCCGTTGTTGCCCTGGGCGCCTTGAGCGCCTTGAGCGCCTGCGTCGCCCTGGGCGCCTTGGAATCCTTGCGCGCCGGCGTCGCCTTGGGCGCCCTGCGCGCCGGCGTTGCCCTGGGCCCCTTGGGCCCCTTGAGCGCCGGCCTCGCCCTGGGCGCCTTGGAATCCCTGCGCGCCGGCGTCTCCCTGGGCGCCCTGCGCACCGGTCGCGCCCGCTTCGCCTTGGGCTCCTTGCGCGCCCGTGTCGCCCTGAGCCCCTTGCGCGCCAGCGTCGCCCTGGGCGCCTTGGAAGCCTTGGACGCCCGCTTCGCCTCGGGCGCCCTGCGCGCCGGTGTCGCCCTGCGGGCCCTGAGTGCCCTCGGGGCCATTCGGGTGGTCCCAGTCCGGCCGTTTGCCCTCGTCGTGCCCACCCCAGGGGCCCTGCCAGCCCTGCGGGCCGTGGTCGGGTTCTTTGCCGGGGTAGTAGTCCGAACCGTCAGGCCTGCCCCCGTCTTGGCCGACAGTCGACCACGACAGCGGCCACCCGCCGGATTGGCCGAGCGGGCCGGGCGTTCCGACGTGGACGTCCTGGGTGGACGACTTCGCCTCCACGGATGGCGCTGCGGCCGCAGGGGCACCCGTCATCCCGACCACCAGCAGGGCAGAACTCAGCCCTGAGGCGGCGCGGCCATGCTCCAAGGCTCGTCGCAGCCGTCGGTTGTTGCTCATGACCCCTCCAGAGAGCCACCCCGGATGCACCCAGAGCTACTGGCCAGTGACGTATTGCTACCTAATGGGCGAGTTGCAGCGTATTCGACGGATTAGTTGCTTGAGGACGGTTTCGGTCGTAACCGGGCAACCTGGGCCGAACGGGATTTTTCTTCGCGCTCGCGCGCGCTCGACCCGCTCACCGCGTTCGACGATGTGACCTCCGCCAGGACCGGCAGCTCTGCCAGCCGCGTCGGCGGTTTCCGCTGCGTCGGCGTGTGCCTGGGCAGGTGCGAGCGGTTCGTGCGCTGCTCAGCGCGCGTGCGCACGGAGCACTGCGCACAGGTCCGCGGGGCCCCAGGGTGGCAGCATTCTCGACAGCCGCTATCTGGCCGGCCCGGGTTGGTCGGGCCACCGCGGGATCAGCCGGGCAGCCTACGAGTGGCTGATCGTGCCCAGTGCGGCAGCCACTCGGGACGCCTCGCGCCGACCCTGCTCGCGGGCGGCGGCGACCAGCGCGGGCACGACGCAGTTGTCCATCACGTTCGTTCCCTGCGCTCGCCTCGACGCTGGATCCCGCAGGAGCACCTCCACCCGGCGGCTCTGGCCCAGCGTGGCCCGCTGCTTCGCGATGCGCGCCCACGGGCCGATGGCCGCGGTGCTGGGCGCGAGGGCGACCACCGGGCCGATTCCGGGGGCGAGGTCGAGGTTGAGGGTCGACCGCATGCCCCCGTCCATGTACCGGTGACCGTCGATGGTCACCGGTGCGGTGGAGAGGGGCATGGCGCAGCTCGCCGCGACGGCGTCCACGAGGGAGACGCCGTCGTGCCGGGTGAAGGCGCGTCTGTCGCCCGACTCCGCATCCACGACGACGATGCGCAGGTCGGCGTCTTTCCAGGTGTGCCCTGGCAGGCGGGCTTCCGCTGTCCGGCGGTGCTGCGACGGGTCGGGGATGGGTGTGGCGAGGGCGAGGCGACCGAGGCGGCGGGCGGCCTGCTCAGGGGACCGGGCGAACAACTGCGCCCGCGCGAGGCGCAGGAGGTCGAGGAAGCCCAGTGCGTTCGAGGTCTCGTGGGCCACGCCCTGGCGTTGGCGATCGTAGAGCTCGCCCAGCGACATTCCACTGGTGATCTGGGCACCCACGACAGCGCCGGAACTCGTGCCGATGAGCACTGCCTCCGGGGCCACGGTCACACCCTCGTCCGCGAGTCCGGCGAGGACGCCGACCTCCCAGGCGATGCCCGTCACTCCGCCGCCACCGAGCACCCAGACGGGTCGCGCGTCGTCCGTCATGAGTCTCCCCGTTCGGCCACATACTGCTAACGGTGTTCGCAGTTGCAGGCTAGCAGGGGTGGTGGAGGGGCGACAACGATCGTCGTCCGAGGACGATGCCGCCGAGCCTGCTCTCCGGCGAGGTGAGAGTCGTCTGCGACTCGACCCGGAATCCACTGCCGTGCAGCCGGGCCGCCACCTGGGCCGGCTGGCGACGATGGACGTGCACCTTCATCGGGTGGCCGCCGTAGCCCTCCGTCTTGAGCGTCGTCTCGTCGCCCACGTGGAAGCCGAGCAGCAGCGGACCACCGGGACGCAGCACCCGGTGGAAGTGCCCGAGCACCGCGTCGAGCTGGTCGTCGGGGATGTGGATGAGCGAGTACCAGGCGATCAGGCCGGCGACCGACCCGTCGGCCAGGTCGAGGTCCGTCATCGAGCCCACCTCGAACCTCAGACCGGGATGATCGCGGCGGGCCACGGCGATCATCCCGGGCGAGAGGTCGATCCCGAAGGCATCGACGCCGAGCGTGCGCAGGTGGGCGGTGATGCGCCCCGTCCCGCAGCCCACGTCCGCGACCGGGCCACCACCGCCGCCGTTCACGAGATCGGCGAACAGCGCCAGAGCCGCCCGTTCGTGCGGCGCCTCGGCCAGCAGCCCGCCCACCAGGTGCGCGTAACTGACCGCGACCGTGTCGTAGGAGGTGCGGGTGTCTGCCAACCATCCGTCGATGTTCATGGCGACAACGCTATTTCAGCGGCACACTGACTGGCCTCCGTCGTCAGCCGTCCTCTGGAGGCGTCCGCCCATGACCTTCGTACCGATGACCGTCAGCCTGCCCATCGCCGACCGTGCCACCTCGTACCGCTTCTACCGCGACGGTCTCGGCCTCGACGCCGTCGGCGAGTTGGCCGACGACGGTCTCCCGGAGCCGTTGCAGTTCGTGGTCAACGACGGTCTGCGGCTGATGCTGGTCCCGACCGGAGGCTTCGGCTGGGTGATCGGCCGGCACGAGGTCGCTGCGCGGGGGCAGAGCGAGTGCGTGCTCAGCCTCGGCGTCACCTCGCCCGCCGACGCGGACGCGATCGTCGAGCGGGCGCGCGCCGCCGGCGGCGAGGTGGTCACCGAGCCGGAAACCCAACCCTGGGGGTACGCGGCTGTCTTCGCCGACCCCGACGGTCACCTGTGGATGGTGTCGACCGCGCAGGAGTGAGCCTGTCCGCGCACGACCGGAAGTGTCGGTGGTGGTCGATACGGTCCGGCGGTGACCGTGACCACCGATGCCCCTGGAACGATGCCCACCTCCGCCGACGAGGCCCGACTGTGGGCACTCATCGAGTCGGCGTGGGCCGAGTTGGGCCCGGAGCCCCTGGCTCTGCGGCAGGCCCTCGTCGAGCGCGACCCCGCCGACGATGACGGCGACGAGGCCGACGGCCCGTCCTTCGCGATCGGCGACTGGCTGGCCCCGTTCCTGGACCGCCTCGGTCACCTGAGTGCCGAGCTGACCGGGCCGGAGCTGACCGACCTCGACCGGGTGGTGGAGCGCAAGCTGCACGACATCGACCGGGAGGACATCCACGAGGTGACCGACGGGTCGGACGACGGCTTCCTCTACTGCCGCGGCTTCATCGTCGCTCTCGGCCGGGCGTACTACGAGGCGGTCCGCGCCGACCCGGCCATGGCTCTGCTGGACGCCGACTGCGAGGAGATGTGCTACTTCTTCGCCCACCTGCACAACGAGCGGTTCGGTTCCTGGCCGGAGACCGGCTCCGGCATCTCCCGCGAGTCGTTCGGCAATCCCGCCGGCTGGTCGGCCTGAGGGCGGCACCGTCGACAGTGGCCCGGTCGACGTCAGACGTAGATCTTCGTGGCGTACTCCGGGCCGTAGTGCCGTTCCAGGTCTTCCAGGCTCTCGACCGGTGCCTCGACCTCCTTGATCAGGCGTGCCCGCGACGGCAACGCGTCGGGCTGCCAGGTCTCCGGCTGCCACAACGCGGACCGCAGGAAGGCCTTCGCGCAGTGGTAGAAGATCTGCTCGATCTCGACCACCACGGCGAGCACCGGCCGGTGCCCCTTGACCACCATGTCCTCGAACCAGGGCGCGTCGCTCACCAGGCGGGCACGCCCGTTGATCCGCAGGGTGTCGGTGCGCCCCGGGATCAGGAAGAGCAGCCCGACGTGCGGGTTGTCGAGGATGTTTCGGTAGCCGTCGGCCCGCTTGTTGCCCGGCCGCTCGGGCAGCGCGATGGTCGTGTCGTCCAGCACCAAGGCGAACCCGGCCGGGTCGCCCTTGGGAGACACGTCGCAACTGCCGTCCGCGCCGGCCGTGGCCACCAGGCAGAAGGGCGAGGCGGCGAGCCAGTCGCGGTCCCGCTCGTGCAGGCGGGTCCGTTCCTTCTGGGCGGCCCGCGCGGTCGGCACGCCGAGCAGGTCGCGCAACTCCTCGTGCGAGGTGATCTCCACCGTCACGTTGATCCTCCCTCAGGCGTTGACCCGTTGGCGGGCACCACCATGTGTCAGCCTAGGCCGCCGTGACCAGCGCGAGGTTTGTGCCCGGTGGCCGGGGGTAGGGCCTCATCCGACGCGCCCGCCGCTCGAGACCGTTCGCAGGACGCCGACCAGTGGAGGCCGGGAGATGGAGAGCCGACTCAAGGTGCTGGGTCACCCAGTCCACCCGATGCTGGTCATGTTCCCGGTCGCGCTGTTGGCGACGGCGGTGCTGTTCGACGTGGTGGACACCGTCGGAGGCCCCGACTTCCTCGCCGAGGTCGCGTACTGGAACATCACGGTCGGCCTGATCGGCGGCCTGCTCGCGGCGGCCGCCGGTTCGTTCGACCTGCTGGCCATCCCGACCGGCACCCGCGCCAAGCGGGTGGGTCTGCTGCACGCGGGGGCCAACGTCGCGGTGATTCTGCTCTTCGCCGCCGTGTGGGCGGTCCGGCTCAACGCGGACTCCCGGGCGGCCGGCGGCGCGCTGGTCGCCATCGAGGTGGTCGCGCTGGCGATCCTCGGCATCAGCGCCTGGCTGGGCGGTGAGCTGGTCGACCGGCTCGGTGTGGGCGTCGACCGCGACGCCGGCCTGGACGCGCCCAGCTCCCTACGGCCGCCCGCGGCCGCTCAGCGGATCGGAGATGTGTGATGAGCGAGCAGCAGTCCGGCGGCTTCGGCCGGGGTTGGCGGGGCGGGCGGCAGCAGGGCTGGGACCCGATGGGTGAGCTGCAGTCGCTGCGCTCCGAGTTGAGTCGCCTGGTCGGCGGGCGGGCCGGCGCTTCCGACGTCGAGTTGACCGAGACCGCCGACGGCTGGGAGGTCGTCGTCCGGCTGCCCGGGGTGGCACCGGAGGAGGTGGCGGTCGAGTTGGACGACCTCGAATTGTGCGTACGGGCCCGCTCCGAGGCGGAGGTCAACGCCGATCAGGGCATCCCCGGCGGTTTCGAGACGCGCGGCTTCGAATACCGCATCAACCTGCCGTCGCGGGTCGACCCGGAGGCCATCGACGCGGTCATGGACCATGGCCTGCTCCGGGTCCGGTTGCCCCGGGCGACGCGGCCCGCGCCGCGCACCATCACCGTCGGTCGCACCGGGCCGCGCTCCGGCGACCTGTCCACTGGTACGCCGATGCCGGCCGATCCTGCCGCGGACCGGGAGTTGCACCGCCCGGACACCGTGGGCGAGATCGACCGGCCGTAGCGGCCTGCGTGGTCACCCCGGCTCTGCTCGGCCCCGCCGCCGAGCGCCTTCCCGACGTGCGGCGGATCGCCGTGCTGCGCGCCAACGCACTGGGCGACTTCGTGTTCGTGCTGCCGGCGCTGGACGCGTTGCGTGCCGCGTACCCGTCGGCGGAGATCGTGCTGCTCGGCGCGCCGTGGCACGCGAAGCTCTGGCGCGACCGGCCCGGCCCGGTGGACCGGGTGCTGGTGGTGCCGCCGGCACCCGGCATCCGTGCGCCCGACCCGGGCGAGGCGGAGTCGTCGATGGACGACTTCCTGGCCGCTGCTGTGGGTGAGGGTTTCGACCTGGCGGTGCAGATCCACGGTGGCGGAGCGAACTCCAACCCGATGATGAGTCGCCTCGGCGCCCGGCTGACGGTCGGCCTGCGCGCCGAGGACGCGCCGCCGCTGGACCGGTGGCTGCGCTACGTCTACTACCAGCACGAGGTGATCCGTTACCTGGAGGTGGTGGCGCTGGTGGGAGCACCGGCGACCACCGTCGTGCCGACGCTGACGGTGACCGATGCCGACCGGGCCGAGGCGGCCCGGGTGCTCGGCCCGGCGCACCGACCCCGGGTGGCGCTGCACCCGGGAGCCAGCGACACCCGCCGGCGCTGGCCCGCCGAGCGCTTCGCCGAGGTGGCCCGTGAGCTGCACGGCGACGGCTACGAGGTGCTGGTCACCGGCACGCCGTCCGAGCAGGAGGTGGTGGACCGTGTCGTCGCGGCGGCCGGGGTGCCGGTGCGGCCGCAGGTGGGCACGCTCAGCCTCGGCGGGCTGCTGGGTTGCTACGCCGACTGCGCGTTGGTCGTCTCCAACGACACCGGCCCGCTGCACGTGGCCGCCGCGGTGGGCGCGCCCACGGTGGGCATCTTCTGGGTCGGCAACCTGATCAACACGGCGAACCCGTTGCGCGGCCGGCACCGGCCGATCTGCTCCTGGATGGTGCACTGCCCGGTCTGCGGGGTGGACTGCACTCCGGGCATCTACCCCCACCGGCCCGGTGACGGCGAGTGCCCGCACCAGGATTCCTTCGTCGCGGACGTTCCGGCGGTCGAGGTGCTGGAAGCCGCCCGGGAACTGCTCACCCCGTAGCTCAGGCCGGCTGAGGGCTGTCCTCGTCGGCCAGGACGACCTCCCACGCCTCCACGTCCCGGTCCGTGACCGTGGTGGGGGACTCCAGGTGGTACGCGCCGCTGGGCAGGATGCCCGCCCCGCCGTAACGGGACAACACGGCGAGCTGCGCGGCCACGTCCTCGCCCTGGTGCTTCTCCTGCACCCGACGCCAGAAGTCGAAGCCACCGGCGTCGACGAGCTTGGCCCGGTCGTAGAGCACGCACCCGCCGATCCAGGAGACCTTGTACGCCCGCCACGCCCCCGGCGGCAGCGCGAGGTTCTCGGTGATGTGCAGCAGGTTGGCCGCCGAGTGGATCCGGGCGCGGTTCCACTCCGGGGTGTCCGGACGGATCCGCTCCGGTGTCGGGGGGCCGATCCACTCCTCGTAGTGCCCGTGCGACTCCGGCCGCACGTCGTCGGTGTACGAGAGCCCGTGCACGCCGTTGCCCACAAACCCGCAGCCCAGCTCGCGGATCGCCGCCACCAGCCGGTGCACCGCCCCCGGTTCCAACCAGATGTCGTCGTCGAGGCTGAGGACGTAGCGGGCGGCCGAGGCGGCGAGCAGGTACGCCCGGTGTTCGGCCAACCCCCGTCGGGGCAGCCGACGGGTCAGCAGCACCGGGTGACCCCGGTGACGCAGCGCCCGGACCATGGTGGCCGCCGCGGGATGCGCGTACGCCGGGTCCCCGTCGGACTGGTCGCTGACCACCACCCCGAAACCGGGTACCCCGTCCTGGGCGGCGAGCCCGCCCAGGGTGACCGCCAGCTCGGCCGGCCGGTTCCGGGTCGGGATCAGCACGTCGAGCAGCCGGTCGGTGCGGAACTCCTCCGCTGTGCCGAGGACGAGGGGGCGGTTCACGACGCCTGGGTGCGGGTGCTCAGCGACGGGTCGGGCTCCCGGTCGACGGCGTACGCCGAGGGGTCCTGGCTGTGTGACCGGATCCGCTCGATGATCGCGGAGGTGGACCGGTCCGGCACGTACCCCAGGGTGCGCACCTGGCCGCCCAGCCGGCGCACCAGCGGCGCCTCCGGGACCAGCTCCGGTGGGTAGTCCCCGCCCTTGACGTACACGTCCGGTCGGACCGCCTCGATCAGCGCGGCCGGCGAGTCCTCCTCGAAGACGACGACGTGGTCCACACAGGCGAGTGCGGCGAGCAGGGCAGCCCGGTCCTCGACCGGGTTGACCGGACGGTCGGCGCCCTTCAGCCGGCGGACGCTGCCGTCGGAGTTGACCGCCACGATGAGCAGGTCGCCCAACGCGCGGGCCTGCTCCAGGTAGCGCACGTGCCCTCGGTGCAGCACGTCGAAGCAGCCGTTGGTGAACACCACCGACCGTCCCGCCTCGCGGTACTCGGCGACGATTGCGTCCAGCTCGTCGGTGTCGACCAGCGCGGCGTGGCCGGTGGTCTCGGTCGGCTGGTCGAGCGCGTCGAGCAGGTCCTCCCGCCGGCACACGCAGGTGCCGGTGTCGGAGACGGTGATGGTGGCCGCCAGTTGGGCGAGCTGGGCGGCGGTGGGCAGCGGCGCGTCGGCGGCCAGGGCCAACGTCATCGCCGCCAGGTATGCGTCGCCGGCGCCCACGGCGTGGCTCGCCGGGACCGGTGTGCTGTGGCTGCGTCGCGGCGCCCCGTCGGCGCCGCCGACCACCGCGCCCTCGGTGTCCAGGGTCACCGCGACCACGTCGGCGCCGGTGTGCGCGCGCAACTCGGCCAGCCGCGACTCGGCCAGGACGGCCCGGTCGACGCCCACTCCGGCCTGGGTGTTCACGGTGACGCCGGTGCCGGTGACGCTGAGCCCGTCGCCGGTGAGGGCCACCCGACCCTCACCCGGGACGGGCTCACCGACCGGCCCGGGACGATCGGCCGGGGTGGCGGCCGTGCTGGTCGAGCGCGGCGACGTAGTGGTCGACGTCGGCTCCAGGGCCGGCTCGTCGGCGCTGTCGTCGGCGCGTACCCCACCCGGCGCGGCGCCCACGGTCAGTTCGGACGGTCCGTCGGCCGGGTCACCGTCGGGGTGTTCCAGGTGCAGACCGGTCCCGGCCGTCGTCCGGCTCGCGCCGCCCGCTCGGGCCAGCAGTCGGGTCGCCTCGGCGAAGCTGGGGGTGACGACGGTCGGCGCGAGCCCCCGCCAGTCGGCGAGGTCGTGGGCGTCCAGCGCGACCGTGGCGTACCGCTCGCGTTGCTCGACCAGCCACGCGCGGACCGGCGCGGGCAGCGCACCCAGGCCGTAGTCGCACACCACCAGGGTCGGCGCCTCCCCACCGGCGGCGGCGCGCAGCTCCTCGGTGGCGCAGTTCAGGGCGGTGAGCAGCCGGGTCACGCCCTCCGGGTCGAGGGCGTCGTCCGGGTCGCCGGAGTCCTCCCGCAGAAGGATCTGGTTGCCGGCGAGCATCCGCCTCTTCACCGGGGTGGGCCGGCCCGGCTGGTTGACCGTGCGGTCCCAGACGCCGGCGCGGTCCAGACAGTCGTGCAGTTCGTCGCCGGCCACGTCGGCGCCGACCGGTGCCACCAGCACCGCCCGGCCGCCCAGGGCGGCGACGTTGACCGCGGTGTTCGCGGCGCCACCGGCGGCGGAGATCCGCCTGCGCAGGGTCAGGACCGGCGCTGGTGCCTCTCGGCAGAGCCGGTCGGAGTCGGCGAACCGCCATTCGTCCAACATGGCGTCACCGACGATCAGGACTGGGCGCCCGAGCCAGCTCTCCACGACGGTGGCGAGCCGGCGCTGTTCCGCTGCTGCTCCTGCCATGCCTCCCCGGGTCCCCACCGCCCTCCGGGCCAAACCTGACCCGCGCCTGACCTGCGGTCATGTCACCACCGTGCCCTTACCGCCCGGCTGGGCCGTTTCGGACGTGCGGAGGCGGGAAGGGAATTGAGGTAACCCCGGAAAGGAGATGTACCGAGATGGCAGCGCAACTGCAGGGCAAGCGGATCGCCTTCCTGGCCGCCGACGGCGTCGAGGAGGTCGAGTACGTCCAGCCGCGCGAGGCGGTCGAGAACGCCGGCGCGACGGTCGAGCTGGTCTCGCTCAAGCCCGGCTCCATCCAGTCCTTCAACCATCTGGACCAGTCGAAGACGTACGACGTGGACGTGACAGCGGACAAGGCGGACGCCGCCGGCTACGACGCTCTGGTGCTGCCCGGTGGGGTGGCGAACCCGGACTTCCTGCGCGGCGACCCGGACGCGGTGCGGTTCGTGAAGGCGTTCTTCGACGCGGGTAAGCCCGTCGGGGTGATCTGCCACGGCCCGTGGACGCTCGTCGAGGCGGACGTGGTGCGGGGCCGACGGATCACCTCCTGGCCCACTCTGCGTACCGACCTGACCAACGCGGGTGCGAACTGGGTCGACGAGGAGTGCGTAACCGACGGCAACCTCACCAGCAGCAGAAAACCCGACGACCTCCCAGCCTTCTGCGCAGAGATCACCAAAACCTTCGCCACCGCCTGACCCCCGCCGGCCCAGCCCTTTGCCCCGGTGATCAAGAGGTTTGCGTCACGAAACGCCGTGCGAGATGACGCAAACCTCTTGATCAACTTTGTGGAGGGGCCCGGGTGGGGCCGGGTGGGGTGGGTTTTTCGTAGTTGGGCGCATGTTCCGCGCTGTCCGGGATAGAAGGCCACATGACCACCGAAGCCTCCGGCGCGCCGGTGCTGAATCGTCAGCAGATTCGGCTGCTCATGTTCGGTCTGATGACCGGGATGCTGTTGGCCGCGCTCGACCAGACAATCGTGGGCACGGCCCTGCCGACCATCGTCGGCGAGCTGGGCGGGATCAACCACTACTCGTGGGTGGTCACCGCGTACCTGCTCGCCTCGACCGCGTCCACGCCGCTCTACGGCAAGATGGCCGACCTGTACGGGCGCAGACCGGTCTTCCTCTTCTCGATCGGCACGTTCCTGGTCGGGTCGCTGCTGGCCGGGCTGTCCCAGAACATGACCCAGCTGATCATCACCCGGGGCATCCAGGGCCTCGGTGCCGGTGGTCTGCTCACGCTCGCGTTCACCATCATCTCGGACGTGGTGTCGCCACGGGAGCGCGGTCGTTACCAGGGTCTGTTCGGTGCCGTCTTCGGGATCTCGTCGGTCGCCGGGCCGCTGGTCGGTGGTTACTTCGCCGAGACCGACTGGCGGTGGATCTTCTACATCAACGTGCCGCTGGCGATCCTGGCCATCGTGGTCTGTTACCACGTGATGCGGTTGATCCCGTTCGAACGCCGGGACCACTCGATCGACTGGCTCGGCGCCGGCCTGCTGGTCGCCGGGGTGAGTTCGCTGCTGCTCGCGCTGAGCTGGGGCGGCAACGAGTACGCCTGGGGCTCCAGCGTGATCATCGGGCTCTTCGTCGTCGGTGCGGTGCTGGGGGTGCTCTTCGTCCTCCAGGAGGCCCGGGTCGCCGAGCCGATCCTGCCGCTGCGGCTGTTCCGGAGCGCCACCTTCGCGCTGGCCAACTCGGCGCTGCTGGTCATCGGTCTGGTGATGTTCGGTTCGATCATTTTCATCCCGCTGTACCTGCAGATCGTCAAGGGCGCCTCGCCGACCCGCAGCGGTCTGCTGATGCTGCCGATGATGGCCGGCATCATCATCACCTCGATCCTGACCGGGCGGGCGATGACCCGGATCGGCCGGTACAAGTGGTTTCCGGTGGCCGGCTCGGTGACCCTGCTGGTCGGCATGTTCCTGTTCACCCGGCTGGAGGTGACCACCTCCCTCTGGGTGGCGTTCGGGTTCATGGTGGTGATCGGCGTCGGGCTGGGTCTGTGTATGCAGTCGCTGATCCTGGCGGTGCAGAACGCCGTCTCCGTACGCGACCTCGGTGCCGGCACCTCGTCGGCGACCTTCTTCCGGTCGCTGGGCGGTTCGTTCGGGGTGGCGATCCTCGGCACGGTGCTGTCGTCCCGGCTGGCCAGCGGGCTCGCCGACCGGCTGCCCGGTGCGATCGCACAGCTACCGCCGCAGGAGCAGGCCGCCGTGGCGGCGAGTGGCGGCACCAACATCTCGATCAACGACCCGGCGACCATCCTGGCCCTGCCGGGGCCGGTCCGCGCGGCCATCCAGGGTGCCTTCGTCGACGCGCTGGACATGGTCTTCCTGACCGCCGGTCTGATCGCCATCGTGGCGGTGGTGGTCACCCTGACGCTGCCCAACACGCAACTGCGGGGCGCCGGCCCGCAGGGCGCGACCGGTGGCGCCGACCCGCTCGGCGGTAAGGCCCCGGCGCCGGGCGGCAAGCCGCTGACCCGCGAGTCCAAGGAAGAGGCCGCCGCCGACATGGAGGCCAAGTCCCAGACGATGATCTGAGCGCGGTGGGGGGTCGTCCGGGTCGGTCGGGCGGCTCCGGGGTCAGGCGGGACGGCGGTAGACGCCGTACCACCAGGTCGCGGCCAACTCTCTCGCCGCCGACGCGTCGGTGTCGGGGTCGGCCGAGGTGGCGCTGACGTGATCGGCGAGGAAGCGGTCGCCGCCGATCACGATCAGCCGGCTCGCGGTCACCGCGTCGACGCTCGCAGGCGTACGCCCGGCCTCCTGCTCGACGCGCAGGGCCTGCACGGTGCGCTCCACGAACCGTTCCAGGCCTGCCGCCCAGTACTCCCGGACCACCTCGTCGTATGCGGCGACCTCGCTGACCGCCGCCAGCACCGGGGCGTATGTCCGGTATATCCGGATCACGTCGGCGAAGATCTCGGTGAGCGTCGCGAGCGGATCGCCCGGCCCGCCGGGGTTCCACTCACCGGTGCGGCCGAAGGAGCTCTCCCGCATGGTGCCGGCGAGACGCATGAGAAGTTCGCTCTTGTCCCGGAAGTGGGTGTAGAAGGTCGACCGCGCCACCCCGGCCTCGGCGGCGATCCGCTGCACGCCGAGGTCGGTGAAGCGGATCCCCTCCTGAAGGAGTCGCTCGGTGGCCGCCAGCACCCGCGCTTCGACGGCGGCCCGCCCATCGGGGTTTCGTGGGCGGCGGCGGGTGATCGAGGGCATAGCCGAAATCCTAGGTGGGCGGCTGCGGGGTGGGCGACGTACGCTCGTTGCCGGACACACTGTCCGACACTGTGACCAGGGAGCGCCTGACCGCGGCCCTCCGACCCCGCACCACGAGGAGCGACACGTGAAGTACCGACTGTTGGGCACCACCGGGGTGTACGTCTCGGAAATTTCGCTCGGCGCGATGACCTTCGGTGGCGCCGGACACCCGCTCTGGGGCACCCTCGGCGGGCTGGCGCTGCCCGAGGTGCAGCGGATGGTGGACACCGCGCTCGACGCGGGGGTCAACTTCGTCGACACCGCCGACGGCTACAGCGACGGCGAGAGCGAGGAGCTGCTCGGCAAGGCGCTCGGCAAGCGACGCCGCGACGTCGTGCTGGCCACCAAGGTGCACTCCCGGACCGGCCCCGGCCCGAACGACGTGGGCACCTCCCGGCTGCACATCATGCAGAACCTGGAGGACAGCCTGCGCCGACTGGGCACCGATCACATCGACCTCTACCAGATCCACAACTTCGACCACGTCACTCCGATGGAAGAGATGCTGCGCGCGCTCGACGACGCGGTCCGACAGGGCAAGGTCCGCTACATCGGTGCCGCCAACCTCGCCGCCTGGCAGATGTCCAAGGCGCTGGGCATCTCCGCCCGGGAGAAGCTCGCCGGCTTCGTCTCGGTGCAGGAGTACTACTCCCTGCTGGGCCGCGACGTGGAGCGCGACGTGGTGCCGATGGCGCTCGACGCGGGCGTCGGCCTGACCGTGTGGAGCCCGCTCGCCGGTGGTTTCCTCTCCGGCAAGATCAGCCGGGACGGCGCCGTCGCCGACAGCGGCGCGCGCAGCGCCCAGCCCGGTTACGCCAGCTTCACGCCGTTCGACCCGGAGCACGCCTTCACCGTGGTCGACGTGCTCAAGGGTGTCGCCGAGCGGCACGAGGTGAGCCCGGCCCGGGTGGCGGTCGCCTGGCTGCTGTCCCGTCCGGCCGTGACCAGCGTGATCGTCGGTGCGCGCAAGCACGAGCAGTTGGTGGACAACATCGCCGCCTCGGACCTCACGCTGACCGAGCAGGATCTCTCCGAGCTGGACGAGGCCACCAAGCTGCCGGTCGCGTACCCGAACTGGATCCAGGAGGGATTCTTCGCCGGGCTCCGCCACCCGCAGTGAGGCACGGCCCCGGGTCGGTGATCCCGGGGCCGCCCTACTTGAGGATGAGCCGGTTGGTCTGCTCGAAGACGTCCAGGTCGGCCAGCGTCTCGGTGACCGAGGTGGAGAGTGGGGCGGGGAACCGGTCCCGGGGAAAGAAGCCGGCATCGGTGGTCTCGTCGGTGACCCGGGCGAGCTGCCCGTCCCACTCCTCCACCTTGAACGCCGTCGTGAAGACCTGGTACGTGTGCCCGTACATGTTGGTGCTCGTCCGGTCCGGGCCGGTGTACAGGGCGAACGCGCACACCCGCAGCGCGCGCAGTCCGGTTTCCTCGCGGACCTCCCGGACCGCGCAGTCGGCGATCGACTCGCCCAGCTCCATCGCGCCCGCCGGCATGGCCCACTGGCCGTTGTCCGAACGCTGGATCAGCAGGATCCGCCCGGCGTTGTCGCTGACCACGGCACGTGCGCCGACGAACATCAGCGTCCGGTCCCCGGCGATCGCGCGCAACTGCCCTACGTATGAGTCGGCCCAGGAGATGCTCACCTGCGACAACTTACGGGGGTTCCCAACGTGTGACCGCCGACACTAGCTTGTTACCCATGCGTAGCACGATGATGGACGCCCCCCTTCAGGTCTCCCGGATCCTCGACCACGGCGCAGGCGTACACGGCACGGCCGAGGTGGTGACCTGGACCGGCGCCGAGCCCCGCCGAATGACGTACGCCGAGGTGGGTCGCACCGCCGCCCGGCTGGCTCACGCGCTGCGCGACGAGTGCGGGGTGACCGGCGACGAGCGGGTCGCCACCTTCATGTGGAACAACAACGAGCATCTGGTCGCCTACTTCGCGGTGCCGAGCATGGGCGCGGTGCTGCACACGCTCAACATCCGGCTCTTTCCCGACCAGGTCGTCTACATCGCCAACCACGCCGAGGACCGGGTGGTGCTGGTCGACAGCACGCTCATCCCGCTGCTGGCCCGGGTGATCGGTGAGCTGGGCACGGTGCGGCACGTGGTGGTGGTCGGTGGCGGCGACCCGGCGCCGCTGGTCGCGGCGGCCGGGGACGGGATCACCGTGCACCACTGGGACGCGCTGCTGGCCGACCGACCCGAGGTGTACGACTGGCCCGAGGTGGACGAGCGCGACGCCGCGGCCCTCTGCTACACCTCGGGCACCACCGGCAACCCGAAGGGCGTGGCCTACTCGCACCGGTCCATCTACCTGCACTCGTTGCAGGTCTGTATGCCGGAGGGTTTCGGTCTCGGGCCGACCGACCGGGAGCTGGCCATCGTGCCGATGTTCCACGCCATGTCCTGGGGCCTGCCGTACGCGGCCTTCCTCTCCGGCGCGTCGCTGATCATGCCGGACCGGTTCCTCCAGGCCGCGCCGATCGCCGAGATGATCGCCGCCGAGCGGCCCACCCTGGCCGGGGCGGTGCCGACCATCTGGACCGATCTGCTCGCCTACCTGGACAGCCACGACGTTGACACGTCCTCGCTCACCGAGGTGATCGTCGGTGGCTCCGCCTGCCCGCCGGCGCTGATGCACGCGTTCGACGAGCGGCACGGGATCGACGTCATCCACGCCTGGGGGATGACCGAGATGTCCCCGCTGGGGTCGGTCTCGCGTCCGCCCGCCGGTGCGACGGGGGAGCAGGCGTGGCGCTACCGCTACACCCAGGGACGGGTGCCGGCGGGTGTGCAGGCGCGGATCGTCGGCCCGTCGGCCGAGCCGTTGCCCGCCGATGGCAGGGCCGTGGGCGAGCTGGAGGTCCGTGGGCCGTGGGTGACCGCGAGGTACGTCGGTGACGACGCCCCGGACGAGGAGAAGTTCCGCGACGGATGGCTGCGCACCGGCGACGTCGGCACCCTCTCGCCGGACGGCTACATCACGCTGACCGACCGCGCCAAGGACGTGATCAAGTCCGGCGGTGAGTGGATTTCCTCGGTGGAGCTGGAAAACGCGCTGATGGGCCACCCGGCGGTGTTGGAGGCGTGTGTGGTGGGTGTGCCGGACGAGCGCTGGGACGAGCGGCCGCTGGCCACCGTGGTGGTCCGCGAGGGCGCCTCGGTGACCGCCGAGGAGCTGCGGGACTTCCTGGCCGGCTCGGTGGCGCGTTGGCAGCTGCCGGAGCGCTGGGCGTTCATCGACGCGGTGCCGAAGACCAGCGTGGGCAAGTTCGACAAGAAGGTCGTCCGTTCGCAGTACGCCGGGGGCGAGCTGACTGTCCGGGAGCTGACAGCCCCGTAACGTTTTCCCCGGCACTGTCGCCTGTTGGGGCAGGGGCAACTCCTGAAGATCCCTCCCCAGGGGGCGGCCCCGGCGTTCGCACCGCGCCGGGGCCGCCCGTTCCACGCGGGGTTACCCGCACCGTCATTGTTGCGAAACTTGTTCGCCTCTGTCCTGATGACGGGGAAATCGGGTGGTCAGCGACCCGATCAGGCGTCGCTGGTGGTGATGAGCACCTTGCCCACCGTCGAGTCCTCCACCGCCTGGTGCGCTGCCGCCGTATCGGCCAGAGGGTAGGAGTGCAACGGCAGGCCGGCGTCCGCACCGACCCGGATTCCACCCTGGCTGGCCGCCGCCGCCACATCCTTCACGCCCTGCGCCTTGGCCGCCTTCGGCTCCGTGTAGACCAACACGAACTGCCACCGAGCATTCGGCGCCATCATCGCCCGGATCGGGATGCTCACCTCGTCCCCGCCGTTGTCGGCGTACATGCAGACCGCGCCACCGTGCCGCAGCACCTGCACGTCGACCGAGGCGTTGCGGGCGGGGGAGACCTCGACGATCGTGTGGACCCCGTCGGGGACGATCTTGTGGACCTCCTCGACCACGTCCTGTTCCCGGTAGTTGATGACGTAGGAGGCGCCGGCCGCCGCCGCGAGCTGCGCCTTCTCCGCGCTGCTCACCGTGGCGATCACCGTGGCGTCGGCCCAACGGGCGAGCTGGATCGCGGCGTTGCCCACCGCGCCGGCCCCGCCCTGCACCAGCACGGTGTGGTCCGCCAGCGCACCGGCGCGCAGCGTGTCCGGCATGAACTCGCCAGCGGTCAGACAGCGGTGCGCGGTGAGGAACGGGATGCCCAGCGCGGCTCCCAGCTCGAACGGGGCGTCACCGAGGCGGACCGCCTGCCGGACCGGGACCAGCGTGTACTCCGCCGACGTGCCCCACGGCCGCTGCCAGGCCGCCTCCCAGATCCAGACGCGCTCACCGATCAGGTCAGGGTCGACACCCGCGCCGACCGCCTCCACCACCCCCGCGCCGTCCTGCCCGGGAATCTGCCACCCGTTCGGCGCGGAGGTGCGGCGGGACTTCCAGTCCGTCGGATTCACCCCGGCGACCGCCATCCGCACCAGAACCTCGCCCGCGGCGGGCTCCGGCACCGGCCGGTCGACCAGCTCCAGCACCGAAGGGTCGCCGGTGCGCTCGTACACGATGGCCTTCATCCGTGATCTCCTCACCATGCACGGCATCCGCGCCGGGCACCGTCGGCTGCGGTACCCCGCTCAGCCTCGATCAACCCAGGTCGTCGACCAGCTCCGGGGTCAGCTCACCGATCGCGTCCAGCGTCACCACGGCCAGCCGGGCGGCGTCCGGATCGAGCGGGTACGAACCGTGCGGCACCGCCACCACCCGCATACCCGCCGCCGCTGCCGATCGCACCCCGTTGGACGAGTCCTCCACCGCGACGCAGCGGGCCGGGTCGACGCCGAGACGCTGCGCGACGCTCAGGTACACGTCCGGGGCGGGCTTGCCCCGCTCGGTCTGCTCGGTGGAGAGGGTCGCGCCGAACGCGTCGGTCAGGGCGGTCGCGGCCAGCGCGGCCTCGATCAGCCGGGTCGGCGACGAGCTGGCCAGCCCCAGCGGCCAGCGCGCGGCGAGCCGGCGGACGACCTGGTCGGCGCCGTCGATGAGGGGTACGTGGTCCCGGTAGCGTCGGGTCATCTCCTCGACGACCTCGCTGGCGACCTGCTCGGCCGTACGGTCGACGCCCAACTCGCCACTGAGGTAGTGGGCCCACTCGCCGGTGCTCATCCCCATCAGGCGACGTTGCGTGTCCGGCTGCCACGTCCCGCCGTGCGCCGCCACGTACGCCCGGCGGACCTCCTCCCACACCGGCTCGGAATCCACGATCACGCCGTCCAGGTCGAAAACCACCGCATCCGCCACGGTCCCATCCTGCCCGACGGGCCGGAGCCCGGTCAGCCGGGCAGCGCGGGCAGCCCGATCGGGCTCTCCGCCGGGACCAGGGTGTGGCAGGACCGGGCGATGGGTTCCAGCAGCTCCCGGAGCCGGTCCGTGTCGCCCTGGCTGAGCGCCTGCCACGGGTGCGCGGCGGCCCGGTCGGTGGCCTCCTCGATCGCCTGGAACTCGGCCCGGCTGTGCTCGGTGACCGTGCCGTCCCCGGCCAGCCAGCCCCGCTGCGTCAGCCGGTCGCGGGCGTCGTGCCACTGCTCCTCGGACCAGCCCCGGCCCAGCAGGTACTGCGGCTGCGAACCGTCCACGGCAACCCGCCAGGTCAGCGCCTCCACCGGGTCCAGCCCGGCGGCCACCAGCGCCGCCACGTGCCCGTCGCCACGGTGCTCCCGCAGCGTGGTGGCGGCCTGCCAGAGCCGGGCCAGCGGGTACTCCCCGACCGGCAGCGCGGCATTGACCGCGCCGAGCACCCGGCCGGCGGTCTGCGCCGCCGAGGCGGCCCGCTCCAGCAGGTCGGCGGCCTCCGCCAGGTGCGACTCCGGCAGCTCGTAGGTCAGCTCCGCCAGCGCCTGCACCGCGCCGGTCAGCCGGGCGCGCAGCGCCTCCTGCGGGGTGGCCAGCCGCCACACCGCCGGCAGCGCCCGGGCGACCATGGGCGGCGCGAAGTTGAAGAAGGCGGCGATCACCGGGGCCGCCTCGGTGGCGCCCAACGGCGCGGCCCGACCGGCGAAGTAACCCCGCCAGTAGCCGCGCAGCCCGACCGCCTCGTACGCGGCTCGGGCCCGGGGGTGGAGATAGGTGACCGCGTGCACCGGCTCGAAGTGCGCCCACATCAGGCGGGCCGTGCGTCCAGCCTCGTCCAGCGCCGTCACATGTACCTCCGTGGGTCCCGGATGCTCACCCCGGGCGGAGAACCGCCCGGGGTGACGCCGAACCTACTGCCGTTGGGTAACGGGTCGGAAGCCCCATGTGAACAACTCCATCGCGCCCCGGGGACAACCGGGGCGATCCGGGCAGGTCACTGGGCGGCGAGCACGTCCACCACGAAGCGCAGCGGGCCGGTCGGGCGTCCACCGGCGGCAGCCTCGTCGTTGCCGTACGCCAGCTCGCCCGGAATGTCGAGCTGCACCCGACTGCCCACGGTCACGCCGACCAGGCCCTGGTCCCAGCCGGGGATGACCTGGCCGACGCCGATCGGGAAGGTGGCCGGCTGCCCGCTGCTCCAGGAGGAGTCGAACTCCTTGCCGTCCTTGAAGAACACCCCCACGTAGTTGGTGGTGATCGTCTGCCCCTTCTGCACGGCGGCGCCCTTGCCCTTGATCAGCGGGGTGACGGCAAGCTTCTTGAGGTCACCCGTGCCCTTTGCCACCGTCGGCTTGCTGCCCAGCGCCGGGTCGGAGCCCTCGGGCAACTGCGGGGCGGGGGGTGCGCCGGCGGCATCGGGGGCCGGGGCGGAGGCGGACGGGGTCGCGCCGGCCTGGTTGGCGGGCTTGTCGTCGCTCCGTTTCGCGTCGATCCACACGAAACCGCCGATCAGCAGCGCCATCACCGCGACGCCGGCGAGGCCGCCCGCCCACGCCTGACGACGTCGCTTCGCGTCGGCAGCCTTCTTCGCCGCCAGCTGGGCCGCCAGCCGGCGGCCCGACTTGGTCGCCGGGCTCTGGTCCTGGCCCGCCGACCGGTTCTGCTGCGTCCGCTCGCTCACGTCGTCGACTCCCTGCTGCGAAGGTGTGGCCGGCACGCAGTGCCGGGGGGAAAGCCGACGCACACGGTACCCGCATCGCGGCCCACCGTGCCCGCCGCGGACGCCTCGGATCGCCCAGCGAGGCAGATGCGGGGCTGTCGCGGGCGGTTATTCCGGGACGACCATGAAGTCGGTCACGAACGAGGTCACCCGACCGTCGGCGGCGCGACCGATCCAGGTGCCGTAGCAACCGTCTCCCCAACCGGTGGCCACGGTGACGACGTTGGCACCGGTGGCCTCGTCCAGAACGGCGGTGATCAGCCCCGGGACCGGCGACGCGGGCAGCTCGGCCGGGATGAAGACCTCCTCGACCTGGTCCTCGTCCCAGTCCTCCAGGACGGCCAGCGCCGTCGGGTCGGCGAGGGTGCCCGCGCCGGCGTCGACCCCGTACCCGAAATAGTCGTCCGCGCCGAGCGTCGCGACGTCCTGGTCGCCCGCGACGGCCAGTTCCCAACGGGTGGTCGGCTGGTCCGAGACGACCAGCTCCAGGGCTGCCACCCGCCGGTCCACCTCAGCGTCCTCCCGCAGCACCACCGCCACCCAGGCGCGGGCGGGATGCCGGCCGGGCGGCACGGTCACCGTGAACGGCTCGGCCTCCGGGCAGACCAGCGGGTCACACCCGACCACCTGGCCGGTCGGCAACACCACGTCGCCCACCGGGTGAACCTCGATCTGATATCCGCCGTGCTCGTCGGTGAAACGGGCGCCGGGTGTCAGCAACCGGTCCAGATCAGGGGTGTACGGCATGGGGGCTCCTCCGGTGGCCAGCGGCCGGCGGAGCGTACCCAACCCGGCGGACACCGCCGTCGCTGCCGTACGGTCAGGCGCTCTTGCGGGGTGCGGCCTTGCGCGCGGTGGTCTTCTTCGCCGGCTCCGCCTTCTTCGCGGTGGTCTTCTTGGCGGCGGTCTTCTTCGCCGGCTCGGCCGCCTTCTTCTCGGCTGTCTTCTTCGCGGTGGTCTTCTTCGCCGGCGCCTTGGCCGCCTTCTTCTCGGCCGCCTTCTGCGCCGACCGGGCCGACGAGATGGGCGTCGGCTCACCGCCGCCGCCACCGCCACGCGCGGGTTCCTCACCGCGGGCGGCCTTGGCCCGTTCCACGGACGCCTTCAGCGCGGCCATCAGGTCCACCGCGGCGGCCGGCGCCTCCTCGACCTCTTCCGGCTGGACGACCTCCCGACCCTCCACCTTGGCGTCGATGACCTCCTGCAACGCCGCCCGGTAGTCGTCGGTGAAGACGTCCGGCTCGAACTCACCGGTCATCGAGTCGATCAGGGAGCTGGCCATCGCCAGCTCCGGCGGGCGCACCTTGAGGTCCTCGTCGAGGAAGCCGAAATCCGGGGTACGGATCTCGTCCGGCCAGAGCATGGTGTTGAGCAGCAGCACACCCTCACGGACCCGCAGCGTGGCGAGCTGCTCGCGCTGACGCAGCGCCACCTTGACGATGGCCACCCGCTCCGAGTCAATCAGCGCGTCGCGCAGCAGCACGTACGGCTTGGTCGCCGCGCCCTCCGGCTCCAGGAAGTACGCCTTGTTGTAGAGGATCGGGTCGACCTGCTCGGCCGGGACGAACTCCAGCACGTCGATGGCGCGGGAGCTGGTCAACGGCAGTTCGGCGAAGTCCTCGTCGGTGAGGATCACCATCTCCCCGCCGCCGATGTCGTAGCCCTTGGCGATGTCGTCGTAGGTGACCTCCTCGCCGCAGACCGAGCAGGTGCGCTTGTAGCGGATCCGGCCGCCATCCTCGCGGTGCACCTGGTGGAACCGAATGTCCTTCTCCTCGGTCGCGGAATAGAGCTTCACCCCGATCGAGACGAGCCCGAACGACACGGCTCCCTTCCAGATGGCACGCATCCTGCGCTCCCTTCCCCGGTATCGACCATGCTCGCATCCCGAAGAACCGGACGCGAGCTGTTCGGCCTGCTACTACAGTCGGGTCGTGCCTGGCGCGCCGCTCAAGCCGATGCTCGCGATGACCGGGCCGCTCCCGGCCGGTGACGGCTGGGCGTACGAGTTCAAGTGGGACGGGGTCCGCGCGCTCGCCGACATCTCCGGCGGTGGTCAGCACCTGTATGCCCGTTCCGGCGTGGAGATCACCGCCGCGTACCCGGAACTGGCCACCCTGCCCGAGCAGGTCGGCGACGCGCTGCTCGACGGCGAGGTGGTGCTGCTCGGTGAGAGCGGGCAACCGTCGTTCACCGCGCTGGCCGAGCGGATGCACGTGCGGGACCGGAACAAGGCGGCCCGGTTGGCGGCGGTCATGCCGGTGACGTACATGATCTTCGACCTGCTCAGGTGGCACGGCGACGACCTGACCGGCTGGCCGTACGAGCGCCGCCGGGAGGCACTGGAAGCCCTCGCGCTCGGCGGTGCCCGGTGGGCGGTGCCCCCCACGTTCGCCGACGGGCCGGCCACCTACGAGGCGGCCGGCGAGCACGGCCTGGAGGGCGTGATGGCCAAGCGGACCGGTGCCGTCTACCGCCCGGGCGTGCGCTCACCGGACTGGGTGAAGGTCAAGCTGGAGGTGACCGGCGACTTCGTCATCGGCGGCTGGCGACCGGGTGCGCGCCGGATCGGCGGGCTGCTGGTCGGGGTGCCCGGCCCGGACGGCCGGCTGATCTACCGCGGTCGGGTCGGCGGTGGGATCGGTGTCGCCATCGAACGGCAGCTCCTCGCCGAGCTGGAGCCGTTGCGGTCCGGCGCGTCACCGTTCGCGCCGGGTGTGCCGCGCGAGGATGCCCGAGGAGCCATCTGGGTAGAACCACGGGTGGTGGTGGAGGTGAAGTACGGCCAGCGCACCCCCGACGGCCGACTGCGCTTCCCCCGGGTGCTGCGGCTGCGCCCGGACAAGCCCCCGGAGGAGGTCGACGATGCCAGCTGAGCGGCTACGGGTGGACGTCGAGGGTCGCCCGCTGGAGTTGTCCAACCTGGACAAGGTGCTCTACCCGGCGGCCGGCTTCACCAAGGGTGAGGTGATCGACTACTACACCCGGATCTCCCCGGTGCTGCTGCCGCACCTGCGGGACCGGCCGGTCACCCGGATCCGCTTTCCCAACGGGGTGGACGACAAGTCGTTCTTCGAGAAGAACACTCCGGCTGCGACCCCGGACTGGGTGCGCGTGGAGAATCTGCCCGCCCCCGGGTCGACCAAGGGCCGGGAGACCATCGACTACGTGGTCGCCGACGACCTGCCCACCCTGGTGTGGCTGGCCAACCTGGCCGCGTTGGAGCTGCACACGCCGCAGTGGAAGGTCGGCGAGCACCCGGACATGATGGTGGTCGACCTGGACCCGGGGCCGCCGGCCGGGCTCGCCGAGTGTTGCCCGGTGGCGGTGCTGATGCGCGACCGGCTCGCGGAAGACGGGATCGAGTCGTACCCGAAGACCTCCGGCAAGAAGGGCATGCAGCTCTGCTGCCCGATCGCCGGCACCCAGTCGTCGGATCTCGTCTCCGACTACGCCCGACGCATCGCCCAGGAGTTGGAGAAGGCCCACCCGAAGCTGATCGTGTCGAAGATGGCGAAGAACCTGCGCCCCGGCAAGGTCTTCATCGACTGGAGCCAGAACAACGCGGCGAAGACCACCGTCGCGCCGTACTCGCTGCGGGCCCAGTCGGTGCCGTCGGTGTCGACGCCGCTGACCTGGGACGAGGTCGAGGCCGGCGCCCGCGGCCGCAAGCCGGCCGTCCGCCAGTTCACCGCCGCCGAGGTCCTGGCCCGGGTCGAGGAGTACGACGACCTGCTCGCACCCCTGCTCGACGGTGGCCCGGAGCTGCCGGGCTGACGCTGGGTGACGACGGGTGCCCAGATGGCCCATGGGCGGCACCAGCAACAGAGCGTCACGGACCGCAGCGTCCCGCCTGGGCCACCTAACGCCTTTGCTCTGCATACCTATCTGCAACACCGCGTTGAGCTGGGACTTCATGGCGGCCGCGCAGCCGAGGGGTGGGAACCCTCCTCGCGCAGCGTGCCCGTCGCATATAGGTATGCAGAGCAAAGGCTCTGGGGTGGGTGCGGTGGCGCGTATCGGGGGGTCACTTGATGTGATCGGCCGGCGCCCACCACGAGGGTGGACGCCGGCCGGAGGGGAACTGGCGGTGGGTCAGTTGCGGCCGAAGACCTTGCGGCTGGAGCCGAGGCGCAGGAGCACCGTCTCGCCGGTGGCGTCCTGGACCCCGTCGTTGTCGGTGACCGCGTACACCTCGCCGTTGCCGGCCACGGTCAGACCCTCCAGCTTCTCCTGCGTCCACCCGTTGGTGGCGCGCAGCGCGGGCAGCACGTCGACGGCGAGCGTCTTCGGCAGCACGGTCAGCGAACCGGTCGCCGGTGCGCCCGGCAGCGCCACCGTGTAGATCCGCTTGAACACGGCGGCCGGGCCGTTCAACTTGTCCCGCTCGATGACCGCGAGCCGGTCACCGACCACGGTGATCTCCGAGAGGCCCATCCAGTCACCGGGCACGGTGGTGCTGCCCAACTGGTAGCCGAACCAGCTCCAGGTGCCCGCGGTGACGTCGTAGCGGCCGAGCCGGACGATTCCGGCCGGGTCGGTGCTCAGCTCCCGCTGCACGGCCACCCAGACGATCTCCCGGCCCTGCCGGTCGGTCGTCGCGGTGACGCCCTCCAGGCCCTGCTTGCCGAGACCGGCGGCGACCTCGGCGGGCAGCGTGACCGTCTGCCGGGTCACCCCGGCGGCGTCGAGCCGGACCAGCTTGTTCTCCGCGCCCTTGGCGCCCTCGACGGCGAGCCAGAAGCCACCCTGCGGGCGGCCGAAGATGCCCTCCGCGTCGTACCCGACCGGTGCGCCGGCCGCGTCCCGCACCGGCAGCGCGCCGGTGATCACGGCTGGCGTCCGCTTCGCGTCGACGGTGAGGATTCGGGTCTGGCTGTACGCGGCGTCGGTGACGCTGTAGAGCTGGTCCCGCTTGCCGGGGACGGCGCTCAACGCGCCGAGGGCGCCCCAACCGATCGGGGTGCCGGCCCGATCGGTGTCGGAGACGATGCTCGGGAAGTCGGGCGTGCCCTTGCCGAGCTGGAAGAGCGACACCGAGGCCCGAACGTTGACCGACGCGTCGTCCTCCTCGCTGGAGACCGCGAGCAACCCGCGCGACGGGATCGGCAGCAGCCCCTCCGGTCCGTTGGTCGTCGGCAGGATCTGCCGGAAGACGGGCCTGGTGGGGTTGCCCAGGTCGTAGACGGCGACGAAGTTGCTGCGCTCCGAGCCGACGAACGCGTACCGCACGCCGTTGTACTCGGCGACGGCGACGCCCTCCGGCTCGGTGCCCTTCTTGGCGGCCCGGTCCTCGTTGTGCAGCCCGTACGTGACGGCGAGCCGCTCGAAGGTGTTACCGGCGTCCCAGGCGACCCGGCCGCTCCGGCTGTCGAAGACGGACCAGCCCCGCGTGCCGCCGTGCCAGTCGCCCTCGTTGGCCGTGGCGAGGTAGCGGTCGTCCACCCAGGCCACCGCGTCCGGTTCACGCGGTACGTCGGTGACGCTGCCGGTCAGGTCGATGACACCGTCCTTCTTGGTGTCGATCCCGCTGATCGTGGCGGTGCCCGCGCTGAACACCGTCGTGATCCGGCCGGTGGGCAGGTCGACGAGGGCGACGCCGTTGTTCTCCTGAAGCGTCACGGCGAGCTGGTTACGGCTGTTGATCGAGACATACTCGGGCTCCGGGTCGGTCGGCGCGGCGAGGCCGGCCCGGACCAGCGCGGGCAGGGCGCTCCCGTCGGCACCGGTCAGCGCGACCGGCCGCAGCCGCCAACCGGCCGGGGACTTCCCGGTCAGGTCGACGATCTGCACGAAGCCGGCGGGCGCCTGGGGCAGGTCACCCTCCTCGCCGCCGGGCGGGGTGGCCTCCTCGTCGCGCTCGTTCTCCATCGCGATCGCGGCGTACCGCTTGTCCTTGCTGATCGCGATCGAGTCGGGCTGGCCACCGAGGTCGTAGGTGGCCACCCGCCTTCGGCTGGCGAGGTCGATCACGTCGAGCCGACCGGATGGTTCGGTGTAGCTGCTGCTGGTGTTCACCACCACCAGCACGTACCCACCGACCACGGCAACCGAGGTGGGCTCGTCCTCGGCGTCGCCGAGCTGTGCCAGGGAGAGCGTGCCGAGGCCGCGCGGGCGATCGGCACGGGAGATGTCCAGGAAACCGATGCGCCGAGCCAGCGCGTCGGTGTGGATCAGGGTGCGGCCGTCCTCGCTGACCGCCGCGATCTCGGCGACCGTCGCGGTCGCCGGGTCCTCACCGGCCGGGCGGTTCTGGAACACCGGGTACGTGGCGACCCGGTCGAAGGCGAGCGACCTGCCTGGGTGCTGGTGTGCGCCGGCCGACACGGGGGTGGCCCCGGTCAGGCTGGCGGCGGCGACACCGGCTGCGGTGAGCGCGGTGAGTGCTCTTCTGAGTGTCAAGGACTTCCTCCGTTAGGTCGTACCCGCACGGAGGCTGACACCTGTCGGGGAGCATCAGCTTGCGGTGACGTGAACAGCGGGCGAAGCACGCAGCCGCCACCAGGCACCCGCGACCAGGGTGACCGTGACGACGGTGACCGCGATGTCGCCGGCCAGGGCCGCCGCCGGGCTCGCCGGGGAGTACGGCGGCACCAGGTACGCGAACGCGGCGGCCATGACCAGGCCCGCCGAGCCGGCGGCGAGCACGTGCCGCTGCTCCCAGCCGTTGCGCGCCGACCAGTACGCGACCAGGCCTCCGGTGCCGGCGGCCAGCGTCAGCGCGACGGCCACCCCCACCCAGCCGGGTGCCAGGTTGGCGCCGAGAGGGATGACGGCGACCGCCAGACCCACCCAGAGCGGGCGCGGTGCCCGGTGGACGCGTCGAAGCCGGGGGCGACGCCACCGGGGCAGCAGGGCGGTCGTGACGAGGGCGAGGACCATCACCGTGGCGAAGGCCAGCTGGAGCGGGCTGGCCAGGAAGTCCTTCCGGCCGCTGCTGTCCGAGAAGATCAGCAGACTGCCGAGCAGGTAGACCACGCCGATCACGACGAGCCCGGGGCGGCCCAGCCACGGCCGTAGCCGGCGGTCCGCCCCGAGGAACGACTCGATGAGCACGATCGGCGCGCAGATGGTCAGCACGATGTGGTTGCCCACGAAGTCGTAGGCCTGCCGGAGGCTGAACTCCAACCCGGGCACCAGCGTGGCCTCCGCGGCGGCGCGGGTGTCGGCGTACTGGGTGTCGTCCAGGTAGTCGGGGTTGAACAGCGACTGGTCGACCAGACCGGCCTGGAGTATGCCGAACGCGGCGGCCAGCAGCACGATCGTCGGCCAACCCGCGCCGAGGTGCCGGGCGGTCTCCCGGATCAGGATCGCCGCCCCGCCGTACATCGGGCCGAGGAAGATCAGCACCGGAAGGAAGTCGTCGATGGCGAAGCCACCCCACGAGCACTCGGCTGCCCACGGCGCGAGCAGCAGCAACGCGATCACCGGCAGCAGCCGCCGCCGCAGCGGAAGGCGAGCAGCGGCGGCAGGGGGACCAGCGGCGGCAGGGGGATCAGCGGTGGCGGGGCGGTCGGCGGGGTGGTCGGTCGTGGCGGGGCCGGGCTCGGTCGGCATGGGCGCTCCTCGGCGGCTCTCGGGGGTCACCTCCACCGTGCGCGGGCCAACCGGTCACCCGATACGGCCATCGGCCGACGACCGTCGCGACCAAAGTCGTTGAGTAGGGTGGGTCGACGTCGCACCCGGGGAGCGTGGAGATGCAGCCAACCATCACGGCCGACCTGGTGGCCCGGTCCGCCGATGTCGAGCGCCCGCTGCTCAGCTACCGCGACGAGGCGACCGGCGAGCGGGTCGACCTGACCGCACACCAGGTCGGTGCCTGGGCGGCGCGCAGCGCGAGCCTGCTGAGGGACGGCTGCCGGCTCGGCCCGGGCAGCCGCGTAGCGGTGTTGTTGCCTCCGCACTGGCGTACCGCCGCGGTGTTGTTGGGCGCATGGGCCTCGGGCCTGGCGGTGTCGTTCCGGCCGCGCGCCACGGCGGGCCTGCCGGTGCTGGAGCCCGGCGGCGACCGGCCGTTCGACGCGGTCTTCGTGACTCCCGAGCGGCAGGACGACTGGCTGGAGGACGTGCCGGACGCCACGCACCGCTACCTCGTCGGCACCGGCCCCGGGCGACTCGCTGATGTGCCGCTGGGCTGGCTGGACTGGTCCGCGGAGGTGCTCCGCTACGCCGAGGCGACGCCCGACCACGCCGCGATCCACCCGTCGGACGCGGCCAGCGCGGACGGCACCACCTACGGCCAGTGGGGTGCGCTCGCCCAAGAGGTCGCCACGGCGCTGGACCTGCGGGCGGGCGACCGACTGCTGGTCGACGCCGCCGAGACCGAGCAGCCGCTGAAGTGGTTGCTCGCGCCGCTCTCCGCTGGCGCGTCAGTGGTGATCAGCGCCAACCTCGACCCGGCGCGACGGGACGCGATCGTCGCCGCCGAACAGGTCACCCGCGTCCTCTGAGAATTCGGGCACAGTTGATCAACTAACTGTTCACCCCTACAGCGTCCGCCTCTCACCAGGCTTGGCCGGCGAGTTCGCCCAGAGCCGGCAGGGTCATCGAACGGCTGCGCCCGCCGGCGTGCCACAACACCTGCGGACGGCGGCGCTGGTATTTCCCAACCGCTCGTCGGCCCCGTGGTGTCGTGGCGGGTTCTCTCGCGTCGGTGGGTCCACCGTGACCTGTCGACTAAGGAGAAACCCCACCATGACGCACGAACCACGTGCGCGTAGGGCGCGAACACGCGGACTCCTGTCCGCGGTGGCGCTCGTCCTCATCGCCGGACCGGCGACCGCCCTCAGCCCTCCGATCGCCGGGGCGCAGGCCGCCCCGACCAGCGGTAGCGCACCGCTGATCAACCTGAGCAACGGGCAGAACGTCGAGGGTGAGCTGCCCGTCGTCGTCGAGCCGGTCACCGAGAACGACTCCGTGACCACCCTCGCGGTCGACGGCGACACGATCGACGCCGACCGGACCGCCGGCACCGCCCACTTCGCCTTCGAGATGGGTGGCAACGGCACCGAGGCCCGTTACCGCAACTACGTCACCGTCAACGGCCACACGGCCGAGGCCGACCGGGTCTACCTCCCGGACATCCCGGGTGGGCAGGTCGGCACCCTCGACTTCCCCGGTGACTGGCTGCGCGTCGGGGCGAACACCGTCGCCGTCCACGCCGGGGCGAACTGGGTCGACTCGACCACCAAGACCGCCGTCGGCTACGAGGAGTTGCCGAACGGTGAGGGCGGACGCTGCCCCAACTACGACGACTACGCGATGAGCAGCATCAGCCTCAGCCTGCTGGGCGTGGTGGCCGACGGCGAGCAGAACCTGTTCAGCTACAGCTTCGGCGACGGCACCTGCGGCACCTCGGCGAAGCTGCTCAACCAGGATCTGACCTTCGTCATCTCCGGCGAGCCGGGCAGCACGTCGGGCCTGCGTACCGACCTGGACACCACCAGGCTCGCCAACGGTACGCACACCGTCAGCGCGACCACCCAGTCCGGCGCGAAGACCTCCGTGACGGTCGACGTCAACAACGCCCCGGCCGGCGCGGCGGTTGTCACCCCCGGTGACGGTGCCCGGGTACGTGGCACCCGCCCGGTGATCGCCGCCCTGCCGACCGGCGGCAAGGACCGCGTCGAGTCGCTGGCCATCGACGACAAGCCCGCGGAGAACGCGGAGACGCTGGCCGCCGGCACCGCCACCCTCGGTCTCACCGTCGAGGCCGGCAACTCGGTCGAGGCCCGCTACCAGAACTACGCACTGGTCAACGGCCACCGGGTCGATCTGGGCGGCGACTACGGCGCCACCGGCGCGGAGGACGCCAAGCTGGCGTTCCCGAACCGGTTCCTGCATCTCGGTGACAACGTCGTCGAGATCCGAACCGGTGACTACAACGGCACGGTGAGCGGCGCGACGTGCGCCAACCACGACGACTTCAGGCTCACCCGGGAGGCGACGAGCCTCACGCTGAGCACGGCGGGCACGGTGACGGCCGGCACCACGTACCTCGTCACCACCAGCGGCACGACCGTGACGAAGGCGGAGACGAACGCCGCCTCGCTGGCGCTGGGCGACGGCACCTGCGCGGCCAACAAGGACGCCGAGTTCCACTTCACCATCGACGGCGCGCCGACGACGCGCACCGTCGACACCCTCGGCAGCGGGGGTGACGCCCACCTGAAGGTGTTCGTCGGTGGCAACGGCAGCGACAACGGGTACGACAACAGAGTCCTGATCAACGGCATCCCGCTGGAGATCGGCATGTGGGAGAAAGAGGTCGCCGACCTCACGTTCCCGAACGAGTGGCTGGTGCCGGGCGTCAACGCCGTCGAGTTCGTGGCCGGCAACGACCACGGCAGCGCCAAGCCGGGCGGTTGCGACAACTTCGACGACTTCACGTTGCGCGACTTCCAGTTGCTGCCGGCCGGCGCGAAGGCCACGCAACTGACCCGCTCGATCGCGCAGACGACGGTCACCATCGGCTCGGGGACCTACCCGGCCGGCTCGCAGGTGACCACGTACCTCGGTGACGGCACCTGCGGCAGCAGCTACAACGCGGTGCTGACCAAGATGGTCCTGTTCGACGTCACCGCGCCGGACGGGTCGGCGCTGCCGGCGTTGGGCAAGCGCGCGGACGTCGACACGACGTCGATCGCGGACGGCGCCCACACCATCAAGGCGGTCGTCGGGGACAAGACCTCGACGCGGCGCTTCACCACCGACAACACGGCCCCGGAGATCGAGAGCAGCGTCCCGGCGGCCGGGCAGCGGCTGACCTCGACCGTCGCGCTCGACGTCCGGATCAAGGACGCCATCGGAGTGGTCGGCACACCGGTCATCACCCTCGACGGCGCGGCCGTCAAGCAGGGTGACCAGATCGGCCACGGCCTGCCGGCCGGGGAACACACCATCACGGCGACGGCGACCGACGCGCTCGGCAACACCGCCACCCGGGAGGTGCGGTTCAGCAGCGCCAGCATCCCGGACGTCCCGACCGAGCTGAACTCGACCGTCAAGCAAACCGACCCGCTCTCGGCCGAGTTGTCCGCCCGGATCCCCGGCGCGGAGGGTGTCGGGCTGACCGCCACCTTCACCAGGGCCGACGTGGTCCTGCCGACCGGCGGCTACCAGGGCGAGGCGGCCGACGTGCCGACCACGCTCGACGTCCAGCACGACAAGAACGTGGACGTCACCTCGCTGCGCCCGCTCGACGGCTCCACGATCGACACCCCGTCCAGCCGCGGGGTGGTCTTCCAGCGGTACGACCTGCCACTCGCGGCGACCACGCAGGAGCCGACGCTGCGCTGGTCGGGCACCATCGACCCGGCGCGGATCGTGGCGCTGCGGGCGTGGAACCCGGCCACCGACCGGTGGGTCGTGCTGACCAGCTCGCGTGGACAGGCCGGACACGAGACCGTCCTGACCGCCCAGGTCGAGGCCGGCTACCGGGACGGCGGCGTCGTGCACGTGCTGGTCACCGGCGAGGACCCGTTCGCCGACGACCTGTCCCCGCACGACTCGACGGCCCAGAACGACAAGGACCGCTTCGAGGACCCAGCCTCGTACGACTTCTCCCTGGCCCACTTCACCGACACCCAGTACATCACCGAGGGTGCGGCCGGTGGCACGTACGACGACTGGGACGGCAAGGCCGAGCCGTCGGACGTCGAGACCGCCGAGGAGCAGGCGATCTGGTCGGCCGCGTACCGCGACCAGATGCAGTGGATCGCCGACAACGCGTCCAGCCGCAAGATCGCGTACGCCGCGCACACCGGTGACGTCATCGAGAACGACTACTACGACCCGCTGGCCACCAACCCGGACGGCTCACTGAAGCGGCCCGGTCTGCACGAGCAGGTCGAGAAGGAACTGGCCGCCGCCTCCGGCTTCCAGAAGATCCTCGACGACAACGGTGTCGTCAACCAGGTCATCGCGGGTAACCACGACGACCAGCTCGGTGCCGAGACGGGCCCGACGTCCCGGTTCAGCCGGACCTTCAGCGCCGACCGGTACTACGGGACGGCGAAGTCCTGGCCTAAGGGCACCGAATACCACGCCTGGGACGAGGCGACCAACGCCGACGGCTCGACCACGCCGGGCAGGGACAACCAGAACAACTACCTGCTCTTCTCCGCCGGGGGCCTGGACTTCGTCGCGGTCGGCCTGTCGTACGGCGTGACGCCGGCCGAGGCCAAGTGGGCTGACTCGATCTTCAAGCGGTACAAGGACCGCAACGGGATCCTGCTCTCCCACGACTACCTGAAGCCGTCGGCCAACCCCGACGGCCGCGGGGCGGACTTCTCCGCACCGGACGGCTCACCGCTCTTCAAGCAGGTCGTGGAGACCAACGCGAACGTCTTCCTGGTCCTCGCCGGTCACGAGCACGGCGTCGGCACCAACCTGAAGTCGAAGATCGGCGTCACCGTCAGCCACGACGTCGTCGAGCTGTTGGCGGACTACCAGTTCTACACGGTCACCGCCGGTGAGCTGTGGCCGAAGCAGGTCGCCGCCGACGGCACCGTTGACGTCAACGGCGACGGCACGCCGGACCACAAGGCCACCGACCGGTTGCAGTTCGGCGCGAGCTTCCTGCGCCTGTTGCAGTTCGACGTGGACCGGGCCGAGATGCACATCGACACGTACTCGCCGTTTCTGAAGAACTTCGGGGCGACCGAGTACGACATCCGCCAGGACGGCAGCCAGACCAAGCCGCGCTACAACGGCTCGGAGGACAACCTGACGCTGCCGGTGGACCTCACCACCCGCAAGACGTCGTTCAGCACCGACTCGCTGGCCGCGTACGTGCCGTCCGGCACGATCGGCGCCGACGAGGTGACCTCGAACGGCGTGGCCACGACGACCTGGGGCAAGCTCCTGCCGGGCACCTCGTACGGCTGGATCGTCTCCGCCCGCAGCGCCGATGGCGGCGAGGCGGTGGCCCGGCCCGCCGTGTTCCGTACCGCCAAGCAGGTCCCGACGATGACCGTCACCGCCGCCCCGACCAACTGGGGCACCGCGGCGACGGTGACCGTCAAGGTCACGGCCGGCAGCACGCCGGTCACCGGCGCGGTGGAGTTGCGTGAGGGTACGACCGTCCGCGGTTCGGCCACCCTGACCAACGGCGTCGCGACGTTCACCCTCCCGGTGGGCCTCGCGGGCGGCCAGCACACGCTGAGCGCGTCGTACCCGGGCAGCGACCTCCTCACGCCGGTGCAGGCCACCGCCACCCTGACGGTGAACCTGCCAGCCGAGTGGAACCCGTCGACGGTCTACAACGACGGCGACCGGGCCACCTACCAGGGCAGGGTCTTCCGGGCCTCCTGGTACACGAAGAACCAGAAGCCGGGCGCCGACCCCAACGGCGCGTGGCAGGAGATCGCCATGACCGAGGACGGTACGGCGGTCTGGACCGCGTCCCGGATCTTCAACTCCGGCGAGTTCGCCATGTACGACGGCCGAAAGTGGCGGGCCCAGTGGTACACGCGCAACCAGAAGCCGGGCGACCGCAACGGCTCCTGGGAGGAGATCGCACCGACGCCGCCGGACAACAGCCCGGCGGCCTGGACCCTCACCAAGGTGTACAACGCCGGCGACCGGGTGTCGTTCAAGGGTCACGTGTACGAGGCGAAGTGGTGGACCCGCGGTCAGGAACCGGGTGACAAGGTCGGGCCCTGGAAGCTGATCAGGTAAGCAGGATCGCGTGATGCCGGCCCGGGACCGCTGACGGTCCCGGGCCGGTGCGTTTTCCGGCCCCGCGCCTCGACCGACCTTTCCGCCTTGATCGAGTCCGTCTCCCGCCTTGATCGACTCGGGTTCCAGCCCTGATCGACTCGGGTTGCAGAAGACCGGGGCATCAAAGCGCCCCGGACACCGCGCCTTTCAGGAAACCGAGTCGATCAAGGCCATTCCGAGGCGTCACTCGTCCGGTTGAGGTCATTGGTTCCGCCTGCCCTTCTGTCCCAGGTGTTCCTACGCTTCGCCGAAGGCACGCGCGGTCGGAGCGCCGGCCACTGTGCACGTTTCCGGAGGGGACATGGTGTCGAGGCGTACCCGTCGGACCGTTGTCTCGGCGGTGGCCGGCGCCCTGTTCGCCCTCGGGGTGGTCGCACCCGGTCCGGCGGCGGCCCCGCTGCCCCGCGCTGCCCAGGCCGACGGCGACGCGGTGGTACCCGCTCCGACGGAACCGCGCCCACCGCTGCTCCCCGCCGACTTCCAGGGCACCGGCCGGTACATCGTGCGGGACCTCGGCATCGACGTGCCGTTCAGCTGGCAGGGCCGCAACGGCAACAGCCAGATGATCGCCGGCGGCCCGGAGCACCCCATCTGGTTCACGAACCTGATCTACGAGAACACGCTCTACACGCTCACCTACAAGTGGCCGAACATCCCGCTGTTCCCGCCCCGCGCGTGCAGCAAGATTCCGGGGTTCTTCAACCGCCAGATCTTCAACGACAAGCTGAAGACAGCCCGCTACGTGGGGCCGGAGATCCTCCAGGGCGACAAGGACCGACACGTGGACCACTGGCGGGTCGGCGTCGTCGGAGGGTCCGCCGTACCGGGGGAGTTCTTCCGGTTCCCGATCGCGCTCGGCGACATCTACGTCGACCAGCACGACCCGAGCCGCTGGTGGCAGGTGTTGCAGTTCGGCCTGCAGAACATCTTCGACCCGGAGCTGGACGAGTGGTTCACGATGGACAGCTTCGACCACCGCCCCGGCGAGGTCACCCTCCCCGACCGCTGCCCACCCCCCACGTCCTGACGCCGGGCTCCTCTCAGCCCTGGAGCCGTTGCGCCCAGGAGACCTGCCCGTCCGGCCCCAGGTAGACCAGGGCCAACAGCAGGTCGGACATCCCGACCGGCGCGGTGGCTGTCGTCGGCTTCCGAGCACGCCGCGTGGGTCAGTCGACCGTCGGGAGCTTCGGGCCGAGGACGTCGTCGGCGTCGACGATCGTGTACGCGTACCCCTGCTCGGCGAGGAAGCGCTGCCGGTGTGCCGCGTACTCCGTGTCGATCGTGTCCCGGGACACCACCGTGTAGAAGTGCGCCTGCCGGCCGTCGGCCTTCGGCCGGAGCACCCGACCCAGCCGCTGCGCCTCCTCCTGGCGCGACCCGAACGTGCCCGACACCTGGATCGCCACCGCCGCCTCGGGCAGGTCGATCGAGAAGTTGCCGACCTTGGAGATCACCAGCGTGCGGATCTCACCTGTGCGGAACGCGTCGAACAACCGCTCCCGCTCCTTGTTCGTGGTCGAGCCCTGGATGATCGGCGCGTCGAGATATTCGCCGAGCTGGTGCAGCTGGTCGATGTACGCGCCGATCACCAACACCTGGTCGTCCGGGTGCCGGTCGACCAGCGCCTTGACCACCGGCAGCTTCGTGCGCGCGGTCGCCGCCATCCGGTACCGCTCCTCGGCCTCCGCCGTCGCGTACGACATGCGCTCCGCGTCGGTCAGGGTCACCCGGACCTCGGTGCACTCGGCCGGGGCGATCCAGCCCTGAGACTCGATGTCCTTCCACGGCGCGTCGTACCGCTTCGGGCCGATCAGGCTGAACACGTCACCCTCGCGGCCGTCCTCGCGTACCAGAGTCGCGGTGAGGCCCAGCCGGCGGCGGGCCTGGAGGTCCGCGGTGAACCGGAAGATCGGCGCGGGCAGCAGGTGCACCTCGTCGTAGACGACCAGGCCCCAGTCGCGGGCCCCGAACAGGTCCAGGTGGGTGAACGCGCCGCCGCGCCGCGAGGTGAGCACC
This sequence comes from Micromonospora cabrerizensis, assembly GCF_022230955.1. GTDB lineage: Bacteria > Actinomycetota > Actinomycetes > Mycobacteriales > Micromonosporaceae > Micromonospora > Micromonospora cabrerizensis. The sequence continues at coordinate 36,213 of NZ_JAKKFI010000060.1, forward strand.
TGGTACGTGGCGATGGTGACCGGGCGGATCTCCTTGCGCTCGCCGGAGTATTCCCCGATCTCCTCCTCGGTCAGCGACGTGCGGGCGATCAGCTCCCGCTTCCACTGCCGGCCGGCGACCGTGTTGGTGACCAGGATCAGCGTGGTCGCCTTCGCCTCGGCCATCGCCGCCGCGCCGACCAGGGTCTTGCCGGCGCCGCAGGGCAGCACCACCACACCCGACCCGCCGGCCCAGAACGCCTCGACGGCCTCCCGCTGGTACGACCGCAGGGTCCACGGCTTGCGCCCGTCCTTGCCGGCCTCGGCCAGCTCGATCGGGTGCGCCTCACCGTCGACGTAGCCGGCCAGGTCCTCCGCGGGCCAGCCCAGCTTGAGCAGTGCCTGCTTGAGCCGGCCACGCTCGGACGGGTGCACCCGGATGGTGTCGTCGTCGATCTTGTCGCCGAGCATCCCGGCGAGCTTCTTGCTCTTGGCGACCTCGATCAGCACCAGCCGGTCCAGGGCACGCAGCACGAGCCCGTACGCCGGGTCGTTGGCGAGCTGAAGTCGGCCGTAGCGGTCCATCGTGTCGGCCACGTCGACCAGCAGCGCGTGCGGGACCGGGTAACGCGAGTATTTGATCAGAGAGTCGACCACACCCTCCGCGTCGTGCCCCGCGGCCCGGGCGTTCCACAGGCCCAGCGGGGTCAGCCGGTAGGTGTGCACATGCTCCGGCGAGCGCTCCAACTCGGCGAACGGTGCGATCGCCATCCGGCACGCCTGCGCGTCGGGGTGGTCGATCTCCAGCAGCAGGGTCTTGTCCGACTGCACGATCAGTGGTCCACCGCTCACGCGAGCGTCCTCTCCTCGGTTGGCCGTCCGGCCCGGGCGGGTCGCATACCCGCTGCTGGCCGACCATCCAGTGTTGCACGGTGCCGGCTGTCGGAAGAAAGATGCTCACCAGGTGCAACCGGGACGGCACTGACGAACGTCTAGCAAAGGGACGACTGTCAGGGGGAGCTGCCATGAAGCCTGTCCAGAGCACCTCCCGGCTGGTCGCCCTGCTGGTGGTCGTGCTGGTCGGTGCTGGTGCGTGCACGTTCGATCCGCAGTCCGGTGGGAGTGGTGGCGGGGGAGCCGCCCCAGCCGGTGCAGCGGGCCAGGCAACGGGGGCGAGCGACACGTCCGGCCCCGACCAGCGCGGCCGGCCCACGCCGGCCGCGCCCAGCCCGACGCCGAAGGCAACCCGGTCCCCGACGCCGAAACCCACCCGCAGCACCACGCCGAAGTCGACCCCCAGCAGCGGCACGCCGACCGTCGCCGGCTGCCCGCAGGGCCAGCACCAGCGCGAGGTGGAGACCCACCTGGCCCGGTTGGGCGGGTTCGGGGCGGTGACCGTGGACGGCCGGCAGTCCGCCGCCGACTGCGCGGCGATCAAGAAGTTCCAGAAGAGGTACGGCATTCGCCCCGTCGAGGGTCGCGCCGGCCCGACCACGTTCGACGTGGCCCAACGCCTCGCCACCACCGACCCTGCCGCTTGCAGGGCCGGCGCGGGCACCACGTTCTGCGTGGACCTGACCCGGCAGACCGTCTGGGCGATGCGCGGCGGCAAGGTGATCATGGAGCCGACGGTGACCCGCACCGGCATGTCCGGCTACCGCACCCCGGCCGGCACGTTCACCGTCAACTTCCGCAATCCCAAGGAGTGGTCCGACCCGTACGAGGTGTGGCTGCCCTACTGGCAGCACTTCACCCAGGGGATGGGCTTCCACGAAACCACCACCTACCTGCACGACAAGTCGATCGGCTCGCACGGCTGCGTCAACCTCCTGCACGCCGACGCGGTCCGGATGTGGGAGCTGGGGAAGGTCGGCACCCGGGTGGTGCTGATCGGCCGCCGCTCCGGCACCTGAGCGACACGCAGCGTTTGCGGGGGACAACCCCCTGTCCGACCGGTCCAACGAGTGTCACGCTGGGAGTCCAGGGCCGGACCGGGCGGGGAGGCTTGGCATGACGGTCGACCGTGACGTGATCGCGGAGCATGAGCAAGCACCACCCGACGAGGTGTCGCGCGCGACCGTCATCGCGTACGCCGTCGCGGCGACGCTCCTCGTCGGGTGGTTCCTCTTCGGCTGGCTGGTGCTGCGGCAGGGCTTCGTCGACTCGATCGGGGAGTCCGCCGGCGCCGGTTTCGCGCTGCTCCTGATCATCTCGGTGGTCGGCACCTTCCGCCGCAGCCGCCGCTGACCGACAGCGCCGGCGTCGGCGCCGTCGGCACCGTCGGTTGCTCCGACCCGAGCCGGTCCGAGCCGACCCGAGCCGGTCAGTCCGCCAGCACCGCCGCGGTGACCCGGTGCAGCGCGAACGTGTGCAGCATCTCGGTCCGTTCGTCCTCGGCGCGCAGATAGCCAGCGCCGATCGAGACCGGCTTGACCAGGCGGGACGCGGTTGCCCCGTGTGCGTCGACGTAACCGACCCAGACCAGCGCCTTGTCCCGTACCGCCTGCTGGAGCACCGCCAGGGCTTCGCTGTGCGTGTGCGCCGGCACCGGGCCGCCGCCCAGCCCCGCCGCGCCGCCGCGCACCACCGCCGGTGCCCGTCGGGCGGCCCGCGCCGCCGCGTCACCCCGCCGGATGTGCTCCACCACCCCGAGCAGCCGGGGCATGGGCAGCTTCGGGGCGGCCAACGGATCGAGGGTCCGGGTGGTCACCGAGACCCGGGGCGGGGCCCGCCGGATTCGCGGCCGGGTCAGCACCGTGCTGCCCGTGCCGTCCTCCTGCACCGGGGCGTACCCGGCGTCGCGCAGCGCGCCCAGCAACCGACCGACCTGGTACTGCGTACACAGCACCGTCGGCGCGAGCCGGCGCAGTGCCAGCGACTCCAGCCGCCGGTCGGCCAGCACCTCGCTGATCAGCGTCTCGTCGTCGCTGCGCAGGTACGCCCCGGCCAGACCGACCCGCAGCCCGCCGTGCTTACGGGCCACGTCGTCCACCAGGTAGGTGAGCCCCTGCGGGATCGGGGTGCGTGACCGTCGGCGGAACACGTCGTGCAGGTCGTCGGCCGTGTAGCCCGAATCGAGCGCTCGCCGGACGCTGGCCGTGGTGACCCGGTGCACGCTGGCCCCACCGGCCGACTCAAGCTCGGTCATCGCCTCCAACTCGACGCCGAGCGCCGGCTCGGGCGGGCCGGGCACCACCACGGTCAGGTCGGCCTGCACCAGGAAGTGGTCGACCGGGGCGGGCAGCAGTGCGTCCAACGCCCGGGCGGCACCGGACGGGTCACCGCTCTCGATGTCCGCGTGCACGCCCAGCGGGTCGTCGCCGTTCCGCTCGTCGGTCGACGTCAGGTCACCCAGCAGCAGCCGACCGTACGAGGTGAGCGCCCCCAGCCCCGTGACGCCCAACTGCGCGGCCTCGGCCAGCACCTCCCGGTGGGCGGCGTCCCGGCCGCGGCTGCGGCGCGGAGCCCGCCAGTCGAGCAGGTCCTGCACCTCCTCGGGCGAGGGCGCGGTCGCCGGTTCCAGGTCGGCGAGGACGCCGAGCACTGCCCGGCGGGTGGCCGGCACACCTGCCCGTTCGGCCTCCGCGGAGAGCGCGGTGATCGGGCGGTCCCGGTCGTCCCGTCGGCCGACCAACCCCACCTGCCGGGTCATGGTCAGCCAGGCTCGGGCCAACTGCTCCCACCGTTGGGCCAGCGAGGCGGCTCGCCACACCTCGTACCCGCCGGTCGGCAGCACCTGCTGATCCGCCCCGTACCGACTGGTGGTCGCCCCCGGCATCTCCAGCTCGCCGGCCAGCCCCGCCGCGTACGCCACCTCCAGCAGCAGCGCGGTCATCGGCTCGTCCAGCCCGGCGGTACGCGCCAGCCGCCGCAGGTCCCGTACGCCGATGCCACCGGAGCGCAGCACCGGCGCGGGCTCGTCGGCGAGTTGTTCCAGCAGCCCTTCGGTGTGCCGGACCACCTCCATCGCCTGCCCGGCGCCGGCCGAGTCGACCGCCTTCGGCTCGCGTGGCGCGGCGGCCACCCGCGGTGGGCTGGTGCGCAGGGGCCCGAGGGGGCCGCTGTCCCGGCGCAGCAGCAGACCGACCTCGCGGGGCAGCTCCACCGTGCCGGCGGCCGTGGACGAGCCGGTCGTCACGGGGACCAGCAGCCGGTTGTCGACGAGCCACCGCACCGGGGAACCGGCCGGGCCGCCACCGTTGGTGGGGTCGGAGAGCACCGGGTCCTCCGCGCCCAGCGGCGGTGCCTGCAACGCGCCCGGGGGCACGCTGCCCACCGGCGGGCCGGCCGCCAACCGGTCCAGGATCGCCCGGGCCGAGGGCGGGGCGGCGAGCAGCGTCCGCCGCAGCTTCGCCGGGTCCGCGCAGAGCGAGGCCGTGCGCGGGTCCAGCTCCGCGGCCGGTCGACCGAGCCCGGCGGGGTACGGGGCGACTTCGTCGACGGCGGGCACCACCTGTAGTGCGTGCTCCGGGCCGTACAGCAGGAAGAGCGCGCGCAGCCGGCCCACGGCGGCCCGGACGGCGGTCGGGGCCGGTGGTTGTGGCCCTGCGGTCGCCATGGCGAGCACGGTGTCGGTGGCCGTGGTGCCGTCGTCCGGGTTCCGGGTGAGGCGGGCGGCGTCGAGGATCTGGAGGGTGAACTGGTCCAGCCCGTCCAGCGCACGAGCCACCGAGACCCGGGACTGGGCCCGGATGGCCAGGGCTGAGACGTCGGCTGGCACGGGCACGACGAGGTCCGGCCGCAGCTGGAGGAGCGCGGCCAGTGACTCGTCGGGCAGCGACCGCAGGTGGTCGGCGAGTGAGGTGGTCATCGTCTTTCCACGCTAGCCCGGCACCGGGCTTCCGCGCCCCTCGGACGTTCGGCTGGGCAGGTGTCGCCGGGTACGTTTCTCGTCATGCCCGCACTGACCGTCGGATTCGATCTCGACATGACCCTGGTCGACTCCCGTCCCGGCATCGCCGCGACCTTTCGGGCGCTGACCGCGCGGACGGGCGTGCCGGTGGACGCCGACCTGGCGGTGTCCCGGCTCGGGCCGCCGCTGCGCACCGAGCTGGCGCACTGGTTCCCGCCGGAGGAGGTCGAGTCGGCCGTCCGCGTGTACCGCGAGCTGTACCCGGCGTACGCGATCACGCCGACGGTGCCGCTGCCCGGTGCGCGGGAGGCCATCGACGCCATCCGGGCCCGCGGCGGCCGTGTGCTGGTCGTCACAGCCAAGATGGGCCGGCTGGCCCGGCTGCACATGGACCACCTCGGTCTCGCCATCGACGAGCTTGCCGGTGACCTCTTCGCCGAGCAGAAGGCGACCGCCCTGCGGGAGCACGACGCGACCCACTACGTGGGCGACCACGTGGCGGACATGGTGGCAGCGGGGGTGGCCGGGGTGCCGGGGATCGGCGTGGCGACCGGCCCGTGCTCTCCGGACGAGCTACGCGCGGCGGGCGCGGAAGTCGTCTTGAACGACCTCAGCGAATTCCCGGCGGCGCTCGACGACATGATCCAGCTAGCCTTGGAGCAGTAGCGGCTCAAGTGAAGCAGGGGTTTTCAGGTGCCTACGGGTCGAGTGAAGTGGTACGACACGGCCAAGGGATACGGCTTCGTCACGAGTGACGAGGGCGGCGACGTGTTCCTGTCCAAGGCGGCGTTGCCGGCGGGTGTCACCGACCTCAAGGGTGGCCAGCGGGTCGACTTCAGCGTGGTGGACAGCCGCCGGGGCGCACAGGCCATGGGAGTCAAACTGCTGGACGCGCCGCCGTCGATGGCCGAGTTGCGCCGTCGACCGGCCGAGGAACTGCACGGCCTCGTCGAGGACATGATCAAGCTGCTGGAGGCGAAGGTCCAGCCCGACCTGCGTCGGGGCCGGTACCCGGACAAGAAGACCGCGCAGAAGATCGCTCAGCTGGTCCACGCGGTGGCGAACGAGCTGGAGGTCTGAGGCACCAGCCCGGCGGTGGCGGCGCGGTCGAGCAGTGCCGCCACCGCGGCGAAACCGGCCTCGCCCAGGTCCGCGGTGAACTCGTTGACGTAGAGGCCGATGTGCCGGTCCACCACGTCGAGTTCCATCTCCTGGGCGTGCGCCAGCACGTACTCCCGGCTGGCCGCAGGATCCGCCCAGGCCTGCCGGACGGACTCGCGGACCCAGCCGGCCGCGGCCTCCGGGTCCACCGCGCCGCGGCGGGCGAGGATGGCGCCCAGCGGAATGGGTAGGCCGGTGTCGGCCTCCCACCACTCACCGAGGTCGACCAGCGCGCTGAGGCCGTGCCGGTGGTAGGTGAACCGGGCCTCGTGGATGACCAGCCCGGCGTCGTAGCGGCCAGCCGCGACGCCCGGCATGATCTCGTGGAACGGGACCACCTCGATCCGGGCCGGTGGTCGTCCGGCCGACCAGAGCCGGAACAGCAGGTACGCGGTGGTCCGGTCACCCGGCACCGCCACCGTGGCGCCGGTCAGGTCGGTGCGGTCCGGCCCGCCGTCGCGGTCGCCCCGGGTGAGCACCAGCGGGCCGCAGCCGCGACCGAGGGCGCCACCGCAGGGCAGCAGGTGGTAGTCGTCGAGCAGCCAGGGCAGCGCCGCGAAGCTCACCTTCACCAGGTCGAAGGCGCCGCGCTCGGCCGCCGTGTTGGTGACGTCCACGTCGGCGTACGTCACCTCGACCGGCGGTGCGCCGGGCACCCGCCCGTGCACGAGCGCGTGGAAGACGAACGTGTCGTTGGGGCAGGGCGAGATCGCCAGAGAGAGCGCCACGTCCCTCACGTTAGCCCCGCGCTGCGCCACTCGGTCGCCGCGGTCGGGCGCCTGTGATCTGCGGGGCACTCGCCGGCCGTCTCCGAGTCTCCGTCTGCCCCGGCCGCCGCCTGCCCCGGCCGCCGCCTGCCCGCCAGCGCCCTGCGGGCTCAGTGGTTACCTCTGCTCCCTGTAGAGCTGCCCCGTCTGTGGGGCGCGACGTCAGCGGTGATGTCCGTCGAACAGTCGGCCCGCTCGCCGAGCAGGAGCCGAGCAGCAGCCGAGCAGGAGCAGGAGCCGAGCCGGAGCAGGAGCCGGAGCAGGAGCCGAGCAGGAGCAGGAGCAGGAGCCGAGCAGTAGCAGGAGCAGGAGCCGAGCAGGAGCCGAGCAGTAGCAGGAGCAGGAGCCGAGCAGGAGCCGAGCAGGAGCAGGAGCCGAGCAGCAGCCGAGCCGGAGCCGGAGCAGGAGCCGAGCAGGAGCCGAGCAGTAGCAGGAGCAGGAGCCGAGCAGGAGCCGAGCAGGAGCAGGAGCCGAGCAGCAGCCGAGCCGGAGCCGGAGCAGGAGCCGGAGCCGGAGCAGGACGGTTCAGGCCACTCCGGCCGTCCGCGCCGGCTGGGCCCGCTGTCCGCCAGGTGAGCCTGGCCGTCCGCAGGAGGCTGCGGACCTGCCGTGCTCGGAAGGCGCACCCTCTTGCCCCACAAACGGGGCAGCTCTACAGGCGCTGACGAAGGGATGTACACAGCGACGGAGACACTATCCACAGGGTTATCCACAGGTGGTCGAGGGCTGTTGACGGCGCGAGCTGAGCGGAAAACCATGGACGGGTGGCTGCCGACAAGGATGCGATAGATGTGGGGGCAACCTTGCGAGATCTTCGTCGACGTGCCGACATGAGCCAGCGCGAGCTGGCCGCACAGTCCGGGGTCCCGAAGAGCACGTTGGCTCGGATCGAGGCGGGGCAAGGTGCCGGGCCGGCATTTCGCACGGTGGAGCGGCTGGTCCGGGCGGCGGGTGGTGAGCTCGCTCTCACAGTCTCCAACGCCCTCACCGCCGGATCGGTTGACGAGTCACCACAGGCGCGTGACGACGAACTGTGGGACGAGTTGCGGGACGAGGCCGGCCGCCGATATCCAGCGCATCTCGACGTCCGTCGAGTCCTGACCCTGAAGGACTGGCCGGGTGCCTGGTGGGTGCACTCCTACACCCTGCCGCAGCGGTTGTGGCCGGTACGCGTTCCGGAGCTGACCTACGACCTGGATCGGGCGCGACGTGACAGGCGGCGGTTGCGGGCCCAGGCGCGGGCCCAGGTGCGGTTCCGGCGCGCGTTCGAAGGGCTGCCGGTCACGTCGTGGCACTTTCTCGCCGAGCTGCCCGGGGCGGGGCCGGTCGGTGAGTTGAGGGCCCATGAGCGAAGCCTGGACCTCCTCCGCGGCGAGGATTGGGGCGACCAGCGTGAACTGGTGTTGGAGGGTGTTGTCGTCGCCCCCGGCCTGCGGACCCTGGGCATCGCACGTCAACTGATCGACCTGCTGGCCAGGGAGATGGCAGTCGCTGACATCCGGACGGTCCACGCGATAGCCGACGGTGGCAACGTCGAGTTCCTGCTGGCCTGCGGGTTTGAGCTACAGGCCGGTCGACCGTCGGCGCTCACGCTCGAAGTCCGCCCTCCCCGGCCGTAGTTCAGCGCAGCGCGGGGGCCGCCGCGGTCAGGGCGGTGAGGGCCTCGCGCAGCCGCCAGGCATCCCGGTCGCGGGGGCCGATCGGGTTCGAGATGGTGCGCAGCTCGGCGAAGGGCACACCGGCCTGGGCGGCGGCGACCGCCACCCCGTACCCCTCCATGGCCTCGGCGACCGCCTCCGGATGCCTCCGGCGCAGCTCTTCGGTGCTGGCGGCGGTGCCGGTGACCGTGCTGAGGGTGAGCACCGGCCCGGTCGTCGCCGCCGGGAGGGCGGCCCGCAGTGCCGCCAGCAGGCTCGGGTCGGCGGGCACCACGCCGCCGACACCAAGCATCGCGGCCGACATGCCCAGCTCGTCGACGGGGATGAAGCCGTCCGGTGATTCGGCACCCAGGTCGGCGGCGATGCTGGCGGTGCCGAGCACCGTGTCGCCGACCTCGGCCCGCCCGGTGAAGCCGCCGGCCACCCCGGCGCTGACCACCGCACGGTACGGGCGACCAGCGGCCTCGGCCAGCGCCAGCAGTCGGGCGGTGGCGGCACCGGCGACGGCCGGGCCCACGCCGACCGGGGCGACGGTCACGGTGGGGTCGGTCAGACCGGCGCGGACCGCTTCCGCCTCGGCTGGCACCGCGGTCACCACCAGCAGGCCGGTCACGAGACTGAGCCCGGGGACTCGCGGCGGGTCTCGTCGTCCGACCCGCCACCCGGGCCGCCGACCGCTGAGGACGGGCGGTAGATGTGGTAGCCCGGAGGGGCGAGGCCGGGATCGTCGTACTGCGGAGAGCTGGCCTGGGCCGGCGCCGGCGAGGTGGGCGCGGCGGCCTCGGGCTCGTCGGCCGGCTCGTCCTCGGTCAGCTCGTCGTCGCCGATCGGTCGGCCGGCCAGCTTCTCGCCGCGCAGCCGGGCGGCGACCAGCACACCCCGGATCGCGGCCAGAACGCCCACCCCGGCGGCCACCGCGATGCCCATCCGACCGTTGAACGGCACAAGCCCCAGCCCTCCACCGGCGACGAAGGCGAGCATCAGCACCGTCTCCGAATGGGCGAAGGAACTCGCGCGCAGCCGTTCCGGGATGCGCTCCTGGATCGAGGCGTCCACGGCCAGCTTGGATATCCCGCTGACCAGCGCGGCGACCAGGCAGAGCAGGGCGACCATCACCAGCGAGAACTGGATGACGGCGAGCACCGCCACCCCGGCAACGATGATCATGCTGCTGGACTGGATGGCGGTCGGTCGGTGGATACGCAACCGGGTGCCGATGGCGGTGGCCAGGAAGGTGCCGACCGCGAGCGCCCCGCCGACCAGCCCCAGCGCCCACTCGGCGCCCAGATCCCGACCGAACGCGACGGTGGTCAGGTCGCCCTTCTTGATCGCGAAGGCGAGGAAGAGCAGCAGGAAGCCGTACACCGCTCGTAGCGTCGCGGCACCGATCAGCGACGCGATCACCAGGCGGCCGGCGGGGCGACCTCGGCCCAGCGGCCGGTCACCACGGCGGCGGCCCAGGGCGCGCAGGGGCCGGGGGACCCGCTCCGGTGGTTCCGAATCGGCCTTCGGCGGCAGGCGCAGGGAGATCACCATGCCGACCAGGAAGATCACGGACGCGACGCGAAGCGGCCACTGTGGCCCGAACCAGAACGCGGCCAACCCGATCGGCGCGACCAGCGCACCCGCGACCGTGCCGTAGACGCTGGCCCGGGCGCCAACCTGGGACAGGCCGAGCCCTTCCGGCAACAACCGGGGCACGGCCGCGGACCGGGCCACGCCGTACGCCCGGGACAGCGCGAGCACCCCGAACGCGGCCGGATAGAGCCCGAAGCCGTGGATGTAGTCGGAGATCAACCAGGCCAGGAAGGCGCGGCCCAGCATCGTCGCGGCCAGCGCGTACCGCCGGCCGTGGCGGAAGTGGTCCAGCAGCGGGCCCACCACGGGGGCGAGCATGGCGAACGGCACCATGGTCACCAGCAGGTAGAGGGCGACCTTGCTGCGGGCCTCGCCGAGTGGCACGTTGAAGAAGATCGTGCCGGCCAGGCCGATGGCGATCAGGGTGTCACCGGCGCAGGAGAGCGCATGCAGGTCGAACAGTCGGACCATGCCGACCTCGCCACCGGCGCCCCGGGCCCGGGCGCTGCCGGCCCGACGGGTCACCCAGCGGCCGCTGCCCAGCGAACCACGCAACAGCAGACGAACGGCGCGAATGCCGGTGCCGACGGTCCGCCCGAGGACGGATCGCCCGGAGCGGGAGTACGACGGCATGTGCACCATCCTCGCCCATCTGATCCGGGTACGCCGCACCACTGCGGGGAAAGGTTCCCCGGGAGTCCCTGTCACCCCCGCGGGGCGCATAGGGAACAATGGTTGGGTGACCAGGCCTGTCTCCACCCGCGCCGCCCGTCTCGACCAGGTCTGCGCCGCCGCCGTCGAGGTGGCCCGCGCTGGCATCACCGAGGTCGACGCCGACGATGTCGGCGATCACCTGCAGGTGGTGGCCGAGGGTGAACGGCTGGTCACCCACTACTTCGAGTGCCTCCTCGCCGGCTACCGCGGTTGGCGGTGGGCGGTCACCGTCACCCGGGTGTCGCGCAGCAAGACCGTGACCATCTGCGAGACGGTGTTGCTGCCGGGCTCCGACGCGCTGCTCGCGCCCGGCTGGCTGCCCTGGCAGGAGCGGCTCAAGCCGGGCGACCTGGGCCCGGGCGATCTGCTGCCGACCTCACCGGACGACGACCGCCTGGTCCCCGGCTACCTGCTCTCCGACGACCCGGCGGTCGAGGAGACGGCATGGGAGCTGGGCCTCGGTCGGGCGCGCGTGCTCTCCCTCGAGGGGCGCATGGAGGCGGCGCAGCGCTGGTATGACGGCGACCACGGCCCCGCCGCGCCCATCTCCGCCGCCGCGCCGGCTGCCGCCCGTTGTGGCACCTGCGGCTTCTACCTGCCGCTGGCCGGTGCGATGCGGCAGGCATTCGGGGCGTGCGGCAACTTCTACGCCCCCGACGACGGCCGGGTGGTGAGCGCCGACCACGGTTGCGGTGCCCACTCCGAGACGCTGATCGAGGCGGCCGAGACCGCGGTCGAAGAGCTACCCACGGTGTACGACGACAGCGCGGTGGAGGCCATGTCGGTCAGCCGCGCCCCGGGCTCGGTGGAAGCGGCCGAGCCGGCGGAGCCGTACGGGCACTCCTGATCGTTCGCACCGGGGTGACCCGGTGCGGTGGTCGGGTCAGCGCGCGCGGCGGCGCCGTCGGTTGGCGTCGTGCCGCATCATCACGGCGAGGCCCGGGAAGCCCCACAGGAACCCGGCGAGGCAGGTCCAGAGCCAGTTCTGGTGACCGTGGTCGGTCAGCCAACCCCGGAAGAAGATCAGCAGGACCAGCCCGGCGACCGCCCAGGCGGCCAGCCCGGCGAGGGCGAACGGCACCATCGGCGGGTCCAGTGGTGCGGGCCGCGGTGGCTGCTCGTTCGGCATTCGGCAAGCGTACGCGACCTACTTCCCCTGCCCGTCGGTGATCTGGGACGATGCGCGCGACAACCGGAAGATCACCTGCGAGGACCTGATGGCAGTAGCGCCGCCCGAGAACGGCACCCCTCCCGACCCCGCTCACCCGCGTAACGGATTCGACCGGTTCTTCGAGATCTCCGCCCGCGGCTCGACGATGAGCCGCGAGGTACGCGGTGGCCTGGCGACCTTCTTCACGATGGCGTACATCGTGGTGCTCAACCCGCTGATCCTGGGTGGTGCCGTCGACGGGGACGGCAAGACCCTCCCGATTCCCGCGCTGGCTGCCGCGACCGCGCTGGTCGCCGGGCTGATGACGATCCTGATGGGTGTGGTGGGCCGGTTCCCGCTGGCACTCGCCGCCGGTCTGGGTGTCAACGCGCTGGTGGCGTACGAGATCGCCCCCGAGATGACCTGGGCCGACGCGATGGGCCTGGTGGTGATCGAGGGTGTGATCATCGCTGTGTTGGTGCTGACCGGTCTGCGGACCGCGGTGTTCCGCGCGGTGCCGACCCAGATGAAGACCGCGATCGGGGTCGGCATCGGTCTGTTCCTGACCATCATCGGCCTGGTGGACGCCGGCTTCGTCCGACGGATCCCGGACGCCGCCAACACCACCGTCCCGGTCGGTCTGGGCATCGGTGGCAAGCTGGTGAGCTGGCCGATGCTGGTCTTCGTGGTGGGTCTGCTGATCACCCTGGTGCTGGTGGTCCGCCGGGTACGCGGCGCGATCCTGATCGGCATCCTCGCCTCGACCGTGCTGGCGGTGATCGTGGAGGCGATCGGCAACATCGGCCCGTCGTTCGTCAACGGTCAGCCCAACCCGAAGGGGTGGTCGCTGAACGTGCCGGAGCTGCCGAAGACGGTGGTGGACCTGCCGGACCTGTCGCTGCTCGGCAAGTTCAACGTGCTCGACTCGTGGGGCCGGGCCGGTTGGCTGGTCGTGCTGATGTTCGTCTTCACGCTGCTGATCACGGACTTCTTCGACACCATGGGCACGATGGTCGCGGTCGGCCAGGAGGGCGGCCTGCTCGACGAGCAGGGCACCCCGCCGCGGGCCAAGGAGATCCTGCTGGTCGACTCGATCGCCGCGGCGGCCGGTGGTGCGGCGAGCACCTCCAGCAACACGTCGTACATCGAGAGTGCCGCCGGTGTCGGGGAGGGTGCCCGGACCGGCGTGGCCAGCCTGGTCACGGGCGTGCTCTTCCTGCTGGCGATGTTCCTGGCGCCGCTGGTGGTCATCGTGCCGTTCGAGGCGGCCTCGACGGCCCTGGTGGTGGTCGGTTTCCTGATGATGACCGCGGTGCGGACGATCGACTGGTCCGACTACGAGATCGCGATCCCGGCGTTCCTCACGATCGTGCTGATGCCGTTCACCTACTCGATCTCGAACGGGATCGGCGCGGGTCTGATCACCTTCGTGGTGGTCAAGCTGGCTCGCGGTAAGGCCCGTGAGGTCCACCCGTTGCTGTACGGGGTGGCCGTGCTGTTCGTGCTGTACTTCCTGCGCGGGCCGATCGAGTCCCTGGTGCTCTGACGCACGTCCGGGCGGGGAACCGAACGGGATTCCCCGCCCGGAACAGCACTGACGTCCTCGTGAGCCTGGTCATAACAGATGTCGTTAGCCAGGCTCATTAGTTAAGCTAACTAACGTGACGGAGCGGACGGTGACGGCGGAACGCGTGCCACCGGCGCAACTGGCTCCCCAGTTGCGTGATGCGATCACCCGACTCAACCGGCGGGTCCGCCAGGCCCGACCGGTCGGCGACCTCACGGTCACCCAGGTTTCCGCGCTCACCAGCCTGCGGCTGGCCGGCGCGCTGACGCCCAGGGAACTGGCCGACGTGGAACGGGTGCAGCCACCGACGATGACCAAGATCGTCGGAAAGTTGGAGGACCGCGGCCTCGTGCGGCGGACACCCCACCCGACCGACGGCCGGCAGGTCATCCTCGCGGCGACCGAAGGAGGGCAGGCCGTGCTCGACCAGTTCGAGCGGGCCCGCGACGAGTGGCTGGCCCACCGGCTGGCCGCACTCGACGAGGACGATCGGGAGACCCTGCAGAGGGCCGCCCAGATTCTTCAGCAGCTCGCTCGCGCCTGAGCCGCGCCCGCGCCACCGGGTCCGTGCCGTCACCTGTCGATGACGCGTACGTCCTTAAGGAGGCGCACGAAGAGTGCAGGCCAAGTTGAGCACGATGTTCCAGTCCCTACAGGTCCGTAACTACCGCCTTTTCGCATCCGGGCAGCTGATCAAGTTGATCGGCGTCTGGATGATGTTCATCGCCCAGGACTGGCTCGTCCTCGAGCTCTCCGACAACTCGGCCACCGCGCTCGGCGTGGTCACCGCCTGTCAGTTCACCCCGGTGCTCCTGCTCACCCTGCTCTCCGGCCGGCTCGCCGACCGGTACGACAAGCGGGTGCTGCTCTTCGTCGCCAACGCCTTCTGGAGTGTGCTGGCGCTCGGCATGGCCGTGCTCGTCCTCACCGACCTGGTGCAGCTCTGGCACGTCTTCGCCTTCGCCGCGCTGCTCGGCACGGCCAACGCCGTGGAGACTCCGGTCCGTCAGGCGTTCGTGTCCGAACTCGTCGGCACGCCGCTGCTGCCCAACGCGTTGTCGCTGAACGCCGCGGTGTTCAACTCGGCGCGGATCGTCGGCCCGGCCGTCGCCGGCCTGGCGATCGCCGCCTTCGACGTGGGCCCGGTCTTCCTCTTCACCGCCCTCAGCTCCGTCGCGCCCCTGGTCAACGTGGTTCGGATGCGTACGGCCGACCTGCACCGCGACGCCCTGCTGCCGCGCGACGAGCGGGCGTCCGCGCGGGTCGTCGACGGGCTGCGGTACGTGTGGCACCGCCCCGACCTGCTGATGCCGATGGCGATGATGTCGGTGATCGGCATGTCGCTGTTCAACTTCCAGCTCACCCTCGCCGCGCTGGCGAAGACGGTGTTCCACACCGGCGCCGCCTCCTTCGGCCTGTTCAGCACGGCGCTGGCCGTCGGCGCGCTCGGCGGCGCGCTCAGCGGCACCGGTCGGCGGAGCCGGCCGTCGGTCTGGCTGGTGCTCGGCGCGGCCATCGCCTGCGCCAGCTTCGGCACCCTGGTCGGTCTCGCCTCGACGTACTGGCTGGTCGTGGCACTGCTCGTGCCGACCGGGTTCTGCATGGTCTTCTTCGCCCAGGCCGCCAACCAGCGGATCCAGTTGGGCGTCGACGCGGCCTTCCGGGGTCGGGTGATGGCGCTGTGGGTGCTGGTGTTCCTGGGCACCAACCCGGTCGGTGCGCCGCTGATCGGTTGGGTCGCGGAGCACTTCGGTGCCGGTGCCAGCATCTGGATGGGCGGCCTGATCTCACTGGCCGCCGCGCTGGTCGCCCTCACCTGGCAGTTGCGCCACTCCGGTGCCCGGTTGCGCTTCCGGGTGCTGCCGATGCCCCGCTTCTACGTCACGTCCACCGACTGCTGAGCTGTCCGGAAGGGCCCCTGGTCATCGGACTTCGCATGACACGGGCCCTTCCCGACACCGCCGGAACCGGGCTCCGTGCCGCGCACGCCGTCTTGAGCGGATACGCGGATGCGGGCAAACCGCTGGCGGGGCGGCACGATGGGGCTTAGCGTCGATACGTGGGAGTCGGACGCGCGCTGATGCTGGCCCTGGCGTTCCTCGCCGTGGCCAGTCTTCCGGCGGCACTCGCCCTGCTCTTCTGCTACGACGAGATCGTCGACCGGGTGGTCTGCGGCTGGTCCGAGTGGCGTGAGCGCCAGCGGGAGAAACGGATGATCGCGCGCCTCGACCGGGCCATCGAGGCCGACGCGCTGACCCGGGACATCGATCTCAGCGAGTTCGACCGCACCGACCGTCGGCCCTTGGAGCAGCTCGCCGCCGACCTGCGCCGTCTCGGCGGGCAGCGGATCGGCGGCACCGGCCGGTCGATGGTCTGGCACGGCGCGCTGATCCAGGCGTACGACGACCGGCTTCGCCTCGCCTGTCGGGCCCTCGGCATCACCGAGCACCTTGGCGAGTTGGAAGGTGTCGACCAGGAGATCGAACGGGTCCGGGTGGAGGGCGTGCTGCACGCCGCCGGGATGACCCTGCCGGCGGCCAGAGCCGGGCACCGGCAACGGCATCGCTGAGCGACGGTTGCGGCTCTTCGTCGCGGTCTACCCGCCCCCCGAGTCGGTCGACCACCTCGGCGCGCGGGTCGCCCGGCTACGGGTCGGCGCGGCGGCCGCCGCCGGCACCGCCGTCCGGCTCGCCGATCCGGCACATCTGCACGTCACCCTGGCCTTCCTCGGCGACGTCGAGACGGCCCGGCTGGTCGAGGTGGAGAGCGCGCTCGGGCTGGCCGTCGAGGGGTTCCGTGACGGCCGTGCTGCCCTGCCCCGGCTCAGCCTCGGCGGCGGTGGCCGGTTCGGTCAGGGCCGGTCCACGGTGCTCTGGGTGGGCCTGCGAGGCGAGGTCGAGGCACTGCATGTGCTCGCCGGGCTGATCCGGGCCCGGTTGGGGCAGGCCGGGCTGCCGTGCGACGCCAGGCCGTTCCGCCCGCACCTGACCGTGGCCCGACCGGGCGACCGGATGGACCTGGCCGCCATCGAGGCCGACCTGGCCACCCTGGACGACTACCAGGGCCCGCAGTGGCCGGCGAGCGAGCTGCTGCTGATGCGCAGCCACCTCGACGCCCGACGATGGCGCTACGAACGGCTCGCCGCCTGGCCGCTCTGACCCAGCGCCGACGTGCCGGCGATCCCCGCCTGGTCCTGGCCCGGACTGGGCTGGGCAGTGGCCGCCTCGGGTCTGCTGTGGAGGACTTCGCGGGCCTGTTCGGCGGCGCGGATGACGCTCTCGCTGATGAAGTCGAGGAACCGGGCGATGTTCTCCAGGCGGGCGGCGGCCGGGGTGTGCGGGCCGAGGAGGGCGACGCCCTGCCGTGCGGTCTCGACGAGCTGGTCGTTGGCTCGGGCGCTGGCGATCGTGGCCTGGTAGAAGAGCTCGTCATCGACGACGTAGCGGTCACGGCGGCGTTCGTCGCGTTCGCGGCGGACCAGGCTCTGACCCTCCAGGAAGGTGATCGCCTTGGAGATGGACGCCGGGCTGACCTGGAGGTGCTGAGCGAGCTCGGACGCGGTGAGGCGGCCCGCGTCGGTGGTGAACAGGCAGGTCAACACGCGGGCCGCCATCTTGCCCAGGCCCGACGCCATGAGGACGGTGGTGAACGTCTCCTCGTATTCGGCCACGGCCTCGGCGTCGCGTCCGTGCGGCTGGAGGACTGACGCCGCCGTGCGGGAGGAGGCCGGCCTGCGTCGGTGGGCGCGGCGTTCGGTGGCGCGGTGGGCCAGGTCGGCGCGGTAGGCCAGGGGCCCGCCATTGCGCATCACCTCGCGGGTGATGGTGGAGGTGGGACGGTCGAGACGTCGGGCGATCTCCGCGTAGGGGAGGTCGTCGACCAGCCCCAGCGCGATCTGCTGGCGCTCCTGCTGCGTGAGTCTGCCTCCCGGCATCGCGATCTCCCTGGTGATCCCCGTGGTGGCCCGTGACGCCTCCACCATAGCGTTCACTTCTGACCCATTGCAACTCGCGCGGTGAGGGCTGTTGCGTTATCCCAATGGCCGTTGCAACAGTTTAAGGGGTTTTAGCTGGGAAAACGGATCGGTAGTGCAACAGGGGCATTGCCGGTACATCGAAAGCAACGTAGCGTTTCCGTTATCAGAAAGAGTGCATGAACACGGGAGACCATGATGAAGACGTTCGACACCCCCGCCCCGATCTCCGCCATCCTCGACATCCCCGCCGGGCGCATCCAGCTCATCGCCGCGGACCGCGCCGACACGACGGTCGAGGTGCTGCCGACCGACCCCGCCAGGAGCCGCGACACCAGGGCCGCCGAGCAGACCACCATCGCGTACGCCGACGGCGTCCTGCGGATCACGGCCGCGACCGACAGCAACCCGCTCGTCGGCTCCTCCGGATCCGTGCAGGTCACCGTCCGGTTGCCCGCCAACTCCCGCGTCGACGCCAAGGCCGCCAGCGCCGAGCTGCGTGGCGTTGGACGCCTCGGCGACGTCACCTTCGACGGCGCGTACCGCCAGATCAAGATCGACGAGGCGGCGAGCGTGCGCCTCACCGCGATCGACGGCGACGTGGAGGTCGGCCGGCTCACCGGCCCCGCGGAGATCAGCACCGCGAGGGGCGACATCCGGATCGCCGAAGCCGTGCGCGGCACCGTCGTGCTGACGACTCAGTCCGGCGACATCTCGGTCGGTGCCGCCGCCGGCGTGTCGGCCGCGCTGGACGCCGGCACCGGCCACGGCCGGGTCAGCAACGCCCTCAGGAACGACGGCACGGCCGCACTCGACATCCGCGCCACCACCTCCCACGGCGACATCACCGCCCGCAGCCTCTGAGCCGTAGGTGCCGGCCTCGACCAGCCGGCCGTGGACACGACCGAAACCCGACGCGACCAGGAGTGAAGAGATGACGATGAACAGCACTTCCCCGACCACCTCGTCGTGGACCGGCATGGTGCCGGTCGACGACACGGCCCTGGCCGTCACCGACACCGGCGGTCCCGGTGTCCCCGTCGTCTACCTCAACGGCCAGTTCGCCACCCAGGGGTACTGGCGGCGGGTCATCGCCGAACTCGGCACCGGGTGGCGGCACATCACCTACGACGAGCGGGCTCGCGGCAGGAAGTCGAAGCGGTCAGCGGACTACTCCTTCGAGGCGGCCGTCCGCGATGTCGATGCCGTCCTCGCCGCCCGGGGCGTGGACCGCGCGCTCGTGGTCGGCTGGTCGTACGGAGCGGTTGTCGGGGCACACTGGGCCAGCCGTAACCCGAAGCGTGCCCTGGGCGCGGTCCTGGTCGACGGCGCGTTCCCGCACGACTGGCTCGACGAGGCCATGGCGCAACGGATCCGCACGATGTTCCGACGGATGAACCTCTTCATGCCGCTGCTGCGCCCGACGGGCCTGACCCCTCGGATGAACGCCGAACAGATGGCGGACAGCAACATCGAGCTCGGCAGACTCTCCCGCGAGCGCGAGCTGGGCCCCGTGCTGGACACCATCACGGTGCCGGTGCGGTACGTGGTCGCCTCGGGGACGTCGCTCGGCAGCCGTGGTGACGAGCAGGAGAAGATCCGCGCCAGCCTCGACGCGGTGACCGCCCGAAACCCACACATCCAGATCGCCGCGAAGGTCACCAGCAACCACGGTGCCATCCTCAAGAAGGACTTCCGCACCGTCGCCGAGGCCGTACGGGAGGTTGCCGCCTCTCATCACGGAGGCGCTGGAGACATTCGGTGAGGTCCGAGCGCTCGCGTTGACGGGTGGCGAACCGCCACCCGCCAACGCGAAGCGTCAGGAGGACTCGCGTGCGGCCGGGCCGCTGCCGAAGAGCACGTCGTCCCAGCTCGGCAGCCGCTTGCGCGGCTTGCCGTTCGCATCGGTCGACTCGCCGCCGGCGGCCGCCGCAGCGCCCGTCCGGCGAGGCCGCAGCACCGCCAGCGACGGCACGGCCGGCACCTCCTTGGGCGCGTCCGAGTCGTCGTCGAAGGCCGACCCCTGGCCGCCGCCGAGCAACGCGGCGGCACCGCCGCCGACCGGCCGCTGCCGGGGCGCGTCCGAGCCGGCGAGAGCAGCCGGGGTACGCGGCTCCAGACCACGACCCGACGAGGCGCCGAGCGGGCGGTCCAGTGAGGCGAGCAGCGCATCCCGGCCGGCGCGGATCGGATCCCGGCCGGGGCGCGGGTGCTCGGACGCCGCCGGCAACCCGTGCCCACCGCGGCTCGGCTCACCGCGCGACGGACCGGGCAGGCCATGCCCGCCCCGCTCCGGTGCGGGCTCCTGACCGAGGATCGGCGTGGGCCGCTCGGCGCACAGGTACTGCGCCATGTCGTCGTGCGGTGCGACCGACTGCCGGGTCTTGTCGAGATCCCAGATGGCCTGCGCGGTGGCCTTGCCGGACGGCCAGGTGGCGATGATCCGCCAGGTGCCGTCGTCACGCCGGTACGCGTCCCAGGAGATCTTCTCGGTGTCGATGCCGTGCTGGCTCAGTCGACCGTTGACCACCTCGGCGAGCGGGGTGGGCTTCTCCGCTCCCTTGAGACGGGTGCGGCGGGCGTGCTGCGCGAGCATCGCCCGCTCCTGGAGGACCGGGCCGGCATAGCGCAACACCCGGTCGACCGGCACGCCGGCGATCCGGGCGACATCCTCGGCGGACTCACCGGAGCGGATGCGGGCCTGGATGTCCCGAGGGGACAGTGACGGAATCGGGTCGGCTGCGGTCGGCGCCGCCGCGAGCGGCGGCGAACTGGGCTCCGCGTGCAGGGCGCCGGAGATCCGTTCGTCGATCGGCAGGGCGAGCAACCGCCCGACCTCGTCGGCGAGAACCAGAGCATGGCCGTCCTCGGAGAGGGCGACGAAGCGTACTGGGCGCATAGCGTTGCCTCCGTCCCGCTTCGCTGGCCGCACGCCACGAGTCGGCCACCCAGGCGTCTCGGACCACCGTACGCGCATCTGTCTCGGGGTGGGGGAAGCGACACCCCGCATGTCGTGACTGAGCTGCGGCAATGATCACGGTCGGTGTCGGTGGAGGCCTCCACCGACACCGACCGTGACGAAGGTCAGAGTCGCTCGACCACGTAGTCGATGGACGCGGTCAGCGCCTCGACGTCGGACGGCTCGACGGCCGGGAACAGCGCCACCCGGAGCTGGTTGCGGCCGAGCTTGCGGTACGGCTCGGTGTCCACGATGCCGTTGGCGCGCAGCGCCTTCGCGATCGCGGTCGCGTCCACCTCGTCGGCAAAGTCGATCGTGGCGACCACGTTGGAGCGCAGTGCCGGGTCGCCGACGAACGGGGAGGCCACGCTGGAACGCTCCGCCCAGCCGTACACCGTGGCGGCGCTCTCGGCGGTGCGCTTGGCCGCCCAGGCCAGGCCACCCTGCGCGTTCATCCAGTCGGTCTGCTCGGCGGCCAGGAAGATGGTGGCCAGCGCCGGAGTGTTGTAGGTCTGCTCCAGCCGCGAGTTGTCGATCGCGGTGACCAGGTCGAGGAAGGCGGGGATGTAGCGCCCGGACGCCTTGATCTCGGCGGCCCGGTCCAGTGCGGCCGGTGACATCAGGGCCAGCCAGAGGCCGCCGTCGGAGCCGAAGCACTTCTGCGGGGCGAAGTAGTAGACGTCGGTCTCGCCGACGTTGACCTCCAGGCCACCCGCGCCGGAGGTCGCGTCGACCAGCAGCAACGCGCCCTCGTCCGCGCCGGCCACCCGGCTGATCGGAACCGCCACGCCGGTCGAGGTCTCGTTCTGCGGCGTCGCGTACGCGTCCACGCCGGACTCGGCGACCAGGGTCGGCGCGCTGCCCGCGTCGGCCTTGCGGACGGTCGGGTCGCCCAGGAACGGCGCGTCCTTGACCGACTTGGCGAACTTGGCGCCGAACTCGCCGAAGCTGGCGAACTGGGCGCGGTCGCGGATCAGGCCGAAGGTGGCGACCTCCCAGAAGGCGGTGGTGCCACCGTTGCCGATCACGACCTCGTAGCCCTCGGGCAGTGAGAAGAACTCGGCGATGCCGGAGCGCAGCCGCGCCACCTGGTCGCGGACCGTCTTCTGCCGGTGCGAGGTGCCCAGGTAGCTGGTCGCGACCTCGGCAAGTGCGGACACCGCCGCTGGGCGGACCTTGGACGGGCCACAGCCGAAACGTCCGTCGGCGGGCTTGATGTCATCGGGAATCCGGATGCTCGGTGCGTCAGCCACGGTCTTGAAGATCCTTCCGCAAGGGCGAGGGCGGGCCCGGCGACACTGCCGGCCCTCATCCTCGCACCCGGACCCATCGGTGGAAGCCGGGCCCCCGAGGGCAGGTCTGAGGCCTTCACCACACCCCGGCGTACGCCGCGCGCCGAGCGATGCGAAAGGGGCCCCTCCTCGACGCCAGGCGTCGGGAGGGGCCCCTTTCGTGTCACTCAGACGCCGTGCGGGATGGCGGCCCAGCCCTCGACGTCGGACGGCTTGCGGGTCTCCGGGCCGACGTAGCGGGCGGACGGGCGCACCAGCCGCTGAAGGCGCTTCTGCTCCAGGATGTGCGCGCTCCAACCGCCCATCCGCGCGCAGGTGAACATCGAGGTGAACATGTGCGCCGGCACCTCGGCGAAGTCCAGCACCACGGCCGACCAGAACTCGACGTTGGTGGCCAGCACCCGGTCCGGGCGGCGGGCCTGCAACTCGGCGAGAGCGGCCTTCTCCAGTGCCTCGGCGATCTCGAAGCGCGGGGCACCCAGATCCTTGGCCGTGCGCCGCAGCACGCGGGCGCGCGGGTCCTCGGCGCGGTAGACCCGGTGGCCGAAGCCCATCAGCCGCTCACCGCGATCGAGCACACCCTTGACGTAGCCCTCCGCGTCGCCGCTGCGCTCGACGGCCTCCAGCATGGTGAGCACCCGGGACGGGGCGCCACCGTGCAGCGGGCCGGAGAGGGCGCCGATGCCGGAGGAGATGCAGGCCGCCGCGTCCGCGCCGGTGGAGGCGACGATGCGGGCGGTGAAGGTGGACGCGTTCAGGCCGTGCTCGGCGGCCGAGATGAAGTACGCGTCGACGGCCTTCACGTGCCGCGGGTCCGGCTCGCCGCGCCAGCGCTTCATGAACCGCTCGACGATGGTCTGCGCCTTGTCGATCTCCTTCTGCGGCACCGCGGGCAGGCCGAGGCCCCGGGCGGACTGGGCGACGAAGGAGAGCGCGGTCACCGACACCCGGGCGAGATCTTCGCGGGCCTGCTCGTCGGAGATGTCCAGCAGTTGGTTGAGCCCCCAGTACGGGGCCAGCATGGCGACCGCGGACTGCACGTCGACGCGGATGTCGCCGGAGTGCACCGGCACCGGGAACGGCTCCGCCGGCGGCAGGCCCGGCCCGAATCGGCCGTCCACCAGCAGCGCCCAGACGTTCCCGAACGACACCTGCCCGATCAGATCTTCGATGTCGACCCCGCGATAGCGCAGCGCGCCGCCCTCACGGTCAGGTTCGGCGATCTCGGTCTCGAAGGCGACGACGCCCTCCAGCCCGGGTTTGAAATCAGCCATGTCGCTCTCCTGGATCTGGTCGGTGCGCCCGAACAGCTCATCCGGCCCGGTCGGCCGGGCGCCTTAGGCGACCCTCAGGGATGTGTTCGGAACATCTTGCCTGCTGAGTAAGGGATACGCGACCCGCTGCGACTGTGCTGCACGCGACATCCCCGGACGCGCAATCTCCGCTCCACTCGGTGAGACTGGGCAGTGCGGGCTGGCCAGCGCGGGAGGGTGCTGGTGGGGCCGCCGAGAAGGAGTGGGCACGTGACGGGTGACACACCCGCCCCGGCTGCGATGCGTAACGAGTACGCCGCGGACCTGGGCCTGACCGAGGCTGACCTGGCCGTCGACTGGCACACCCAGTTCGACCGCTGGTTCGCCGACGCGGTGGCCTTCGGGCTGCCCGAACCGAACGCGATGGTGGTGGGCACCGCGGACCCGGCCGGCCGGCCGAGCGGTCGGACGGTGCTGCTCAAGGGGTACGACCCCGAGGGGTTCGTCTTCTTCACCAACCACCTGTCGCGCAAGGGTGTCGAGGCGTCCGCCAACCCGTACGCCAGCCTGGTCTTCCCGTGGTTCCCGATGCAGCGCCAGGTGGTGGTCGCCGGGCGGATCGCGCCGGTCGACCGCGCGGCGAGCGAGGCGTACTTCACCAGCCGGCCGCGCGGCTCCCAACTGGGCGCCTGGGCCAGCCCACAGTCGCAGGTGGTGTCGGGTCGGGCGGCGCTGGAGGAGAGCTACCGGGAGGTGGCCGAGCGGTTCGCCGACGAGGACGTGATCCCGACGCCGTCGCACTGGGGCGGGTTGCGGGTGCACCCCGAGTCGGTGGAGTTCTGGCAGGGCCGGGCCGGCCGGTTGCACGACCGTCTCCGCTTCCGTCGCCTCGACGAGGGTGGCTGGACCGTCGAGCGGTTGGCCCCGTGACAGGTGTGCAGGAGGCTCGGCCGCGCGCAGCGCGCCGCTGGGCCCTCGACGTACGCCCGCTGCGGGTGCCGGCGTACCGCCGGCTCTGGCTCGGCAACACCGTGGCGATGTTCGGCTTCCAGTTCACGGCCGTCGCGGTGCCGGTGGAGATGTACGCCCTGACCCGGGACTCCTTCTGGGTCGGCATGCTGGGTGTGGCGGCCTTCGTACCGTTGCTGGTCTTCGGGCTCTGGGGTGGCGCGATCGCCGACGCCCGCGACCGCCGTGCGGTGCTGCTCGGTGGCTCATTGTTGCTCTGGGCATCCACCCTCGGGCTGCTGGTCCAGGCGCTGCTGGACGTGGGCAGCCCGGTGCTCCTGCTGGCGCTGATGGCGTTGCAGTCGGTGGCGTTCGCGATCAGCTCGCCGGCCCGCAGTGCCATGCTGCCCCGGCTGGTCCCGGAGGACCTCGTCCCGGCCGCCACCACCCTGAACTACACGACCTTCACCGCCGCGTCGGTGGCCGGCCCGCTGGCCGCGGGCCTGATCCTCGCCGCGTCGCCGGACACCGCGGTGGTCCTGCCGATCGCGTACGGGGCGGACGCGCTGCTGTTCACCGCGATGCTCTGGGCGGCGCTGCGCCTGCCCTCGCTGCCGCCCGAGCCGAGCGCCGACGGTGAGCCCCGACGAGCCGGCCTGGCCAGTGTCGTCGACGGATTCCGCTACCTGGCCACCACACCCGTACTGCTGCTGTCCTTCGGGGTGGACCTGATCGCGATGATCCTCGCCATGCCGCGGGCGCTGTTCCCGGAGATCGCCCACGAGCGGTTCGGCGGCGGTGGGGCCGTGGGCCTGCTCTACAGCGCCATCGCGATCGGCTCGATGATCGGTGGGCTGACCTCCGGCTGGATCGGCCGGCTCCGCCGGCAGGGGCTCGGCCTGGTGCTCGCGGTGGTGGGCTGGGGCCTGGCGATCGCCGCGGCCGGGCTGGCCCAGCAACTCTGGCTGATGGTCGCGCTGCTCGCCGTTGCCGGGGCCGCCGACCTGATCAGCGCCGTCCTGCGCCAGTCGATGCTGCTGGTCTACGCCCCGGACCGGATGCGCGGCCGGCTCCAGGGCGTCAACACGGTCGTGGTGGCGGGCGGCCCGCGCCTGGGCGACCTCCGGGCCGGCACCATGGCCGCCGGGTTCGGCGGCGGGGTGGCCTGGGTGGCCGGTGGGCTCGCCTCGGCGGTGCTCGTGATCGTGCTCGCGGTGGCGTTCCCGGCACTGCTGCGCTACCGCGCCACGACCGCGTCGAGCAACGACCGGGTGTGACCGGTTAGGGTCGCCGGCATGGAAAGCCCCGATCAGCGCCCCTTCTCCGGCGCCCAGTGGACCATCTCCGCCGCCGGTCACGAGGCCGTCATCGTGGAGGTGGGCGGTGGGCTCCGGACGTACCGGCACGACGGTGTCGACCTGGTCGACGGGTACCGGACCGACGAGGTGTGCCCCGGCTGCGCCGGGCAGGTGCTGGCGCCCTGGCCGAACCGGATCCGCGACGGCCGCTACGCGTTCGGGGAGCAGGCGCACCAGCTCCCGCTGACCGAGCCGGAGCGGCACGTGGCCATCCACGGGCTGGTCAACTGGGTGCCGTGGCACCTGGTGGAGCAGTCGGAGGCCGCCGTGACCCTCGGCTACGACCTGCCGCCGCAGCCCGGCTACCCGTGGCCGTTGCGGCTGCTCAGCCGGTGGAGCGTCAGCGAGGACGGGCTGCGCGCCGAGCACGAGGTGACCAACATCGGCGGGCAGGCCGCGCCGTTCGGCTTCTCCGTGCACCCGTACCTGCAACTGCCGGGCGTCGCGGTCGACGATCTGGTCATGCGACTCCCGGCCCGTCGCCGGCTGGTGGTGGACGGTCGGCTGCTGCCGGTCGGCGTGACCCCGGTGGCCGGGACCGAGTACGACTGGACCAGCGCGCGCCGGATCGGCGCCGCCGAGCTGGACCTCTGCTTCGGCGAGGTGATCCGCGACGCCGACGGCGGCTCTTCGGTGAGCCTGTCCGCGCCGGACGGTTCGGCGGGGGTGAGCATCTGGGCGGACGCGGAGTTCGGCTGGTGGCAGGTGTTCACCGGAGACGCGCTCACCGGTGAGCGGCACCGCCGCTCGGTGGCGATCGAGCCGATGACCTGCCCACCGGACGCGTTCCGTTCGGGCCGGGACGTGCTCACCCTCAAGCCCGCGACGACCTGGCGGGGTGCCTGGGGCATCCGGCCCGGGGCCTGATGGAGTTCGCCGAGGTCGTCCGGCGTCGGCGGATGGTGCGCAACTACGACCCGGACCGGCCCGTCCCGCCCGACGTGGTGGACCGGCTGCTCGACCACGCGGTCCGCGCGCCGTCGGCCGGGTTCGCCCAGGGCTGGGGTTTCCTGGTCCTGGAGGAGCCAACCGACCGGGAGCGGTTCTGGGCCGCCACCACACCGGACGGCGGTGGGCGTGAGCGCTGGCTGGCCGGGATGCGCAGGGCACCACTGATCGTGGTGCCGCACGCCAACGAGTCGGTCTACCTGCGGCGGTACGCGGAGCCGGACAAGGGGTGGACGGACCGGTCCCCCGACCGCTGGCCGGTGCCGTACTGGCACGTGGACACCGGATTCGCGGCGCTGCTGATGTTGCTCACCGCCGTGGACGAGGGGCTGGGGGCCTGTTTCTTCGGCATTCCGCCGCAGCGACTTGCCACCTACCGCGACGCGTTCGGCGTGCCGGAGGACTACCAACCCGTCGGTGCCGTCACAATCGGTTACCGCGCGGCCGACCATAGGTCACCGTCGCTGCGCCGAGGGCGTCGTCCGATGGACGAGGTGGTGCGGCGCGGCCGGTGGAGTTGAGCACCCTGTCCCGTTTGTCCGCTTGAGGATCGGACGACCGGTAGCGAAACTGACATCAGGGAGCGAAACGAGTCGTGTGCTGGGCGGCTAGGCTGGCACGGTCATCGGTGCCGCGCCGCGCGGTGCCCGCCGCGGCCCGGCTCGGCGCCGTCGGTCGGCCCGGCCACGGGGAGGGGAGCGTGCCGTCGTGATCTTCAGAGCGGTCCGGGACGGGCGTCCCTATCCGGAGCACAATCTGACGCTCAAGCAGTGGGCGGAGATCCCGCCCCGGCCACTGCGCCTGGATCAGATGATCACCACCAAGCGTGAGCTGGCGCTCGACAAGCTGCTGGCCGAGGATTCCACCTTCTACGGTGACCTCTTCCCGCACGTCGTGCAGTGGAACGGCGGGCTCTACCTGGAGGACGGGCTGCACCGGGCGTTGCGCGCCGCCCTGCAGCAGCGCAACCAGATCCACGCCCGGGTGCTGGTGCTCTCCGAGCCGATCGAGTGACGAGCCCTTCTGTCGCACACTGAACCTTCGTTAGGGTGGCGTCCATGACCGCTGCGCTGGACCTGCTCGATCTGGACCCGTCGCTCACCGACGAAGAGCGACAGATCCGCGACGTCGTCCGCCAACTCGTCGACGACCGGGTGCGCCCGCACGTCACCGACTGGTACGAGCAGGGCCAGGTGCCGGCCCGCGAGCTGGCCCGCGAGTTCGGCAAGCTCGGCCTCCTCGGTATGCACCTCACCGGCTACGGCTGCGCCGGCGCCTCCGCCGTCGCGTACGGCCTGGCCTGCCAGGAGCTGGAAGCCGGCGACTCCGGCCTCCGATCCCTGGTCTCGGTGCAGGGCTCACTCGCCATGTACGCCATCTGGCGCTACGGCAGCGAGGAGCAGAAGCAACGTTGGCTGCCGTCGATGGCCACCGGCGAGGCGATCGGCTGCTTCGGCCTGACCGAGCCGGACCACGGCTCCGACCCCGCCTCGATGACCACCCGCGCCCGCCGCGACGGCGACGACTGGGTGCTCAGCGGCGCCAAGATGTGGATCACCAACGCGCCGATCGCCGACGCCGCGGTGATCTGGGCGCGCACCGACGAGGGCGTGCGGGGTTTCCTCGTACCCATGGACACGCCCGGTGTCACGGCCCGGGAGATCCGCCGCAAGATGTCGCTGCGCGCGTCGGTGACCGGCGAGATCGCCCTCGACGACGTCCGGCTCCCGGCGGACGCCCGGCTGCCCGAGGCGATCGGGCTCAAGGCGCCACTGAGCTGCCTCACCGAGGCCCGGTACGGCATCGTCTGGGGCGCGGTTGGCGCCGCGCGCGACTGCCTGGAAACCACCCTGGCGTACGCCACCACCCGCACCCAGTTCGGTCGACCGCTGGCGGGTTTCCAGCTCACCCAGGCGAAACTCGCCGACATGGCCGTCGAGTTGGTGAAGGGTCAACTGCTCGCGCTGCACCTGGGCCGGCTCGCCGACGCCCACCGGTTGCGACCCGAGCAGGTCAGCGTGGGCAAGCTGAACAACGTGCGGGAGGCGCTGGCCATCGCCCGACAGTGCCGCACCATCCTCGGTGCCAACGGTGTCTCCGGCGAATATCCGATCATGCGGCACGCCAACAACCTGGAGAGCGTGCTGACGTACGAGGGCACGTCGGAGATCCACCAGTTGGTCGTCGGGCAGCGGCTCACCGGGATCTCCGCCTTCGCCTGACCTGCCGGTGCTGATCTGCCGGTGCTGATCTGTCCGGTGCTGATCTGTCCGGTGCTGATCTGTCGGGGCTGACCTGCCCGTTTGTGCTTTCCGGCCGCTCGACGCGCGACTGTCGTACGGGGGCCGTACCGTCATTGACAGACGACGTGTCTGACGAGGACGGTGAGGGTGATGGCCCGCGACGCTGGCATCAACGAGCCCACGAGGGAGTTTCCCGGTTACCCGACCGGTGACGATCTCAAGGAGCGGTCGGCCGTGACACCCGAGCCGACCACGGATACCCCGGGTGGCCCCGGTGGTCCGACGGGCGGTGGCCCGACGGGCGGTGGTGGTCCGTCGGGCGGTGGTGGGGCGGCCCGTGGCCTGCTCCTGCTGCTCGGGGCCGCCGCGCTGGCCGTGGTCGTGCTGCTCGGCATCCAGGCGACCGGCATCCTGCCGGAGTTCCGCAACCCGTTCGCCAAGGAGCAGACCGACCGCAGCCAGCCGCCACTGCTGAAGTCGATCCAGGACCTCAGCCGCTACGTGGCCGCCGAAGGCAACTTCCAGGTCGTGGTCGACACCCAGAACGACCGGCGCAACGTTCCCGACTTCCTGCTCAACGAGCGCACCCTGTTCGTCGGGGCCGGCAGCGTCGAGGCGTACGTCGACTTCACCAAGATCGGTGAGGGTGCCGTCGTCCAGTCGGCCGACGGCAAGTCCGTCGAGATCAAACTGCCTGCCCCGCAGCTCGGCGAGACCAACCTCGACATGGAGAAGAGCTACGTCTTCGCGGAGCAGCGCGGTCTGCTCAACCGGCTCGGTGACCTGGTCGGCAACGACCCCAACCGGCAGCAGCAGGTCTACCAGCTCGCCGAGGACCGGATCACCGCCGCCGCCCGCGACAGCGGCCTCTCCGCCCGAGCCGAGGAAAACACCCGCAAGATGCTGGAGGGGCTGCTTCGCTCCCTCGGCTACCAACAGATCACGGTCACCTACACGGCTCCCTGACCGGCCACACCCCGTACGCGCAAGCGCCCGCCCCGACGAACGTCGGAGCGGGCGCTTCCATCTGGGCCTTCGGCGGTCGCGGTCGGCATTCGCGCTGGGCTGTCGGCGTCTGCGGCCTCCCGTTCGTCCGTCTGCCGTCGCTCATCGCAGGTTCGTGCTGTGGTGCAGGTCCGCGCTCGGCCCGCGACCTGTGCGCGCTCCATGATCGACTCGGGTTTGCCGAATCCGCGGTATCCCCGTGGCCTGGACACCGCGAATTCAACAAACCCGAGTCGATCAACGGCGAGGTGGGCACCCCGGACCGGCAGCGCCCAACCGGCCCGTGGCCGTCACCGTCGCCGGCCCGTGGCCGTCACCGTCACCGTCACCGTCGCCGGCCCGTCACCGTCACCGTTGCCCAAGATCTGCGCAACTTCGAGGAAGTTGGTGCCTCGGGCGCTCGTGAGGCAGCAACTTCGCCGAAGTTGCTGCCTGCGCGGGACCGGGGCGGTGAGTCAGTGGACCGGCGGGGCTTTGGTCGGAGTGGCGGTGCCGGGTGGGGCGGATACACGCCCGCAAGTTCGTGGAAACAGGGGCCTTGAACGCTGAGGAGGCCACTACAACCGAGTTGTAGTGGCCTCCCGGACGCGATGTCGCCTCGTCGGGGCGCCGGTGCGCGGCGCGCGTGAGGGATGGGGTCAGTGCTGGGTGGAGGCCAGGTAGCGGTCCTCGTTCGGCATGAGAAACCAGAGGACCAGGTAGACGATCACCTGTGTGCCGGGCAGCAGCAGGGACAGCAGGAACAGCAGCCGGACCATCCCGGCGGACATGCCGAACCGCCGACCGAGGCCAGCGCAGACACCGGCGAGCATGCGCCCCTCGCGGGGCCGGACCAGTTTGCGACTCATCGTCGTACTCCCACTCTGCGGCAGTGCGCCGCGTCTGCAATCCACGGTAGAAGGGGGTGGCCACCTCGCCCTCGGTCCCGAGGAGGAGCGGTGACCCGTGGACCCGTAGGTGCTTTACCCGGGTAGCCCCTCGCTGACGCCTCCGCCGCGATCCCGCCCACGGCTCGCTCGGCGGGACCGAGATCGCGTTCGTTCCTGGTTGTGGTGGCCTCGGGGACGGGCCAACACCACTGCAACATGGATCGAGCGTGATCCTGCAGTGGCCGGCAGGCGGCGGTCAGGTGCTCACGTCCCGGTGGCCGGGTGGGCGTTGACCTGGGCGGGTAGGCTGGCAGATCGGCCACCCACACCCCGGGTGACCGGCACCCATACCCCGGGCGGTCACGAGCGGGGCCGCCAGACCGGCGGTCACGACCCGGCCGGGTCCCGTACGCCGGGACGACGGCGAGGAAGCGCGGCCATGATCAGTGTTTTCGACCTCTTCAGCGTTGGTATCGGGCCGTCCAGCTCGCACACGGTGGGGCCGATGCGGGCCGCGCGTACGTTCGTTGCCGGGCTCAAGGCCGACGGGCTGCTGACCGACGTCGCACGGGTACAGGCTGAGCTGTTCGGCTCGCTGGGTGCCACCGGGCACGGGCACGGCAGCGGCCCGGCGGTGCTGCTGGGGCTCTCCGGCGAGTCGCCGGAGACGGTCGACACGGACACCGTTGGTCCTCGGGTCGAGCGGATCCGGGCCGAGCGGCGGATCGACATCCTGGCCGCACACGAGATCGACTTCGACCCGGACCGGGACCTGACGCTGCACCGCCGCCGCTCGCTGCCGTACCACCCGAACGGGATGACCTTCGCGGCGTACGACGCGGCCGGTGCCGAGGTGCGCAGCCGCACCTACTACTCCGTCGGTGGTGGCTTCGTGGTGGACGAGGCCGCGGCCGGCGCGGACCGGATCAAGCCGGACAGCACGGTGGTGCGGTACCCGTTCCTGACCGGGGAGCAACTGCTGGAGGTCACCACCCGCACCGGTCTGTCGATCAGTGAGGTGATGCTGGCCAACGAGCGTTCCTGGCGCAGCGAGGCGGACATCCGGGCGGGCCTGCTGGAGATCTGGCGGGTGATGCGGGAGTGCGTGGAGCGCGGGTGCGAGCGCGACGGCGTACTCCCTGGGGGTTTGAAGGTCCGGCGGCGCGCGGCGGAGCTGCGGCGCGGCCTAGAGGCGGACGCCGGGACGCCCGACCCGCTGCACGCGATGGACTGGGTGACGCTGTTCGCCCTGGCGGTCAACGAGGAGAACGCCGCCGGTGGCCGGGTGGTCACCGCGCCGACCAACGGCGCGGCCGGGATCATCCCGGCGGTGCTGCACTACTACGCCCGGTTCGTGCCGGGGGCGTCCGACGACGGTGTGGTGCGGTTCCTGCTGACGGCCGGCGCGATCGGGGTGCTGTTCAAGGAGAATGCCTCGATCTCCGGTGCTGAGGTGGGCTGCCAGGGTGAGGTCGGTTCGGCGTGCTCGATGGCGGCGGCGGGGCTGGCCGAGGTGCTCGGTGGCACCCCGGAGCAGGTGGAGAACGCGGCCGAGATCGGGATGGAGCACAACCTCGGGTTGACCTGTGACCCGGTGGGTGGCCTGGTGCAGATCCCCTGCATCGAGCGGAACGCGGTGGCTAGCATCAAGGCGATCACGGCCGCCCGGCTGGCGCTGCGCGGCGACGGTGTGCACAAGGTGTCGCTGGACAAGGTCATCAAGACCATGCGGGAGACGGGCGCCGACATGAAGGTCAAGTACAAGGAGACGGCGCGTGGCGGTCTGGCCGTCAACGTGATCGAGTGCTGAGTCCGGCCGATTCGGGGCATTCGTTCACCGACTGCTAACCTGTCGTCCGTTTCAGGAGGCGGGAGGCTCGCGGTGACCTCTGGCGTCGCGGCGTTGTGGTCGCACCGCAACTCGCTGCGCATCCTGGTCAGGCGGGACCTGGCGGTCAAGTACCAGCAGTCGGTGCTGGGCTACTTCTGGTCGTTGATCGAGCCGCTCGGCATGGGCGCCATCTACTGGTTCGTGTTCGGGGTGCTCTACTCCCGCGACACCGGCCGGCATCTCGGTGAGGCGGCCGGGTCGTACCCGTTGTTCCTGATCACCGGGATCTTCGCCTGGATGTGGACCAGCTCGGCGCTGAGCGAGGCCACGAACGCGCTGACCGGCCAGTCCCGGCTGATCACCACGATGAACGTGCCGCGTCAGGTCTTCCCGATCGGCCGGGTCACCGGTCGGTTCGCCGAGTACGCGGCGGGCCTGCCGATCCTGGTCGCCATCGCGGTGGTCTACGCGGTGCACGGTCGGATCCACCCCGGCTGGTCGCTGCTCTCCCTGCCGCTCGCGGTGGCCGTCCAGGCCGTCCTGTTGACCGGGCTCGCCCTGCTGCTGTCCGCCTGGAACGTGCTGATGCGCGACGTGGAACGGTTGATGCGGCTGATCATCCGGGTGCTCTTCTACGCCACGCCGATCATCTATCCGCTCAGCCTGGTCCGGGAGTCCGGCCTGCCCGGCTGGCTGAAGGTGGTGTACGAGCTGAACCCCCTGGTCGGGATCTTCCAGCTGCACCACGCGATCTGGTACCCGGACGAGTTCCCGGACGCCCGGCTGCTCGCCACCACGGTCGTCGGCAGCGTGCTGGTGCTGGCCGCAGGCTGGTGGTCGTTCCGCCGGTTGGAACCCGCCGTACTCAAGGAACTCTGACGTGGCCACGCCGATCATCGAGGCCGACGGCCTGGGCATCCGCTTCGTCCGCAACCGTCGCCGTCAACTGCGCCTGCGGGAGCTGTTCATCCACCGGGGCGCACGTGGTGCCCTGCCCGGCCAGTTCTGGCCGTTGCGGGACGTGTCGTTCACCGTCGAGCCCGGCGAGACGGTCGGCGTGATCGGCCGCAACGGCACCGGCAAGAGCACCCTGCTGCGGCTGATCGCCGGGGTGCTCATCCCCGACGAGGGCGACATCCGGGTGCACGGCGCGGTGGCACCGCTGCTGGAGTTGTCCGCCGGCTTCTCCAACGACCTGACCGGGCGGGAGAACCTGCACCTCGTCGGTGGGTTGCACGGGCTGTCGACGGGCTACCTAAAGCGGCACTTCGACGAGATCGTCGAGTTCGCCGGTGAGCAGGTGGAGCGGGCCATCGACACGTCGGTCCGGCACTACTCGTCGGGTATGAAGGTGCGACTCGGCTTCGCGATCATCTCGCACCTGCCGCACCCGATCCTGCTGATGGACGAGGTGACCGCGGTCGGGGACGCGGAGTTCCGCAAGAAGTGTTACGCGACTATTGATCGTCTGCTCGGGGAGGGGCGCACGCTGGTGCTGGTGTCACACAACGAAAAGGACCTGACCCGGTTCTGCCGTCGGGGGTTGTACCTCGACGCGGGCCGGTTGACGCTCGACGGCACCATCGCCGAGGCGCTCGACGCGTACCACGCCGCGGTCCCGCGGTGACGCTCGCGATCGTGCTCGCCGCCGGGTCGCCGGCAGCGGGCCTGACCACCGCGACCGGTGAGCCGCTGGCCGACCGCCTGGCCGCGCAGTTGCGCCGGGCCGGGGCCGACGAGGTGCGCTTCGCCGCCACCCTCGACGAGTTGACCGCGCTGGTCGCCACCGCCACCGCCCCCGTGCTGGTCACCGGCACCGACCTGGTGGCGCACACCGCCGTGCTGCGGCACCTGGCCACCAGCCCGGTGGGGCCCACGGTGGCGCTGGTGCTGGGCGACCCGCCGGTGCCCGGGCGGACGGCCGTGCGGGAGGAGCGCGGCCAGGTGGTCGACGCCGGTGCGCCCGACGCCCTCGACGGGGACGCCACCGGCGTGTTCGGCGGTGCGCTGCGGGTCGGCGTGGACGACCTGCCGACCCTCGCCGCCGCCGCGCGCGCCGCGGCGGGTGGCCCCGGGTCCGCCGTGGACCGGCTCTTCGCGGGTCTCGCGGCGCTCGGCACCCTGATCTTCGCCCAGCGGGTACGCCTGCTCGTCGCCCACCGGGTCGAGGACGAGGCCGGGCTGACCGCTGCCGAGGCGGCGGTGACCGCGGTCGACGAGGACCGGGCCGAGCTGCGGCTGTCGGTGAAGGAGAAGGACGACTTCTTCACCACCTACTTCGTCAGCACCTGGTCCCCGTACGTGGTCCGTTGGTGCGCCCGGCTCCGGCTCACCCCGACCGGGGTGACGGCGATTTCGGTACTGTTCGCGCTGGCCGCGGCGGTGCTGTTCGGGGTCGGCGGGCGGCCCGCGCTGGTCGGCGGCGCGGTGCTGCTCTACCTCGGTTTCGTGCTGGACTGCGTGGACGGCCAGTTGGCCCGCTACACCCGGCACTTCAGCGCCTGGGGTGGCTGGCTGGACACGATGGCGGACCGGGCCAAGGAGTACCTGGTCTACGCCGGGTTGGGCTTCGGGGTGAGTCACGCCGGGCTGGGCAACGGCTGGGCGCTCGCGATCGCCGCGATGACGTTGCAGACCGTCCGGCACATGACCGACACCTGGTACGGGGTGCTGCACGACGAGGCGGCCCGCCGACCGAGAGCGGCGTCGGCCGCCAGCGGCGGGATCGGTGACCGCCTCAACGCGGCGTCGACCCGGGTGCAGGCGGACACCGGGTCGCTGTCGTACTGGCTGAAGCGGACCGTGGTCTTCCCGATCGGCGAGCGGTGGGCGCTGATCGCGCTGACCGTGGCGCTGTTCAACCCGCTGGTCAGCCTGATCGCCGTTCTGGTCTGGGGTGTGCTGGCGTTCGCGTACACCGGGGCGTTGCGGACGTTGCGGGCCCGCTGGATGTGGGTGCCGGTGCTGGACACGGTCGACGCCACGCTGCACCGTGACGACGGCCCGCTGGCCCGCTGGCTGCCGGTGGTCCGCCCGATGGGGCCGCTGACCCTGGCGGTGATCGCCGCGCTCGGCCCGGCGGTGCTGCTGGTCGCGGCGCTGTGGGGTGACTCGCCGGACGGGCTGCGCTGGGCGGTGCCGGTGGCGCTGCTGGTGCTGCTGGTCGGTGGCCTGGGCGCGGGGGCCGCGCACAACGGCCCACTGGACTGGCTGGTGCCCGCCGCGTTGCGGGCCGCCGAGTACCTGTTCGCCATCGCGGTCGGGGTGGTCGGCGGGGCGCCGGGTTGGCTGATCTTCGGGTACGTCTTCGTGCTCACCGTGCACCACTACGACCTGACGGCTCGGCTGGAGAAGCGGCAGGCGGCACCGCCGTTGCACGCGTTCACGCTGGGCTGGGAGGGGCGCTCGGCGCTGCTGGCCCTCGCGGCGATTGCCGGCATGGTGGGTAGCGGGCTGGCTACACTCGGTGCGTACCTTCTCGTGGTTTTCGTGGTGAGCGTCGTCCTGGCCTGGTTCGTGCGACCGGCCCGTAGCGCGCGGGCGTCGGTCGCGCCGGTGGGCGCTGGAGGTGCCGCGCCGCACTGACGGAGGGACGGCCGGATGACCCTGATCAGCTTCGTGGTGCCGGCCTTCCGCGTGCAGGGATACCTGCGGGAGTGTCTGGACTCCGTCCTCGGTCAGCCGGAGACCGACATCGAGGTGATCGCGGTCGACGACTGCTCGCCGGACGCCAGCGGCGAGATCATCGACGAGTACGCCGCCCGCGACCAGCGGGTCCACTCGGTTCGGCTGTCGGAGAACGTCGGCCTCGGTCCAGCCCGCAACATCGGGTTGGACCGGGCCGTCGGCGAGTACGTGTGGTTCCTCGACGGCGACGACTGGCTGGCGCCGGAGTGCCTGACCGAGGTCGCCGAGCGGTTGCGGGTGACCCGCCCCGACGTGCTGCTGGTCGACCACGTCCGCACCCACTGGAACGACACCGCGACCCGCAGCGCGATGGCCGAGGTGTTCCCCGAGTCGCCCGGAGCGGACACCTTCCGGTTGCGGGAACGGCCCGAGGCGATGCACCTGCTGCACACCGCGTGGAACCGGCTGGTCCGCCGGGAGTTCCTGACCGACCTGGGTCTGCGCTTCGCGCCGGGCTGGTACGAGGACGTCTCGTTCAGCTATCCGGTGCTGATGGCGGCGCAGCGGATCGGCGTACTCGACCGGGTCTGCGTCAACTACCGGCAACGTCGCGCCGGCGCGATCACCCGGACCCGGGGTGACCGCCATTTCGAGGTCTTCCCGCAGTGGCACCGGGTCTTCCACCTGATGGACGCGTGGGGCTCGGTGACCGACGCCCTGCGGCCGGCGGTCTTCGAGCGGATGATCTGGCACTACCTGACCGTGCTGGGCAACGGCCAGCGGATCGCCCCGGAGCTGCGACCGGCGTTCTTCGCGCAGATCACCGCCGACTACGAGCGCTGGCTGCCGTCCGGCGGTTACCCGGTGCCGGGCGGGGTGGAGGGGATCAAGCACCGGCTCGTCGCGTCCGGCCGCTGGCGCACCTTCAGCGCGTTGCGGGCCGCCAGCCGTGCCCGCGACACCGCCCGCCGGCAGACCCGCACCGCCCGGCGTCGGGTCGGCCCGGCCGCGCGACGCGGTGCCCGGCTGACCCGCGACGGGCTGCTGCGCGAGTACTACCGGGCCGAGTTGCGTCGGCCGGTCGACCCGACCCTCGCGGTGTACGCCGCCTACTGGTTCCGGGGTTACTCCTGCAACCCGGCGGCGATCTACGAGGCGGCCCGGACGGTGGCGCCGGGGGTGCGCGGCGTGTGGATCGTGCGCCGGGACCGGGTGGACAGCGTGCCGGCCGGGGTGGAGTACGTCGTCGCCGGCACCCCGGCGTACTACCGGGTCCTCGCCCGCGCCCGGTGGCTGGTCAACAACGTCAACTTTCCGGACTTCGTCCGTAAGCGGCCGGAGCAGGTGCACCTGCAGACCCACCACGGCACCCCGGTCAAGGTGATGGGGCTGGACCAGCAGCGCTATCCGATCGGCGCAGGTCGGATGGACTTCGCCGGGCTGCTGCGCCGGGTCGACCGTTGGGACTACAGCGTCAGCGCCAACAGCTTCTCCACCCAGATGTGGGACCGGGCGTACCCGGCCACGTACACGACCCTTGAGGTGGGTTACCCGCGCAACGACCGCCTGGTCACGGCCGGTCCGGACGAGGTGCGCCGGCTGCGCGCGGAGTTCGGCGTCGACCCCGACGAGCAGGTCGTGCTGTACGCCCCGACGCACCGCGAGCACCTTCCCGGCTACCGGCCGCCGTTCGACCCGGACCGGTTCGTGCGGGCGCTGGGTGACTCGGGCCGGCTGCTGATGCGCAGCCACTATTTCCACGACCGGGACCGCCGCCCCGGTCGGCCCGTTGACTGGGAACGGGTCCGCGATGTCAGCGGCCACCAACGGGTGGAGGATCTCTACCTGATCGCCGACGTGTTGATCACCGACTATTCGTCGGCGATGTTCGACTATGCGGTGCTGGACCGGCCGATCGTGCTCTACACCCCGGACTGGGAGGCGTACCGGCTGGCCCGAGGGGTCTACTTCGACGTGACGGCCGAGCCGCCGGGTGCGGTGGCCACCACGTTCGCCGACCTGGTCGACCTGTTCCGCACCGACGCGGTGCGCGCGGACGCGGCGACCAAGGCCCGCGAGCATTTCCGGGGCCGATTCTGCACATTGGACGACGGGCACGCGGCGGAACGGGTGGTGCGCGAGGTTTTCCTCGGGGAGCCGAGCGGGCGATCTTCGCGCTGCTGACCCGCGCTGTCCGTCTCCTTTGTCGTGTAATAGCAGTGTCATCCGTCGAACATGAGACGTTTACCCGATGTGCGGATCCAATGATCCTGGTCACAGTCTTCTGGGGTTCGGCAGACGAGCTGGGGGGGACGACGGTGAGCACCGTCACGCTCAAGGACGTGAGCAAGGTCTTCAGGGACGGCACGCTGGCAGTCGACAGCATCAATCTCGATGTGAACGACGGCGAGTTCATGGTGCTGCTGGGGCCGTCCGGCTGCGGCAAGTCGACGGTGCTGCGGATGATCGCCGGGTTGGAGGACCCGACCCAGGGCGCGGTGCTGCTCGACGGGGAACTGGCGAACGACCTGCCTCCGCGCGACCGCAAGATCGCGATGGTGTTCCAGGACTTCGCGCTCTACCCGCACATGAGCGTCGGCGACAACATCGCCTTCCCACTGCGCCTCGCGGGGATCGAGCAGGCGCCGCGGGACGAGCGGGTCGGCGACGTGGCCAGCGCGCTGGGCATCGGTGACGTGCTGGCCCGCAAGCCAGGTCAGCTCTCCGGTGGCCAACGGCAGCGGGTGGCGATGGGTCGCGCGATCGTCCGGCGGCCCGGCCTGTTCCTGATGGACGAGCCGCTCTCGAATCTGGACAGCGGCCTGCGCGCCGAGCTGCGCGCGGAGATCTCCGGCCTGACCCGGGAGCTGGGTGTCACCACCGTCTACGTCACCCACGACCAGGCCGAGGCGCTCACCATGGCCGACCGGGTGGCCATCATGCGCCGCGGCGTGCTCCAGGACGTGGGCACACCTACCCAGGTGTACGGCCGGCCGGCGACTCTCTACGTGGCCGCCTTCCTGGGCAGCCCACGGATGAACCTGCTGGAGGCGTCGGTCTACGTCCACCTCGACCGGTACGTCACGCTGAATCTCGGTGACCAGTCGCTCTACCTGCCGTGGAACGACATCCGCAGTCGGGCGGTGGCGCACTACCACGGTGAGCGGATCGTGGTCGGCATGCGGGCCGAGGCACTCACCCCGGTCGCCCCGGACACCCCCGGCGACGTGCTGCGGGGGCGGATCCGCTACCTGGAGCACCACGGGCACGAGTCCCTGGCGTTCCTCGACATCGGTGCGACCGCGGTCGTGGTCGACGAGATGGGCGCGCCACTGGAGTCGCCACCGGTCGGTCAGCGTGGCCTGCGCCGGTTCGGCTCGGTGATGCAACGGCTCACCGGCAAGCCGGTGGAGCCGCAGGA
Organism: Micromonospora cabrerizensis; assembly: GCF_022230955.1. Classification (GTDB taxonomy): domain Bacteria; phylum Actinomycetota; class Actinomycetes; order Mycobacteriales; family Micromonosporaceae; genus Micromonospora; species Micromonospora cabrerizensis. Next base: position 75,365 of record NZ_JAKKFI010000060.1, read on the forward strand.
CGCACCCAGTGGCGGCGGCACCCAGACCAGCGTGCTTCCCGACCCGGGCCGGCACCACCGCCGCCCGGCGGAGCTGGCGGTGCGGCTGGCGCCGTACCCGGCGGTCAGCGCCGGTCACCCGCTCGCCGTCTCGGTCCGGATGGACGCGCTGCACTTCTTCGACGAGCGTGGCGCCCGGATCGACGTGGGTTGGCGCTGACGACTCGCCGGAGCGGGGTGGCGGGCCCGCCGTCCGGTGTCCTACCGTCTGCGCACCCAGTCCACTGTGAAAGACCACCGAGAGGGGTGCACCCGTGTCGGGTGACCGTCCCAGCCCGCTCGTCATCGAGCGCATCCTGCGCGATCGCGGGAGTATCTGGCAGCAGATCGTTGCCGAGCGTGACCTCAATGCGCTGACCGGCCGTATGTTGACCAGTTCCGCCATCGCGTTGGCCTGCTACGGGGCGGTGCTGGGCGCCTTCCACAGCCCGCTGATGGCGCTGACCTCCGCGCTGAAGCTGCCGCTGCTGTTCCTGGTCACGCTGGCCATCTGCCTGCCCACGCTCTACCTGTTCAACCTGGTCTTCGGTGCCCGGCTGTCGGTGCGTCAGTCGTTGGCGCTGGTGATGGTGGCCATCACTGTCACCTCGATGCTCGCCGTGGCGTTCGCGCCGATCAGCCTGTTCTTCCTGATCACCGCACCGGACTACGGCTTCTTCAAGCTGCTCAACGTGGCGATCCTGACCCTGTCGGCCCTGGTCGGGTTGCGCTTCCTGACCGGCGGGATGCAGGTGCTCAACGATCACGGGCTGCTGGCGCCGGAGGCTGCTGGCGCGCAGGCCAACGCGTACGTCGCGGCGCAGGTCAGCGCTCCGGCCCCGGTCCAGGCTGTGCCGGCCACCGTGCCCGCCGCCGCGACCCCGGCCGCCGGTCAGAATGCCGAGCCGGTGGCCGTGCCGGCCGGAGCCGCGGTCGCCGAGTCGACGTCGAACGGTGCCGCGACCGCCGCGCCGGTTCCGGCGCACGTGCCCGCTCAGTGGGCCGGCCATCCGGCTGGCGCCTCGTTCCCTCCGGGCGGTCCGGGGGCGCAACGCCCGTGGGGCAGCCCGCCCGTTCGACGCGGCGAGCCGTCGCAGCGTCCGGCCAGCATGACCCTGCTCTACATCTGGATTCTGCTGTTCGGTTTCGTCGGCACCCAGTTGGCGTGGACGCTGCGCCCGTTCTTCGGTGACCCGGGTCAGGATTTCGCCTTCTTCCGCAGCATCGACGGCAACTTCTACGCGGAGATCCTGCGCACGATCGCCAACCTCTGAGCCCAGGTCGAGTGAGGAAATCCCTGGTTGCCGGCCTGGTTACCGACAAGTAACGTCAGGTCATGACCATCGACTCCCGCCAGGTGGCGGCCGGCATGTTGGAAGCGGTGCCCTTCGCCCGGACTCTCGGCCTCGAATTCGTCGAGGTGGCACCCGAGGCGGAGGGTGGGGTGCGGGCGGTCGTCCGGCTGCCCGACTCGCCGACCACCCACAACCACATCGGCGGCCCGCACGCCGGTGCCCTGTTCACCCTCGGCGAGACGGCCTCCGGCGCGGTCGTGCTGGCCGCCTTCGGGCAGCTGCTCGACCGGGCCGTGCCGCTCGCCGTCCGGGCCGACATCGCCTACCGCAAGCTCGCCATGGGCCCGGTGCTGGCCACCGCACGGCTCGGCCGGCCGGCGCTCGAGGTCATCGAGGAGCTGGAGTCCGGTCAACGTCCGGAGTTCCCGGTCGAGGTGGAGATCGCCACCGAGGAGGGCAAGTCCACCGCGGCGATGACCGTGATCTGGACGCTGCGGCCGAACTGAACCGCGCCGGGGCGGCGGAAACGGGTTTGCGGGCCCAGCGGGGTGGATAGATTCGTACCGTGCTGGGCCTACCTGCTCATGTGACCGCCTGTCTCTTCGATCTGGACGGTGTGCTGACGCAGACCGCCCGCGTGCACAACGCCGCCTGGACGCAGACCTTCGACGAGTTCCTCCGGCAGCGCGCCACCGTCTCCGGCGAGCCCTTCCAACCGTTCGACCCGGGCCCGGACTACAACCGCTATGTCGACGGGCGACCCCGCGCCGACGGCGTCCGCTCGTTCCTCGCGTCCCGCGGCATCGTGCTCCCCGAGGGCAGCCCGGACGACCCACCGGACGCCGACACCGTCAACGGTGTGGGCAACCGCAAGAACGTCCTGCTGCTGGAGCGCCTCCGCACCGCCGGCGTCGAGGTCTACCCGGGCTCGGTGCGGTACCTGGAGGCGGCGACCGCCGCCGGGCTGCGCCGAGCCGTGGTGACGGCCAGCGCCAACGGCGGTGAGGTGGTCGCCGCCGCCGGGCTGGAACCGCTGCTGGAAGCCCGGGTGGACGGCCTGGTCGCTCGCGCCCAGGGGCTGCGCGGCAAACCGCAGCCCGACACCTTCCTCGCCGGGGCCACCCTGCTCGGCGTCGACCCGACACAGGCCGCCGTCTTCGAGGATGCGCTCTCCGGGGTGGCCGCCGGCCGCGCCGGTGGCTTCGGCTACGTGGTCGGCGTCGATCGGGTCGGGCAGGCCGACGAACTGCTCGCGCACGGCGCGGACATCGTGGTGCAGGATCTCGCCGAGCTGCTCAGCGTCGTCGACCCGCCGCCGCCGAACCGTGCCGCCACCGCGCACCCGGCTGGCGAACGAGGCTCCGCGTGATCCGGGAGCGGGCCTATCCGGTCGAGCCGTGGCACGTCCGGGAGACCCGGCTGGACATGGACGTGCTGGCCCAGTCGGAGTCGGTCTTCGCGCTCTCCAACGGGCACGTCGGCCTCCGCGGCAACCTCGACGAGGGTGAGCCGCACGGGCTGCCCGGCACCTACCTCAACTCGTTCTACGAGCTGCGGCCCCTGCCGTACGCGGAGGCGGGCTACGGCTTTCCCGAGTCCGGGCAGACCATCGTCAACGTCACCAACGGCAAACTGATCCGACTGCTCGTCGACGACGAGCCGCTCGACGTGCGCTACGGCGAGCTGCTGGCCCACGAGCGGATCCTCGACCTGCGGGCCGGCACCCTGCACCGCGAGCTGCACTGGCGCTCGCCGGCCGGCCGCGAGGTCAAGGTCCGCAGCACTCGGCTGGTGTCGTTCACCCAGCGGTCGGTCGCCGCCATCAGCTACGAGGTGGAGGCCGTCGACGGTCCGCTGCGGCTGATCGTGCAGTCCGAGTTGGTGGCGAACGAGTCGCTGCCCGCGCAGAGCAAGGACCCCCGGGTGGCGGCGGTGCTGGAGTCGCCCCTACAGGCCGAGGAGGAGCTGACCACCCCGGACGGTGGTCAGCTGATCCACCGCACCAAGGTCTCCGGGCTGCGGGTGGCCGCCGCCATGGAGCACGAGGTCCACGGCCCGGACCACACCACCATCGAGTCCGAGGGATACCAGGACTGGGTCCGCACCACGATCGCCTGCGTGCTCAAGCCCGGCGAGAAGCTACGGGTGGTCAAGTACCTGACGTACAGCTGGTCGAGCCGGCGGTCGCTGCCCGCACTGCGCGACCAGGTCGGCGCGGCGCTGGCCGGCGCCCGGCTGGACGGCTGGGACGGCCTGCACCGCGAGCAGCGCAACTACCTCGACGCGTTCTGGGACGCGTCCGACGTGCTGGTCGAGGGCGACCCCGAGGTGCAGCAGGCGGTCCGGTTCGGTCTGTTCCACGTGCTCCAGGCCGGCGCCCGCGCCGAGCAGCGGCCGATCTCGGCGAAGGGGTTGACCGGCCCCGGTTACGACGGGCACGCGTTCTGGGACACCGAGATGTTCGTCCTGCCGGTGCTCACGTACACCCAGCCGAGCGCGGTGCGCAGCGCCCTGCAGTGGCGGCACAGCACGCTCGACTCGGCGAGGGAGCGTGCCGAGACGCTCAACCTCAGGGGCGCGGCCTTCCCCTGGCGCACCATCGAGGGGCCGGAATCGTCGGGCTACTGGCCGGCCGGCACGGCGGCCTTCCACATCGCCGCCGACATCGCCGATGCCATGCGTCGCTACGTGATGGTCACCGGGGACACCCAGCTGGAACGGGAGATCGGGCTGGAGTTGCTCGTCGAGACCGCCCGGCTGTGGCGCTCGATCGGCCACCACGACCGGCACGGGCAGTTCCACATCGACGGCGTCACCGGCCCGGACGAGTACACCGCCGTGAAGAACGACAACATCTACACCAACCTGATGGCACAGCGGAACCTGCTGGCCGCCGCCGAGGTGGTGATGCGCTACCGGGACGACGCCTTCCACCTCGGGGTCACCGACGAGGAGGCCGCGAGCTGGCGGGACGCGGCAACCTCGATGCACGTCCCGTACGACGAGGAGCTCGAGGTCCACCAGCAGGTGGAGGGCTTCACCCGGCTCCAGGAATGGGACTTCACGCACACGCCGGCGGAGAAGTACCCGCTGCTGTTGCACTACCCGTACTTCGAGCTGTACCGCAAACAGGTGATCAAGCAGGCCGACCTGGTCCTCGCGATGCACTGGCGGGGAGACGCGTTCACCCCCGAGCAGAAGGTGCGCAACTTCCTCTACTACGAGCGCCGCACCGTACGCGACTCGTCGTTGTCGGCCTGCACCCAGTCGGTGCTGGCCGCCGAGGTGGGTCACCCGGAGCTGGCGCACACCTACCTGCGCGAGGCCGCGCTGATGGACCTGCACGACCTCAACGAGAACACCCGCGACGGCGTACACATGGCGTCGTTGGCCGGCGCGTGGCTCGCCCTGGTGAGTGGGTTCGGCGGCCTGCGCGACCACGACGGCGAGCTGTCCTTCGCTCCCCGGCTCTCCAGCCGACTCAGCCGCTTGGAGTTCTCCCTGCAGTGGCGGGGGCTGGCGCTGCGGGTGGACGTCCGACCGCACCAGACGACCTATTCGCTCCGCCACGGCGGCCCGGATGACGTGGTGGAACTGCGCCATCACGACCAGGTGCTACGGGTCACCTGCGACGAGCCGGTGACGGTGCCGGTGCCCCCGGCGGAGCCGTCCGGGCCCGCGCCAGAGCAGCCACCGGGCCGGTCACCGCTGCTGCGGCTGCCCGAGCACGGAGAGTGACGGTCGGGGCGGGAGTGCTCCCGCCCCGACCGCCTCGCACCAGTGCTCAGACCGGTTCGCCGGTGGACGGGCGGCCGATCGCGTCCCGGGGAGCAGCCGCCTTGGGATCGTCGGGCAGCCGGGCCGAAGCGGCCTGGTCCCCGAAGTCCTGATCCTGGTTGGGCTCGGCGTCCTGTTCACGCTGGGCCCGCTCGGTCATCTGCTGCTGCCGGGAAATCTGCTGCTTGGCCATGGCGATCCTCGCGATCCGTCGGGGCGCGGTTGCGCCGACACGGTCTGCGGTCACTCGGCGCGTACCCGACGCCCCAAGGGGCAAACGCGGCGTGCGGCGCGGCCGGCCGGGTACCCGGGCCGTAGGCGAACTCACGGAGGTGCGGGATGGACGAGCAGCGCAACACAGTGGCCATTCCGGTCGGCGACGCCCAACTCCCCGCCGACCTGATGCTGCCCGCTCAGCCGGTCGGTGTCGTGCTGTTCGCACACGGCAGCGGCAGCTCCCGGCACAGCCCGCGCAACGTGGCGGTGGCCCGTGCGCTCAACGGTCGAGGGCTCGGCACGGTGCTGGTGGACCTGCTCACGCCGACCGAGGACGAGGTGGACGCGCGCACCGCCGAACTCCGGTTCGACATCGGGCTGCTGGCCAGTCGGCTGGCCGGGATCGTCGACTGGCTGGCGGTGCAACGCCCCGCCGGTGACGTGCCGATCGGCCTTTTCGGCGCCAGCACGGGGGCCGCCGCCGCGCTCGTCGCGACGTCGTCCCGGGCGGATCGGGTGAGTGCCGTGGTCAGCCGGGGCGGCCGACCTGACCTGGCCGAGGAAGCGCTGGCCCAGGTGCGTACCCCCACGTTGCTCCTGGTCGGTGGCCTGGACGAAGAGGTGATCACGCTCAACGAGCGGGCGCTGGCCGAGCTGGGAGAGGTCGGCGAGCTGCGGGTGATCCCCGGCGCCACCCATCTCTTCGAGGAGCCGGGCACGCTGGAGCAGGTCGCCGACCAGGCCGGCACCTGGTTCACCACGCATCTCAGCCGATGATCACTCCGCCGGTAGGAGAGCCGAGGTCGCGCGGCGCTGTTGGACGGTGTCGATGACGCGCCAGAGGACGGCGGTGATCGGGACACTGACGAAGGCGCCCGCGATCCCCGCGATCAGCGTGCCGGCGGTGACCGCCACCAGGATCACCGCCGGGTGCAGGCGTACCTGCCGTTTCATCACCAACGGCTCCAGCAGGTTGCCCTCGATCTGCTGCACGGCGATGACCGCGGCGAGGGTGAGCAGCGCGGTGGTGGGGCCGTTCGCGGCCAGCGCCACCAGCACCGCCACCGCGCCGGCCACCGTCGCCCCGATGATCGGCACGAACCCGCCGAGGAAGGTGATCAGCGCCAGCGGCAGGGCCAGCGGCACCCGCAGCACCACCAGTGCCAACCCGATGCCCAGCGCGTCGATCGCGGCGATCAACATCGTGCCCCGGCTGTACGCACCGAGGGTCTGCCACCCGGCCCGGCCGGCCTCGGCCATCACGGGCTGGGTCGTTCCGGACACCCGGGAGAGCAGCCAGTGCCACATCGACCGGCCATCCTTGAGCAGGAAGAAGAGCAGCACCAGGGCGAGCAGTGCGGACCCGAACACCTCGGTGGCCGTGCGGGCGCCCGCCACCGGGTCCGGCGAGCTGCCGCTCAGCCCCTGCCGGGCCTGGTCCACCAGGCGGTCCAGCTGCGCCTCGGTCACCGGCAGCGTCGACGTCACGAAGTCCCGGCTGCGCTCGACGCCCTGCGTCAACTCCTGACTGAGCTGGTCGAACTGACTGGCGGTCAGGTTCCACACCAACGCGCCGACGCCCACCAGGATGCCGAGCAGCAGAAGGACGGTGCACAGAGCGGCCAGTGCCGCCGGCAGACGCAGCCGACGCAGCAGGAGCAGCACCGGGTCGAGCAGCGCGGTGAGGAAGATGGTGGCCGCCAGCGCGATGGCCAGCGGCGCCAGCAGGACGGCGATCCTGCCCAGCAGATACAGCCCGGCGACGATCACCACCAGGCAGGCGCTCCACAACACCGCGGTGCGGACCAGCCAGGGGAGCGCCGCCCACGACTGGCGCGGCCCGGCGCCGCTCGGTGTCGCTCCGGGATCCTCTGCCGCCATGTCGGTCCTCCTCGATCTCGGCGAGTCGGTACCCAGCCGGTCCCGCGCCGACACCCGTATCGCTCGAACTCCGCGCTGGCCGCTGCCCGCGCGGATCGTACGCCGCTCGGAATGCCCCGGGTGGGTGTTCGAGAACCGCGTCCGCGACGACGGCGTTTGCGCTGTCCGCCCGAGGGAACGCCATCGGGAGTGACCGGACCGGAGGAGGAGCGCCGTGGGTGACTTCATGGACAAGGCCAAGGATGTCGCGGACAAGCACGACAAGCAGGTCGACCAGGGTGTGGAGAAGGCCGGCGACATGGCCGACAAGCGCACCGGCGGCAAGTACGACGACCAGATCGACAAGGGCGTCGATCAGGCCCAGGCACGCACCGGTGAGGGCGACCAGGTCCGTTGACTCGTCCGACGCCTCCCGGGCCGCCGCGCCGTCGGCGACCCGGGAGCGTTGCGTGTGGACGTCCTGCCGGTCAGCGCTGCTGCTCCTCGCGTAGGTCGTCCGTCGACGTCGGCCGGCCGCTCAACACGTCGCGCAGCCGGTCCACCAGACCGATGCCCGGGGCAAGCAGCTTGTTCGCGGGCGGGTGGTCCGGCTTTCCCGGGTGTGGCCGGGTCGGGCCGATCTCCTTGACCGCCGTCACCTTGGCGGCGGCCTCGACCAGCTCCTCCCGGGCGGTCGCCGCGCGCAGCCGGGGGAAGAGTTCGTTCTCCTCCTCGCGCACGTGGTCGCGAATCGTGCCCATCAGGTGGGCCAGCAACTCGTCGAAGCGGGGGTCGGACGGGTCGACGGACTCCAGCTCCTTCATGGTCCGCTCGGCGTCGGTGTGCTCCGCGATCTCGCGGTCGGCGATCTGGTCGCCGTCGGGCAGCGCCTTGCGGGCGATCGGATAGACGTACGCCTCCTCGGCGACCGAGTGGCGGACGAGTTCGGCGATCACCACGTCGGCGAGTTGGCGGCGGCGTTCGAGGGTGGACTGTCCGGTCTCCAACTCGACGAAGAGGGCCTCGACCTCACGGTGGTCGGCGACCAGGATGTCGACGACGTCGTGGTCGTCGTCGGTCTGTGGGTAGCTCATGTCACGGCCCCTAACCGGTTGCGGATCGGTGGGAGGTGTGAGGCCTGGTACCCCCACGGGGCTGCACGAACCCATGGACAACGATGGGTGCAACGATTCCGCTGGGGCCGATGGTGTTCGTGGGGCCGGACCGGCACGATTGCCCCGCCGTGACCGGGGTAAGCGCCGCCATGGCCGACGACCGCCCACCCGCCGACCGCGACCGGTCGCGGTTGGACGCGGCTGCCGAGCGGAGCGGTCAGGCGGTCCAGCGGGCGCGGCACCGGGGCGGGAAAGCCAGCCGGATCCGAGCCCGCCAGTGGGAGGTCACCCTGGTGATCTCCATCCAGGCCGGGCTGGCCGCGGCGATCGCCGCCCTGCTGGCCAAGAACCTGCTCGGTCCCGGATCGCACGTCTTCGCGCCCGCAGCCGCCGTCGGTACGATCGCCACCGCCATCGGTCAGCGGGCCCGACGCACGTTCGAGCTGCTGGGCGGCGTGGCCCTGGGCATCGTCATCGGCGACACGCTGCGCTTCCTGCTGGGCTCGGGCCCGTGGCAGACCGGCGTGGTGGTTGCCCTGGCCATCGCCGTCGCGTTGCTGGTGGCGGGGAGGGGCGGTCCGCTGGTCGGTCAGGCCGGCGGTACCGCCGTGCTGATCGCCACGCTGGCTCCGATGGACCGTGGCCTGGAGGTGCCCCGGATCTTCGACGCGCTCGTCGGCGGGGTGGTCGGCCTGGTGGTGGTCGCGCTGCTGTTGCCGATCAACCCGATGCGGGTCCTGGACCGGGCCGCTGCGCCGATCTTCGCGGTTCTCTCCGAACAGCTCGCCGAGCTGGCAGACGGGCTGCGGGACCGCGACGGGGACCGGACGATGCGCGTCCTGGAACGGCTGCGGGGCACCGAGGACGACGTCAGCCGGCTGCACGACGCGTTGAGCGGGGCGGAGGAGGTGGTGACGCTCGCCCCGGTCCGCTGGCACCGCCGCGAGCAGTACCACCGGTACGCCCGCACCGCGGACCACCTGGAACGACTGCTGCTGGACACCCGTGCCCTGGCCCGCTGGTCGTCGACCGCACTGCAGTACGACGAACCGATCCCGCCGCAGCTGGCGGAAGCGGTGAGCCGGTTGGGTCAGGCGGTGACGGAGATGCGTACAGAGTGCCGGGTCGGTGACGACCCCCGACGCACCCGTGAGCTGATCGAGCAGTGCGCCGAGTTGGCCGGGCAGGCCGCCGCGAGTGGGGTCAAGTCGTTCGGCGAGTCACTGGTCACCGGGCTGCGTACCGCAGCCAGCGACCTGTTGCGGGCTTGCGGTTGTGAACCGGACGACGCCAACCGGATCGTGCGGCGGGCCGCCGGCGCCGGTGAGGTGGCCGTGCACCCGCTGGTCCGGCGACAGCTGCACCGCGTCCGGCCGACGCGGGCCCTGCGAGCGCGTCGACGGGCGCACCTGGCCGCCCGGATGCGGATGGCGAAAGGGCCGGCCTCCCCGCAGGGGAGACCGGCCCGGTGAATCCGTCAGATCAGGAGGAGTAGCCGCGCTCGGCGATCCAGTTGGCGACCTTCGGCAGGCTCATCCAGTACTCGCCCAGCGCCGGGTCGGCCGGGTCGGCGACCCGGATGCTGTCGCCACCGTCGCGGTAGCCGACGAGGGTCAGGTAGTGGCCGCCCTCGTACGAGTGCGGGTTGCCGTCGGTGTCCACGGTCGTGCCCTTGATGTTGGCCACCACCGGACGGCCGGCGTCCACCGCGGCCAGTACGTCCCGGCGCAACTGCTCGACCTGGTCGGGGCGGGCCACGGAGTCCCGGATCTCGGTCGTCCGGTACTTGCCGCCGGTCAGCTCGTTCAGCACCCGGGTGGTGTCCAGGGCTGAGGGGGTGCCTGCCTCGGTGGTGCCGAGCAGCTTGGCCACCTCGTCCTGGGAGAGCGCCTTGCCCTGGGCGGACAACGCGATCCGGGTCGCGGCCGGGCCGCAGTAGTAGAAGTTGGGCTGGGCCTGGTAGTCGACGCCGAGGACCCGCTCGGCGGACCGCTCGGTCTGGCTCGACGAGGTCGACGCGGTCTGCACCGGGGCGGCCTGGGCGGCTACCGCCGGGCCGAGGGCGCAACCGCCGGCGACCAGCAGGCCGACGACGGACAGACCGCTCTTCTGGACGATCGGGTTCATGGTCGAGTCTCCGTTCGGGGGTTGGCGCCTCCGACTGGCGGAGGGCGCAGCACCGGGAATGGCGCTCGGCTCATCACGGGGGCGACGACCAGCGGAGGTCTGGGCCGCTGTCGTACCGGGGACGTAACAGCCCTGCCGCGGCGGGCATTCCGCCGGCTGCGGGGTGCGGGTCGTCGCGACCAGGTGTAACGGCTACCGGCCGGAAGGGATTCCGGCGAACCCCGCGGGTTGGCCGCGACCCGTCCGGGCGACTCGTCACACGGTCGGGGTCAGAGGCTCCCCAGGAGCCGGGTCACGGTGATCTCGATGACCACCCGCTCCGGATTCGGACGCGGGGCCCGATACCGCTCGGCATAGCGACGCTCCGCCTCCGCCACGGAGGCGCGATCCGACCGCACGACGGCGCGGCCCTCGATCGTCAGCCAGCGGCGGCCATCCACGTGGCACACCGCCACCGCCGCGCCCGCCGGGCCCGCAGCGGCCACCTGGTGCGCCTTGCGGGACGTGCCGGAGGTGATCACCCGGGCCAGGCCGGCCGTCGGGTCGAGAGTCACCCCGACCGGTACGACGTGCGGGGTGCCGTCGGCACGCAGGGTGGTCAGCGTCGCGAGGTGACGTTCCGCGCAGAAGGCGGCAACGCGCTCATCCCGTACGTCCAGTCGATGATCGCCCGCCATGCCCGTCCCCTGTCCGCCGCACCGACCCCGATCATGGCACGCGACGGTGGGCGCGGTTCCCATCCGGCAGGGCATCCGGCTGACCGGGCAGTTGCCGGCCGGCCGCCCGGCGCTGGTGCACCAGCCGGGTGAGGTAGATCAGCGCGGCGGCCAGGACACCCATGTCGTCCAGGTAGATCGGGTCCGGGAGCACGTCGACCGGGAAGATCGTGTAGATCAGCGCCCCGTAGAAGGCGAACTTGCCGCCCGCGCCGAGCCCGGTCAACATCCGCCGCGTACGCACCACCCGCACCGCGAGCACCACGGCACCGACCAGTGTGGCGATCGCCAGGATGCCGGCGACCACCACGAGCACCCACGCCTGTCGGGACATGCCGTCACGCTAACCCACCCGACGCCGTACGGCTCAGAAGGCGGGCACCGTCGCCCGACCGCGAGCGATCACCGCGTTCTCCCGGGTCTGCTCGACCGCCGGCCGGGCCACCTCGCTGAGCGGCAACACCGACGCCGACTCCGCGACCCGCCGTCCGGTGGCGGCATGGGCCTCCTCACGCAGACTGCGCGCCGCCGCCACGGCCAGCTCCGCGGCACGCCACGCAACCTGCTCCTGCTCGCGGGCGGCGGCGTGCCTGGCCGCCAGGTTGTCGCGGATCGCCCGTTGCAACACCAACTCCTGCTCGACCGGGTGCAGCCGCGGGTCCCAGCCGTCCCGGTGCGCGAAGACCTCACTGAGCTGTTCCACCGACAACTCGCGCCGCCAGTACGCATCCAGGGCGGCACGGTGCAGGTAGCGCTCACGGTCCACGTACTCCGCCGGGGTCCGGACGGTGTGCGGCAGCGGCATCGCGGCCGCGGCGGCGAGCCGTCGCACGGCTGCCTCGGCCGCCTCGTACGTCTGCCAGGCTGTCTCCACCGCCTCCTGCGCGGCCACCCACTCAGCCCGGCGGCGCTGCGCGGTGGTGGTCGCCCGCTGGGCGGCCACCGCGACCTCCTGCGCGTAGCGGCTCTGCTCCCGTTCCTCCTGCGCCTGTTCGAGTTGACTCGGCATGGCCGCGCGACGGATCCGGGCGACCGGGTCGAGGCGGAGTCGACCGGGGCGCAGCAGGAGAGCGGCGACAGCGACCCCGACCACCCCGAGCAGGCTCAGCCAGATGACGGCGGCTCGGGACAGGTCGGGCAGGACGGCGGAGAGGACGGTTTGCATGATCAGCACCTCGCGGTCGAAGGCGGGTATCGACGGGTGGCGGGAGTAGCCCGACGGCACCGGTCGGCCGGGAGGTGGGATCGTGCCGTCGGGCGCGACCGGAGGTGCCGCGACGGATTACCCGCAACCGGGCCCCGGGGATCGCCGGGCCTGGATCAGCGGGTGGGTGGGCCGCGTCGCGCCGGGGTGCCACGGCCGGGATCGATGGCCGGCGCGTGCCCCGGGACCGCCGTGACCGGACCCGGTGCGGCGACGGTGTCGACCGTGCCGGCGGGAGGGGTGGCGGGCTGGCCCGTGCGCTCGGCGGCCGGTACGGCGTCGGGGCGGACCGTGGCCACCCGGCTGCTCACGGCGCTCGGCCGCGCAGACGTCGGGGCGGGCGGTGTGGTCGCAGCGAGAGCGCCACCGAGGCCGACCGCGAGCACCAGCGCGGTGACCGCCAGTCGGGTCAGCTCGCGCAGTGACCGCAGCACAGCCCACCGGGCTGGGCGGACACAGGCTGCGGACGACACCCGACCAACCTATCGCCCGCCCCGGCGCGCCGCAGCACGGCGAGGGCCGCTCAGGCCGTGACCGCCACCGAGGCCGACCGCGAGCACCAGCGCGGTGACCGCCAGTCGGGTCAGCTCGCGCAGTGACCGCAGCACAGCCCACCGGGCTGGGCGGACACAGGCTGCGGACGACACCCGACCAACCTATCGCCCGCCCCGGCGCGCCGCAGCACGGCGAGGGCCGCTCAGGCCGTGACCGCCACCACCCTGCTCACTGTGGACGCCGCGTCGGGAGACCCGGGAAAGACTGTGCCCCCGGCCGGATCGGGTCCGGTCGGGGGCACCGCGTCTCGTTCGTCGGGCAGCGCCGGAGGCGACTGCCGCCGGTGGCGGATCGCGATCAGTCGTTGGCGCCGAGCACGGGCGGCGCGGCCCGGTCGCCGTCGTGCCACACCATCTCGTCCTCGGTCAACCAGGTCAGCCGCTCATCGGAGTCGTCCTCCTGAGGTCGGCCCCGCCCACCGAGCACGCCGGGACCGCCGCTCGCTCCGCGACCGCTGCCGGCCGCGCCCGCACGGCCGCCACGCTGACCGTCGATGCTGCGCCCGATCCCGCTGGCGGAGCGACTGTCTGCCGGAGCGGCCCCAGCGGTCGGACGAGCCGACGTGGTGGGCGTGCCGCTCGAACTGGCGAGCCCGGCGGTGCGCAGGACGCCGCCGGCCGGCGCCCCACCCTGCCCGCCGTAGAGCAGACCGGGGCCGGCGCCGGTGCCGGCGGTCACGGTGGACGGGCCGGACAGGCCAGCCAGCCCGGCGGCACCACCAGCGACCAGAGCGCCGCCGACCAGCGGGTCCGCCCCGGCGAGTGAGGTGCCGGGGATGTCGACATCGCCGCCGACACCGACCGTGCCGCTGCCGACGGTCGGCGCGCCACCGGTGCCGGGGGTGGTCTGGCCGGGGAACGAGCCGTCACCGGTGACCGGCGGCGGGGAGGCGCGGTCGGGCCTCGCGATGGTCGCGTCGCCGGTGCGGGCGGTGACGTCGGTGCTGCCGGGCCCGGCGGTGGCCCTGGCGACGGTCGGAATGCTCTGCGGGGACGTCGGGTCCTTGCTGACGGTGCTGGGAGTGTCCGGGTCCGGCAGGGGTGGGTCGACCACCCGGTCGTAGGCGGAGATCTCGTAGCCGTTGGCCAACTCGGCCACCAGGTTCACCATCCGCTGGTGGGCCTTCTCCTGCTCTTCCTTGTCCTGCTGGTGACCGGCGAGGCCCATGACCACCGCACCGGGCAGACCGAAGGTGGCGGCACCCTTGACCACACCGGAGAGCGCCTTGTCGTTGTCGTCGGTCTCCTCCGGGCTCTCGGCCTGCTGGCGGGCGGTGCGCAGATGGTCGGCCATCATGGTCAGCCCCTGCTTGATGCCGGACATCCCGTCACCGAGCGCGTCGGAGTGGGCGACGATCAGGCTCAGTCGCCGGTGGAACTCCCGACCCGCTGAGCCCGTCCAGGTGTTCGAGAGCTTCTGCAGGTCACCGCTCAGCTCCCGGCTCAGCCCGTCCAGGATTCCCTTGAGCTCGGCCCACTGGGTGGCCACACCCTCGATCTGCTCCGGCTCGCCGGCCATCACGCCGTCATAGAGCTGCTGGTGGCTGCTGCCCTCGTAGCGCTGGGTGTAGTCAGACACGCCCGTCCTCCTTCGGCTGCAACGCCCGGTCGACCCCCGTCAGCGCGGCGGTGACGTCGGTGGCGTTGGCCGCGTTCCGCGCCTCGGCGGTGCGGTAGTTGCTCAGGATCGTGCTGGTCGCCTGCTGTGCCGCCACCACCGCCTGGCGCACACGCTCAGCCTGGTCGACATAGGACTGGTGGACCTCGCTGTAGCGGCGCGCCTTGTCGGTGGCGTCGAAGAACGAACCCAACGCGGGTGGGCGGCACTGCATCTCGGTGTTGAGCTTGCGCAGCACCGACTCGACCTGGCTCAACCGCGACGCCAGGTGCAGGTGGAAGTCCTCAAGGGACAGCAGGTCGACTTCCGTACGCCCGGTCATGGCAAACATCCCCGTCGTTCTGGTTGACAACCGTCAGCGGCATTCAGGTTAGTCCACCACTACGACGCGGGGCGACCCGTCACGGCTGCTCAGCCGTCGGCCTCGGTCGATCCCGACGCCGTCGGCGTTCCGCCCGTCCCGCCGGTCGGCGACGCCGCGCCGTTGGTCGGAGGAGACGGTGCCGGCGCGGCCGGAGACGCGGTCGCCCGGGACCCGTCGGGCGAGAAGACCGAGAGCGCGTCCGCACGGTTCAGGGTGGGCCCGGTCGGGATCAGCGCGAGCAACGAACCGGGCACCGCCAGCGGGGTGACCCCGCCGTAGCCGAGCACCGCCAGCGTCGCCGCCGAGCCGAGCGGGTATCGGATGCCCTGCGGGCTGATCAGGTAGATCGTCGAACCGGCGGCTCCGGAACCGCTGGTCCCGGCACCCGGCGAGGCCTGCGCGATGACGCCCTTGCCGCCAGGCAGCAGCACCGCCTCGGCGGTGCGTACGGCGTCCCGCCTGGTCTGTGGCACCGGCACCGCGCCCGGGTCGGTGGCGGTCAACTCGGTCGGCACCCGGTCGAAGACCTCCAGGGTCGTGGTCGGGGGGCCGCCGGAACTGCTCGCCCGGTACGTCGCGCAGAGGGCGGTCCGACCCGACGTGGCCGGGTGGAGGGTGGGCATCGTCTCCGGCAGCCCCTCCTCCTCGACCCGCTGCTCGACATACAGCTCGCCCGCCTGATTGGGGGTGATGTCGGTGATCTGACCACCACCGCCGACCATCAGCAGGGCGGTGATCTCGCTGATCGACGCGAGCCCCTCCCGGGTGAGCACGTAGTGCCGCCCGGCGGCACTGAACACCTGACCGATGGTGGCGGGCCGGCCCGCCACCATCCGGGTGCTGGACTCACCCTCGCCGGCCAGCGACGGCTTGCGCAGCGGCGGCCCGGCCGGTACGGCGTTGAGCAGTTGCTGCCCGACCCGCAACTGCGCGGCGCCGGGCAACTTCAACGCCGTGATCGTCCGGTCCCCGCCGACGACCTGGAGTCGGATGTTGTTGGTGACCAGGTACTTCTGATCGTCCACCACGACCAGCACCGCCCGGTCACCCAGGGGCACGCCGCCGGGCAGCGCCCGGTCGATCACCACCCGGGTGCGGGATCGCTGCGGGTCGACCGGGTCGGGCACGTCGCAGACCGACCAGGGCAGACCGGTCAGCGACTTGCGGTCCGGCAGAGCGTCCGGTGCCCCGACGATGCCGAGGGTCAGCCCGCGGGGACGGTCCCGCAGCGACGCCTGGGACATCGTCCGCACCTCGGTGTCCGGCTTGTCGAGGATCAGGCGGGCCGACGCGTAGTTGAGCGTCGGGTGCAGCTGCCCACTCATGAAGACGTACGTCGCGCCGGTCTCCCGTTCGATGACCAGCGTCTGGTCGTTCAGCGGTGCGGTGTTCCCGGTCAGTTGGCCGTACGCGCCGACGCCACCGAGAACGACGGCCGCGGTGATGACACTGCCGAAGACAGCCATGCCGAGTCGCCGCATCGGCAGGTTGGTGGTCTCCGGATCGCCCGACAGCAACGCGGAGACGATCCGGCGGGTGACGAAGCGGTACGCCTGCACCTGATCGCGGCGGGTCCGCATGACTTACCTCCGGCGGGGTGGATCCGCGACGATCAGGTCGGGGTGCCGTCGCGGGCTTCCCTACGATAAGGGGCCGACCGGGGTTCCTCGGGACCACCGTTCGTGGCCGGCACCGGACCGACCCGGCGCAGAGCCGTACGTGCAGGAGGGACAGTCAGCGATGACGCAGGTTCAGGCACGACCCGCCCGAGCGGCCACGGATCCGTCCACCGTTGCGACGCGGTCGACGCCCCCGACCGACCGGCCCGGCCGTGGACGGGTCGGCCCGCTGCTGGTGGGGCAGCTCGTGGTGCTGGAGCTGTGCGTGGTCGGCGTCTGGGCCGCCTCGGCCGGGCCCGTTTGGGTGCTCGCCGTGGCGGGCGGCGCGGCGGTGCTGGTCGTCCTGGCCGCCTTCGCCCGCCGGGGTGGCCGCTGGTGGTTCGAGGACCTGCTGCTGCGTCGGCGGATGCGACGTCGCGGCGAGCGCGCCTCCGCCGCGCTGGCCGGCGGCACCGCAACCGACCCGCGGTTGGTCGCACTCGCCCCCGAGTTGAGCTTCATCGAGTTGACCGACCGGGGCACCCGGCTCGGCATCGGGCAGGACGCTCAGGGGTGGTTCGCCGCTGTCGCGTTGCAGTCGGCCAGCGGCACGACGGTCGGCTCGGCGCACTCCGCCACAGTGGACCAGGTGCTGGGAGTGCTCACGGACTTCAGCGCCCCGGTCTCCCGGGCCCAGGTCGTCGCACACACCCTGGTGTGGTACCCGGCGCCCGGTGCGCCGCCGGCGGCGCACCGGACGGTCTGGGTGGCGCTGCGGCTCACCGTCCGCGACGCGCGGGTCGAGGCGGTGAGCCGGGGTGGCGGGCTGCCCGGCGTGCACCGGACGGTGGCTGCCGGCATCGGTCGACTCGGCAAGGCGTTGACCAGCGCGGGGCTGGCGCATCGGCCGCTGGGCCGTGAGGAGCTGCGCGCCGCCGTCGTCTCGGCCGCCGGTCTGGACCTGGGGCCGGAGGCGCCGACGGAGACCTGGCGAGGGCTGCGCGGCGGCGGTTGGACCCACCGGTGCATGACGCTGCGGGGTCGTTCGGGCGCGCCACTCGGCCCGCTCGTGGACGCGATCACCGCGACCTCGGCGCCGTCGCACACGGTTGCCGCGACGGTGTCGGTGGACGGCCGGGTGGCGGCGCCGCTGCTGCGGGTCGCCGCGATGGACAACCACGTCGAGGCGCTGGTCAAGGTCGTGCGTGACGTCGCCCATCGCTCGGGTATGCCCACCCGACCGCTGGACGGTCAGCACGGCCCGGGCGTCTACGCCACCGCGCCGGTCGCGTCCGCGCCGGGGGTCGCCACCGGCCCGCAACCGCGGTGACCGATGCGGGCGGTCAGGGCCGGAGGTTGACGATCCAGCCGTAGAGCCCGCACACCCAGAAGGCGAGCGGGACCAGCGCGATGATCAGCAGGATCTCGGCGATGTCGAGAAGCCGGCCCCAGACCGGCGAGATGCGCTTGCCGGCGACGCTCAGACCGTAGATCAGGCTGATCACGGCGGCCAGCACCAGCCCGCCGAGGATCAGACCGAGCCGGACCGACAGCGACCCGTCGGCGAAGGTGGCCGCAGCGGCCAGGCCCAGCCCGACGGTGCCGGCCAGCAGCACCGGGGTGCGCTGCGCGCGGCCGAGGAGCGGTCGGGCCCGCAGCAGCGACAACAGCGCCAGCACCAGGCACAGCAGCACCGCCGGCAGGCGTCCGTCGAGGGCCAGCACGAGCTGCGCGCCCAGCACCAGCACCGACACCGTCCACAGCAGACCCGTCATGAACTGGTCGGCGCGTTCGCTGCGCTGGAGCACCTGCCGGCCGTCCACCGACTCGGTGTCGGTCTTCAGGTCCTCCGGGCCGGTAGGGATCGACGGCACCGGCAGTCTCGCCAGCCGGTAGGCCATCATCGGCAGCGCCGGCACCACGCCGAACGCCACAGCGGCCACCACCGCGGCGGATGCCGGCGCGTCCAGGCCGAAGGCCAGGCAGAGCAGCGCGCCGAGGCCGGTCGCGGCCCCCACCCCGATCGCGGCGAAGAACAGGGGGTACCGGTCACCGACCGCCAGCACGGCCACCGCCCCGGCGACCACCGCGGCGGTCGCCGCCAGCAACACGTGCGGGCTGCTCAGGTCGGTCAGCGGCCGATCGCCGGCAAGCAGCAGCAGACCGCCGGTGGCGGCGTGCACCAGGCCGACGATGGCCAGCACCGCGCCGGTCTGACTGTCACCGGCGGCCCTGGACAGCACCGCCGCACCCACCAGCAACGCCACCGCGACCAGCAGGGCGGCCACCGCACCCGGCAGGTGCGGCGGGCCGGCGAAGAGCGCGGCCAGCGCACCGACGCCGAGCGCCGCCGCCGCGAAGGCCACCGCGAAGGACCGGGTCGCACCGACCTGCCAGGCACCGGGGCGCTGGTTGGTCGCGGTGGCCACCGCATCCACCACGTCGTCGAAGACGATCTCCGGCGTGGCGGCGGACCGGGGGTTGAAGTAGAGCACCTCACCGTCGCGGACACTGAGCTGCGCAGCCGTACGCCCGCCGTCCAGCGGCGCACCGCCCAGTCTGGACAGTGCCCACCCGCCGTGCCGGGCACCCTCGTCGGCCATGTCCTCACCCGCGTAGCGCAGCAGGGTGGGAAGCAGGTCCGCCATCGGGACGTCCGACGGCAGCGCCAGATCCATCCGGGTACGCGGAGCCACGATGGTGATCCGGCTCAGGCCACCGGTCGCCGTCTTCGTCGCCACAGTGGCCTCCAGGTGTGCGTCCGTGATCGGCTGGTTGCGATGCGGCGTCCGGGTCCACCGCGCCCACGGCAGATTACCTACGATGGCGGGCACGTACGATGCCCACCCGCGGGCTCCGGTCCGCGGCGGCACGTCATCAGGGCCGCTTCTGGGGAGGAGACAGCCGTGAGCACGGTGGTGTTCCGCCGGCTCCCGCGTCAGCCGGGACCGGCCCTACCTCGCGGCGAGGTGCTGCTGGAGTCGCCGCCCGAGCTGCCGGAGCCGACGCCCCGCGGCATGGGGCAGCTGCTCATGATCCTGCCGATGTTCTGCGGGGTCGGCGCGATGGCCTTCCTCTACGCCGGCAGGGGCGGCGGCATGATGACGTACGTCGCCGGTGGTCTCTTCGGCGTCTCGATGCTCGGCATGGCGATCGGGTCACTCGCCAACAACGGTGGCAAGGACAAGGCCGAGCTGAACGCCGACCGCCGCGACTACATGCGTTACCTGGCCCAGATGCGCAAGCGCACCCGGCGGGCCGCCGAGCAGCAGCGCGCCGCGATGGCCTGGCGGCACCCGGAGCCCGACGCGCTCTGGTCGATCGCCGCGTCCCGTCGCCTCTGGGAGCGACGGATCACCGAGGACGACTTCGGCGAGACCCGCATCGCCCTCGGCCCGCAGCGACTGGCCGTGGAGATCGTCCCACCGGAGACGAAGCCGGTGGAGGACCTGGAGCCGATGAGCGCCATCGCGCTCCGCCGGTTCGTCCGCGCGCACTCCACCGTGCCCGAGTTGCCGACCGCTCTGTCGGTGCGCGCGTTCAGCCGGGTGGTGCTGCGCGGCGACCGCGAGCCCGTGCTCAACCTGACCCGGGCGGCGCTCGGGCAGCTGGCCACCTTCCACGCACCGGACGACCTGGTGGTCGCGGTGGTCGCCGCTCCGGACCGACAGTCGTCCTGGGGTTGGGTCAAGTGGCTGCCACACGCCCACCACAGCGCCCGTACGGACGCGGCCGGCGCGCGCCGGTTGGTCTTCGCCAGCCTGGCCGAGGCCGAGGCGGCGCTCGCCGGTGAGCTGGCGGGGCGGCCCCGGTTCGCTCCCGAGGCCAAGCCGCTGACCACCGCCGCTCACCTGGTCGTCGTCATCGACGGTGGGGAGATCTCGCCGACCTGCCAACTGGTGGGGCCGGGTCTGCTCGGCACCACGGTGATCGACCTGTCCGGGACGGTGCCGCGCGACGCCGGCCGCTGGCTGCTCTGCCTCGACGTGGCGGACGGAAGCTCACTCGACCTGGTCCGGGGCAGCTCGTCGTCGCCGCTGGGTCGACCCGACCAGCTCAGCGCCGAGGCCGCCGAAGGGCTGGCCCGGCAGATCGCCCCGTACCGGCTCTCCCAGCAGCAGACCAGCAGCGAGGAGCCGCTGGCCCGCAGCACGGAACTACCGGACCTGCTCGGTGTGGGTGACGCCGCCACCGTGGACGTGCAGAACACCTGGCGTCCGCGCGGCCACCGGGATCGGCTGCGTATCCCGCTCGGTGTCGGCCCGGACGGCAACGTGGTCGAGCTCGACTTCAAGGAGTCGGCGCACGAGGGCATGGGCCCGCACGGTCTGGTGATCGGTGCGACCGGGTCGGGCAAGAGCGAGCTGCTGCGGACGGTGGTGGCCGCGTTGGCGGTGACCCACTCGTCGGAGGAGCTGAACTTCGTCCTGGTGGACTTCAAGGGTGGCGCGACGTTCGCCTCGCTGGAGGCGCTGCCGCACACCAGCGCGGTGATCACCAACCTGGCCGACGAGCTGCCCCTGGTCGACCGGATGCGCGACGCGCTCGCCGGCGAGATGGTGCGCCGGCAGGAGCTGCTGCGGGCGGCCGGCAACTACGTCTCCCGCTTCGAGTACGAGAAGGCCCGCGCGGCCGGTGAGCCGCTCGCCCCGATGCCGAGCCTGTTGATCATCTGTGACGAGTTCAGCGAGTTGCTCGCCGCCAAGCCCGACTTCATCGACCTGTTCGTGATGATCGGCCGACTGGGTCGGTCGCTCGGCGTGCACCTGCTGCTGGCCAGCCAGCGACTCGAAGAGGGCAAGCTGCGCGGTCTGGACACGCACCTGTCGTACCGGATCGGTCTGCGGACCTTCTCCGCGGTGGAGAGCCGGATCGTGCTCGGTGTGCCGGACGCGTACGAGTTGCCGAACGCACCCGGTCACGGCTACCTGAAGACCGACACCAGCACGATGCTGCGGTTCCGGGCCGCGTACGTGTCGGGGGCGTACCGGGCGCCGGGGCAGCAGGCCTCCACGTCGCAGGCGCTGGTGCAGCGTCGGATCGTGCCGTACGGCCTCGACTTCGTTCCGGCCCAGGTCCCGCAGACGCCGGTGGCCACCACGCCCGAGCCGGAGCAACCGGCCGACGGCAAGGCCGTGGCGATGCTCGACGTGCTGATCGAGCAGCTCAAGGGTCGGGGGCGTCCCGCACACCAGGTGTGGCTGCCGCCGCTGGCCGATCCGCCGGGCCTGGGCGAGCTGCTCGGCGCGCTGGCGGTCGACCCGACCTACGGGCTGTGCACCGCGTCCTGGCCGGGGCGCGGGCGGCTGACCGTACCGGTCGGTGTGGTGGACCGCCCGTACGAGCAGCGCCGTGACCCGATGATGGTCGAGCTGGCCGGCGCCGGCGGCAACGTGGTCATCGTCGGCCGTTCACTGAGTGGCAAGAGCACCATGCTGCGTACGCTGCTCGCCTCGCTGGCACTCACCCACACGCCGCGTGAGGTGCAGTTCTTCTGCCTGGACTTCGGTGGGGGCGCGCTGCGCAGTCTCGATCGGCTGCCGCACATGGCGGGGGTGGCCGGTCGTCGCGACGTCGAGGCGGTCCGCCGGACGGTGGCCGAGGTGGTCGCCGTCCTGGACGACCGGGAGACGCGCTTCGCCCAGCACGGCATCGACTCGGTGGCCAGCTATCGTCGTCGGCGGGCCGCAGGTGAGTTCGCGGACGACCCGTTCGGCGACGTCTTCCTGGTGGTGGACGGCTGGAACACGCTGCGCCAGGAGTACGAGGAGCTGGAGCAGACCATCACCACGCTGGCCAACCGGGGTCTCGGCTTCGGCGTGCACGTGGTGCTCACGGCGGTGCGCTGGGCGGAGATCCGGATCAACATGCGGGATCTGCTCGGCACCAAGCTGGAGCTGCGCCTCGGTGACGCGTCGGAGTCGGAGATCGATCGTCGGGCGGCGACGAACGTGCCGGAGAAGTCGCCCGGTCGCGGTCTGACCCGGGACAAGCTGCACTTCCTCACGGCCATCTCGCGCATCGACGGCCGTCGGGACATCGACGACCTGAGTGAGGCGTCGCTGTCCCTGGCGGGGCACGTGGCGGCCAACTGGCCGGGGCGTCCGGCGCCGAAGGTACGGCTGCTGCCGCGCCGGCTTCCGGTGGCCGAGCTGGCCCGGCTCATCGACCGGTCCGCACCCGGCCTGCCGATCGGCGTCAACGAGTCGGCGCTCGCGCCGGTCTACCTGGATCTGGTCAACGAGCCGCACCTGACGGTCTTCGGTGACGCGGAGTGCGGCAAGACCAACCTGCTGCGGTTGATCGCCCGGGGCATCACCGAGCGGTACACCCCGGCGCAGGCCCGTCTGGTGATCGCCGACTACCGGCGTGGTCTGCTGGGTGCGGTCGAGGGTGATCACCTGCTCGACTACGCCCCGTCGAACCAGGCGTTCGCGCAGGGTCTCGCCTCGATCCGCAGCGCGTTGTCCAACCGGTTGCCCGGCCCGGACGTGACCACCGCCCAGCTGCGCGACCGCAGTTGGTGGAAGGGCCCGGACCTGTACATCCTGGTGGACGACTACGACCTGGTCGCCTCCGGCGGCAGCAACCCGCTCAGCGCCCTACAGGAGTTGCTGCCGCAGGCACGCGACATCGGTCTGCACCTGATCGTCACGCGTCGGGTCGGTGGGGTGTCCCGGGCGCTCTACGAGCCGGTGCTGCAACGGTTGCGCGAACTGGACTCGCCGGGTCTGCTGATGTCGGGCAACCGGGAGGAGGGCGCGGTCTTCGGGACGTTGCGGCCCAGTCCTCAGCCGCCCGGTCGCGGCACCCTCGTCCGGCGGCGGGATGGTCAGCAGCTCATTCAGACCGCCTGGGCGGAGCCGTCCTGACCGGTGTCCGCCGTCCGGCGTGGGGTGACCGGCCGCTCAGGCCCGATTCACCACCATCCATCGGGCGGCGGTGCTCAGGGCTGCGAGGGCTGGTCGGCTTCCGCTACGGTCTTCACTGGAGTGTCCGTCGGTGGGGTGTTGCTGCCTTGCCGCGGGGGAGGGGTGCGGCGAATCCGCCACCACAACATGACGGAAGGGTGTGAAGCATGGCGTTCGAGGTCGAAGCAGCGACTCTGCATACCGCCGCGAGTGACGTGCGGTCCACGCGCAGCGAGGTTGACGGCGAGCTGAAGAAGCTCTGGAACGTGGTCGACGACCTGGCTATGGCGTGGAAGGGCCAGGCGTCCACGGGCTTCCAGTCGCTGATGACGCGCTGGAGCGAGGACACCAGCAAGCTGCTGACGGCGATGGACAACATCGCCGATCTGCTCGACAAGTCGGGTACGACGCACCAGGTCAACGACGAAGAGCAGCAGCAGATGCTGGACAAGTTCCACTCTGCTCTCAACCCGTGATCCGCAGCCAGCAGAGGAGGAAATCGTGACGATCAAAGTTGACTATGCGGTCCTCGAGAGCAGCAACCAGCAGATGCAGGCCATCTCGAAGACGCTCGAGGAGAAGCTCGACACGCTGCGGTCGATGCTGAGCAAGCTCCACTGGGACGGCGAGGACCGGGTTGCCTACGAGCAGCACCAGGCGAAGTGGGATGCGGCGGTCCAGGACATCAACCGCATCCTGAACGAGATCGGCGGCGCCGTCGGCATCGCCCGGGAGAACTACCTCACCACCGAGATGAGCAACTCGAAGGTGTGGGGCTGAGGCATTCGTCGGGGTGGCTCCGGTCCGGTTGATCCGGGCCGGAGCCGCACTGTGTCTGGCCTTGGCACGGAGGTGCTGAGGCGCGGCGGTGCTGCGGTGCCGTGCTGCGGCGGTGCTGCCGTGCTGCCGTGCGGCGGCGCCGGTCAGCCGGCAGCCGGTGAGTCGGTGCGCCGACCCGGGCGCCAGCCCCGCTGGCGACCACGGGTGACGATCGGTCGCGCGATCAGCAGCAGCACGGTGAGCAGGCCACCGACCGCCGCCGCCCAGATCGCGGCGGGCCGTTGCCAGGCCAACGGGTCGTCCTGCGCCGGGGGCATCGGGAGCGCGCCGGCAGGCGGGTTCGGTCGGGTGCCCAGCAGGCTCGACACCGCCCGGTACGGGTTGACCATGCCGTAGCC
The DNA here is from genome assembly GCF_022230955.1 of Micromonospora cabrerizensis. Taxonomy (GTDB): domain Bacteria; phylum Actinomycetota; class Actinomycetes; order Mycobacteriales; family Micromonosporaceae; genus Micromonospora; species Micromonospora cabrerizensis. The sequence goes on from NZ_JAKKFI010000060.1 coordinate 99,916, forward strand.
GATGTCGGCGTTGTGGCCTTCGGGCGGGTTGTCCGCCGTGCGTTCCAGCCGTTCGGCAATCTCTTGTGGACCAAGGTCCGGGTACGCGGCCCGGACCAGCGCGGCCGCCCCCGAGACGTACGCGGCGGCGTAGCTGGTGCCGCCGTTCGGCTCGCCGCGGTAGCCGGTGCCCTGTGGTGCCGGCCCGATGATGTTCAACCCGGGCGCCGCGATGTCGACGTAGTCGCCGCTGATCGAGCTGCCAACGTGGCCGCCCTGCTCGTCGACCCCGCCGACGGCGATCACCCCGGGGTACGCGGCAGGGTAACCAGGTCTGTCCTGCTGGCCTTCCTGCCGATTGCCGGCGGCGGCGACCAGCACCACCCGCTTGGCCAGCGCGCGCTCGACGGCGGCCGTCAGCTCGGGGCCGGGCACGGTGGTCAGGGACAGGTTGATGACGTCCGCGCCCTGCTCGACCGCCCAGTCGATGGCGGCGGCGATCTGCCCGGGGAGCTGCGGGTCGTTGGTGTCCCTGAGGTCCGGCAGGACCCGGACGGGGAGGATGCGGGCTGCCGGCGCGATGCCGCTGAACGGGACGCCCGTGCCCTCCCGGCCGGCGATGATGCCGGCGATCATCGTGCCGTGCCCGACCAGGTCGCACTGGCCCTGACGGGCCGGCAGGTCGTTGAAGTCGCGGCCTTCGAGCACCTGGCCGTTGAGCAACGGGTGGGTCGCGGAGACCCCGGAGTCGATCACCGCCACCGTGACGCCGGCGCCCCGGGACAGCGGCCACGCCGAGGACGGCTCGAGCCGGCGCAACGCCCAGGGCGTCTCCGTCAGGCTCTCCGCGCTGGCGGGGCCGCAGGCGGGTGCCGCCGCGGCTGCCGGGATCGGTGCCACCAGACCGACGCCGAGCAGAGCCGCCAACGCTCCACTGAGGACCGCTGCGGTGGGACGACGGGACAGGGTGGTCGCGCTCGACGGCCGGCATTCGCGCACCCGCAGAGATTACCGCTGTGCCCGGTCGGGCAGCGGCCCGGCGATCGAGGGTGAGGCGCGGCGGCCGATGGTCAGGCCTGGGGACCGACCTCCGCGGTGGGCGGATCGGCGAACAGCGCCAGCAGGTCACCGACCTGACGGTCGGCCTCGGCCGGATGCCGGAACCGGCCGGACGGATTGAGGGTGTACTCGTTGCGTCGCCCGACGCGGGTGCGGTGCAGGTATCCGCCCGCCTCCAGGTCGGCGACGATCGCCTGCGCGGCCCGTTCGGTCACGCCGACCTCGGCGGCGACGTCCCGCAACCGGGCGGTGGGGTCGCGGGCGATGGCCAGCAGAACGTGGCCGTGGTTGGTGAGGAAGGTCCAGTTCCGGCCACCACCGGTGTCGCCCGCCGCCGTCTTCGCCATCGTGTGACCGCCTCTCCGGATGCCGACCTGCCCTCGGGGAGTCTCGTCGGCCCTGCCCGCGGAGGGTTACCCAGGGGCGAGGTGAGGTCAACGTATGAAATCTATATCACGCATACCTTGACGCATCTTACGGTGCGTGTGACCGTGGAAGCCGAGCCAGCGCCCGCCGCCGGCCCGGCTGAAGAGCCGGTTGACCAGGTCAGATGCGTCGAGACGAGGTGCGGGGATGAGTCATTCCGGAACGCCCGGCGGACAGCCGGGCCCGCAGCGGACCAGCGACCGGGCGCCCGCGCTGAGCGAGCCGGCTCGCGCGTACGCCGAGCTGGTCGCCGGTAACCGGCGCTTCGTCGACGGCGCCCCCCGCCACCCCAACCAGGACGCCGGGCACCGGGCCGCCGTGGCCGACGGGCAGCACCCGTTCGCGGTGATCGTCGGCTGCTCCGACTCCCGCCTGGCCGCCGAGATCATCTTCGACCGCGGGCTGGGCGACCTGTTCGTGGTCCGCACCGCCGGCCACACCGCCGGCCCCGAGGTGCTCGGCAGCGTGGAGTACGCGGTGACCGTCCTCGGCACCCCGCTGGTGGTGGTGCTCGGGCACGACTCGTGCGGTGCGGTGCAGGCGGCCCGGGAGGTCGCCACGACCGGCACCCAACCTCCGGGGCACCTGCGGGCGGTGGTCGACGCGGTGCTGCCCAGCCTGCGCCGGGCCGAGGCCGAGGGTGTGCAGGACATCGACGGCATCGTCGACATCCACATCGCGCAGACCGTCGAGACGCTGCTCGGGCAGTCGCCGGTGCTGGCCGACGAGGTGGCGCAGGGGCGGTGCGCGGTGGTGGGTGTGTCGTACCGGCTCGCCGCCGGAGTGGTCCGCCCGGTGGCCGCCGTACCGACCGGGTTCACGACGCTGGACGAGGAGGCCGGGTCCCTCGACCCGGCCGCGCCCGCCGCCGCCTGACGCGACGAGGGCCGCTCCGCGCGACGCGGAACGGCCCTCGGCCAGGGTCCTGCGGGTCAGAGCAGCGACATGTGGACGTGGTCGGTGTGGTTCGACGGCCCGCTGTACGAACTCCAACCGGTCGCCGGGAACCAGATCTGCCGGTTCCAGATCACGTAGTAGATGCCCAGCCGATCGGCGTTACGGATGAGGAAGGCGGCGACGTTGTTGCCGTACTTCCGGGTGTCGTCGTTGTGCCAAGGGGCGAAGCCGCTCTTCTGCAGCGACCAGTCGCAAGCCTTGCCCTTCGGGTGCTCCCACGGCCCACCGGAGCGGTAGCAGCCGACGAACCGGTTGAAGCCGGCCGCCTTGACCTCCTTGTACGCGTGCAGCGTCCGCGGCGTGACGCAACCGGACGTGGTCGGGTCCTTCTCGCTGCACGACTGCGGCTTCCAGTCACCGTCGGCGGTGCGACCGGGGCCGATCTTGGCGACCTTCGACGTGGCGTCCACCAGGCCGCCGGTGAAGCCCTTGCCGCCGACGAGGGCGAGCGCCTTGTCCGCCTCGCTCTTGCGCTTCGCCATCAGGGCGGCCTGCTTCTGCTGCTCGCGGACCTCCGCGTCGAGGTCCAGCTTGGCCTTCTCGGCGCGGGCCTTCACCGTGTTGACCTCAACGAGCTTCTTCTCGTTGACCATGTTCATCTCGTCGAGCACCGCGGCGCGCTGGACGAAGGCGTCGGGAGCCTTGCTCTCCAGCAGCATCGCGAGCGCGCCGATCCGGCCGGTCCGGTACGACTGGGCGGCGATCTGCCCGACCTGCGGGGTCAGCGCGTCCAGGTCGGCCTTGGCCCGGTCGACCTCCAGGGCCAGTTCCAGCTGCCGCTTCTTGGATTTGTCCAGTTGGGACTTGGCAGCGGAGTAGTCGCGATTGGCCCGCTCGATGACGTCGGTGAGCAGTTGCGGCTCGCCGTCCTCCTCGTGCCCTGACGGTGTCGGCGTCGTCGGGGCCGCGTGAGCTGGCAGGGGCCCGGCGAGCACGGTCAGTGCGGCGATCACGGCCACCACGGGAGTCAACCAGCGGCGTAGGGGTGCCGTCACAATGTTCCCTTCCCTCGACCGCCGACCGGGTTAGCTGACGGGTTCGGGGCGGAAGTGGCCCCTACCGCTGACGCGGATTCACCCCACGTACCTGGGTCCCCGATTCGCCGTTCGGCGATTGGGCGGTGGCACCGCAGGCGCCGCTTCGCGCCTTCATCGGTAACCGGCAGCGAGGTTACCGGAGAGTCGACCGGGTGGGCTACGCCTGGATGCCGACCAAAAGCGTCATTTCGCCATAGCGTTGAGTGACCAGTGACGTGGTTCTCAGGGTGGGGGCCCGATCTGGTCACGCTGAGGAGTGTCACCATGCCGTATCCGTGCTCCTGTTCGGTTCCGGCCACCGGTCGGTGGCCGTGGATGGGGGTGGGGTCCGGGTCGGATCCGGCTCGTCGGCGCGGCTCGCTCGCGGTGAGATGAGCGCGGCCAGTGCCTCCGCCCGATCCGGCTGAGGTCGCGGGGCGGAATCGCCGGTGGTCGGCGGGGCGTCCGCGCGCCCGGCCGCGGTGACGACCGCGGCCAGCCCGGTGGTCAGCGGCACGGCGGCGATCAGTCCGAGGGTCGCGACCGCGCTGCGGACGATCTCCTGCGCGAGGAATTCGCTGGTGAGGATCTGCCCGATCGGTCGCGCGTCGGCGGTGAGCAGGAGCAGCAGGGGCAGCGACGCGCCCGCGTACGCCAGAACGATGGTGTTGACGGTGGAGGCGATGTGCGCGCGCCCGACCCGGGTGGCGGCGCGGTAGAGCTGCAACCGGGTCAGGCCGGGGTTGGCGTGCGCCAGCTCGGTGACGGTGGCCGCCTGCGTGACCGTCACGTCGTCGAGGACTCCGAGCGAGCCGATGATGATCCCGGCGAGCAGCAGACCGTGCAGGTCCACGTCGCCCTGGAACATCGACAGGGTGGTGGCGTCCTCGCTGCCGAAGCCCGTGAGGTGTGTCGCGGCCGTGGCGATGGTGGCGAGCACGCCGGTCAGCACCAGGCTGCCCAGGGTGCCGAGCACCGCGACGGAGGTCTGTGCGGTGACCCCGTGCGTCAGGTAGAGCACCACGAACATGATCAGGGCAGCACCGACCACCGCCACCAGCAGGGGCGACTTGCCAGCGCCGATGCCCGGCAGCACGAAGGTGAGCAGGATGGCGAAGCTGGCCGCCAACCCGGCCAGCGCGGCCAGGCCTCGCCACCGACCGAACGCGACGATCGCGGCGGCGAAGACCACCGCCAACCACAGCATCGGGGTGCCACGCTGGTGCTCGGCGATGTTCCAGTTGCTGATGGTGGGATCGGTGGGATCGGTCAGCTCGACCAGGATGACCTCGTCGCCGACCTCGACCCGGGGTGCGCCGGGCCCGTCGGGCACGGGTGTCTGCACCTGCTGGCCGGCGGACGGCCCGTCGTCCACCCGGACGTCGACCGTGCCGCACGGCCCGCCGCCGACGCGTGGCGTGCCCTCCGGGCTCGACGGCGTCGGCGGGCATGGTTCGGTCACCACCCGGGTCACCGTGCCGGGAAAGCGCGGCACGTCCGCCCCGCCGACAGAGTCGGGTGACCCGCCGCGCGGCCAGAGCAGCAGCGCCGCGAGCACGGTGGCGACGAAGAGCGGCACGACCGTCATGATGAGGATCCGCCGGACCCGGGGCGGGGCGGACGGAGCAGGGCGGGTGTGGTCGGAACCCAAGGCGAGACTCCCAACGATCCGGTGCGGGATACGTGTCAGTGGGCCGGTCGGTTCATCCGCGCCGCGGAATCGCGGCGGGAGACGCGGCGGATCGCTGACTGGCGACCAGCTGATCACGGATGGTCAGTGCCCGGCCCGGACGGTGAGCAGCGTCGCGGCCTGGTGGCGGCGCCGGTGCCCGTTCGCGCAGCGGCATGCGGGGGGTCATCGTGGGGAATGCTAACCAGCCCGGCCCGGGGGCGCAGGTCGTGACGGAGTGTCGTCGGTCGAACCGCCGCGTACCGCCGCCGGGGTGAGGGGCCTCAGCCGCGCTTCATCAGCCGGCCGACCGCCGCCATCATCTCGGTGGCCATCTCGTCGGCCCGACCCTCGGCCGCCCCCTCGTGCATGCAGTGCCGGGCGTGCCCGTCGAGCAGCCCCAGCGCAACCTTGTCGAGCGCGGCCTGGATGGCGGAGATCTGGGTGAGCACGTCGATGCAGTAGCGGTCGTCGTCGACCATCTTCTCGATGCCGCGGACCTGCCCCTCGACGCGGCGGAGCCGCGTGAGCAGCTGGTCCTTGCTGGCGGTGTACCCGCGGATCGGGGTGGGTGCGGTCATGCGAACCAGGATAGCGTACCCCTGGGGGGTATGGTACGGTCGTCTTCGGGTGGGATACCCCCACCGGGTACGGGTAATCGGTTCTGGGAGGCGTTCGCGATGGTCAACACGACGTACCAGGTGCAGGGCATGACCTGTGGGCACTGCGTCAGCGCGGTGAGCGCCGAGGTCGGTGCGATCCCGGGCGTGCAGGACGTCCAGGTCGACCTCGCTGCCGGCCGGGTCACCGTCAGCAGCGACCAGCCACTTGACCCGGGAGTCGTCCGGGCCGCCGTCGACGAGGCCGGTTACGACCTCGTCGACGCGTGATCGGGGGGCGGGCATGCGCACCGTGACGAGACTGGCCGGGTTCGCCGTGGGCCTTGCGGCGGTGTTCGGCACGACGTACGGGATCGGCCGGGTGGTCGACCGCGCCCCCGTGGTCGAGGGCCGGCACGACGGCGACGCCGCCCACGCGACGGGCGAGCACGACGAGGCGACCGACCGGCTCCCCGGCGGCCTGCTCGTCTCCGACCGGGGCTACACCCTCGAACACCTCGACGCCCCGGCCGACGAGTTCGCCTTCCGGATCGCCGGGCCGGACGGTCGCCCGGTGACCCGCTACGACGTGGCGCACGACAAGCGGATGCACCTGATCGTCGCCCGGCGGGACCTCTCCGGCTTCCGTCACGTGCACCCCGAGCTGGCCCCGGACGGCACCTGGCGGGTCGACACCCCACTGGCCGGCGCCGGGCAGTGGCGGGCGTTCGCCGACTTCACCCCGACCGGGGGCGAGCCGCTGACCCTCGGTGTGGACGTGACCGTCCCCGGTGAACTGACCGAACGGCCGCTGCCCGCCCCCTCGACCAGCACCACGGTCGACGGCTACACGGTCACCCTGACCGGCTCGCCGCAGCCCGGCCGCACCTCACCGCTGACCCTGACGGTGAGCCGGGGCGGGCAGCCGGTCACCGACCTGGAGCCCTACCTGGGCGCGTACGGGCACCTGGTGGCCCTGCGCCGGGGTGACCTGGCGTACCTGCACGTGCACCCGGACGGGGTTCCCGGCGACGGGCGGACCCGGCCCGGCCCGGCGGTCACCTTCCTCGCCGAGGTGCCGTCGGCCGGCAGCTACCGGCTCTACCTCGACTTTCGGCACGGCGGGGCGGTGCACACCGCCGAGTTCACCGTCGTCGCCGGCACCCCAACGGTCGGCACCCCACCCACCGGGGGCGACCCGAGCGGACCCGCACCGACCGGGGGCGCCGACCACGGCACCCCCGGGCACGGGCACAACTGACGGGACCAGACGATGACCACCACCAGCAGCAGACCACTGCCCGAGGCACCGAACCGGATCGAGTTGGCGATCGGCGGGATGACCTGCGCCGCCTGCGCCGCCCGGATCGAGAAGAAGCTCAACCGGATGGACGGCGTGAGTGCCACCGTCAACTACGCCACCGAGAAGGCGACCGTCCGGTACGCCGACGCCGTCACGCCGGACGACCTGATCGAGACCGTGCAGAAGACCGGCTATACGGCCGCGCTGCCCAGCCCGCCGACCGACGAGCAGTCGGTGGACCCGCTGAAGGGCCCGCGTACCCGACTCTGGGTTTCGGTGGCACTGAGCGTGCCGGTGGTCCTGCTGGCCATGGTCCCGGCCTGGCAGTTCGACTACTGGCAGTGGTTGTCGCTGACGCTGGCCGCCCCGGTGGTGGTCTGGGGTGGGCTGCCGTTCCACCGGGCCGCCTGGACCAATCTGCGGCACGGCGCGGCGACCATGGACACGCTGGTGTCGCTCGGCACCCTGGCCGCGTTCGGCTGGTCGCTCTGGGCGCTCTTCCTCGGCGACGCCGGGGTGCCGGGGATGACGCACCCGTTCCGTTTCGACATCACCCGCACCGACGGCGCCGGCAACATCTACCTGGAGGCGGCCGCCGGTGTGACGGTGTTCATCCTGGCCGGTCGCTATTTCGAGGCCCGCTCCAAGCGGACCGCCGGTGCCGCCCTGCGCGCCCTGCTCGAACTCGGCGCCAGGGAGGTGGCGGTGCTGCGTGACGGGGTGGAGACCCTGATCCCGGTGGACCAGCTCGCCGTCGGTGACCGGTTCGTGGTCCGTCCCGGGGAGAAGATCGCCACCGACGGGGTGGTCGACGAGGGCACCTCCGCCGTGGACGCCAGCATGTTGACCGGTGAGTCGGTGCCGGTCGAGGTCGGCCCCGGCGACGGCGTGGTCGGCGCCACCATCAACGCGGGCGGCCGACTGGTGGTCACCGCGACCCGGGTCGGCGCGGACACCCAGCTCGCCCGGATGGCCGACCTGGTCGAGCAGGCGCAGAGCGGCAAGGCGGCCGTGCAGCGGCTCGCGGACCGGATCTCCGGCGTCTTCGTGCCGATCGTCATCACGCTGGCGGTCGGCACTCTCGGCTGGTGGCTCGGCACCGGAGCGGGCCCGACCGCCGCGTTCACCGCCGCCGTGGCCGTCCTGATCATCGCCTGCCCGTGCGCGCTCGGCCTGGCCACCCCGACCGCGCTGCTGGTCGGCACCGGCCGGGGCGCGCAGCTCGGTGTGCTGATCAAGGGGCCGGAGGTCCTGGAGTCGACCCGCCGGGTGGACACGGTGGTGCTGGACAAGACGGGCACCGTGACGACCGGCCGGATGACCCTGGTGGACGTGGTGCCGGCGAGCGGGGAGGGCCGGGCCGAGCTGCTCCGGCTCGCCGGCGCGGTGGAGGCCGCCTCCGAGCACCCGATCGCCCGTGCGGTCGCCGCGGGTGCCGCCGAGGCCGGCGAGCTGCCCCCGGTGAGCGGCTTCCGCAACCTCGAAGGGCTGGGCGTGACCGGCACGGTCGACGGGCGGGTCGTGCTGGTCGGTCGGGTCCGGCTGCTGCGGGAGCGGGACGTCGACGTACCCCCAGAGGTCGAGTGGGCCGTGCGCGACGCGGAGGCCGCCGGCCGTACGGCGATCGTCGCCGGCTGGGACGGGCAGGCCCGGGGTGTGCTCGCGGTGGCCGACGTGGTGCGGCCGACCAGCCGGGCGGCGGTGGCCCGGTTGCGCGCACTGGGGCTCACTCCGGTCCTGCTGACCGGGGACAACACCACAGTGGCCCGGGCGGTCGCCGCCGAGGTGGGCATCGACGAGGTGATCGCCGAGGTGCTGCCGGTCGGGAAGGTCGACGTGGTCAAGCGGCTCCAGGCCGAGGGGCGGTCGGTGGCGATGGTCGGCGACGGGGTCAACGACGCTCCGGCGCTGGCCCAGGCCGACCTCGGGCTGGCCATGGGCACCGGCACCGACGTGGCGATCGAGGCGTCCGACCTCACCCTCGTCCGGGGTGACCTCGACGCCGCGGTGGACGCCATCCGACTGTCCCGGCGCACACTCGGCATCATCCGGGGCAACCTGTTCTGGGCTTTCGGCTACAACGTGGCGGCCCTGCCGCTGGCCGCCGCCGGGCTGCTCAACCCGATGATCGCCGGTGCCACGATGGCGCTGTCCTCGGTCTTCGTGGTGGCCAACAGTCTGCGGCTGCGCCGCTTCCGTCCGGCCGCCGATCGCGGACTGTGACGAGAGGAATGGTTGGGCCGGTGACGGCGGGGGTATTGCTGGTGTCGTAGCAGCGACGCTTGCAATGGAGGTTCGCAATGGGTATGGATGACAAGATCAACAATGCCACCGAGGACGCGACCGGCAAGCTGAAGGAAGGCGCCGGTCGGGCCACCGACAACGAGCAGCTCGAGGCCGAGGGTCGCGCGGACCAGTCCACGGCCAAGCTCAAGCAGGCCGGCGAGAAGATCAAGGACGCCTTCAAGAGCTGACGTACGACGCACATCGCACGCCGGGCCGGTGATCATCACCGGCCCGGCGTTCTGCGTGTCCGGCCCTCTTCGTGACCCTGAGATCCCCCTGATTCCGTTTCCGGGCCCCACCGCCGCACGCCTCTACCTGCTAACTTCCATTTGCACCTGCGAGGGAGGGTTATGAGCAGCGCCCCACCGCCGGCCGGCGACGACCTGGTCCGTGTGCTGGCCACCCTGGCCAACCCGCACCGGCTGCGGGTCATCGCCGCGCTGACCCGCGAACGTGCGTACGTCAGCGGGCTGGCCCGGCAACTGGGCATCAGCCGGGCGCTGTTGCAGGTCCACCTACGGAAGCTGGCGGCGGCCGGGTTGGTCACCGCCAGCCTGGAGTTGTCGGAGGACGGGAAGGCCATGAACTACTACGAGGTGACGCCGTTCGTGCTCACCCTCACCCCCGAGGTCATCGCGATCGCGGTCGAGACGCTGACCATGCCCGCCTCGGTCGAGCAGCCGGGAGCGGACCGATGAGCGGACACGACTGGACCGAGGTGGTCGGCGCGATCGGCATCTTCGCCCTGATCATCAGCGTGTTCACGGTGAGCGTCGTCCAGCTGGCCAAGACCCGCCGGACCCGGCTCGAACTGGCCCGCGCGGACGACTACCGCCGGCTGGCCGAGACGGCGACGCAGGCCCAGGCCGAGAACGCCCGACTGCTCGCCGCGATGGACGGGCGGCTGGGCGGGATGGAAACCCGGATGACCACGCTCGAACGCGTCTTGCGCGAGGTCGAGTGACCCGCTGAGGCGCAGGGCCCCGGGCCGCCGAGCGGCTACTCGACGGCCCGGGTGGAAGCAGCATCACCTCGCCCAGTGGGCGAGCTTCACCGGTAACGCTCCTTCGAGGAGAGGACAGCACCTCATGCTGCGCGTACGCAAATCCGCCGGGATCTGGGCGGTTGCCCTGGCCCTCACGGCCACCGGCCTGACCCCGGCGAGCCCCGCCGTCGCCCGACCACAGCCCGGTCCGACGATCGACTGGCGGCCCTGCGCCTCCGACGCCGACGCCGAGTGCGGCACCCTGTCGCTGCCGGTGGACTGGAACCAACCCCGAGGTGAGCGCTTCGACCTGGCGTTGGCGCGTCGGGCCGCCGACCGGACCACCCGCAAGGGTGCGCTGGTCTTCGGCCCGGGTGGGCCGGGCGACAGCGGGGTCGACCGGGTGGTGAACGGCAGCTCCCGGTTCAGTGCCGACCTGCGTGCCCGGTTCGACATCGTCAGCTTCGACCCACGCGGCACCGGCGGCAGCCACCCGGTGATCTGCGCGCGGGACCTGCTCGCCCGGCAACCGCAGCTGATCGCCGACCAGGCCCAGTTCGACGCGACCCTGGCCGGCAACGCGCTGCTGCGCGCCGACTGCCGGGCCCGCACCGGAGCGCTCTACGACCACGTCGACACCACCAGCGCCGCCCGCGACCTGGACGCGGTCCGGGCCGCGCTCGGCGAGCGACAGCTGACCTTCCACGGCAGTTCGTACGGCACGCTGCTCGGGCAGCGGTACGCGGAGCTGTACCCGCACCGGGTCCGGGCCGTCGTGCTGGAGGCATCGATGGACCACAGCGCCGGCACCCGCGCCTTCCTCGACAGCCAGGCGGTCACCGCGGAGAACGCGTTCGACGAGTTCGTCGCCTGGTGTGACCGGTCCGCTACCTGCGGGCTCAACGGGCGGGACGTCCGGGCGATCTGGGTCGGGTTGCGCGCCCGGGCCGAGCGCGGCACCCTGACCGACCCGGACCGGGCCGGGGTCGTGCTGACCCCGTTCGAGTTGGCCCGGCTCACCCACAAGAAGTTCTACGACACGTGGCGGTGGCCGGGGCTGGCCGAATGGTTCGGCAGGATGGACGCCGCCGCCCCGCCGACCGCCGTGCCCCCGGCCGACGCCACGGTGACGGCCGACGCCGTCGCGCCGTACCCCTTCGCGGTCTTCTGCCAGGACTGGAGCCTGCCCGTCCGCGACTACCGGGAGTACGCCGCGCACGTGCGCCGGGCGGCCCTGCTCGCACCGGACCTGCGGTACCCGCCGGCCCTGTTCGCCCTCGTGACCTGCCTGGGCACTCCGACGCCGGTCGCCAACCCGCAGCACCGACTGCGGGTCCGCACCGACGTGCCGCTGCTGCTCGCCGCCACCGTGCACGACCCGGCGAGCGGGTACGACTGGGCCCGCACGGTGACCCGGCAACTGGGCAGGCACGGCGCTCTGCTCACCTACCAGGGGTGGGGGCACGGCAGTTACACCAGCAGCCCCTGTGTGGAACGAGCCGTCGACGCCTACCTGATCGACCAGGTGGTGCCCGCCCGAGGTGCCACCTGCCCGGCCGTCGACCCCGACGTGTGAGCCCGCCGCCGGACGTCGGGTGGTCAGGTTCGCCCGACGGCCGGCAGTGCCCTGCTCAGCGGCGTCGAGTGGCGCGGACGACGACGTCGTACAGCGGGACCTCCCGGCCGGGCACCGAGCGGCGGTGCTCCTCGGCGGTGACCGTCTCCCAGGTGGTGCTGTCCAGGCCGGCGGTGATGTCCGCGAGGGTGACCGATGCCTCCTCGGGCGGGTGGTGGCCGTGCCCGGCGGCCTGCGAGGTGTGCAGGTGCCCGACGATCAGCAGGCTGCCGCCCGGCGCCACCCACCGGGAGATGCGGTCGTAGAAGGCCAGGTGCGGCATCGCGGGGTGCGCGTAGTGCGTCGTCACCAGATCGAACCGCGTCCCCGGGGCCCAGGTCGTCAGGTCCGCCTCCACCCACCGCACGCGCTCGGCCACCCCGGCGCTCTCCGCGCGTCCGGCCGCGAGAGCGAGGGCCCCGGAGGCGATGTCGACCGCGGTGACCTGCCAGCCGTGGGAGGCGAGCCAGATAGCCTCCGTGCCGGTGCCGCACCCGGCGTCCAGCACCGTGCCCGGCGTCAGGCCGGCGGTCTCCCGGGCCAGGTACGGGTGCGGGGGAGCCGCGCCGACGGCACCGGGATGATCATGCTGAACCTCGTGCCAGTGCCGATCCCAGTAGCCCTTGTCGAACTCGTGCTGCTCGGCCATCTGCCTGCTCCTTCGCGTCGGTAGCGACTGTGACCGACCCGCCCACCCGTCCGCAAAGCATCTTGCCGAATGGCAAAATCGGGGACATGGACGAGCCGGACCGCACCCTCGACGCTGTCGGACCGAGACTGAAGCACCTCCGGCTCCGCCGCGACATCACGCTCACCGACCTCGCCGCCGAGACCGGCATCTCCGCCAGCACCCTGTCCAGGCTCGAAGCCGGCCTGCGTCGCCCCACGCTGGAGCAGCTCCTCCCGCTCGCCCGCGTCCACGGCGTGACGCTCGACGAGCTCGTCGGCGCGCCACCGACCGGCGATCCCCGCATCAACCTGCGCCCCATCACGTGCAGCGACGGATCGGTCATCCTGCCGCTGACCCGGCGGCCCGGGGGCATCCAGGCCTACAAGTACGTGCTCCCCGCCAGCGCCGACGACCGCGAACCCGACCTGCGCACCCACGAGGGATACGACTGGGTCTACGTCCTCAACGGCACGCTGCGGCTGGTGCTCGGCGAGCACAACCTCGTCCTCAGCCCCGGCGAGGCCGCCGAGTTCGACACCCGCACCCCGCACTGGTTCGGGGCCACCAGCTCCGGCCCCGTCGAGTTCCTCAGCCTGATCGGGAAACAGGGCGAACGCGCCCACGTCCGCGCCGCCCCGAAGGCCGACTGACCCAGGTCATCGCTGCCCGGCCAGTCGGCCGGCCCTCAGCTCCAGGTACCGCTGCTCGGGCAGGCTCGTGGTGCCGCGCGCCGCGGCCAGGTACGCCTCCCGCGCCGCCTCGGCGTCCCCGGCCATCTCCAGCAGGTGCGCCCGGACGGCGGCGAGCCGGTGGTGCCCGGCCGTGCGCTCGTCGGCGATCAGCGGTGTGAGCAGGGCGAGCCCCGCCCGTGGCCCGTCCACCATCGCCACCGCCACCGACTGGTTGAGCGTGATCATCGGGTTCGGGGCGATCCGGGCCAGCAGCCGGTAGAGCGCGACGATCTGCCGCCAGTCCGTCTCCGCCGCCGTCGACGCCTCGGCGTGCACGGCGGCGATCGCCGCCTGGAGCTGGTACGGACCCGGCGGCGACCAGGTCAACGCCTCGGTGATCAGCGCGATCCCCTCCGCGATGGCGGCCGCGTCCCATCGGGTGCGGTCCTGCTCGGCGAGGGGCACCAGGTCCCCGTCCGGGCCGAGCCGGGCCGCCCGGTGCGCGTCGGTGAGCAGCATGAGCGCCAACAGCCCGGCCACCTCGCCGTCGTCGGGCAGCAACCCGCGCAGGATGCGGGCCAGCCGGATCGCCTCGCCGGTCAGCTCGGCCCGGTGCAGGTCCGGGCCACTCGACGCGGTGTACCCCTCGTTGAAGATCAGATAGAGCACCCGGAGCACCGACCGCAGCCGCTCGTCCCGCTCCGCCGGATCGGGCATCGTGAACCGGGCCCCGGCGGCCTCGATCCGCTGCTTGGCCCGGCGGATCCGTTGACTCATCGTCGCCTCCGGCACCAGGTACGCCCGGGCGATCTGAGCCGTGCTGAGACCGCCGACCGCGCGCAGGGTGAGCGTCACCTGCGCCGGTCCGGTCAGCGCCGGGTGACAGCAGAGGAACAGCAGCGTGAGGGTGTCGTCCGCCGTCGGGACCGCCGGCTCCGCGTCGGCCGGCGGCGCCACCTGGGCGTACGCCGGCTCGCGCAGCGCCACCGCCACCTCGCGGTCCCGGCGGGCGCTCTCGCTGCGCCACTCGTCGGTGAGCCGCCGGGTGGCCACGGTGAGCAGCCAGGCGCGGGGGCTGTCCGGTACGCCCTGCCCGGGCCACTGTGTCGCGGCGGCCAGCAGCGCCTCCTGGACCGCGTCCTCGCATCGGTCGAACTGGCCGTGCCGGCGGACCAGCAGGCCGAGGACCTGCGGCGCGAGGGTGCGCAGCAGATCCTCGACCGTCCGGTCCTCGGTCACATCTCCGTCCCGGCCTGCTCCATCACCGGGCGGACCTCCATGGCGCCGCCGTAGCGGACGTCCGGCCAGCGGGCAGCGATCTCGGCGGCCCGCTGCGGGCTGTCGCACTCGACGGTCAGGTAACCGGCGAACTGCTCCTTGCTCTCCATGAACGGACCGTCGACGACCTCGGTGCTGCCGTCGATCTGCCGGACCGTCAACGTCTGCGACGGGTTGGCCAACGCCTGCCCGTCGACCAGCTCGCCGGTCTCGGTCAGCTCCTTCATGATCGCGTCGACCTCGCCGAAGAGAGTGGTGCGGTCCTGCTCGGTCAGCCCCTCGGTGAAGCCGGGCCGGTTCCAGATCAGCAGCATGTACTTCACGGCGGTGCTCCTCAGCTCTGGTCGCACCCCCGGTCGGGGCGCGGCTCACCGAAGGGTCGGAGCCGACAACCCGTTCCCTACGGCGTACCGAAGAAAATCGCAGATAACCTCGCCGGTGGTGGTCCCACGCCGGTCGGATCAGCGGCGATCGGGCCGGCCGGGCACCTGCCGGGGCTGCTGGCGCCCGCCGCCGACATCCAACGAGGCCCGGTCGGCGGCCGACGTACCGGAGGACCAGCCCTCGGCGTCCCGGACGCTGAGCCGGTGCCGGGTCACGCCGGGAAAGAGCGTGTCCAGTCGCTCCCGGACCGCCTCGCCCCGGGCGGCGAGCACCGGCAACAGTCGCTCCGCCCCGGCCGTCTCGGCCGACGCCTGGTCCGCCGCCTCGGTCGCCGCCTCGGTCGCCGCCTCGGTCGCCGTGCGCAGCCGCTCGCCGATCCGCAGCGCGAACGCGTTGAGGAAGGACTCGTCCCACACCTTCGTGCGCCGCCCCGACCCCGACCGCCGCTCGGCACGCCCACGCAGCATGGCGGCCGTGGCCTGGACCAGCAGCGACGTGTAGAGCAGCTCCACCGCCACCAGGTCGGCCGGCCAACCCAGCACGGTGGCGAAGCCGAGATCGTCGGACCAGACCGCCTCGCACCTGTTCGCCGCCGCCACCTCCTGCACCAGCAGCGCCTTCGCACCCGCGTACGGGCTGTCGGTGCTCAGGCGTACCCCGCCGGGCAGGTCGCCGCGCTCCGACCCAGCGGCCAGCAGCGCCTCGTCGATGCTGTGCCGGGCGATCAGCTCCTGCGCCTTACCGGTCAACGCCTCCGCCTCGGCCGGAAAGGTGGTCGACTCGGCCTTGGCCAGCAGCGCCCGGACCCGGTCCAACATCGGGGAGCCGCTGCGCGTACCCGCCGACCGTGCGGTGAGCGCGCCGGTCGTGCCCGGCGGTGGGCGCAACACCGCGATCGGCGGCAGGCTCTCCACCAGCGCGAGAGTGTCCACGGCCGCGCGGAGCGCGTCGGCCCGGTCCAGCCCCTCCGCGGCGGTCCAGGCAGCCAGCACGTCATGGCCTGTGTCCCGTGCCTCGGAGGTCAACTCGTGAAGCTGGTCGTCCCACCAGGCGGGGACCGGTTCGGCCTGCGCACGCCGTTGGGCGGCCATCGCGCTGCGGACGAGCCGCGCCGAGCGGGCGTCGAGCCGCCGGCTGGTGATCCGGTCCACGTCGACCGGCTGCCAGCCGCGCGGCCAGAGCCGGCCCAGAGCGCGGACCAGGCGACGCAGCAGGGCCGCGTCCACCGCCGTGGTGCCGTCCGCCGCGCCGGTGCCGACCATCAGTTGGTCCAGCTGCCGTTCGGCCTGCCGTACGTCGGTGCCGCGCACCGCCGCGAGTGCGTTGGCGACGAGTTCGTCCGCGTCCGGCACGGGCACCTCCTTCTCGGGCTTCGGTTGCTCGGGCGTTCCTGCCCTTTCAGGCTGCATGATCATGCCGCTAGTGGTGTGGGAGTCGTGAAACGGGGATGGGGTCGGGCGCGGCTCGGGCCGTGATCGCCGCAGTTCGGTGTCGTTGTCTGTGGCACGCTGACTGGGCATGTTTCGGCGGGTTCGGGGTAGTTCGGACCTGACCCGAGGTGGATGCGAGGTGTGTGGTGGCCGATTCGAGCCTGCCGAGCGCACGCACCGTGCCGGGCGCAGGTGCCGTCGATGCACGTTCCTCCACGCTCGTCGGCGTCCTGATCGGCATCGCGATCATGGCCGCGGTGGACGAGATCGTCTTCCACCAGTTGCTGGCGTGGCACCACTTCTACGACCGGTCCACCCCGTCGGTGGCACTGCTCTCCGACGGGCTGCTGCACGCCGCCGAGGTGATCATCCTGGTCGGTGGGTTCTTCTGGTTCGCCGACCTGCGTCGACGGCGTGCCCTGTCGACCCGGTTGGCCTGGGGTGGCTTCCTGCTCGGCGCCGGAGGGTTCCAGGTCTTCGACGGGGTGGTCGACCACAAGGTGCTCCGGCTGCACCAGATCCGCTACGGCGTACACCTGCTGCCGTACGACGTGGTGTGGATCGCGTCCGGCGCGGTGCTGCTGCTGGCCGGGGCCGGTCTGCTCTGGTGGGCCCGGTCCCGACGGTCGGGCGACGGGCGCCGATGACGGTGGCCGTGCCGCCCGCGTTCGCGCACGGTGGGCACGTTGCGGACGGCCCGAGCTGGTTCCCGCTGCTCCCGGTCGTGCTGCTGGCCGTCGGCTACCTGCTGGCGGCCGCACGCGACCCGCGGGGGTGGGACCACCGGCGCACCGCCGCCTGGCTGGTCGGCTGCGCCCTGCTGGCGGTGGCCCTCGGGCCGCTGGGCCAACTCCCCGACGACCCGCGCGGGCACATGGCGCAGCACCTGCTGCTCGGCATGCTGGCCCCGCTCGGGCTGGTGCTCGGCGCTCCGGTGACCCTGCTGCTGCGGGTCGCCCCGCCGCCGGTACGCCGGGTGGTGGGCCGGCTGCTGCGCGCCCGAGCGCTGCACCTGCTCGCCCACCCGGTCACCGCCGCGCTGCTCAGCACCGGAGGGCTGGCGCTGGTGCTGCTCACCCCGCTGTACGCGGCGGCCGAACGTCACACCGCGCTGCACCACGCCCTGCACCTGCACTATGTGGCCGCCGGGTACCTGTTCGCCTGGTCCCTGGCCGGGCCGGACCCAGCCCCGCGTCGTCCGGGACTGGCGGTACGGGTGGGCGCGCTCCTGGGCGCGGCGGCCGGTCACGCCGTGCTGGCCAAGTACCTGTACGCGCATGCCGAAACCCTGCCGCCCGGCCTCACCGACCGAGATCCGGCGGCGTTCCAGTCGGCCGCCCAGCTCATGTACTACGGCGGTGACCTGGCGGAGCTGCTCCTGGCGGTGGCCCTCTTCGCCACCTGGTACAACCGCCCCAACCGCCTGCGCCCGCCCCGCTCCACCCGGTCGCCCCGCCCCACCCGGTCGCACCGCTCCACCCGGTCGCACCGCTCCACCCGGTTGATCAAGAAGTTTGCGTCACCAGGGAACGATTCTTTGACGCAAACTTCTTGATCAACTCGACGGTACGGGCGCTGCCAGCCGAGGTCACTGCCAATCGGTGAGGATCTCCTCGACCGGTAGGGCGTCCCGTTCCGGGTCCGGAGCGGGAGCCGGTCGGGCAGTCGGTGTCCGGTCGAAGCGCGGCGCTGGTGCCGGCTGGATCTCGCCACCGACCTCGACGAACGTGCCCCGGGCGGCGTTGTGCGGATGCTGGTGCGCCTCCCCGGGGGCGAGCACCGGCGCGACGCAGGCATCCAGGTCGGCGAAGACCGCCGTCCACTCGTCCCGGGTCCGCTCGGCGAACCGCTCGGTGAACCGTCGCCGCAGCTCGTCCCAGCCGCTCGGGTCGTACTGCGCGGGCAGGTCCGGGTCGTCGGCGAGGTCGAGGCCCGCCAGCAGAACGGCGTAGAAGGCAGGTTCCATCGCGCCGACGGCCATGAAACCACCGTCCGAGGTGGCGTACGTGTCGTAGAACGGCGCACCGCCGTCGAACATGTTGCGCCCCCGCGGCGCCGCCCACAGGCCGGTGCCGAGCAGCCCGTGCAGGAACGACGTGAGCAGCGCCGAACCGTCCACCATGGCCGCGTCGACCACCTGACCGGCACCGGAGCGTTCCCGTTCGAGCAGCGCGGCCAGCACGCCGACGGCCAGCAGCATCCCACCTCCGCCGAAGTCGCCGAGCAGGTTCATCGGCGCGTACGGGCGCTCGCCGGCCCGCCCCAGCGGCTCCAACGCCCCGGCGACCGCGATGTAGTCGATGTCGTGCCCGGCGCGGGCTGCCAGTGGGCCGTCCTGGCCCCAGCCGGTCATCCGCGCGTACACCAGCCGGGGGTTGCGGGCCTGGCACACCTCCGGGCCGAAGCCGAGCCGCTCGGCGACACCCGGCCGGTACGCCTCGACCAGCACGTCCGCCCGCTCGGTCAGGCGCAGGAGGTCCGCCACCCCGGCCGGGGACTTCAGGTCCAGCGTGGTGACCCGCCGGCCGCGCTGCAACGGCCCGCCGGTCGGCGCGGCCAGGCGTCCCGCACCCGGGGCGCCCGGCCGGTCCACCCGCACCACGTCGGCGCCGAGGTCCGCCAGCACCATGCACCCGAACGGCGCAGGGGCGAGGCTCGCCAGCTCGACCACCCGCACCCCGGCGAGCGGCCCGCCCCGCGTCGAGCCGCCCGTTGCGGTGCCCGGGTGTTCGGCCGGGGCCGGTCCGCCGGGGCTCGGCCAGGAGGCCGTCACGCGACGGCCGGTTCGGCGGGGCGGGCGGCCAGTCGGTCGACCAGATCGGCCGGGGGTGTGAACCGGTCGCCGTAGCGCTCGGCCAGTTCGGTGGCGCGGGCCGCGAAGCCGGCCGGGCCGCCCGCGTACTGGCGGACGTAGCGGATCACCCCTCCCGTCCAGGCCGGGAAACCGATGCCGAAGATCGAGCCGATGTTGGCGTCGGTCTCGGTCCGCAGCACTCCCTCGTCGAGGCAGCGCAGCGCGTCCAGCGCCTCGGCGAAGAGCATCCGCTCCTGGAGGTCGGTGAACGGCACCGCCCGACCCGCGTCGGTGGCCAGGTCGATGAGGCCGGGCCAGAGCCGGCCCCGGGTGCCGTCGTCGTAGGAGTAGAAGCCGCGCCCGCCGGCGCGCCCCGGCCGGTCGTACGCGTCGACCAGCTCGTCCACGAGCCGGTGCGCGGGCAGCGGCAGGTACTCCTCGCTGGCCGCCTCGAATTGACGGCGGATCCGCTGGATCAGGGTGAGGCTGACCTCGTCGGCCAGCGCGAGCGGCCCGGTCGGGTAGCCGGCCTGGAGGGCGGCCTGCTCCACGGACGCGGCGGGAACACCCTCGGCGACCATGCCGACCGCCTCGTCGATGAACCGGCCGATCACCCGGCTGGTGAAGAAGCCCCGGCCGTCGTTGACCACGATCGGGGTCTTGCCGATCCGCCGGCCCAGGTCGAAGGCCCGCGCCAGCGCGGCGTCACCGGTCTGTTCGCCGACCACGATCTCCAGCAGGGGCATCCGGTCCACCGGGGAGAAGAAGTGCATGCCGATGAAGTCGGCCGGGCGGTCCACACCCGTGGCGAGCCCGGTGATCGGCAGAGTGGAGGTGTTGGAGGCGATGAGCGCGCCGGGTGCCAGCACCGGCAGTACCTCGGCGAAGACCGCCTGCTTCAGCGCCGGGTCCTCGAAGACCGCCTCGATCACCGCGTCGCAGCCGGCCAACGCGTCCACCTGGTCGGTGGTGGTGATCCGGGCCAGCACGGCACGGGCGTCCGCCTCCGTGGCACGGCCCTTGCGCACCCTGCGGGCCAGCAGCCGCTCGGCGTGCTCCCGGGCGCGTCCCGCGGCCTCCGGTGAGACGTCCCTGACCACGACGTCCAGGCCGGCGCTGGCGCAGGCGTACGCGATGCCCGCGCCCATCATGCCGGCGCCGAGCACCGCCACCCGGCGTACCGGGGGGACGTCCACACCGGATGGTCGGGCGGCACCACCGTTGACGGCCTTCAGGTCGAAGAAGAAGGCCCCGATCATGTTCTTGGCGACCTGTCCGGTGAGCAGCCCGATCAGGTGCCGGGTCTCCACGGTCAGCGCGGTCTCCAGGTCGACCTGCGCGCCCTCGACGGCGGCGGCGAGGATCGCCTCGGGCGCGGGCAGCCGGGCACCCTTGAGCTGCTTGCGCAGGGTGGCCGGGAAGGCGGGCAGCTGGGCGGCCAGCGAACGGCTGGCCGGGGTGCCGCCGGGCATCCGGTAGTCCGGTCGGTCCCACGGCTGCGTGGGGTGCGGGTTCGCCGCGATCCAGGCCCGTGCGTGGTCCAGCATCTCGGTGGGCGTGGCGACCACCTCGTCCACGATGCCGGTGGCCAGGGCGTCGGCCGGTCGCATCCGCCGGCCGGTGAGCAGCACCGTGGTCAGCGCACCCGCCAGGCCGAGCATCCGTACCGTCCGGGTGACCCCGCCGGCCCCGGGCAGCAGGCCCAGGGTCACCTCGGGCAGCCCGAGCCGGCTGTCCGGCGCGTCCAGCGCGATCCGGTGGTGACAGGCGAGCGCGATCTCCAGGCCGCCGCCGAGCGCGGAGCCGTTGACGGCCGCGACCACCGGCCGGCCCAGCGTCTCCAGGCGGCGCAGGTCCCGTTTGATGGTGCCGAGCAGCTCCGCCAGCGCGGGCGCGTCGGCGCGGGTGGCCCGGATCATCTCGGGCAGGTCGCCGCCGGCGAAGAAGGTCGGCTTCGCGCTGGTGACGATGACCCCGGTCAGCTCTTCGCGTTCGGCCTCCAGCCGGTCGAGCACCGCGCTCATCGAGGCGGCGTACGCCCGGTTCATGGTGTTGGCGGACTGGTCGGGGTCGTCCAGGGTGAGCGTGACGATGCCGTCGGCGCCGCGGTCGTACCGGATGGTGGTGGTCATGGTCGTCCTCCGGGTCAGCAGCGCTCGAGAACGGTGGCGACGCCCATGCCGCCGCCGATGCAGAGGGTCACCACGGCGCGGCGCAGGTCGCGGCGCTCCAACTCGTCCAACGCGGTGCCGAGCAGCATCGCCCCGGTGGCGCCGAGCGGATGGCCGAGCGCGATCGCGCCGCCGTTGACGTTCACCCGGTCCGGGTCGAGGCCGAGGTCGCGGACGTACTTGAGCACCACCGCGGCGAACGCCTCGTTGATCTCGAACAGGTCGATGTCGTCGAGGGTGAGCCCGGCGACGGCGAGCGCCTTGTGGGTGGCCGGGATCGGGCCGGTCAACATCAGCGTCGGGTCCGCGCCGGTGACCGCCGCGCCGACGATCCGGGCGCGCGGGCTGAGGCCGAGATCCCGACCCACCTGCTCCGAACCGATCAGCACCAGCGCCGCGCCGTCCACGATGCCGGACGAGTTGCCGGCGTGGTGGACGTGCTCGATGGCCTCCAGCCAGTGGAACTTCTGCAACGCGACGGCGTCGAAGCCTGCCGCCTCGCCCATCGTGGCGAAGGACGGGGTGAGCCGGGCCAGCGCCTCCCGGGTGGTCTCCGGGCGCGGGTGCTCGTCGACGGTGAGGATGTCCAGCCCGTTGCCGTCGCGGACCGGCACCACCGAGCGGGCGAAGTGCCCACCGGCCCACGCCTTGGCGGCCCGCTCCTGCGAGCGCAGCGCGTAGCCGTCCACGTCGTCGCGGGTGAAGCCCTCCAGGGTCGCGATCAGGTCCGCGCTGACGCCCTGCGGCACGAACGACGTGGCCAGCGCGGTCTGCGGGTCGGTGGCCCAGGCCGCGCCGTCGGAGCCCATCGGCACCCGGGACATCGACTCCACCCCGCCGGCGAGCAGCAGGTGCTCCCAGCCGGAGCGGATCCGCGCGGCGGCGGAGTTGACCGCCTCCAGGCCCGAGGCGCAGAACCGGTTGAGCTGCACCCCACCCACCTCGTCGGGCAACCCGGCCAGCAGCGCGGCGGCCCTCGCCAGGTCGCCGCCCTGCTCGCCGACCGGGGTCACGATGCCGAGCAGCAGATCCTCCAGCCGACCGACGTCCAGGCCGGGGTTGCGCTCCCGCACCGCGTCGATCAGGCCGACCACCAGGGAGATCGGCTTGACCCCGTGCAGCGCGCCGGTGTCCCGGCCGCGTCCGCGCGGGGTGCGGACCGCGTCATAGACGTACGCCTCAGAGGGCACGGGCGATCAGCTCCTTCATGATCTCGTTGGTGCCGCCGTAGATCTTCTGGACGCGGGCGTCGGCGTACATCCGGGCGATCGGGTACTCCGTCGTGTAGCCGTAGCCGCCGAACAGTTGCAGGCACCGGTCGACGACCTCGCACTGCCCGTCGGTGAGCCAGGATTTCGCCATCGCCGCGGTGGCCACGTCCAGGTCGCCGCGGCTGTGTCGGACGATGCAGTCGTCCAGGAAGACCCGGCTGACCCGGGTGCGGGTGGCGCACTCGGCGAGCACCATCCGGGTGTTCTGGTGGCCCATCAGGGTCTTGCCGAAGGCCGTGCGCTCCTTGGCGTACGCGACGGTCAGCGCGACGGCCCGTTCCATGGCCGCGACCGCGCCGACGCCGATCACCAGTCGTTCCTGCGGGAGCTGCTGCATGAGCTGGATGAAACCCAGCCCCTCGGCGCCGCCGAGCAGGTTGGCCGCCGGCACCCGGAACTCGTCGAAGAACAGCTCGGCGGTGTCGTTGGCGTGCAGCCCGATCTTGGACAGCAGCCGGCCCCGGCGGAAGCCCTCCGGGTCACCGCTCACCTCGCAGACCAGCAGCGAGACACCGGCCGCCCGCTGCTCGGGGTCGGTCTTCACGGCCACGATGATCAGATCGGCCAGGCCGCCGTTGGTGATGAACGTCTTCGCGCCCGTGACCAGGTAGTCGTCGCCGTCCCGGACCGCCCGGGTGCGCATCGCCTGAAGGTCGGAGCCGCCGTCCGGCTCGGTCATCGCGATCGCACCGACCAGCTCGCCGCTGCACAGGCCGGGCAGCCACCGTCGCTTCTGCTCCTCGCTGCCGTACGCCACCAGGTACCCCGTGACGATGCCACTGTGGACGGCCAGCCCGAGGCTGCTCTCCCCGGTGTACGCCTGCTCGTGCAGCATGACGGCCTCGTGGGTGAACCCGCCGCCCCCGCCGCCGTACTCTTCCGGGACGGACAGACCGAGCAGCCCCAGCTCACCGGCGCGCCGGTAGTGCTCACGGTCCGGGTGGCCCTGGGTCAGCAGGCGGTCGGCGTGCGGCAACACCTCCTTGGTGAAGAAGGTGCGGGCCAGGTCGGCCAGGTCGTCGTGCTCCGGCTCGCGCCAGGGCGAGGGGGGACCGTCGAGCGGGGGCGTCGGCATGTGCACCACCCTCGCGCGCTGTTGGCGACCTGTCAATAAGTCTCGATGATGGTTGGGCTGGGTCGCTGATGGGCGAGGATCGTGCCATGAGTGCCACGCCTCCCGCCCTGCTCGACGGTGCCCGGGTCACCATGTTCGCCAACCTGGAGCCGGGGCAGCTGCCGACCGGTGCGACCCGCCACTCCGTCGAGGGCTTCGCTGAGCTGGTCGTACGCCTCGCGATCGCCCGTTACGACGACGACGTGGATGCCTACCTCTTCTACTGCACGAGTGACTGGGTGGTCGTGACGGACACGTTTCATCCAACCGAGGCGGAGGCTGTCGCCCAGGCGGAGCGGGAGTTCGGGGACGTGAGCTTCGTGCGAGTTTCACCAACCCTCGGTGACCTGGAGGTCCAGCGCTGATCGACTCGGATTTCTGCAACTCGGGGTGTCCCCTGGCGCCGGACAACCCGAGTTCAAGGAAACCAAGTTGATCAAGGGCTGGCCTGCGAGCTCCCGATAGGGTCGGGCAGATGAGTGTCGAGACGGCTCCGCGCCGCCGCCGTTTGGAGCCGGACGCCCGGCGGGGGCAGATCCTGGCCTGTGCGGTCCGGCTGTTCGGCGAGCGCCCGTACGCGGACGTCTCGACCACCGACATCGCACGGGAGGCCGGTGTCGCCCGCGGCCTGGTCAACCACTACTTCGGCGCGAAGAAGGACCTCTACCTGGAGGTCGTCCGGGTCATGGTGACCATCCCGGAGGTCGCCGTGGAGCGCCTGCCCAAGGGAGACCTGCGGACCCGGGTCGACGCCAGCGTCACCTGGTTCCTCGACGTGGTGTCCCGGCACAGCACCTCCTGGCTCGCCGCCGTCACCGCCCGGGGGATGGGCGGCGACGCCGACGTCGAGCGGGTGCTCGCCGAGGCCGAAGAGGTCGCCGCGGACCGGATGCTCGTCGCCGTCGGACTGGCCGGCCAGGCCGCGCACCACCAGGAGCTTCGCGGCATGGTGCGGGCGTACTGCGGGTTGGCGACGTCGACCGCCCGGGAGTGGCTCCAGCGTGGCGCGCTGACCCGCCCCCAGGTGCACCTGCTGCTCACCACCACCCTGCTGACCATCGTCGAACAGGTCATCCCGCAGGTCATCGCCGACAGCGAGCCGGCTCGGCCCCAGGCCTGAGGGGGTTCGCTCAGGCGGCGCGGCGCCGCTCGTCGGCCTGACCGGTTCCCGCCGCCAACGCGGCGTGACCGGCGTGCGCCGCCGGTGCGGCGAACCGATCGGCGGCCTGCGCCGGGTACGAGTCGGCGCGAACCACCCGCAGCGGCCGGTCCACCTCGTCGGCGCCGAACCGCCAGCGCGACGGCGTCGGTTGCCGCTGGGGCGCGGGCCCACCGGGGCGCAGACCGGGCCGGGACAGCAGCACCGTGATCAGGTAGCCGACCACCAGGAAACCGTGGCTGACCAGCCGCTCACCGCCCACCGAGCCGGTGGCCAGGTCGTTGACCGAGAGCAACAGCAGGGTGCCGACGAACGCGCTGAGCATCGGCAGCAGCCCGGCCGGCGGGCTGCGGCGTACCGCCACGAAGAGGAAGCCGGCGCCCACCGCCACGTTCCAGGCGGCCGACTCGTGCCACAGGTGCTGACCGGTGGGGTGCAGGTGATCGGCGGTCGCGCCCCGGCCCACCTGGGCCAACCCGAGCACCAGCTGCACCGCGCCGAGCAGCCCGAGCGCCGCGCGCAGCCCGGCGACCAGCTTGCCGCGCCCGAACGCTGCGCGCAGCCCGCCGACCGACCGGCCACCCGCGGCCAACCCACCACCCGCGGCCAACCCACGGCGCGCGACCAGCCCACCGCGTTGCCACCACGACCGACGGGCCGGGGCCGCCGCGGCGGCGGCCAGAATCGCCTCGGTCCGGTCGGGCACGTCGGTCACCAGACGGGTACGAACCCGACGGGTCACCGCCGCCGCCGCCGTGAACCAGACCCGACAATCGGCACACCCGTCAAGGTGCCCCTGCACCGCCGTCAGTTCGGCGGCGGTCTCCTCCCCGTCCAACTGCGCGGACAGGACCTCCCGCCACTGCTCACACCCCATGTACCGGTAGTCGCTCCGAGGGCCGCTCCGGTTCCCGGCACCCGGGGCCTGTTGTGGAATACTCGCCCGATCATGACGCGTTACGGCCTGCTCATCCTGCCCGCCACCAACCGGGTGTACGCCCGCTCCGCCGTCGACCTCACCCGGGCCGAGCTGGAGATCTTCGGCCGTTCGGCCCTCGACGGCCAGATCGGCGAGTTGGACACCGAGGTGGTCGGAGGGGCCTCCTACGTCACCTTCACCGGTGACGGGTTGACCGAGCGGGACCTGACCGTCCTGGGCAACCTCTCCGCGGGGTACGCGCTGTTCGAGATCGTCGGTGAGCTGCTGCGCCCGATCGAGTGGAGCCGGCTGGACCGCTACGACGACGACCTGCTCACCATCCAGAAGTACCCGGGCAAGACCAACGAGCAGTTCACCAAACTGCTGCTCAACGTCACCCTGCTCGCCTCGGACTGGGCCACCGAGATGACCAGCCGGCGGTTCCGGGTGCTCGACCCGCTCTGTGGCCGGGGCACCACCCTCAACCAGGCGCTGATGTACGGCTTCGACGCCGCCGGGGTGGAGCGCGACCAGAAGGACGTCGAGGCGTACCGGGCGTTCATCACCACCTGGCTGAAGCAGAAGCGGGTCAAGCACCGGGTGCTGGAGTCGGGGCCGGTGCGACGGGAACGCAAGGTGGTCGGCCGGCGGGTGCGGATCGAGCTGGCGCCGACCCGCGAGGAGCACAAGGCCGGCCAGACCCAACTGCTGGACGTGGTCAACGCCGACACCACCCGCTCGGCGGAGTTCTTCCGCCCGGAGACCGTCGACCTGGTCGTCGCCGACGCGCCGTACGGCGTGCAGCACGGCAGCCGTACGGCCGAGAAGGGCCTGACCCGCGATCCGCTGGCGTTGCTCGCGGACGCCGCGCCGGTCTGGGCGCGGTTGCTGCGTCCCGGCGGCGCTCTCGGTATCTCCTGGAACACCCACGTCGCCAGCCGTGAGGACGCGGCGGCGGCCTTGGCCGACGCCGGCCTGACCGTGGTCGACGCCGAGCCCTACCGCGCGCTACGGCACCGGGTCGACCAGTCGATCATGCGAGACGTGCTGGTGGCCCGCCGCCCAGCCTGAACGGCTCGCACCTCCGCCTCGCACCTCCGCCTCCGCCGCGCCATGCGCCACCCCACCGGGTTCGCGCATGGCCTCTCGCGCTTCCCTTTGCTCTGCACCTGCGGAGGCACCAGCTACAGACCGCGAGTATCGCCTCCGCAGGTGCAGAGCAAAGGGGCGGACGACCGGTCCTGACCCCTGCGGGCCACCGAGGGTCTGTGCCGCATTTCACCTGTTCAGTGCACGGGTGTGAAAACCACGTCAAGAAAAGGTTCGCCTCCGTCATGGTCGCGTTATGACCCCTGCCCTCCGGCGGGTGGTGGGGCTTTGATTGCCCGGCGCGACCGGAAGGCGGTCGCGACGAACCTTTCCGGTATGAGGAGTCAGCGTGTCTGACGTGGTGTTCGTGATCCTGACGGTGGCGCTGTTCGCAGTGCTCGCCCTGGTGGTCCGGGCGGTGGAGAAGCTGTGAACGCGGTCAACGCCGTCGGTCTGGTGCTCGCGATCGTCCTGGGCGCGTTCCTGGTGTTCGCCCTGCTGTTTCCGGAGCGCTTCTGATGACCATGACAACAGCGGGCGTCATCTTCATCGTGACGCTGGTGGCGGCCCTCGTCGCCGTCTACAAGCCGTTCGGTAACTACATGTTCCGGGCGGTGGCCGGTACGAAGCAGTCGCGGGTCGAGCGGGGCATCTTCCGGCTGGTCGGGGTCAACCCGGCCGCCGAGCAGACCTGGGGGGTGTACGCCCGCAGCGTGCTCGCGTTCTCCGCGGTCTCGATCCTGTTCCTGTACCTGTTCCAGCGGGTGCAGAACCACCTGTGGCTGTCCCTGGGGTTCGACCCGGTGGTGCCGCACGGCGCGTGGAACACGGCCGTGTCGTTCGTGACCAACACCAACTGGCAGTCGTACTCGGGTGAGTCGACCATGGGCCACCTGGTGCAGATGGCCGGCCTGGCCGTGCAGAACTTCACCTCCGCGGCGGTCGGCGTCGCGGTGGCGGTGGCCCTGGTACGCGGCTTCGCCCGCAGCCGGACCGGGCAGCTCGGCAACTTCTGGGTCGACCTGACCCGGATCGTGCTGCGGATCCTGCTGCCGATCGCCGTGCTCGGTGCCATCGCACTGATGATCGGCGGCGTGGTGCAGAACCTCTCCGGCGGCACCGACGTGAGCACGCTGACCGGCGGCACCCAGACCATCACCGGCGGTCCGGTCGCCAGCCAGGAAGTGATCAAGGAGCTGGGCACCAACGGCGGCGGTTTCTACAACGTCAACAGCGCCCACCCGTTCGAGAACCCCACCACCTGGACGAACTGGCTGCAGATCTTCCTGATCTTCCTGATCCCGTTCAGCCTGCCCCGGGTCTTCGGCCGGATGGTCGGGCAGAACCGGCAGGGCTACGCCATCGCCGCGGTGATGGGCATCCTCGCGTTCCTCAGCGTCGTCCTCACCAACGTCTTCGAGCTGGCCGGCCACGGCACGGTGCCGCAGGCCGTCGGTGCGGCGATGGAGGGCAAGGAGGTGCGGTTCGACGTGTCGAACTCGGCCACCTTCGCCGCCGCCACCACGCTGACCTCAACCGGTGCGGTGAACTCGTTCCACGACTCGTTCACCTCGCTCGGCGGCATGATGACCATGGTCAACATGATGCTCGGCGAGGTCGCGCCGGGCGGCACCGGTTCCGGGCTGTACGGCCTGCTCATCCTCGCGGTGATCACGGTCTTCGTGGCCGGCCTGATGGTGGGCCGCACCCCCGAGTACCTGGGCAAGAAGATCAGCTCGCGGGAGATCAAGTTCGCCTCGCTCTACTTCCTGATCACGCCGATCCTGGTGTTGGTCGGCACGGCGGCCGCGTTCGCCACCGGCAACAACTCCACGGCGCTCAACGTCGGCCCGCACGGCCTCTCCGAGGTGCTGTACGCGTTCACCTCGGCCAGCAACAACAACGGCTCCGCCTTCGGCGGCATCACGGTCAACACCACCTGGTGGGACACCGCGCTCGGGTTGTGCATGCTGCTGGGCCGGTTCCTGCCGATCATCTTCGTGCTCGCGTTGGCCGGCTCGCTGGCCCGCCAGGCACCCACCCCCGCGTCCGAGGGCACCCTGCCGACCCACCGACCGCTGTTCATCGGCCTGGTCGTC
Organism: Micromonospora cabrerizensis; assembly: GCF_022230955.1. Taxonomy (GTDB): domain Bacteria; phylum Actinomycetota; class Actinomycetes; order Mycobacteriales; family Micromonosporaceae; genus Micromonospora; species Micromonospora cabrerizensis. The sequence goes on from NZ_JAKKFI010000060.1 coordinate 128,859, forward strand.
GGCGTCACCGTGGTCCTCGTCGCGCTGACCTTCCTGCCCGCGCTCGCGCTCGGCCCGCTGGCAGAGGGGCTCTGACCATCATGAGGAACAAGGACATGTCCGTCACCTCTGTGACATCCGGGACCGACGAGCAACCGACCGCCGGCACCCCCGCCACCCAGGGCAACCGGACCGGCGGGGGCCTGCTCGACCCCCAGCAGCTCATCCGGTCCCTGCCGGACGCGGTACGCAAGCTCAACCCGACCACGCTGTGGCGCAACCCGGTGATGCTGATCGTGGAGGTCGGCGCGGCCTTCACCACCGTCCTGGCGGTGGCCGACCCGTCGGTGTTCGCCTGGGCGATCACCGTCTGGCTCTGGTTGACCGTGGTCTTCGCCAACCTCGCCGAGGCGGTCGCCGAGGGCCGGGGCAAGGCCCAGGCCGCCGCGCTGCGGCAGGCCAAGCGGGACACCATCGCGACCCGCCTGATCGACTGGAAGCCCGGCGCGCGGGCCAACACCTACCGCGACGAGGCGGTGCCCGCGCCCGAGCTGCGTCAGGGCGACATCGTGCTCATCGAGGCGGGCGGCATCATCCCCGGCGACGGCGACATCGTCGAGGGCATCGCCAGCGTCGACGAGTCGGCCATCACCGGCGAGTCGGCCCCGGTCATCCGGGAGTCCGGTGGCGACCGCAGCGCGGTCACCGGTGGCACCAAGGTGCTCTCCGACCAGATCATCGTGAAAATCACCCAGAAGCCGGGGGAGAGCTTCATCGACCGGATGATCGCCCTGGTCGAGGGCGCCAACCGGCAGAAGACGCCGAACGAGATCGCGCTGAACATCCTGCTCGCCGCGCTCACGGTCATCTTCCTGCTGGCCGTGGTCACCCTCCAGCCGTTGGCGATCTTCTCTAAGGCGTACCAGGCGGCGGCGCCGGACAGCGGGGCGATCACCGGTTCCGGTGTCACCGGGGTCGTGCTGGTCTCGCTGCTGGTCTGCCTCATCCCGACGACCATCGGCGCGCTGCTCTCCGCGATCGGCATCGCCGGTATGGACCGGTTGGTACAGCGCAACGTCCTGGCCATGAGTGGTCGGGCCGTCGAGGCCGCCGGTGACGTCAACACCCTGCTGCTGGACAAGACCGGCACCATCACGCTGGGCAACCGGCAGGCCGCCGAGTTCGTACCGGTCGAGGGGGTTGACGCCGCGAAGCTGGCCGACGCCGCGCAGATGTCCAGCCTGGCCGACGAGACCCCGGAGGGGCGCTCGGTGGTCGTGCTGGCGAAGAACGAGTTCGGGCTGCGCGAGCGCGAACCCGGCGTGATGCCGCACGCCACGTTCGTGCCGTTCACCGCGCAGACCCGGATGAGCGGCGTCGACCTGACCCCGGACGCCAGCGTGGACGGCGGCGCGGTCGGCACGGCCCGCCGGGTCCGCAAGGGCGCCGCCGCCGCGGTGATGAAGTGGGTACGCGAGAACGGCGGTCACCCGACCGAGCAGGTCGGCGAGATCGTGGACGCGATCAGCGGCACCGGCGGCACCCCGCTGGTGGTCGCCGAGCACGTCGACGGTGAGCCCGCCCGCGCCCTGGGCGTCATCCACCTCAAGGACGTCGTCAAGTCCGGCATGCGCGAGCGGTTCGACGAGATGCGCCGGATGGGCATCCGGACCGTGATGATCACCGGTGACAACCCGCGCACCGCGAAGGCCATCGCCGACGAGGCAGGGGTGGACGACTTCCTGGCCGAGGCCACGCCGGAGGACAAGCTCGCGCTGATCAAGCGCGAGCAGGAGGGCGGTCGGCTGGTCGCGATGACCGGTGACGGCACCAACGACGCGCCGGCGCTCGCGCAGGCGGACGTCGGGGTGGCGATGAACACCGGTACGTCGGCCGCCAAGGAGGCCGGCAACATGGTCGACCTCGACTCCGACCCGACCAAGCTGATCGAGATCGTGGAGATCGGCAAGCAGTTGCTGATCACCCGTGGCGCGCTGACCACGTTCAGCATCGCCAACGACATCGCGAAGTACTTCGCGATCATCCCGGCCATGTTCGCCGGCCTCTACCCGAGCCTGGACGCGCTGAACATCATGCGGCTGTCCAGCCCGGAGTCGGCGATCCTGTCCGCGGTCATCTTCAACGCCCTGGTGATCATCGCGCTGATCCCACTCGCCCTGCGGGGCGTGCGGTACCGGCCGGCCGCCGCGTCGAAGCTGCTCAGCCGCAACCTGCTGGTCTACGGGCTGGGCGGCATCATCGTGCCGTTCATCGGGATCAAAATCATCGACCTGCTCATCCAGTTCATCCCGGGGATTTCGTGATGCGCCTACCGACCTGGATCGCCCAACACCTCGCCGCGCTGCGCGCCGTGCTCGTCTTCACGGTGCTGCTCGGCCTGGTCTACCCGCTGGCCCTGGTGGCGCTCGGTCAGCTGCCCGGCCTCAACCACAAGGCCGACGGCTCGCTGATCACCGTGGGCGGGAACACCGCCGGCAGCGCGCTGATCGGCCAGTCCTTCACCGACGCGGACGGCAACCCCGTCGCCCGCTACTTCCAGTCCCGTCCCTCCGCGGCCGGCGACGGCTACGACCCGACGGCCACCTCGGCCAGCAACCTGGGCCCCGAGAGCGTGGTCGACACCATCGCCACCGACCCGGAGGAGTCCAGCGAGAGCCTGCTCACCCAGGTGTGCGGGCGCAGCAAGGCCATCGGCGAGCTCGACGGCGTCGACGGGCGACGCCCCTACTGCACCGACGACGGGGTGGGGGCCGTGCTCGCGGTCTTCCGCGCCGACGGTCTGACCGGCCGGGTCACCCGGGTGGTCAGCGTCAACCAGGCCGCCCCGGCCACCCCGTTCGTCACCGAGTACGAGGGTGTCGCGGTGGAGCCGGCCCAGCCGGGCGAGGACTACGTGGCCGCCGGCGGGGTGGTCACCCCGATCCGCGGCGACGCGCCCGCCGAGCCGGCCGTGCCCGCCGACGCGGTCACCGCCAGCGGCAGCGGTCTCGACCCGCAGATCAGCCCGGCGTACGCCGAGTTGCAGGTGAACCGGGTCGCGCGCGAGCGCGGCGCGGACCCGGCGGCGGTCCGCAAGCTGGTCGAGGAGCACACCGACGGGCGTGGGCTCGGCTTCATGGGCCAGCCGGGGGTCAACGTGTTGGAGCTCAACATCGCCCTCGACAAGCAGTTCGCCGCACGCTGAGCGCACTCGGGGGCGGGGCCGTGCCCACCGGGCGCGGCCCCGCCCGCCGATCTGACCAGGGAGGATGGTCCCCGTGCCACGCGGAGAACTGCGTATCTATCTCGGTGCCGCCCCCGGCGTCGGGAAGACGTACGCCATGTTGGAGGAGGCCCAGCGGCGGGCCGCGCGCGGCACCGACGTGGTGATCGGCTTCGTGGAGACCCACGGTCGCCAGCACACCGCCGCGATGCTCGCCGACCTGGAGCAGGTGCCCCGCCGCGCGATGGAGTACCGGGGCGTCGAGTTCACCGAGATGGACCTGGACGAGGTGCTGGCCCGCCGGCCGGAGGTCGCGGTGGTCGACGAGCTGGCGCACACCAACGTGCCCGGTTCCCGGCACGACAAGCGCTGGCAGGACGTCCAGGAGCTGCTGGACGCGGGGATCGACGTGCTGTCCACGGTCAACGTGCAGCACCTGGAGTCGGTCAACGACGTCGTCGCGCAGATCACCGGCACCACCCAGCGGGAGACCGTGCCGGACGAGATCGTCCGCGCCGCCGAACAGGTCGAGCTGGTCGACATGACCCCCGAGGCGCTGCGCCGGCGGATGGCACACGGCAACATCTACCGACCCGACAAGATCGACGCCGCGCTGGGCAACTACTTCCGCGTCGGCAACCTCACCGCGCTGCGCGAGCTGGCGCTGCTCTGGCTGGCCGACAAGGTCGACGAGCAGCTCGACCGCTACCGCACCCAGCAGGGCATCGCCGCCACCTGGGAGGCTCGGGAACGGGTCGTGGTGGCACTGACCGGTGGCCCGGAGGGCGAGACGCTCATCCGGCGCGCGGCCCGGGTCGCGGCCCGCAGCAAGGGCGCCGACCTGCTGGCCGTGCACGTGGCCCGCAGCGACGGCCTGGCCGGCGCCGACCCGGCCCAACTGGCCCGGCAGCGGGTGCTGGTGGAGAGTCTGGGTGGCACGTACCACCAGGTGCTCGGCACCGACGTGCCGGCCGCGCTGCTGGACTTCGCCCAGGGGGTGAACGCCACCCAGCTGGTGCTCGGCGCCAGCCGGCGGGGTCGCTTCGCGCAGTTCTTCGCCCGGGGTGTCGGGGTGACCACCACCGCGCTGTCCGGCTCGATCGACGTGCACCTGGTCACCCACAAGCAGGCCGGCAAGGGCCGCCGAGCGATGGCCGTGCCGGCGGCGCTGTCCCGGCGTCGACGGCTGCTCGGCTTCGGCCTGGCCGCGCTGGGGATGCCGCTGCTCACCCTGCTGCTGAGGACACTGCCCGACCTGACGCTGACCAACGACATCCTGCTGTTCCTCGCCGGGGTCGTCGGCGTCGCGCTGGTCGGCGGGGTGTGGCCGGCCCTGGTCGCCGCGCTCGGCGGCTCACTGCTGCTCAACTGGTTCTTCACACCGCCCTACCGGACGTTGACCATCGCCGAAGCCGACAACCTGCTCGCCCTGGCCGTCTTCGTCGCCGTGGCGCTGGCGGTGAGCTGGGTCGTCGACGTGGCCGCCCGGCGTACCCGGGAGGCCGCCCGCGCCGCCGCCGACGCGCAGACCCTCGCCGCCCTCGCCGGTGGCGTGCTGCGCGGCGAACGCCCACTTCCCGCACTGCTGGAACAGCTCCGGGAGACCTTCGGGCTGCGCGCGGTGAGCGTCCTGGAGCTGGCCGAGGACGCCAGCGGGCGCCCCGAACGGGCCCGCGAGGAGCACGCCTGGAGTGTCGTGGCCAGCGTCGGTGAGAGCCCGCCCTGCACCCCCGAAGGCGGTGAGACGACGGTACCGGTCAACGACCGGATCACCGTCGTGCTCTGTGGCCGACGGCTGGAGGCCGCCGACCGGCGGATCGTCGAGGCGTTCGCCGCCCAGGCCGCCGTCGCGCTGCGCCAGGAACGGCTCGCCGAGGAGGCCGCCACCGCCCGGCCCCTCGCTGCGGCGGACCGGATGCGTACCGCGCTGCTCGCCGCGGTCAGCCACGACCTGCGTACGCCGCTGGCGTCGGCGAAGGCGGCGGTGACCAGCCTGCGCAGCCACGACATCGAGTTCGACGAGTCCGACCGTGAGGAGCTGCTGGAGACCGCCGAGGAGTCGCTGGACCGGCTCGCCCGGCTGGTCGGCAACCTGCTGGACATGAGCCGCCTCCAGGCCGGTGTCCTCGGCATCACGGCCACGGCGATCGGCCTGGAGGACGCCGTACCCCTGGCCTTGGACGAACTCGGCCCGGCGGCCGCGACGGTCGGCACGGACATCCCGGCCGACCTGCCGGCCGCCACCGCCGACCCGGGCCTGCTGGAACGGGTGCTGGTCAACATCGTCGCCAACGCGCTGCGCTACAGCCCGCCGGACCAGCCGCCCACGATCACCGCCAGCGCGCACGCCGGCCAGGTGGAGCTGCGGGTGATCGACCGGGGGCCGGGCATCCCGGAGGACCAGTGGGAGCACGTCTTCCTGCCGTTCCAACGCCTCGGCGACCGGGACAACCAGACGGGTGTCGGTCTCGGTCTTGCCCTGTCCCGGGGGTTGGCCGAGGCGATGGGTGGCAGCATCACCCCGGAGACCACGCCCGGCGGTGGGCTCACCATGGTGCTGCGGCTGCCCGCCGCGCCGACCAGCTCAAAGGGGTCGCAGGAATGACGCGCATCCTGGTCGTCGACGACGAACCGCAGATCCTGCGCGCCCTGCGGATCAACCTGCGCGCCCGCCGGTACGACGTGGACGTCGCCGCGACCGGCGCCGCCGCGTTGAAGGCCGCCGCCAGCCACCCGCCCGACCTGGTGGTGCTGGATCTCGGTCTGCCCGACATCGACGGGGTGGAGGTGATCCGCGGCCTGCGCGGATGGACCGCCGTGCCGATCATCGTGCTCTCCGGCCGGGCCGGCAGCGAGGACAAGGTCGCGGCGCTCGACGCCGGTGCGGACGACTACGTCACCAAGCCGTTCGGGGTGGAGGAGCTGCTGGCCCGCATCCGCGCGGTGACCCGCCGCCTCGGCGCGCCCAACGAGGCGGTGCCGGCGTTGCGGATCGGTCGGCACACCGTCGACCTGGCCGACCACAGCGTGCGGCGCGACGACGGCACCGAGGTCAAGTTGACCCCCATCCAGTGGAGCGTGCTGGAGAAGCTGCTGCGCCACCCCGGCAAGCTGGTCAGCCAGCGTCAGCTCCTCCAGGACGTGTGGGGGCCGGAATACCAGAACGAGACCAACTACCTGCGGCAGTACCTGGCCCAGCTGCGGCGCAAGCTGGAGGACGACCCGGCCCGCCCCCGCCACCTCATCACCGAGCCCGGAATGGGTTACCGCTACCGCCCCTGACCCGTTGACACCCGCCGGTGGACATTGAAGAATTTCGTTCGCAGCGGCAGCGGCGTGCTTCTGTAACCGTCCCCTTCACCGGTTACCCCTCGGGAGCTCCGCCGTGTCCCTTCCCCTGTCCCGTCGTCGGCTGCTGACCGCCGGCGGCGCCGGCCTCGTCCTGGCCGGTCTCACCGACCCGTTCCGGGCCGGCCCCGCCCGGGCCGCCGTCACCACCGCCGACCTGGTCGTCTACGGCGCCACCTCCGGCGGACTGGCCGCCGCCATCGCCATGCGGCGACTCGGCCGCACCGCCGTGGTGGTGGAGCCCACCAGCCACGTCGGCGGGCTGAGCACCGCCGGGCTGGGCGCCACCGACACCGGCGTCCAGGCGTCCATCGGCGGGCTGGCCGCCGAGTTCTACCGCCGGGTGCACGTGAAGTACCACGGCGGCACACTCACGTCGACGTCACCGCTGCGGATGACCTTCGAACCACGCGTCGCCACCGCCGTCTTCGCCGAGATGCTGGCCGAGGCGGGCGTGCCGGTGATCGTCAATGCCCGGCTGAGCAGCCTCGGCCGCAGTGGCAACCGGATCACCGAGCTGCGCACCGAGGACGGATCGGTCTACCGGGGCGGGGTGTTCGTCGACGCCACCTACGAGGGCGATCTGCTGGCCATGGCCGGGGTGGGATTCACCGTCGGGCGGGAGTCCAACGACACCTACGGCGAGACGATCAACGGGGTGCAGTCCCGCAACACCCACCAGTTCGCCTACCCCGTCGACCCGTACGTGACGGCCGGCTCGCCGGCGAGCGGTCTGCTGCCGGGCATCTCCGCCACCCCGCTCGCCCCGCAGGGCAGCGGCGACGACCGGATCCAGGCGTACTGCTTCCGGATGTGCCTGACCCAGGCCGCCAACCGGATTCCGTTCGGCAAGCCGTCCGGATACGACCCGATCCAATACGAGCTGCTGCTGCGCCACATCCAGGCCGGCTACACCGGGCCGTACTTCACCACCCACTCGGTCGGCGGCGGCAAGACCGACTCCAACAACAACGGTGCCGTCTCGACCGACCACATCGGCTTCAACCACGCGTACCCGACGGCGAGCTGGGCCGCCCGGGAGAGCATCATCGCCGAGCACCGCACCTACCAGCAGGGGCTGATGTGGTTCCTGGCCAACGACCCCCGGCTGCCGGCGTCGGTCCGCGACTCGACGGCCCGGTGGGGGCTGCCGGTCGACGAGTTCACCAGCACCGGTGGCTGGCCGCCGCTGCTCTACATCCGTGAGGCCCGCCGGATGGTCTCCGCGTACGTGATGACCGAGGCCGACTGCCGGGGCCGGGTGCGGGCCACCGACTCGGTGGGTCTGGCCAGCTACACGATGGACTCGCACAACTGTCAGCGGGTGGTGGTCGACGGTCGGGTGCGCAATGAGGGGGACGTGCAGATCGGCGTGCCGACGCCGTACCCGGTGAGTTACCGCGCGATCGTGCCCCACCAGGCGCAGTGCGCCAACCTGCTGGTGCCGGTCTGCCTGTCGGCGAGCCACATCGCGTACGGCTCGATCCGGATGGAGCCGGTGTTCATGATCCTCGGGCAGGCCGCGGCGACCGCCGCGTCGCTGGCGCTCACCGGGAACCTCGCCGTGCAGGCCGTGTCCGTGCCCGCCCTCCAGGCCCGGCTGCGCCAGGACGGCTCGGTGCTGGAGTGGGGATCGACCGGCGAGGTGATCCTGGACAACGCCGCGTCCAACGGCATCACCCGGGCCGGAACGTGGCTGCGCAGCACCAGCATCGGTGGCTACTACGGCCCCGACTACGAGCACGACGGCAACACCGCCAAGGGCGTCAACCGGCTGCGGTTCCGCCCCACACTGCCCACCACCGGGTCGTGGACCGTGCACCTGCGCTGGACCGCCGACCCGAACCGGGCGACCAACGTGCCGGTGGACATCGCGTACTCCGGCGGGGTGACCACCCGTACGGTCGACCAGCGGCAGTCCGGGGGCCAGTGGGTGCCGCTGGGCACCTACCCGTTCACGGCGGGCACCGACGGCAGCGTGCTGATCCGCACCGAGGACACCAACGGCCACGTGGTCGCCGACGCGGTGCGCTTCGTGCGCGCCTGACTGATCGGACGGTCAACGGTCTTCGGATCCAGCGGCGGTGCCACCAGCAGCGGGTCGACCTGGATCACGTCGATGCCGAGCGGGCGCAGCATGGCGCGTAGCGCGGACTCGCACAGCTCCTCCCACTGCTGGTCGGCGCCCATCGCCGTGGCCAGCAGCTCGGGACGGGTGAAGGCGATGCCCACCCGCTGCCCCTGCGGAGATCGACCGGTCCGCACCGTCCGCACCGGCCGTCCCGGCAGCTCGCGCACCGGAACGGCGTACCTTGTCGGGGCCTCGTCCATGGTCGTGCTGGTCCTCTCCGAAGGGAAGTGATCATCAGCGGGGCGGCTCATGCCGCGGACACCGCCCACGTCGGGGCGTCCTTCCCGGTACGCGGGCCCGCCGGGGTGGTCAGGTCGAGCGCGCGCAGGATGTAGTTGGCCTCCGCCACCTCCACCCCGGCGCGGCGACGCAGGTCGGCCACGGCGCGGTGCAGCACGGTGATGCTCTCGGCGGAGAGCCGCACCACGGCGTCGACGTCAGCGGCGATCCACCACGCGTCGACGGCGCAGGGCTCGTGCCGCAGGTACTCCACCAGGTGGCTGCCGGGCGCGGACGGGCCGAGCCGGACGCTGACCAGCGCCTCGTGCCGCCGTACCGGCTCGTTCGCGGTGGTCGCGGGCCCGCCGGGGCCGCTGTCTGTGTCGGTGCCGGGTGGTGGTCCACCGCGTTCCCAGCGTGTCATCCGCCAAGGACTCATGGGCCCATCGTCACCACCGGACGGTGGCGGTGCGCCCGTCGATACGCGCTTTCGACGCGCCACCGCCATTTCTTGACGCCACGTTCACGCGGCTGCCGGCCCGGCCGCCCGACACGGCGAGTAACGTTCCGGACGGACCAAGATCGGCGTACGAGGAGGCTCCGGTGCAGACGACGACGGTGGACATCCCGACCAGTGACGGTGTGGCGGACGCGTCCCTCACCCGGCCGGACGGGGACGGCCCGTTCCCGGCGGTGCTGCTCTTCATGGACGCCTTCGGGCCGCGCCCCCGCCTGGTGGAGATGGCGGAGCGGATCGCCGCCCGGGGTTACCTGGTGCTGACACCGCACCTCTTCTACCGGGCCGGTCGGGCACCGCTGTTCGACCTGTCCCGACTCGCCGAGGCCGACCAGCGCGCCGCCCTCTTCGAGAAGATCATGCCGCTGGTCGGCGCGTTGACCCCCGACGTGATCGACCGGGACACCGCCGCGTTCCTCGACTTCCTGGCCGCCCGCGACGACGTCCGGCCGGGCCCGGTCGCCATCACCGGCTACTGCATGGGCGGCACGAACGCGCTGCGGGCCATCGAGGCGCACCCCGACCGCATCGCCGCGATCGCCAGCTTCCACGGCGGGCGGATCGTCACCGACGCGCCGGACAGCCCGCACCTGGGCGTCGCCTCGATCACCGGTGAGGTGTACTTCGGGCACGCCGACGCCGACCAGTCGATGACGCCCGAGCAGATCGCCACGCTGGAGAAGGCGCTGGACGCCGCCGGGGTGCGCTACCGCTCCGAGGTGTACGCGGGAGCGCACCACGGCTACACCATGGCCGACACCCCGGCGTACGACGAGCAGGCCACCGAACGTCACTGGGCCGCCCTGTTCGACCTACTGGACCGCACCCTGCCGGTCAACTGACGAGCGCGTCCGCCCGGTCAGCGGCGCAGTAGCACCGGGCCGGCGTCGATGCGGGTGCGGAACAGCGCGTACGGCTTGCGCCGCAAATCCTGGCCCCGCTGGTACTGCGCCTGCCGGTGCAGCTGGTTGGCGGTGACGTAGAGGTACCCGTCGGTGGCCACCGACATGGTGTCCGGCCAGAGCAGCCGCGGGTCGTGGACCAGCGTCTCGTACTCGCCGTCGGGCAGTCGACGCAGCACGGCGTTGTGCTCGTACGCGGTCAGGTAGAGCCGCCCGGCGTCGTCGCTCTCCAACCCGTCCGAGGCGCTGCCCCGGTCCCCCTCGTCGACGACGGTCGCCGCGACCGCCTCCTGGGTGACGCCCGGGTCAGCCAGCGCCTCGGTGGACACGCTGTGCAGCCGCCGGGATGCCAGCGGGCAGTAGTAGAGCCGGGTGCCGTCGGCGGAGATGGCGATGCCGTCGGAGCCCATGCTCACCGGCTTCGGTGGGCCGTCCGCCGGGCGTTCGAGGAATGGCCGGCCCTCGACCACCGGGCGGAACGACGTCAGCGGCTCCGCCTTGGTCGACGGGTGGTCGTGCAGCCGTCGCCAGGAGGCGCCGCTGGCCAGGTCCACCACGATGATCCCGTTCGGCCCGGAGTCCGCCGAGTCGGTGATGTACGCGACGCCCGCCTCACCCCGCCGCAGGTCGAAGCGGACGTCGTTGAGGTACGTCGTCGGCAGCGCCACGTCCGCCGGGAAGGTGATCACCTGGGCCACCGTGTCGGTGTCCAGGTCGACCCGGACCAGCTTCGGGCCGCCCGGTTTGGTGGGCTGGAACATCGGGCTGCCGGTGTCCAGCACCCAGAGCCGGTCGGCCGGGTCGACCACGATGCTCTGCACCGACACGAACGCGCCCGCGTCGTCGTCGCCGGACGGGTCGTTCCACCGCTGGTCGGGGTAGGGCACCTCCTTGCCGTCGCGCAGCTCCACGACGGTGGCCGGCACCTCGTCGCCCCACTTCGGGAAGTTGACGAAGATCCGACCCTGGTGCGAGACGCTCACCCCGGTCGGCATGGGGCCGGTGAAGGTGTGCACCAGCTCCAGTTCGCCAACCGGCTCGTCGCCGACCGGCCCGTTCATGACGCCCGCCCCACGGTGCTCATCGTCCCGCCCCCTGCCAGTCGACCGTTGTCCCGCTTCGACGTGACTATTCCCGCCCCGGCGTCCGATATGCCTGCGGTCAGCTCGCTGGAGCGGTGGCGCCCGCGGCGGGCAGGCCGGGGACCTCGACGTCCACCGCAAGCAGCGCGCCGTCCGCCGGGCCGGGCGTGTCCAGCCCCACGCGGGCGGTGCCGACGAAGAGCCGGCGCAGGTCGGGGCCGCCCAGGCAGATGCCGGCCGGCTGCTTCGCCGGTAGCCGGATCTCCCGGTCGAGGGTGCCGTCGGGGCGGTAGCGGCGTACCGCCGAGCCGCCCCACAGCGCCACCCAGAGGTGACCGGCCGCGTCCACCGTCATGCCGTCGGGGCCTCCGTCGGCGGAGGAGATCCGCACGAACGGCTCCCGCCCGCGCAGGGCCCCGGTCTCCGCATCGACGGTGAACCGGTCGATCTCGCCGCGCGGGGTGTCGGCCAGGTACATGGTGGTGCCGGTCGCGTCGAACACCGGCCCGTTCGGGATGGTCAGCCCGGTCACCGCGGGGACCGGCTCGGCGTCCGGACCCAGGCGGAACAGCGTGCCCCCGCCGGGCACCGCGGCGTACGTCATGCTGCCGGCCCAGAAGCGGCCGTGCGGGTCGGCGACCGCGTCGTTCATCCGCGTCGGCTCGGGTGCGTCACCGACCAGGTCGGCGACCGGTCGGGGGCCGTCGGTGGCGGTGAGGAGCGTGATGCCGGTCCCGGCTGCGGCCAGCCAGTCGCCCGGTCGGCCGGTCACCGGTGCGACCGCGCCGAGCGGGACGTCGAGGCGGCGCAGCTCCCGCAGTGCGGTGGGAGCGTCGCCGTCGGTCTCCAGCAGTCGCCCGGCCAGCAGGTCGACCAGGACCAGGCGACCGTCGACCCAGCGCAGCCCCTCACCCAGCTCCAGCCGGTCGGTGCTCCAGACAGTCGGCTCGGTCAGCTCCATGGTGCTCCTCCAAAGGATCGTCAGCGGACGGTACCGCCGGGGCCGTGGTCGAGCAGCGCCAGCTCCGCCCGGTCGGGCAGGCCCTCCCAGTCGCCCCGGGTGGCCACCGCGAACGCCCCGGTGGTGACCGCCCGGTCCAGCCGGGCCGGGACGTCGGCGCCGTCGAGCCAGCCGGAGAGCAGGCCGGCCACGAAGGCGTCACCCGCGCCGACGGTATCCACCACCGGCACCGTCCGGGCCGGACGGTGCACCACGCCGGTCGCGCTGTGGCTGGTGGCCCCGCCGGCACCGTGCTTGACCACGACCTCGGTCACACCGGCCGAGAGCAGCGCCGGAACCGGGTCGGAAGCACCGGTCAGCACGGCCAGCTCGTCGTCGGAGGCGACCACCAGGTCGATCGAGGACAGCAGCGGTCGTAGCGCGTCGGCCGCCTCGGCGACCGACCAGAGCCGCTGCCGGTGGTTGACGTCCAGGCAGACGGTGGTGCCGGCCGCGCGGGCACGCCGGACGGCCTCCACCACCGCCTGGTACGGCTCGACACCGAGCGCGCAGGTGATGCCGGTGACGTGCAGCAGCCGGGGCGGCTGCGCGTCGAACGCCGGGGTCACGTCGGCCGGGCGCAGCCGCGAGCCGGCGGAGCCCGCGCGGTGGTAGGTGACCCGGTTGATGTCGGCGACCCGGTTCTCGAAGAGGATCAGGCCGGTCGGGGCGGTCGGGTCGACCCGGGACCAGCGCAGGTCGACCCCCTCGGCGCGCAGCGTACGGCGGACCAGCTCGCCGGGCTCGTCGGCGCCGGTGACCCCGACCCAGGCGGCCTGGTGGCCGAGCCGGGCCAACCCGATCGCCACCGTCGACTCGGACCCGGCGACGGAGATCCCGGCGGTGCCACCCAACCGCAGCGGCCCGGTGGTGCGGAAGGCCGCCATCGTCTCGCCGAGCGTGAGCAGGTCGGTCATCGCTGGACCGCCGCGAGGAAGGCGGTGGCACGCTCGCGCAGCGCCGCCGGGTCGCCACCGCGAACGGCGTCGCCGAGCAGTGGCGAGCCGACGCCGACCGCGACCGCGCCCCGGTCCAGGTACCGCCGCGCGCCGTCCGCGTCGATCCCACCGACCGGCACGAACGCCGTGCCGGGGAACGGGTCACGCAGCGCGCCGAGGTAGTCGGGCCCACCGAGGGAGGCCGGGAAGAGCTTGACCGCGGTGGCCCCGCCGCTGCTGGCCTGCGCCACCTCGGTGGGGGTGAGCGCGCCGGCGAGCACCGGCAACCCGAGCCGGCCACCTTCGGCGAGGCTGGCGGCGAGCGCCGGGGTGACCAGGAAGGCCGCGCCCGCGTCGGCCGCCGCGCGGGCGTCCTCGGCGCTGAGCACGGTGCCCGCGCCCAGGGCGTAGTCCGGCCCGAGGGCGGCCCGGGCGCGTCGGATGACGCCGAGCGCGTCGGCACTGGTGAGCGACACCTCGACCAGTGCGACGCCGCTCTCGGCCAGGGTGAGCACGGCGGTCAGCGCGGCCGCCGGGTCGGGGCCGCGCACGATGGCCAGCAGCCGGTGGGTACGCAACTCGTCGAGCAGGTTCATCGCGGATGTCCTCAGGGGGTGCGGTGGGCGGAGATGGTGAGTCGCCAGGCGACCTCGCCGGCGGCGGGAACCACCGCCGCGTCGGACGGGCCGGCGTCGGCCAGGTCGAAGGCGGCGCCGAGCATCGGTTCGACACCGACACTGCGGTAGGGGCCGTTGGCCGGCCAGCCGCCCAGGTTGCGCCAGAGCGCGGTGCTGCGGGGCTGGTCGGCGCAGTCCAGCTCCAGGGTCAGCCGGTCGGGGCCGTCGATCACCTGAACCCGGGGGCAGTCGAGCAGCACCGCGCCGAGCGCCGTCCCGTCGTCGGGGCCGAGAGTGTCCATCGTCAGCCCGGCGGGGGCCGGCCACGCCCCGGTGAGCCACGGGGCGTCGGTGGGCCAGGCGCCCGTCGGCAGGAACGCGGCGGCCTCCGGGTGCAGCCGGGTCGGCGTGCCGGCGGGTGCGTCGAGGTGGGCCGCGGGGGACAGGTCGAGCAGGGCGTGCGCGGCCCAGACGAACCGGTGACCAGGGTCGGCGGCCAGTCGGTAGTCGGCCACCACCACCCCGCCCTCGTCCGTGATGCGGCGGCTCAGGGTGAACGTCCGCCGCTGGATCACCAGTGTGCCGGGTCCGGCGCTGCGCCACGGCCGCGACCACACCTCGCCGTGGTCCGGTCGACCGCGCACGGTGGGCAGGCACTCCTCCAGGCCGCCGGCGTCGACGAACGCGTCGTCGGGGCGTACCTCGTGGCGGCCGGGCTCTGGGCCGCGCCACAGCCATTCCCGGCCGCCGCCGCGCAGGCTGGTCCACCGGCCGCCGTGCGCGGCGTCGTACGCCACGCGCAGCGGCACCGGCGTCGCGCCGGTCACCATTCCGCGAACGACCCGTCGGCGTGCTGCCAGACGGGGTTGCGCCAGGTGTGCGGGGTCTGCGCGGCCTTGCGGACCGCCGTCTCGTCCACCTCGATGCCCAGACCGGGCCGGTCGAAGCGGGCGATGTGCCCGTCCACGAAGCGGAACGGCTCCGGGTCGATCAGGTAGTCCAGCAACTCCGAGCCGGCGTTGTAGTGGATGCCGATGCTCTGCTCCTGGATCAGGAAGTTCGGCGTCGCGAACGCCACCTGGAGGCTCGCCGCCAGGGAGATCGGGCCGAGCGGGCAGTGCGGGGCGAGCAGCGCGCCGTACGTCTCGGCCAGCGCGGCGATCCGGCGGACCTCGGAGATCCCACCGGCGTGCGACAGGTCCGGCTGGACAACGGCGACTCCGGCCTGCAACGGGGCGAGGAACTCGGATCGGCCGTAGAGCCGCTCACCGGTGGCCACCGGGATCGGCGTGCTGGCGACGATGTCGCGCAGGTGGTGGGCCTGGTCGGGCAGGACCGGCTCCTCCACGAAGAACGGGCGCAGGGAAACCAGCTCGGGCAGGATCCGGCGGACCGCGGCCATCCCGGCCCGGCCGTGGAAGTCCAGCGCGATGTCCCGGTCGGGGCCGAGCACCTCGCGGGCGGCGGCGACGCGACCGACGACCGCGTCCACCTCGGCGGAGGTGGGAATGGGGGAGAGCCGCCCGCAGGCGTTCATCTTGACGCCGGTGAGACCGGCGGCGACCTGCGCGGCGGCGGCGTCGGCCACCTCGTCCGGCTCGTCCCCGCCGATCCACGAGTAGACCCGCACCCGGTCGCGCACGGGCCCGCCGAGCAGCGCGTGCACCGGCGCGCGGTACGCCTGCCCGGCGATGTCCCAGAGTGCCTGGTCGAGGCCGGCGACCGCGCTGGAGAGAATCGGGCCGCCCCGGTAGAAGCCGCCCTTGGTGAGCACCTGCCAGTGCTGCTCGATGCGCAGTGGATCGGCGCCGATCAGGTATTCGGCGAGCACCTCGACGGCACTGCGCACCACTTCGGCGCGCCCCTCCACCACCGGTTCGCCCCACCCGACCAGGCCGTCGTCGGTCTCCACCCGGCAGAACAGCCACCGTGGCGCGACCAGGAAGGTCTCGATCCGCTCGATCTTCACTGACTGCCCCTTCGTCCCCGTGCCTTCTCGACGTCGCGGACGGCCTTGTCCAGCAACCTGCGCATGGCGGTCTCGGCCGCCGTCTCGTCCCGTTCGCGCAGCGCGTCGACCACCGCGCGGTGGCTGGGTACCGGGTCGTCGTGCGCGTCACCGCCGTGCACCAGCCGGTCCCGTTCGGCGAGCCCGGTCTCCATCACCACCTCCATCCGCTCCAGCAGCTCGTTGTGGGTGGCGGCGAGCAGCGCGCGGTGGAAGGCGAGGTCCGCGGCGATGGCGGCGGCGGGATCACCGTTGGCGTCGGCCATCTCGGCGAGTGCCCCGTCGAGGGCGGCCAGGTCGTCCTCGCTGGCACGGGTGGCGGCCAGTCGCGCGGCGGCGGGCTCGATGATGGCGCGTACCTCGTGCAGCTGGTCGAGCAGCCGCTGGTCGGTGCCCTCGGCGAACTGCCAGCGGATCACGTCACCGTCGAGCAAATTCCAGTCCGAGCGGGGCCGCACGAAGGTGCCGCGCTTCTGCCGGGCGTCGACGATGCCCTTCGCGGAGAGGACCTTCAGCGCCTCGCGGAGCGCCGTCAGGCTGACGCCGAACTCCTCCTGCAACGCGACGATGTTCAGGGTCGCGCCGGCGGCGATCTCACCGGTGAGGATGCGACGGGCGATCGCTTCGACGGTCTGCCCGTGGACGCCGCGGCGTGCGTACTGTGCCAATGCTCCTGGCCTTTTCGCTGGTCGGTATCGATCTCTCAGGCCGAGGCTTTCACCGCTGTCCAGCCACCGTCCACCACGAGGCTCGCGCCGGTGATGTAGGCGGCGTCCGGTGAGGCGAGGAAGGCGACTGCCGAGGCCACCTCGTCGGGCGTGCCGAAGCGCTTCGCCACGGTCTCGGCGACGCTGCGCTGCCGGTCCTCTTCGGACACCTCCGCCCAGGCCCCGGTGAGGATGGGCCCGGGCAGCACGGTGTTGACCCGCACCTGCGGGCCGTACTCCACCGCGAGTTGGCGGCCGAGCGCGACCAGGCCGCCCTTGGCCGCGGCGTACGCGGGCCGGCCGGGCAGCCCGACCAGCGCGTGTACCGAGGAGATCAGCACCACCGCTCCGGAGCGGGCCCGCAGGTCGTCCAGGCAGGCGCGGACGCCCAGGAACGAGCCGGTGAGGCTGACGCCGAGCTGGTCGTCCCAGGACTGCCGGCTGGTCTCGTGGGCCGGAGCGACCTGCACGGCGTACGCGGTGCTGACGAGGATGTCGATCGGGCCGAGGCTCGCTCGTGCCGCCGACACCGCAGCCGCCCAGTCGCTCTCCTCGCTGACACTGCCCATTACGGACAGTGCTCGGTGACCGACGGCGGTCAGCTCGTCGGCCAGCGGGGTCGGATCGTGGACGTCGAGCAGTGCGAGCGCTGCACCTTCGGCGGCCAGTCGCCGGGCGATGGCCGAGCCGATCCCGCCCATAGCGCCAGTGACCAGCGCGTTCTTGCCTTCAAGCCGACGCATAGGCTGATCCACCTGACCCTCGCCTTGATCTCATCTAATCATTAATTACGAAGATATCTTGACAGTCGGCGACGGCCGATGCAACCTTCTCGTCACAGCATTCACATGGACGACACACTGCGCAGTGACGCTGCGTGTCGTAGAGGAAGGGATACCTCCGTGAGCGACTTCGACCCCGGTCGCCGGCGATTCCTTGGTCACCTTGGGCTCGCCGGGATGGGCGCGCTCGGCGCCAGCTCGTTCCTCAGCGCGTGCGCCAGCTCCGCCAGCGGGCCGACGACGAGCAACGGCTCGGGCGCGGTCACCATCCAGTCCAACCTCTCCTCGCCGCAGGCCAAGGCCGCGATGGAGAAGCTGATTGAGACGTTCAACGCGCAGGGCAAGGGCACGGCGAGCCTCAACACGATCGCCTCGGAGACCTTCCGTACCCAGCTGCCGACGTACCTGACCTCGGCGAACCCGCCGGACCTCTACACCTGGTACGCGGGTTCGGTCGCCAACGACTACGCCAGCAAGAACCTGCTGCTGGACGTGTCCGACGTCTGGAAGTCGCTGGGCGACTACCCCCAGTCGCTGCGCACCCTCTCCACCGACGCCAGCGGCAAGCAGATCTTCGTGCCGATGAACAACTACTGGTGGGGCTTCTTCTACCGCAAGTCCAACTTCGCCAAGTGGGGCGTGCAGGAGCCGAAGACCTGGACCGACTTCCTGGCGCTGTGCGAGACGCTGAAGAGCAAGGGCATCCCGCCGATCGGCATCGGCCTCGGCGACACCCCGTGGGTGGCCTCGGCCTGGTTCGACTACCTCAACATCCGGATCAACGGCGCGCCGTTCCACCGGGAGCTGCTTGCCGGCCAGCAGCGCTTCGACGACGCCAGGGTCAAGGCGGTCTTCACCCGCTGGCGCGAGGCCCTGCCCTACTTCGATCCCAAGGGCAAGGCGTACCCGTTCCAGGAGGCGACGACCGCGCTGCTGGCCGGCAAGACCGGCATGTTCCTGATCGGCACGTTCTTCGCCGACGCGGCACCCAAGGACGCCCTCGGTGACCTGGACTTCTTCCGGTTCCCGATCATCGACCCGGCGGTGCCACTGGCCGAGGAGGCCCCGACGGACGGTTTCTTCGCCAGCGCGAAGACCGCCAACCCGACCGGCACCAGGGCACTGCTCAGCTACCTCTCCGGGGTCGAGGCCCAGGAGGCGTACGTCAAGGCCAGCTCCGGGATCGTCCTGCCGGCCAACCCCAGGGCCAAGGCGTCCGACTCGCCGCTGGTGGTCAAGGGCAAGGCGATGCTCAACGAGGCCAAGGAGCTGACCCAGTTCTTCAACCGCGACTCCAGCGACGCACTCCAGCCGACCGCGGACACCGCGCTGACCAAGTTCATCGACAAGCCGGACCAGATCGACGCGATCCTGCGGGAGTGGCAGGCCGGCGCCGAAAAGGTCTTCAAGGGCTGACGTGACAGCAACGATTTCCACGACCTCGGTCATCCCCACCCGGCGACGGCGACGGTCGGCTCGACTGTCGCCGCTGCTGGTGGCGTTCGTCCTCGTGCCGTTCACGGTCGAGAGCATCTGGGTGTTCTGGCCGGCGCTCCAGGGATTCTGGTTCTCCCTCACCCGCTGGGACGGCATGTCCCCGCCGACCTTCGTGGGCACGGACAACTACGTCGAGCTGGCCGGTGACGCCACCTTCCGGGGCGCCCTGGTCAACACGGTGATCTGGCTGGTGCTCTTCGGCGGCCTCTCCGTGCTGGGCGGCTTCGGCATGGCCCTGGTCCTGCAGAAGGAGCGGCGCTGGGTCGGCTTCTACCGGGCCGCGCTGTTCACCCCGGTGGTGTTCTCACTGGTGGTGACCGCGCTGGTCTGGCGGGTCTTCTACCAGCCCGACGGCATCGCCGACACGCTGCTGCGGGCCGTCGGCCTGGAGCACCTGATCCGGCCCTGGCTGGCCGACCCGCAGACGGCCCTGTACGCGGTGATCCTGCCCGCCCTGTGGCGGCAGATCGGCTACGTGATGGTGCTCTTCCTGGCCGGGCTGAAGGCGATCGACCCGGCGCTGCACGAGGCGGCCCGGATGGACGGCGCCAACGCCTGGCAGCGGCTGCGGCACGTCACGATTCCCCAGCTCAAGGGAGTCAACGCCGTCGTGCTGTCGGTCATCGTGATCGATTCGCTGCGCTCCTTCGACATCGTCTGGTCGCTGACCAAGGGCGGGCCGTACCACTCGTCGGAGCTGCTCAGCACCTACATGTACTCGACCGCGTTCCAGAGCCTGCGGCTGGGCTACGCCTCCGCGATCGCCGTCGTGATCTTCGTGCTCGCGCTGGCCGTCATCCTCGGTTACCTGGTCCGCGCGTTCCGGGAGGAAGCGTGATGAACAAGCTCCGTACCGGGGCCTTCCACACCGGCATGATCCTGCTCTCGCTGCTCTGGCTGGGTCCGGTGCTCTGGGTCGTGGTGATGTCCACCCGGTCGTTCGACGACATCGCCGCGCACGGCGTGGGCAGCCTGCCCCGCTCGTTCACGCTGGACACCTACCGGCAGGCGTGGACCGACGGCGGCGAGCTGCGCGCTTTGATCAACAGCATGTTGGTCACCGTCCCGTCGGTGGCGTTGAGTCTGGGGCTGGCCGCGATGGCCGCGTTCGCGCTGAGCCGCTTCCGGATCCCCGGCCGGCGGACCATCCTGCTGCTGATGCTCGCCGGCAACCTGCTGCCACCGCAGATCCTGCTCATCCCGGTGGCCAAGTTCAGCGAGCTGACCGGCCTGTACGACACGCTCTGGGCGCTGATCGCGGTGCAGGTCGGCTTCGGGCTCGGCTTCTACACCTTTGTTCTGCACGGCTTCATGCGGGACCTGCCGGGCGAGATCCAGGAGGCGGCCACGATCGACGGCGCCGGCACGGCGCAGATCTTCACCAGGGTGATGCTGCCGCTGACCCGACCGGCTCTCGCCGCTCTCGGCGCGCTGTCCTTCACCTGGATCTTCAACGACCTGCTCTGGGCGATCACCGTGCTGCGTACCGACGACAACATGCCGGTCACCCCGGCGCTCCTGGCGCTCCAGGGGCAGTTCGTCTCGTCCTGGAACGTGATCGCCGCCGGCACGGTCATCGCGGCCGTCCCCACCGTCGCGGTCTTCCTGCGCTTCCAGCGGCACTTCGTCTCCGGCCTGGCGCTCGGAGCGGTCAAGTGACCGCCGCGCCCGGGCAGCGCTGGACGCTGCTCGGTACGCACACCGAGTACACCGTGACCGTGCCGGCGCACGGCCGCTGGCTGGAACTCGTCGCGTGGGGGCCGCACGGCGTCTCCGACGGGCCGTCGCCGGTCGCCTACGACGGCCCGGTGCCGTTCCTCACCGCCGGGGACGCCGCACCCATCGAGTACGCCACCGACGCCGACCGGCCGTTCACCGGCGCGGACCTGGTGGTGGAGACCGTGACCGGGCAGCGCCGGGTGGGCTTCACGCACACCGGCGTACGGGTCGACGCCGACCAGCGGGAGCTGGCCGTCGACTTCGCGGACCCGGTCACCGGGCTGCGCGCCACCGTGCACTACCGGGTGCCCGCCGGCACCGACGTGGTGCAACGGTGGATCGAGCTGACCAACGACGGCCCCACCCCGCTGCGGGTGGTCCGGGCCGGGTCGGGCGGCTTCTGCGTACCGACGCCGCACGGCGCGCTGCTCAGCCACCAGTGGGGGCAGTGGGAGCAGGAGTTCCAGCTCTCCCACGTAGAGCTGGGTCACGGCGCCTTCAGCATCGGAAGCTCCCAGGGCGTACCCGGGCATCTGCACGTGCCCTGGCTCGCCGTGCGCGACGCCGCCGAGCCGGCCGGTCCGGCCTGGGGGATGGCGTTGGCCTGGACCGGTTCGTGGGAGATCAGCGCCGAGCGGGACACCGGCGGGCTGACCCGGGTCCGTGCCGGCCGTCAGCTGGTCGACGGCCCGCTGGCGCTCGCCCCCGGCGAGGTGCTGACCCTGCCGGTGGTCACCGGGGCGTACAGCCCGGACGGCCTGGACGGGCTGGCCCGGGTCTGGCACACCCACCAGCGGTTGCTCGCCGCCGACCGGCTCACCCCGCGCCCGGTGCTCTACAACTCGTGGGAGGCCACCTACTTCGCCGTCGAGGCCACGAGCCAGCTCGCACTGGCCCGGATCGCCGCCGAGCTGGGCGTCGAGACGTTCGTGGTGGACGACGGCTGGTTTGTCGGCCGCGACGACGACACCGCCGGGCTGGGTGACTGGACGCCCGACCCGGCGAAGTTCCCCGCCGGGTTCGACGCGTTCATCGCCGACGTCCGCGCACTCGGGCTGAACTTCGGCCTCTGGGTCGAGCCGGAGTGCGTCAACCCGAGGTCGACCCTCTACGCCGAGCACCCGGAATGGGTCTACTCCGTCGACGGTCGGCCGCTCACGCCCGTACGCAACCAGTACCTGCTCGACCTGGGCCGACCGGAGGTCGCCGAGTTCGTCCACTCCACCGTGGACGGTCTACTGCGCCGGTACGCCATCGACTACCTCAAGTGGGACTTCAACCGGCCGCGCACCGAGCCGGGCCGGCCGGGCGGTGTCGGTCCGCTCGACCTGGACGGTGCCCACGTCGCCAACCTGCACCGGATCTACGAACGGCTGCGCCGGGACCATCCCGGTGTGCTGATCGAGGCCTGTGCCGGCGGCGGCGCGCGCACCGACCTGGCGATGGCCGCCCGCGCCGACGTGTTCTGGCCCAGCGACAACACCGGCCCACTCGACCGGCTGGCCATCCAGTACGGCTTCCTGCACGCGAACGCCCCACACCTGCTCAGCTCCTGGGTCACCGACGCGCCCGGCCTGTTCGACCCCCGACCGCGCTCGCTCGCGTTCCGCTTCGTCCTGGCGATGGCCGGTGTGCTCGGCATCGGCGCGGACATCCGGGCCTGGACTCCCGAGGAACGGGCCGAGGCAGCCGGCTGGATCGCCCGGTACAAGGAGATCCGGGACGTCGTCACGCACGGCGAGGTGCACCTGATCGGTGCACCCGACCAGGCCCGCTGCGCGGTGCAGTACACGGCGCCCGACGAGCGTTGGGTGGTCGTCCTGGCCTGGCACACCGGCCGGCTCGACGGCACCGGCCTGCTGCCGTCGCGCCCGGTGCGGCTGCCGCTGCGCGGCCTCGACCCGGCCGCCCGCTACCGGCACGGCGACCGGCACTACTCCGGCAGTCACCTCGCCGCGGTCGGCCTGCCCGTGCAGTGGAGCCCGACCCATGACGCCGACCTCATCGTGCTCACCCGCGACTGAGGCCGGAGCACCACCACCCCACCCCCGAGGGACAGGAGTACCTCCATGCGCCTGAACCGACCGCTGACCGCTGCCCTGGCCGTGCTCGGCCTGGGCCTGGCCAGCCCGACGCCGGCAATGGCCGGCCCACCCCACGCCGACCCACCCCAGGTCGGCCACGGGCCCGGCCGTCCCGGCCAGGCCCCGGCCGCGACCGGCGCGGAGGACCAGGGCGCCCCGACGTTCTTCAACAGCGGGCTCGCCCCGACGCCCTACCAGGGCTGGAACACCTACTTCGGTCTCGGTGGCGATCCCACCGAGGCCGAGGTCAGGTCGGTCACCGACCACATGGTCCACAGTGGCCTGCGAGACGCCGGCTACACCTACGTCTGGATCGACGGCAACTGGGCCGCGCCCACCCCGCGCAACGAGGCCGGCCAACTCGTCGCCGATCCCGCCCGCTTCCCCGGCGGAATGGCCGCGCTGGCCGCGTACATCCACAGCAAGGGCATGAAGGCCGGCATCTACACCGACGCGGGCCCGTACCTGCCGGGGCAGTGCGGGCTCGGCAGCAACGGCCACTACCAGGCCGACGTCGCCCAGTTCGCCGGCTGGGGCTTCGACGCGCTCAAGGCCGACTGGCTCTGCGGCCGGGCCGCCGGCCTCGACCCCGAGGCCACCTTCCGTGAGCTGGCCGAGGCGGTACGCCAGTCGCCGAGGCCGATGCTGCTCAACATCTGCAACCCGGTCAGCTCCGACTGGGGTGGCGGCCCGTACACCCCGGAACAGCTCTCCACCTGGAGCTACACGTACGCGCCCACCATCGCCGACTCCTGGCGGACGTACACCGACGTGGGCCTCACCGACCCGAGCCCACAGTGGGCGTACCCGTGGGTGCTGCGCAACATGGACGTCAACGCGTACCACCCGGCGGCCACCGGGCCGGGGCACTACAACGACCCGGACTACCTGCTGCCGATGCGCCCGCTGCCCGGCGGCGGGTACGAGTTGAGCCTGGACGAGTCCAAGACGCAGCTCGGCATGTGGGCCATCATGGCCGCGCCCCTGGTGATCGGCTCCGACCCACGTGGCCTGCCGGCGGAGATGATCTCGGCGTTGACCAACCCGGAGATCATCGCGGTGGACCAGGACCCGCTGGTCCGACAGGGCGTCAAGGTCGCCGACACCGGCACCGACGCGCAGGTCTGGAGCAAGGTGCTCACCGGCTCCGGCAAGCGGGCCGTCGCGCTGCTCAACCGGCACGACACCGCCCAGCAGATCACGGTGACCTTCGCCGACGTCGCGCTGGGCGGGTCGGTGCGCGTCCGTGACCTGTGGTCCCGCACCGACGTGGACGCCCAGCCCGGCACCGCCGGAGTCCAGCCGTTCACCGGCTCGTACACCGTCGAGGTGCCGGCGCACGGGGTGGCCATGCTCGGCCTGACCGGCACCGACCAGGTCGCCGGCGTCGACCTCGGCGGCACCGCCAGCGCCAGCCCGGCGCTGGTCCGGGTGGACGACACGCACGCCGCCGCCTTCGTCCGCGACGCCTCCGGCGCACTGGCGGTGAACACCCGCGCCGGCGCAACCTGGGGCACCGGCTGGACCTCGCTCGGCGGCCCGGTCGGCGGAAGGATCCTCGGCCAGCCATCCGCGTACGGCTCCGCCGGTGGGCGACTCGACGTCTTCGTCCGTGGCACCGACAACGCGGCCTGGCAGCGCAGCTACACCAACGGAAAATGGGGGCCGTGGCGCAGCCTCGGCGGCACGGTGACCGACGCGCCCACGGTGGCCTGGACCAGCCCGACCCAGTGGACGCTCGTCGCCCGAGGCGCGGACGGCAAGCTCTGGTCCCGTACCCCGGGTGCCGGCTGGACCGGCGTGGGCGCTCCCGAGGACCGGCCGTTCTACGGTCGGCCGAGCGCGGTCGTCGACGACGCGGGCGTCCTGCACGTGGCGGTCCGCCGCCGCACCGACGAGGTGTGGTGGAGCAGCCGGACCGGCACCACCTGGTCGGCGTGGACCAACCTGGGCGGCACCACCAGTGGCAGCCCGACGCTGCTCGCCACGGCGGGTCGGGTCTACCTGTTCTCGATGGCCGCCGACAACCGTCTCTGGCAGCGAAACCTGGCCGACGGTGCCTGGGGTGGCTGGTTCCGGCGCGGTGAGTTCGCGACCGACGCGTTCCGGGGCGCGCCCGGGGCCGCCGCCGGTGCCAACGGCAGCGCCTGGCTGGCCGTACGCGGCGTGGACGACCGGGTGCACCAGATCGTCCTCTGATCCACGGTGGCGGGCCGTCGCTGGGCGGTCCGCCACCCCACACCAGCCCGGCCAGCTCGGGCGGGGTCGGCCCCCGCACCCGGCGCATCTCGGCGTCTCGGCGTATCGGCCGTATCGGCGTCTGGGCGTGTCGGCGTCTGGGCGTCTCGGCTCAGGCCGGGACGAGTTCCCGGCAGCGACGCAGGGCGGCCAGGGCGAGCGGCGCGTCGCGGCCCGCGATACCGGCTTCCAACTCGGCCACCGCTCCCGCCGCCCGGGCCGGGTCACCCGCTGCGGCTGCCGCCTCGGCCAGCACCAGCACCGCCTCGGCGGCCCACGCCAGGATGCCCTTTCCGCGTACCAGTGACAGCGCCTCCGTGGCGTGCCGCACCGCCTCGTCCGGCCGCCTCGCCAGAGTCGACCGGGCCAGCGCCGAGAGTGCCTGCACCAGCGGCCAGATCGCGCCGACCCGCCGGGCGTCGGCCACCACCTCCCGCAGCGCCCGTTGGGCAGTCTCCACCTCGTCGGTGTCGACGGCGGTACGGGCCGACACGGTCGCCAGCTCGACCCGTGCGTCGAGCAGGGTCACCGGCATCCGCTCGGCGGTGACGACCAACCGGGCGAGCCGCTCGGCCAGCCCGTCGAGCCGCCCGGCAGCCCGGTCCAGCGACAACTCGGTGACCTCCACCAGGGTCGCCAGCCGCTCGTACCCGGTCTCGTCGACCAACCCCCGGCCCGCCGCCAGAAGCGCCTCGGCCTGCTCCGGGTGGCCGGCGTGCAACGCGCCCTGCGCCCAGTTCAGGCAGGCTCGGGCATGTTCCCGGGGCCGGTCGGCCAGCTCGGCGGACGCCCGCAGCTCGGTGATGATCGACCAGGCCGCGGGGTCGCCCACCTCGATCAGCAGCGAGGTGCGGGCGATGCGGACCGCGAGGTGCGCGGCCGGGTCCCCGCTGGCCGTGGCGGCGGCCTCCGCCTCCCTACAGCGGGCCAGGTGGTCGTCGACGTGCCGGCCGACGACGGTGTCCGGGGCCGCCAGCACCGCGAGCGCCGGTGCCTTCCGGCGTGGTGCCCGCAGGTACGGCACGGCGCGCTCGATCTCGGCGTACCCGCGCAGCGCCTCGCCCTGCTGACGCAGCATCCGCCCGAGCACCAGGCCCAGCTCGCCCCGAGCGCCGGGCGGTAGCCTGCGGTCGGCGAGCAGCCGCTCCAGCACCGGGATCGCCTCCGCCTGGCTGAGCCCGTCGATGGCCGACCGGCCCAGTTTCGCGGCGAGCCGAACCCGTACCGGGCGGGGTAGCTCGGCGACGTCCATCGTCTGGAGCAGGAAGCTGGCGGCGGTCGCGTCGTCGCCGCGCTCGGTGGCCAGGTCGGCGGCCGCCTCGGCGTTGCGGACGAAGTCGGCACCGCTGCCGGCCCGGCGGTAGTGGTGCGCGAGCTGGGCGACCGGCCTCGGCAGCTCCTGTTCCAGCACCCGTGCCACACGCAGGTGCAGCCACTCCCGACTCTCCCGCGGCACCAGGTCGTACACCACCTGTCGGGCCAGGTCGTGACGGAAGCGCAGGCCGTCACCGCCGTCGTGCAGAAGGCCGGCCCGATGGGCGGCGGTCAACGCCGCGCCGATCGTCACCCGGTCCAGGTTGAGCACCGAGGCGAGGATGCGCTGATCCGGTGCCATTCCCAGCACGGCGGCGGCAGAGAGCACCTCCCGGGTGGCCTCGTCGAGTGGGCGCAGCCGCCAGAGCAGCACGTCCCGCAGGACGAACGGCACGCTGTCGTCCGCCAACGGGTCGCCACCCCGCTCGGCGAGCGTCCGCAGCACCTCCTCGACCACGAACGGGATGCCGGCGGTCCGGTCGAGCAGGGTGGCGGTGAGCTGCTGCGGCGGGTCGGCGAGCCGCAGGGTCCGGGCGGCCAGCCGGCGTACGTCATCGGCGTCCAGCGGGCCGAGCGGGACGCGGGTGACGCTCCACGGCGGGGTTCGGGCCAACGCGTCGTGGATCGGCGTACTGCCGTCCGGCGCGGCCGTGCGTGCGGTCAGCACCACCGCGAGCCCGTCCACCGGGTGCGTGCTCAGGTAGCCGAGGAACTCGCAGGTCGCCGGGTCGGCCCAGTGCAGGTCCTCGAGCAGCAGGGTGGCGGGGCTCAACGCGGCCAGCACGGCGGCGACGGCCCGCAGCAACCGGTGTCGTTCGGCCGCCGGGTCGGTCAATGGGGGCGGCGGCGCGGGCAGCGCGTCGGCCAGCTCGGGCAGCAACGGGGCGAGGGCACCGGCCACCGGGCTGATCGGGCTGAGTGGGCCGAGTCGGTTGGCGCTGCCCCGGATGGCGTCCAGCAGTACGCCGAGCGGGAAGGGCTCCGGCACGTCGTCGCACTCGCCGACCAGGTGGTGCCCGGGAAGTTCGGCAAGTAACTCGGCGACCAGCCGGCTCTTGCCGATTCCGGGCTCGCCCTCCAACAGGACCAGGCACGGCGGGGCTTCGGCGAGCCGGCGTAGCTGGGCGAGTTCCTCCGCTCGTCCGACGAACTCGACGGGTCCACGCAGACGTTCGGGGCGGACGGGAGTTGGGCCCCCGCCGCCCCGCGTCTTGTCCCCGTCGCCGTCGATCACCGTGGGGCGAGCAGATCACCTCTGCCCGAACGGACGGTGGGCCGGCGGACCGACGGTGACCTGAGTCACACGCCGGCCGCCGGCCCCGCTGGCACCGTCAGGACTGGACGGTGACCGGCACGGTCTTCAGCGAGCCGTCCCCGTTGCGGAACTCCAGCACACCGAGGTAGCGCAGTCCCGGAGCGAGGCCGAACCAGCGCAGGGTCAGGTTCGCCGTGGCGCCCGGCTGCACGCTGCGCTGCTTCGGGTCGACGGTGAACCGACCGGTGGAGGTGCCCGGCGCGCCCGGCAGGTAGCTGGTGAGGGTGTACGCGTTCGTGCCCTTCGGCATGTTCTCGGTGAACTCCTGCTCGACGACCACGATGTAGTCCCCGGCGCCGTCCGGCAGCGTCACCTTCGCGCCGTCACGACCGCTGACCGTGGCGGTGACGAACTTCCCGGCCCTGTCGTAGACGTTGAGGCTGAACTCGGTGCACTCCAT
This sequence comes from Micromonospora cabrerizensis, assembly GCF_022230955.1. Classification (GTDB taxonomy): domain Bacteria; phylum Actinomycetota; class Actinomycetes; order Mycobacteriales; family Micromonosporaceae; genus Micromonospora; species Micromonospora cabrerizensis. The sequence goes on from NZ_JAKKFI010000060.1 coordinate 156,879, forward strand.
CACCCCCTCCTCGTCCTCCCAGTCGATGTGGGAGCAGGTCGGCCGCTCCGACGTCACCTGGACGAGCGGGCTGCGGGTGCCGGCCGGCACGTGCAGGGTGGTCCTGCTGATCGACGCGGGCAGTGGCACCGGCAGGTTGTCCGACGTGCTCCAGTCCCAGCTCGGCCCGTCCCCCTGGAGGGTGACCACAGTGCTGGTGCCCGCGGTGAGCCCGGAGAGCTGAGAGATCAGCTGACCCTTGTAGCCGATCTCGGCGGCGATCCGGGCGCTGCCGAAGGTGCCCTTGCCGGTGATGGCGTCGGGAGCGACCAACCCGGAGTTGTGGACGACCAGTGGGCTGCGTACCTCGTGCTTGAACTGGTCGCGCCAGGTCAGCGAGCCGTCGGCCCAGGTGTCGAACGCGCCGCCGGTGTTGGTGACCTCCACGCTGAAGCGGGCGCTCCCACCCGGACGGATCTGCATCTTCGCCGGCGTCACCTTGACCTTGTAGCCCGGCGGGGCCTGCACCGACGAGGTGTAGGTGCTGGTCTTGTCGCTGACGTTGGTGACCGTACGGGTCACGGTCTGCTTGCCGACCATCCGGCCCAGCGAGATCGACGGGTAGTTGAGCTGGGCCGTGTCGATCGCACCCACGGTGTCGCAGCCGTCCAGGTCGGCGAGCCCGTAGTCGCTGCCACGGTCGGCGGAGACCCCGCACAGGTACTGGATCCAGTCCCGCTGGTCGGAGTCGTAGACCAGGCCCGGGTCGAACGCGCCACCCGGCTTCACCTGGCCGGCGCCGTAGTTGAGCGGGGTGGCGTCGTACGTGCCGATCTTGATCGGGTTGCCCTTGTCGGTCCTGTCGACCGCGCTGGTCATCAGCGCGGAGCGCACGGCCGCGGGCGACCAGTCGGGGTGCTTCGCCAGCAGCAGGGCGGCGATGCCCGCGATGTGCGGCGCTGCCATCGACGTGCCCGACTCCAGGGCGAAGTCGTTCCCGCCGGCGGACGGGGAGAAGGCGGCCACGATGTCCTGACCGGGCGCGCTGATGTCCGGCTTGAGCAGCTCACCGGCGTTGAGGTTGGACGGGCCAGCCGAGGAGAACGCGGCGACCGCGGGGGCCTCGACAGTCTCCAACCTGCTCGGCGAGATGGTGGCCGTGGCGTTGCCCTTGCCGACGTACGCGGTGACAGTGGCCAGGTCGACCTCGTTGATGTGCACGGTCGGCACGGTCTGTACGTCGGCGTTGAGGGAGTTGAGCTCCTCGTTGTACAGCACCATGCCGACCCCGCCGGCCCGTGCCACCTCGATGCTCTTGTCGGTACGCGGGATCTCACCGCGCAGGCAGAGCACGATCGCGCCCTTGACCTTGGCCGGGTCCAACGTGTCGTCGGCGCAGAGGCCCGCGCCGTACGCACCGTCCGGGTCGAGCGCGCTGTCCTTCGCGAAGACCAGCCGGGTCGGACCGACACCGGTCTCGCCCATGCCCACACCCGCGATGGTCGTGCCGTTGCCGAGGGTGAGCTGCCGGGTGTTCTGCCGGTCGGTGGTGCTCGCGGCCACCGTGGTCAGCCACGGCGTCGAGTTGTCGACGGTGTTGGCGAACGGGCCGGAGTTGCCTGCGGCGGCGGCGACGAACACCCCGGCCGCGGCGGCGTTGAAGAACGTCGCGTCGACCGCCCCGAACCGCTCGGTGTCGTCACCGATCGAATAGTTGATCACGTCGACACCGTCGGCGACCGCGTCGTCGATGGCATGCACGATGTCGATGTCGGTACCGGTCGCACCGCCCGCACCGTTGTCGTACAGCGCCTTGTAGATCGCCAGGCGCGCGGCCGGCGCCATGCCGGAGATCATGCCCAGGTCCTGGCTGCCCGAGGTCGCCCGTACGCCGTGGTTGCCGGCCGCCGTGCTGGCCGTGTGGGTGCCGTGCCCGTTGCGGTCGCGAGGCGAGGAGTAGTCGTCCGGGAACGCGTCGGCGATGCCGCTGTCGTTGTACCAGCGGGCGCCGATCACCTTGTTGTTGCAGGTGACCGGTGCCTCGATGCCGGCGTCGCAGGTGCCCTTCCACTTGGCGTCGATGATGGCCTGGTCGGGGCGGGGGCTGGGCAGCGGCGCGAAGCTCGCGCTCTCCGGCCAGTAGCCGCTGTCGATGATCCCGACGATGACGCCCTCACCCGCGCGGGAGTCCCCGCCGAACTCCTTCTTCCACACCCCGCCCTTGCCGGTCAGGCCCAGGTAGTCGGGGGTGTGCGACGTGGCCGCGTGCACCTTCTGGCTCTCGTGGACGGCCCGTACACCTCGGGTGGCACGCAGCCGGGCGGCCTGCGGCCCGGTCAGGTCGGCGGCGAACCCGTTGAACGCGGTCTCCATCGTGACGCGGGTGCGATCGGCCGGAACGCCGACGCGGTCCAGCACCGACGTGCGCTGCTGGCGGAGATGATCGCGGTACGCCTTGGCGCTGCCCGACGTGCGGTTCAGCTTCGCGCCCTCGGCCGGCTTGGTCGCGGCGATGCCGGGGACACCGCCGGTGTAGGTGGCCAGCGGCTCCTCGTCGAGCTGGACGAGGTAGCGGGCGGTCGGTCCGCTACCTGCCGGCGCGGCGACGGCGCTGGCGGGCAGACTGGTCAGGCCGGCCGCGGTCAATGCCACGGCGGCCAGCATGCTGACCCCGCGCCTGGCCCGTCCGGTCCGATCTGCGTTCGGTTGTGGCACGTCGTTGCCTCCACGTTCGGTGCCGGCCGCCACGACTGATGACGGTGGCCGAAACCTAGGATCGGTATCGATCATCGAGAAGCACTCGTAACCTGGCTGTCATCTTGGAAACAAGCTCGTAACACAACGGGTACTTTGCGCGTCATTTGGTGCCGTCGGTTCGGGGTGTCCCATGCCATTGCGACGGTCTTCGGTGCCGTCGATCGATTCGGCCTTCGTGGTCTTCGGCGAGCAGGGCTCCGGGTGCCTGTCCTACGGGGTCGAGGAGGCGGGCCGGAGTTGGCTCGTCAAGACGGCCATCACGGTCGAGGGCAGAGCTTCCCTCCACCGGGCCTGCGCGGTGCACGCCGCAGTCCGCCATCACGTGATCGTCCGTCCAGTGTGGATGGCTTCACGGACCGGCCGGGCCGACGCTCGTCTACCCCTGGTACGACGGCGACCTGTTGAACCACGCGACCGTGCATGGCGCGGACCGCAGCGGGCTCACCCGGTTCCAGCAACTGCCGATGCCGCAGGTAGAGGCGGCCCTCGACGCGATCCTCGACGCCCATCTCGCCGTCAGCGCCGCCGGCCTGGTCGCGGTCGACCGCTACGACGGCTGCTTCCTGTACGACTTCTCCGCCGGCCGGATGCGGCTGATCGACCTGGACGAGTACCGACCCGGACCCTTCCTGCTCGACGCCGAACGGCTGCCCGGCTCGCGGCGCTACATGGCACCGGAGGAGTTCGTCCGCGGCGCGGTGATCGACGAGCGGACCACCGTGCACCTGCTCGGCCGCACCCTGCACCACCTGCTTGACTCACCCGAGGGCTGGCGGGGCAACGACGACCAGCGTCGTGTCGTGGACCGGGCGACCAGAGCTACCCCCTCCGCCCGCTACTCCGACGTGCCAGCGCTGGTCGGTGCTTGGCGGCAGGCTGGTTGCCGACCGGGATGCCCTTGTCGTCGTTCCGCGTCACCCTGATCCTCACCCTGGTGGCCTGGTGGCCTGGTGGCCTGGTGGCCTGGTGGCCTGGTGGCCTGGTGGCCTGGTGGCCTGGTGGCCTGGTGGCCTGGTGGCCTGGTGGCCTGGTGGCCTGGTGGCCTGGTGGCCTGGTGGCCTGGTGTGCGGGTATGGTCTGT
>NZ_JAKKFI010000061.1 GCF_022230955.1 Micromonospora cabrerizensis
AGCGCCCGACGGCGCAGCGCTCGCCGCTGCGGCGCAGCCCGGGCGGGCGGCCGGGGGCACGGCGGCCGGCCCTCGGCGACGACCGCGACGGCGGCCGGAGCCCTCGACGGACGACCTCGCGTACGTCATCCACACCTCCGGGTCCACCGGCCGCCCCAAGGGCGTCATGGTCACCCACCGGGGGGTCTGCAACTACGTGCGCTGGGCCGCCCAGGCCTACCGGCTGCGGCCCGGGGACACCGTCCCGCTGCACTCGTCGGTCGGTTTCGACCTGACCGTCACGAGCCTGCTGGTTCCGCTGGTCAGCGGCGCCACCGTGCTGATGCTCGGCGAACACCTCGGCCCGGAGGCGCTCGGTGAGGCGCTGCGCCACCAGCGGCCGGCCTTCGGCCTGGTCAAGATCACGCCAGCCCAGCTCGACCTGGTCAACCATCAGCTCAGCCCCGCCGAGATGGCCGACCGCACCCGGTGCTTCGTCATCGGCGGCGAGAATCTGCGCGCCGACCAGGTGGCCCCGTGGCGGGCGCACGCCCCCGGCACCGCGCTGGTCAACGAGTACGGGCCGACGGAGACCGTGGTCGGCTGCGCGGCGTACGAGGTCGAGTCGTCCACTCCCGTCGACGGGTCGGTCCCGATCGGCCGGCCGATCGCCAACACCGAGCTGTACGTACTGGACGCCTGGGGCAACCCGGTCCCGGTCGGCGTGACCGGGGAGCTGCACGTCGGCGGAGCGGGCGTGGCGCGCGGCTACCTGCACCAGCCCACGCTGACGGCGGCGCGGTTCGTCCCACACCCGTTCTCGTCCGTCCCCGGCGCACGTCTGTACCGCACCGGCGACCTCGTGCGGCTGCGCCCCGACGGGAACCTGGAATACCTGGGCCGCACCGACAGCCAGGTCAAGCTGCACGGCTACCGGGTGGAGTGCGGCGAGATCGAGGCCGCCGTCCGACGGTGCCGGCCGGACAGTGACGTGACCGTGCAGTTGCGTCGGGACGACCCCGACGACCCGCGCCTCGTCGCGTACGTCACCGGTGGAGCCGGTGGAGTCAGCAGCACCGGTGGGGTGGAGACCGACGCGGCGGCCCTGCGGACGGCGCTCGCCGCCGAACTGCCGTCCTACCTGGTGCCCGCCGCCGTCGTCTTCCTCGACGCGCTGCCGCTGACCCGCAACGGCAAGGTGGACGTCGCCGCGCTGCCCCCCGCCGGTCGGGAGGTGCCCCGGCAGCGCGCCGAGGCGGATCCGGATCACCCGACGCCACGACAGTCGGCGGCGGCCACCGTCGAGCCCGGGCCGGCCCACTGGGATACCGCTCGGATCGGGCTCGAACGGCTGGTCGTGGACGTGTGGCGGGACGTGCTCGGCGTCGCGCAGGTCGGGACGCGGGACAACTTCTTCGACCTCGGCGGGCACTCGATGCGCCTGCTGGCTGTCCTCAGGCGACTGCACGAGCGGCTCGGCGAGGTCGTCACGGTCACCGACCTGTTCCGCAATCCCACGGTCGAGTCCCTGGCGACGTTCCTGACCACGGCCACCACCGGCGCGCAGGCCCCGGCCGCCCCGGCCCGCCGCACCCGGCCCCGGACGGGCACCACGGGCGAGCCCGGCGGCCTGATCGCCGTCGTCGGCATGGCGTGTCGCTTCCCGGGCGCGCGGACCATCGACGAGTACTGGCACAACATCCGCACCGGCGTGGAGTCGGTGCGGGAGTTCAGCGTCGAGGAGATGCTGGCCGACGGGGCCGACCCGACCCGGCTCGGCGACCCCGCGTACGTCCGCTCCGGCACCTGGCTGCCCGGGATCGACGAGTTCGACGCGGCCTTCTTCGGCGTCACGCCCCGGGAGGCACAGACCCTCGACCCGCAGCACCGGATGCTGCTGGAGTGCGCCTGGCACGCGCTGGAGCACGCCGGCTACGACCCGTCCGGCCACGCTGGCCGGATCGGTCTGTTCGCCGGCTCGGGGCGCAGCACGTACCTGCTCGACAACCTGAGCAGCCACCCGGAGCTGGTGCACACCATCGGCGAACACCAGTTGTCGATCAACAACGACAAGGATTTCCTGCTCAGCCGGGTCGCCTACAAACTCGACCTGACCGGCCCCGCCGTCACCGTGGCGACGGCCTGCTCGACCTCCCTGGTAGCCGTGCACCTCGGCCGGCAGAGTCTGCTGACCGGCGAGTCCGACCTGGTCCTGGCCGGTGGGGTCAGCGTCTTCCCGGCGCAGCGACGCGGCTACCTCTACCACGACGGCGGGGTCTACTCCCCCGACGGACACTGCCGCCCGTTCAGCGCCGACGCGCGGGGCAGCATCGCTTCCAGCGGGGTCGGCATCGTCGCGCTGAAGCGGCTGGAGGACGCGGTGGCGGACAACGACACCGTCTACGCGGTGATCCGCGGTTCCGCGATCAACAACGACGGCGCGCGCCGCACCGGCTACACCGCGCCGGGGGTCGACGGCCAGGTCGCGGTGATCAGCAGCGCCCTCGCGTCGGCCGGTGTGCCGCCCCGCTCGGTCAGCTATGTGGAGGCGCACGGCACCGGCACCAGCCTCGGCGACCCCATCGAGGTGACCGCCCTGACCGAGGCGTTCCGGCAGGGCACCGACGAACAGGGCTTCTGCGCCCTCGGCTCGGCCAAGGCCAACATCGGGCACACCGACGCCGCCGCCGGTGTGGCCGGTCTGCTCAAGACCATCATGGCGTTGCACAGTCGTACGCTGCCGCCCACCATCAACGTGAGCCGACCCAACCCGGCGATCGACTTCGAGAGCAGCCCGTTCTACCTGAACGACACCGCCCGACCGTGGCCCGGCGACGACGGGCCGCGCCGGGCGGGGGTCAGCTCGTTCGGCATGGGCGGCACGAACGCGCACCTCGTGCTGGAGGAGCCGCCGACAACGGCCGCCGCGCCGCCGGCCCCGCCGGCCGGGCCGCACCTGCTGGTCGTGTCGGCGCGTACGGTCGAGTCGCTGGACCGGCAGACGCGTCAGCTCCGCGACTGGGTTGCCGCCCAGCCCGAGATCGACCTCGCCGACGTGGCGGCGAACCTGGGCCGGCGTCAGCCGATGACCCACCGCCGCTTTCTCGTCGCGGCGGACCACGCCGACGCGCTGGTCGCCCTCGACGCGCCGCAACGGCAGTTCAGCGGCGTTCATCCCGCTGGCCGTCGGACGCTGGTGTTCGCGTTCCCGGGGCACGGCGCGCAGCACGTGGCGATGGGCGCCGGCCTGTACCGCGCGGAGGCGACCTACCGGGCGGTGGTGGACGAGTGCGCCGAGTTGCTCCGCGACGACCTGGGCCTCGACCTGCGTACGCTGCTGTGCCCCGCCCCCGACGGCCACCCGGAGGCGGAGCGGCTGCTTGCGCGGCCCGCGCTGATCCAACCCGCCCTGTTCGTCACCGGGTACGCCCTGGCCCGGTCGCTGCTCGCCCGCGGGGTGACCCCGGACCTGATGGTGGGACACAGCCTCGGCGAGTACGTCGCGGCGTGCCTCGCCGGCGTCTTCTCCCTGCCCGACGCGCTGCGGCTGGTGAGCGCCCGCGGTGAGCTGGTCGAACGGACCCCGGCCGGTGCGATGCTCGCGGTGAGCCTGCCGGAGACGGCGATGGCCGCGCTGACGGTGGACGGTCTGTCGCTGGCCGCCGTCAACGCGCCCGAGCTGTGTGTGCTGTCCGGCGCACCGCAGGCGATCGAGGAGCTACGCCGGCGGCTGACCGCCGACGGGGTCGAGTGCCGGCCGCTTCATGTCACCCGGGGCTACCACTCGGCCCTGCTCGACCCGGTGCTCGACGAGTTCGCCGATCACGCACGCCGGGTGACCTACCACGAGCCGCAACGCCCGTACCTGTCCAACCTGACCGGCGGCCCGGTCACCCCCGGGCAGGTCACCGACCCCGCGTACTGGGTGCGGCACATGCGGGAGCCGGTCCGGTTCGCCGAGTCGGCCACGCTGCTCGCCGAGCAGGACGTCGTCCTCGCGGAGCTGGGCCCCGGGCACGCCCTCGGTGGCCTCGCCCGGTTGGCCGGGGTACGCCCCGGTCAGGTGGTGGCGGCGATGCGGCATCCGCGCAGCGACGCCGACGACCTCACCACGATGCTCGACGCGGTGGGCCGGATGTGGCTGGCCGGCGCGCAGCTCGACTGGCAGGCGTTCCACGGTGGCCCACGCCGCCGCCTGGCCCTGCCCGGCTATCCCTTCGAGCGACGCCGCCACTGGGTGGACGCGGTGTCGCGCCCCGAAACGGCGACGTCAGCGCAGGTCGCGCCGACCGTGTCGGAGGCACCCGGGCAGGACGAGGCCGGCAACCGCCCGCCCGTCAGCACGGCCTACGTCGCCCCGAGCACGCCCGGGCAGGAGATCGTGGCGGAGCTGTGGAGCGAGCTGCTCGGGATCTCACCGATCGGGGCGCTCGACAACCTCTTCGAGCTGGGCGGGCACTCGCTGCTGGCCACCCAGTTCGTCGTCCGGCTGCGGGCCCGACTCGGCGTCGCGCTGCCACTGGAGACAATCTTCGCGACTCCGACCGTCGCCGGGATCGCCGCCACGCTGCCGGAGACCAGCCCCGTACCCACCACCACCGTCGCCCCGCAGCCCAGCGCCGCGCCGAGTATCCCCCGCGCCGACCCCGACACCGGGCCCGCGCCGCTCTCCTCCGGGCAGCACCGGCTGTGGTTCCTGGACCAGGCGTACGAGCAGAGCGCCTACACCGTCGGCACGGCACTGCTGCTGGAGGGCATCCTCGACGTCGACGCGCTGCGCGGGGCCCTCGGGGAGCTGACCCGGCGGCACGAGTCGCTGCGGACCGTCTTCCCGCTCGGACCCGACGGCGACCCGGTGCAGCAGGTGCTGCCGCCCGGCCCGGTCGACCTGCCGATCGTGTCCGCCCCGACCGGCGCGGGCGACGCGGCCCCGGTCGCCCGCAGCATCGTGGAGCCGGCGGTCGCCGACGCGGTGCCGCCGTGGGCCCACGCCGCGCTGGCCGCCGACGTCGGACGCCCGTTCGACCTGGCCCGCGGGCCGCTGTTCCGGGCCGTGCTCCTGCGCCTCGCCGACGACCGGCACGTGCTGTCGATGACCATGCACCACGCGGTCTCCGACGGCTGGTCACTCGGCATCGTCGCCGGTGAGGTGGCCACCCTGTACGGCGCCGCCCTGGACGGTCGCGCCGCACCGCTGCCCGACCTGGCCGTCCAGTACGGCGACTACGCCCGGTGGCAACGCAGCCGGCTTGCGGACGCCGACAGCGACGACATGCGGTACTGGCGCGGCCAGCTCGACGGGGTGACGAGCGTCCTGGAGGTGCCCACCGACCGGCCCCGACCGCCCGTGCAGACGTTCCACGGCGCGGTGCACACCCGGGTCCTGTCCCCGCACGCCGCCGACGAGCTGCGCCGGTTCAGCCAGGCCCGGGGCGCCACCCTGGCCATGACGGTGCTGTCCGCCCTGAAGGCGCTGCTGTGGCGCTACACCGGTCAACGGGACATCTGCATCGGCACGCCGGTCGCCGGGCGGGTCCGCGCCGAGCTCGAACCGATGGTCGGCTTCTTCGTCAACATGCTGCCGTTGCGGACCACGCTCGACGGGCAGTGGACCTTCGAGGAGCTGCTCCAGCAGGTCCGGCGCACCGCCCTGGGCGCGTACGACCACCAGGAGGTGCCGTTCGAGCGACTGGTGGATCTCGTCGACGCGCCCCGCGACCTCAGCCGCAACCCGCTGTTCCAGGTGATGTTCAACCTGCTGAACCTGCCCGAGCGGCGCGACCTGGGCACGGCCGGGCTGCGGATGGTCCAGTTCGCCGTCGAGCCGGGCATCGCCCAGCAGGACCTCGCCCTGTACGCGTACGAGGTGACCGAGGGGCTGCGGTTCCGGTTGGAGTACAACACCGACCTGTTCGACACGGCCACCGCCGAGCGGATGATGGGGCACCTGGAGACGCTGCTCGCCACCGCCGTCGCCGACCCCGACGTCCGGTTGACGGATCTGGCCGTCCTCACCCCCGCCGAGCTGACCCGCGTCGGCGAGTGGAACGACACCGCCACCCCACCCGGGTGGGCCACACCCGGCCGCGACGGGGGCACGCCGACCCTGGTCGAGCTGATCGCACACCAGGTCGCCACGAACCCCGACCGGCCCGCCGTGACGTTCGGCGCGACCACGCTCACCTACGCCCAGCTCAACGCCCGGGCCAACCGGCTCGCGCACCGGCTCCGCCGGGCCGGCGTCGGCCCCGACGACACGGTCGCCGTCTGCCTGCACCGCTCCGAGGCGCTGCCGGTCACGCTGCTCGGTGTGCTCAAGGCCGGCGGCGCGTACGTCCCGGTGGACCCCGAGTATCCGATCGAGCGGCAGCGGTACGTGCTGACGCACAGCGGCGCGGGCGTCCTGGTCACCGAACCGGGCCTCGCCGACCGCTTCACCGGGTACGCCGGTGAGGTGTTGCGCAGCGACGCGAGTGCGGCCACCGGGCCGGAGACCGACCCCGAGCCGCTGGCCGGTCCGGACCATCTCGCGTACGTGATCTACACGTCCGGGTCGACGGGCCACCCCAAGGGGGTCCGGGTGACGCACGGCGCGGTCGTCAACACCCTGGCTGCCATGCGGGAGCGGCCCGGCCTGACCAGCGACGGCACGATGCTCGCGATGGCCAGCTTCGCCTTCGACATGTCCGTACCGGAGCTGTTCCTGCCCCTGGTCGTCGGCGCGCGGATGCTGCTGGTGGGCCGCGACGTCGGCTACGACGCGCCGCGACTGGCCGCGCTGCTCGCCGCGGAGGGGGTCACCCTGGCCCAGGGCACCCCGGCGACCTGGCGGCTGCTGATCGAGTCCGGCTGGGCCGGGCTGCCCGGCCTGACGGCGGTGTGCGGCGGCGAGGCGGTGTCCGCGCCGCTGGCCCGGCAGCTCGCCGAGCGGGTCGACGCGTTGTGGAACCTGTACGGCCCGACCGAGGCCGCCGTGTGGTCCACCATGGAACGCCTCGAACCCGACGTGACGCGCCTCAGCATCGGTCGCCCGATCGGCAACGTGCGCGCCTACGTGCTCGACCCGCAACTCCGACCGGCCCCGGTGGGTGTGCTGGGCGAGCTGTACCTCGGCGGCGCGGGGCTGGCGCGTGACTACCACGGCGACCCCGACCTCACGGCGCAACGGTTCGTGTCGGACCCGTTCTCCGCCGGCCGGCTGTACCGCACCGGCGACCTCGGCCGGTGGCTGGCCGACGGCCGCATCGAGTTCGCCGGCCGCAGCGACTCACAGGTCAAGGTGCGCGGGTTCCGCATCGAGCTGGGCGAGATCGAGTCGGTGCTGCGCCGCCACCCGGAGGTCCGCGACACCGCGGTGGTGGTCCGCGAGGACGACGGCGAGAAGAGCGTCGTGGCCTACCTGACGCTGACCACCGCGACGGCGACCGACGGGGACGGACCGGACGGCGGTACGGCGGCGCAACCCGTACCCGACTTCGACGCGGACCCCACGCCCTGGCGGGCGTTCGCGCGCACCTACCTGCCCGACTACATGGTCCCGTCCGCGTTCGTGGTGCTCGACCGGATGCCACTGAGCGCCAACCGCAAGGTCGACCGGGCCGCCCTGCCGGCACCGGTACGCGGCGGGGCCGGCGTCGGCGCGGCACCGCCCGACACCCCGCTGCGGGCGGCACTGGCCCGGCGGTGGGCGGCGGTGCTCGGTTACGACACCGTCGGCATCGACGACGACTTCTTCGACCTCGGCGGCGACTCCTTCAAGGCCATCAAGGCGTTGGCCGGCAACGACCCGGCGATCAGCGTCCTCGATCTGTTCCGCCACCCGACGATCCGCTCGTTGACCGAGCACCTGGACGCGACGGGAGGGTCCGCCGGCCGGCTGCTGCACGAGCTGACGCCGGCGCGACCGGCGACGCCGACGCGACTGACGCTGGTGTGCGTACCGTTCGCCGCCGGTAGCGCGATCACCTTCCAGCCGCTGGCGGACGCCCTCCCGCCCGGCGTGCGGCTGTACGCCCTGGAGCGCCCCGGGCACGACGTGAACCGCCCGGACGATCCCCTGCTGGGCATGGACGAGCTGGTGGACGGCTGTGTGGCCGAGGTCGTCGCGGGGATCAGCGGTCCGGTGGCGGTGTACGGGCACTGCATGGGCGGCGCCGAGGCGGTGGAGCTGGGCCGTCGGCTGGAGGCCGCCGGCGTGGAGCTGACCGGCGTGGTCATCGGCGCCCACTTCCCCGCCCCTCGGCTGCCCGGCCGGGTGTTCCGCTGGCTCCGGCAGTGGTTCCCGACGGAGCGGTGGACGTCGAAGCGGCGGACCCTGGAGTCACTGCGGGCGATGGGCTTCTTCACCGAGGTCTTCGACGAGCGGGAGAAGGACTTCGTGATGCGCGTGGTCCTGGCCGACGCCGCGATGGGCGAGGACTACTACACCGACGTCTACGACAGCGGCCTGTCCCGGAAACTGTCGGCCCCGATCGTCTGCGTGGTCGGTGGCGGCGACCGGGCCACCGAGCTGTACCAGGAGCGCTACCTGGAGTGGGAGTTCTTCTCCGACCGGGTTTCCCTGGAGGTCATCGAGGGCGCCGGCCACTACTTCGCCAAACACCAACCCGCCGAGGTGGCGCGCATCATCCTGGCGACCTGCGATCCGTCCACCGCGACGCCGGTCCGGTCGTCGACCGACGCGGCGACCCTCCAGGGCGACGCCGGGCCCCCGCCGGCCGACGCCGTCGTGGCCGCGCCGGCACCCAGGAGGCCGGCGACCCCGCCCGGCGTACGCCGTCCGATGCCCAGCCTCACCGTGTTCTACCTGATCGCCCTGGGGCAGCTCGTCTCGCTGATCGGCAGCGGACTGACCGGGTTCGGCATGGGCCTGTGGGTGTACCAGCAGACCGGGTCCGTCTCGTTGTTCGCCACGGCCACCGTCCTGGCGCTGCTTCCCGCCGTGGTGCTGTCCCCCGTCGCGGGGGCGCTGGCCGACCGGTGGGACCGGCGGCACATCATGATCGTCGCGGACTGCGTGGCCGCCACCGGCACGGTGAGCCTCGCCCTGCTGCTGTGGCTCGGCCAGCTCCAGCTCTGGCACGTCTTCACCGCCATCACCGTCACCGCCGTGGCGACCGCCTTCCAGCTACCGGCCTACCTGGCGGCCGTCACGCAACTCGTGCCGAAGCGGTACTACGGGCGCGCCAACGGCATCGTCTCCCTCGGCACCGCGACGAGCACGGTGCTGGCGCCGCTGCTCGGCGGTGCGCTGGTCATCGCGGTCGGGCTGCGCGGCGTCGTGATCATCGACCTGCTCACCTTCGCCGTCGCGGTCACCGTCACCCTGTCGGTCCGGTTCCCGAACACCCTGTTCGTCCGGCGCGAGGAGACCTTCCGGCGGGCGGTCCTGGGCGGTTGGCGGTTCATCGTCCGCCGGCACGGCCTGGTGGCCCTGGTCGTGCTGACCGCGTCGCTCAACTACTTCTTCGCCATGGTCGAGGTCCTGGTCACCCCGCTGACCCTGTCCTTCGGTGACCCGGCGGTCCTCGGCCGGGTGCTCGCCGCCAGTGGCGTCGGCATGGTCGTCGGCTCGGTCCTGATGGGAGTGTGGGGCGGCACGGCCCGGCGGACCACCGGAATCCTGGCCAGCGTCGTGCTCCTCGGCGCGTCGCTGGTCACCGTCGGCCTGCACCCGAGCCCCCTGTTCCCGGCACTCGGCCTGTTCGGCATGGGCCTGGCCACAGCCCTGGTGAACACGCACTGGCTGGCCATCGTGCAGGCCAAGGTGGGGCTGGAGCTACAGGGTCGGGTGCTCTCGATGGGGCAGATGCTGTCCTGGCTGATGGTGCCGGCCGGCTTCCTCACCGCCGGTCCGCTCGCCGAGCACGTGTTCGCCCCGATGGTGTCGCCCGACGGCCTGCTGTCCACTGTCGTCGGCAGCGGCCCGGGCCGGGGCATGGCCCTCGCGGCGATCGTCGCCGGCCTCTGCTCGCTCGCCCTGGCCGCCGTCGGCATCGCCTACCGGCCGATCCGCCACGTCGAGGACGAGCTGCCCGACAACGACCCCGGCACGGTCATCGTCGCCGACAAGGACCGCCTCCAGGCCGAGGCCGACCGCCGGCTCGCGGCACACCGCGCCGCGGGCACACAGCAGGCCGAACCGGTCCCGGTGGGCGGACGCGGTGGTCGTCGATGAGTGCCCCCGCCCGCCCCGCCGGCCCGACCCGCCGGACCGTCGACCGGCGCGCCACCGGCGTGCCAGCCGACGTCGACTGTCTGCACCGGATGGTGGCCGCGCAGGCCGCCCGGACCCCGGAGGCGGAGGCGGTACGGCACGCCGACGGCACGTGGTCGTACCGGGACGTGGACGAGGCGGCGAACCGGTTGGCCCGGGTCCTTCTCGCGCGCGGGGTGAGCCGGGAGGACCGTGTCGGCGTCTGCCTGCCCCGGACACCCGAGCTGGCGGTCGCCCTGCTCGCCGTCCTCAAGGCCGGCGCCTGTTACGTTCCGCTGGACCCGGCCTACCCGCCGGCCCGGGTGGCCTTCATGGCCGCCGACTCCGGGGCGCGGCTGGTGCTGACCCACGCCGACCTCGCCGACCGGTTCCCCGACCTGGCCGTCCCGATCGACCGACTGGACCTGCCCGGGGACGGCACCGACCCGGCGGTGCCGACGACCCCGGCGGACCTGGCGTACGTCATCTACACCTCCGGCTCCACCGGGAGGCCCAAGGGCGTGGCCATCGAGCACCGCTCGGCCTCGGTGCTCATGCACTGGGTCCGGCAGACCTTCGGCGACGCCGAGCTGGGCGGCCTGCTCGCCGCCACCTCCGTCTGCTTCGACCTGTCGGTCTTCGAGATCTTCGGCCCGCTGTGCTGGGGCGGCCGGGCGCTGCTGGTGGACGACGTGCTGGCCCTCGCCGCCCCCGGAGCGGAACGGCTGCCCGTCACCCTGGTCAACACCGTTCCCTCCGCGATGGGGGAACTGCTCACCGCCGGCGCCCTGCCGGAGAGTGTGCGAACGGTCTGCCTCGCCGGTGAGCCGCTCACCGCCGCGCTGGCAGCTCGGGTGTGGGCGCGCCCGCACGTGCGCCGGCTCTGCAACCTCTACGGCCCGTCGGAGGACACCACCTACTCGACCTGGGCCGAGGTGCCGCCGGACAGCGGCGACCCGCCGATCGGCCGGCCCCTGCCGCAGACCCGGGCCTACGTCCTCGACCCCGAGGGGCGGCCGGTCCCGCCGGGCGACCCGGGCGAGCTCCACCTGGCCGGGGCGGGCCTGGCCCGGGGTTACCTCGACCGGCCGGCGGAGACGCGGGCCCGGTTCCTGCCCGACCCGTTCCGCCCCGGCGAGCGGATGTACCGCACCGGCGACCGGGTCCGGCTGCGCCCGGACGGGCAACTGGCCTACCTGGGCCGGCTCGACGACCAGGTGAAGCTGCGGGGCTACCGGATCGAGCTGGGTGAGGTCTCCGCCCGCCTCGCGGCCCTGCCCGGCGTACGCGAGGCGACCGCCGCCGTGCGGCAAGGACCGAGCGGGGACCCGTTGCTGGTCGGCTACCTGGTGGGCGAGCGGCGCGACGACGTCCGGTCCCGGCTGGCCGGGGTGCTGCCCGCGCCGCTGGTCCCCGCGACAGTGGTCTGGCTGGACCGGCTGCCGACCCTGCCCAACGGCAAGGTGGACCGCTCGGCGCTGCCCTCCCCCACCCTCGGCGGCGACGCCGGGGCCCACTCCGGGGCGTTCGAGGGCATGGTCGCCGTGGTGGCGGCGGTGTGGCGCGAGGTGCTCGGCGTGCCGGTGACCGCCGACGACGACTTCCTCGCTCTCGGCGGCGACTCCCTGCTCGCCGTCCGCTGCGCCACCCGACTGGCTGCCGCGACCGGGCGGCCGGTCCACGCGGGCGACCTCTTCGCGCACCCCACCGTCGGCGCGCTGGCGGCCCACCTCGACGGGCTGGCCGCCGACCCGACGCCGGTCGGGGCCCCGGTCGGCGCGACACCGGCCGGCCCGTCGCCGCTGTCGTCCGCGCAGACCCGGCTGTGGTTCCTGCACCGGCTCGACCCGACGGACACCTCGTACCTGCTGGCCTTCGCGGTGCGGTTCGACGCGCCGGTCGACCCCGACCGGCTGGCCCGGGCGCTGGGCCGGGTGGTCGAGAGGCATCCGGCCCTGCGCACCGTGTTCCCGTCCGGGCCGGACGGGCCGGTGCAGCACGTCCGCCCCACCGCCGGGCCGCCGCCGCTGGTCGCGCCGCCCGAACCGGGCACCCCGCTCGACGAGCGGCTCACCCGGCTCACCGCCGAGGCCACCCGGGCCCCCATGGACCTGGCCACCGGGCCGCTGCTGCGCGCCCACCTGGTGCCGGACACCACCGGCCGTGCGGCGGCGCTGCTGCTGGTCGTGCACCACATCGTCTGCGACGACTGGTCGTTCGGCCTGATCGTGCGAGAGCTGGCCCAGGCGTACGACAGCGAGGACGGCGGCGCGGCAACGGCCCCGGAGCCGCCGGTGGCCGGCCCGGCGGCGTTCGCCCTGGCCCAGCGGGACTGGTTGGCCGGGCCGGCGGGGCAGCGGGCGCTGGCCGACCAGCTCGACGAGCTGCGCGGCGCACCCGACCTGCTCGACCTGCCCGCCGGCACGACAGGCCGCCTCGACCCGCGTGCGGCGCAGGCCGGGTCGGACCGGCCCCCGTCCGGCACGGCACTGCGGACCACAGTGGACCCGGCCACCGCCGACGCGGTACGTGAGCTGGCCCGGGCCGAACGGGTCAGCCTGCACATGGTCGGGCTGGCCGCCTTCGCGACCCTGCTGGGCGCGGCCACCGGCCGGCACGACCTGCTGGTCGGGGTGGCCTTCGCCGGCCGGACCAGCGTCGCCGCCGAACGAAGCGTCGGCTGCCACGTCAACACCGTGCCGCTGCGGCTGCGCCCAGCGCCCGAACGCCGTTTCGCCGACCTGCTGGCCGAGGCCCGGCGGGTGACCCTGTTCGCCGCGGCCCACCAGGACGTGCCCTTCGACCTGCTGGTGGAACGGCTGCGGCCCACCCGCCGCCCGCACCGCACACCCCTGGTGCAGGTCGCCTTCGGTGTGCAGAACGCCCCACCGGCCCGGCACCGCACCACGGCCGGCGTCGAGTTCACCGGCGTGGAACTGACCCCGGACACCGCCCGGCTCGACCTGACCCTCTGGCTCGACGAGCGGCGGGACGGGCTGGCGGCGCTGTGGACGTACCGCACCGACCTGTTCGACCACGACGGGGTGGTCGCGTGGCACCGCCGGTTCACGGCGTTGCTGCGGACCGCCGCCGCCGACCCCCGACGCAGTCTGGCCGACTGCGTCGACACCCTGGGAGCGAGAGATGACTGAGCAGACCCGGGTCGCGCGGAGCATTCCCCGTCGCGGCCGTGAACGGAACCTGGTGGACGTCCGCCCCGACTGGCCCGGCGGCCCGCTGCCGGCGCTGGTCCAGGCGAACACACCCGACGTGGATCTGGCCGGCTGGCTGGCCGGACGCCGCGACGAGATCGACGACCTGGCCCGCCGGCACGGGGCAGTGCTGTTCCGTGGCTTCGCCGTGGCCGGCGCCGACGACTTCCGCACCGTGATGGCCGCGCTCTCCGACGAGGTCCTCAGCTACGGCGAACGGTCCTCGCCGCGCAGCCAGGTCACCGAGGGGGTGTACACCTCCACCGAACACCCCGCCGACCAGCCGATCGTGCTGCACAACGAGCAGTCGTACACGGTGAACTGGCCCCTGCGGATCGTGTTCCACTGCGAGGTGGCGCCGGGCGCGGGTGGGCGTACCCCCCTCGCGGACAGCCGCCGGGTGCTCGCCCGGCTCCGCCCGGAGACCGTCGCCGAGTTCGAACGGCGCGGGGTGCTCTACCGGCGCAACTATCTGCCCGGCATCAGCCTGACCTGGCAGACCGCGTTCCAGACCGAACGACGCGAGGACGTCGAGGCGTACTGCGCCGGCGCGCTGATCGACGTGGAGTGGGTCGGCGAACGGCAGCTGCGTACCCGACAGGTTCGCCCGGCGGTGCGCCGCCACCCGGTCACCGGCGAGCGGACCTGGTTCAACCACGCGCTGTTCTTCCACGTGACCTCCCTGCCCGACGACGTCAGCGCGGGGCTGCGGGCCGCCCTGGGCGAGGAGGACCTGCCCTACCAGACCGCGTACGGCGACGGCACGCCGATCTCCGACGAGGTGCTGGCCGAGCTGCGGGCCGCGTACGCGGCCGAGACCCGCTCCTTCGACTGGCAGCGCGGCGACGTGCTGCTGGTGGAGAACATGCTGGCCGCGCACGCCCGGGATCCGTTCACCCCGCCCCGGCGGATCCTCACCGCCATGTCCGATCCGACCGCCGCGCCCGAGCTGTCCGAGGCGAGCCACGCGATGCCGGCGTCGACCGGGGACCGGGCATGAGCGGGCCGGCGCGTCGACGCGGTACCGGCACGGTCAGCTCGCCGGTGTCCCGGCGGGTGCTCGTGGACGATCGGTTCGTGCTGCTCGTCGAGGCTGCCGTGCCCGACCTCGACCTGGCCGGCTGGCTCACCGGCCGGCGCGAGGAGCTGCTCCGGGACCTGGACCAGTACGGGGCGGTGTTCTTCCGTAACTTCGAGGTGCGCACCCCCGACGACTTCAGCCAGGCCGCCCGGGCGGTCAGCCCGGACCTGCTCGGCTATCTGGAGCGGGCCGCGCCCCGGCACGAGGTCGCCGACCGGGTCTTCACCTCCACCGAGTTCAACGCCGAGCAGTGGATCCCGCTGCACCACGAGATGTCGTACTCGCACAACTGGCCCAGCTATCTCTACTTCTGGTGCGCGCAGCCGGCCACCGGCAGCGGCGGGGCCACCCCGCTGGCCAGCGAGCGGGTCATCACCCCGCTGATCCCCGCCGACGTGCGGGACCTCTTCCTCCGTTCCGGGGTCTACTACGTGCGCAACTACGGCCCGCACCTGGACCTGCCCTGGCAGGAGGCGTTCCAGACCACCGACCGGGCCGAGGTGGAGGCGTACTGCCACGCGTCGGCGACGGAGTTCAGCTGGCTCGGCGCCGACGGCCTGCGAACGAGGGCCCGACGGCAGGCGGTCGCCACGCACCCGCGTACCGGGGAGACGGTGTGGTTCAACCACGCCCACCTGTTCCACGTGTCCAACATGCCGGCGGAGGTGTCCGGCGCGCTCCTGCGGGAGTACGGCCCGGACGGGTTGCCCCGCAACGCGTATCTCGGTGACGGGCGGCCGATCCCCGACGAGGTGGTCGCCGGGCTGCGCGAGCTGTATCGGGAACACGCGGTGTCGGTTCCCTGGCAGCGCGGCGACGTGCTGGTGGTGGACAACTTCCTGGCGACCCACGGTCGCGAACCCTTCAGCGGCGACCGGCAGATCCTGGTCGCCATGTCCGACCTCTACGTCAACCGGAGCGTTCTGTGAACGGTTACCGTCTGTCCCCCGTCCAGCGGCTCGCCTGGTCCGCCAAGCAGGATCTGGTCCGGGCGCGGGTGCGGTTGGACCGCCCGCTGGACCGGGCCCGGTTGCAGGCCGCCCTGGACGTGGTGGTGGCCCGGCACGAGGCGCTGCGCCTGACCCTGGTGCACCACCCGGGTCTGCGGGTGCCGATGCAGGACGTCGACGACGACCGCAGCGTCACCGTCGGTGCGCAGGGCGAGCTGTCGGTGACCCTCACCGACGAGGCGCTGGAGTTGACCGCCACCCCGCTGGTCGCCGATCCGGCCAGCCTGCGTCTGGTCCTCACCGACCTGGCTCGGGCGTACGCCGGCGAGGCGTTGCCGCACGACCCGGAGGCGTTGCAGTTCCTCGACGTCGCCGAGTGGCAGCTCGAGGAGCGCGAGCAGGCACCGGCCACCGCCACGCCGGCCGCGCCGGCCGCCCGGCTGGTCACCCCGCACGGGGACGACCCGACCGCCGCGGTGTCCGCGACCGTTTCCGCCGCCGAGCTGACCGACGTGGCGCGGGCCGCCGGCGTCGAGCCGGAGACCGTGCTGCTGGCCGCGTGGGCGCTCGCGGTGTCCCGCCGCGCCGAGGCACCGGAGGGCGCCGACGAGGTGGACCTGGTGCTGGCCCGGTGGAGCGACGGCCGCCATGCCGCCGGCACGGCCGAGGTGGTGGGCCCGTTGGGCGGTTACGGCCCGCTCCGGTTGGCCCTGCCGCTGCCCACCGCGCCCGCCGACCTGCTGGCCCTCGTCCGCGCCGCACAGACCACCGCCGACGACACGTTCCACCTGGTCGACCCGGTGGACGAACAGTCGGGGGCGGTCGCGGGTTTCGCGGTGCCCCCGGCCGCCGCCCCGGCCGCGGTGGCCGGACTCGGTGGCGGCACCGTGGAGGTCACCACCCCACCCGCGGCGGCCGGTCCGCAGCTGACCGTGCTGGCCGACGGTGACCGGGTGACCCTGGACGTGGTCGGCGGCCAGTGGCTGCTCGACGCGCTGCTGACGATCCTGCGGACCCTGCCCGCCGCGCTCTGCGGCGTCGTCGCGCCGTCGGTGCTCGGTGACGCCGAGGGCCGCTGGCTGACCGACGCGGCGGGGAAACCGTCGCAGGCGTCGGCGCGTACCCTCGTGGACCTTTTCGACGCGGGCCTGGCGGGGATGGATGAGCGGGCCGTTGCGGTGGCCGACGCGGACGGCGCGTACACCGTCGGTGAGCTGCGGGAACGGGCCGCGCGGGTGGCCGGGGCCCTGGCCGCGCGCGGCCTGTCCGGCACCCCGGTCGGCGTGCTGGCCGACCGGTCCCGCGACACCGTCGTGGCGTTCCTCGGCGTGCTGCGCGCGGGTGCGGTCTTCGTGCCGCTGGACCCGGAGTCGCCGACGCGGCGGCTCGCCGCGCAGGTCCGCGCGGTCGGCGCGGAGGTCGTCGTGGGCGACGGCGGTGCGGCGACCGTGACGGTCGCCGACCTCGTCGCGGCCGGCGAGCGCCTGCCCGCCGCGGTGCCGACCCCGACCGACCCGGCGTACGTGATCTTCACGTCCGGCTCCACCG
Source organism: Micromonospora cabrerizensis (assembly GCF_022230955.1). GTDB lineage: Bacteria > Actinomycetota > Actinomycetes > Mycobacteriales > Micromonosporaceae > Micromonospora > Micromonospora cabrerizensis. The sequence goes on from NZ_JAKKFI010000061.1 coordinate 16,966, forward strand.
GCGCGCCCCGGCCGGTGCAGGTGTCGCACGGCGCCGCCGCGCACCTGGCCGACGCCCTGGAGCAGGCCGTGTACGCGGACAGCCGCCCCGGTCTGCGGGTGGCGGTGAACGCCCCGCTCACCTTCGACGCCAGCGTGAAGCAGCTCGTGCAGCTCGGCCACGGCCGCAGCCTGTACCTGGTGCCCGAGCAGGTCCGCCGGGACGGGGCCGCGCTGGCCGCCACGCTGGCCGAGCACGACGTCGACGTGCTCGACCTGACCCCCTCACAACTGCGCATCCTGCTGGCCGGGGCGGGCGACATCCGGCTGTCCGGCCTGCTGCTGCTCGGCGGGGAGGCGATCGCACCCGACCTGTGGGAGACGGTCGCGGCGCTGCCCGACGTCCGGGCGATCAACCTGTACGGCCCGACGGAGTGCACTGTGGACACCAGCGCGGCGCAGGTGCGCGCCGGCGAGGCCCCGACCATCGGCCGGCCCCTGCCCGGCGTGACGGTGTGGGTGCTCGACGAGCAGCTGCGGCCGCTGCCACCGGGCGTGGCCGGGGAACTCTGCGTCGGCGGCCCGCAGCTCGCCGACGGTTACCGGGGCGACCCGGAGGCCACCGCGCGGCGGTTCGTGACGGTGGCGCTGCCGTCCGGGCACACCGAGCGGGTGTACCGCACCGGTGACCGGGTCCGTTTCGACGCCGACCGGCGGCTGCGCTACCTGGGCCGGCTCGACGACCAGGTGAAGATCCACGGGTTCCGGGTGGAGCCGGGCGAGGTCGCGGCCACCCTGCGGGAGCACCCGGAGGTGGCCGACGCCGCCGTGGTGGCCCGCGACGACGACGGGCACGGCGACCGGCTCGTCGCCTACGTCCGCCCGGGCACCGCACCGGCCGCAGTGGACGTCGACCGGGTCGCCGGGGTCAACCCCCACGAGACCCGCTACCTGTACGACGAGATCTTCGTCCAGCAGGTCTACCTGCGCGACGGCATCGTGCTGCGGCCCGGGGCCACCGTCCTGGACGTCGGCGCGAACATCGGCATGTTCTCGCTGTTCGTGAGTGCCGTCTGCCCGGACGCCACGATCCACGCGTTCGAGCCGGTGCCGTCGGTGGCCGACCTGCTGCGCCGCAACGTCGCCGAGTTCGGCGTGCCGGCCACCGTGCACGCGGTCGGGTTGTCCCGGGCGGCCGGGGAGATGTCCTTCACCTACTACCCGGGCTACTCGATGATGTCCGGTCACGCCGCGTACGCCGACCCGGACGCCGAGGTGGCGGTGATCAAACGGTTCCTCGCCAACGAACGCGACGCCGGCGCCGACCGGGAGGTGCTGCTCGGCCGGGTGGACGAACTGCTGGCGGAACGCTTCGCCGGCCGGGAACTCACCGTGCCGGTCCGGCCGCTGTCGGCGGTCCTCGACGAGCTGGCCCCGGAACGGGTCGACCTGCTGAAGATCGACGTACAGCGGGCCGAGGCGGACGTGCTCGCCGGGCTGGAGGACCGGCACTGGCCGCTGGTCGCGCAGGTCGCCATGGAGGTGCACGACGCGCCCGGCACCGACACCGAGGGTCGACTGGCGGAGCTGGTCGCCACCTTCGAGGCGCGCGGCTTCGACGTGGTGACCCGGCAGGACGACCTGCTGACCGGCACCGACCGGCACACCCTGCACGCCGTGCGCCCCGAGTACGCCGCCGATCCGCGCCCGGCCGTGGTCGTTCCGGCCGGGCCGACGGCCGGGCCCCTCGGCGAGCGGCTCACCGGCTGGCTGGCCGACCGGCTCCCGGCCCACCTGGTCCCGTCCGCGGTGGTGCTCCTCGACGAGCTGCCACTGACCCGCAACGGCAAGCTGGACCGGGCGGCGCTACCCGCGCCCCGCCTCGACCGGCCGCAGGGCGGCACGGTGGTGGCACCGGCCGACCAGGCCGAGGAGATCCTGGTCGAGGCGTGGCGCGAGGTGCTCGGGGTGGCGGCCGTCGGCGTGACGGACAGCTTCTTCGCGCTCGGCGGCGACTCCATCCGCAGCATCCAGATGCAGGTCGCCGCGAACAAGCGGGGGCTGTCCTTCCGGCTCAGCGACATCTTCACGTACCAGACGATCCGGGAGTTGGTCACGCACGGCGAGATCACCGTCGACTCCGCGGGTGCCGGCGCGGCGTCGGTCCCGGCGGCCGGGCGCTTCACGCTGGTGACCGCCGTCGACCGGGAGCTGCTGCCCACCGGGCTGGCCGACGCGTACCCGATGACGACCCTTCAGCAGGGCATGGTCTACCACTGTGAGCTGACCGGCGACCCGGCGATGTACCACAACGTCACCGCGCACCGGATCGCCGCGCCGTTGGACGCGCCCGCGCTGCGGCGCGCGCTGGCCGGTCTGGTGGCCGCCCATCCGGTGCTGCGGACCGGGTTCGCGCTGGGCGCGTACTCCGAGCCGTTGCAGCTCGTGCACGCCGACGTGCCGGTCGAGGTGCCGGTGACCGATCTGACCGGTGTCGACGCACAGACCCGCCGGGCCCGGATCGACGATCTCGTGGCGGCCGAACGGGTCCGTCCCTTCGACCTGGCCCGCCCGCCGCTGCTGCAGCTGCACGCCGTCCGGGAGGACGCCGAAGAGTTCACCCTGATCATCGCCGAGTACCACGCCATCCTCGACGGCTGGAGTCTGCACCTGCTCCGCACCGACCTGCTGGCCGCGTACGACCGGGAGCGGGCCGGCGCCTCTCATCCGGCCCGCCCCGGCCTGCCGTTCCGGGAGTACGTTGCCGCCGAGCGACGGGCCCGGGCCGATGAGGCCAGCCGCCGGTTCTGGCTGGACGGTCCGGGCGCGGTGCCGCCCCTGCTGCTCGGCGGGGCGGCCCCCCGGACCACCACCACCCAGCAGGTGCCGCTGAGAGCCGGCAGCACCGACGCGGTCACCGAGGCGGCCCGGGCCGCCGGTGTGCCCGTCAAGTCCTGGCTGCTCGCCATCCACCTGCGAATGCTCGGCGAACTCACCGGTCGCGACGACGTGGTCAGCGGACTGGTGGTCGGTGGGCGGCCGGAGGGCGAGGGCAGCGACGCCACCCTCGGGTTGTTCCTCAACACCCTGCCGGTCAGCGTGCGGCTGGGCACCCGTTCGCTGACCGAGCTGGCGGCCGAGGTGTGGCGGGACGAACGGGACATGATGGGACACCACCGCTTCCCGCTGGCGGAGATCATCCGGGCCGGAGGGGGCGGGCCCCGGTTCGACCACTTCTTCAACTGGACGCACTTCGCGAACGACCCGACCGGTGGCGGACCCCGCATCGTGGACAGTCGGGGCATCACCGTGGACGTGGCGTTCAGCCTCGCCGTCGACGCCGAACTGGACGCGGACACCGGCCGCCTCGCCCTCACCGTCCAGTACGACCACCGCACCGTCGCCGGGGACCGGGTCGACACGTTCGCCGACGGCTTCCGACGCCTGCTTGCGGTCGACCCGAACGCGCCGCTGCCCGCCGTTGCCAGCGGAGGGCAGGCGGCCGGCGACGCGTGGGCCACGCGGGTGGCGGCGGCCTGGCAGGAGGTGCTCGGGGTCGCGCCGCACGACCCGGCGACCGGCTGGTCGGCCGCAGGCGGTGACTCACTGCGCGCGCTGCGCCTGGTCACCATGCTGCGGCAGCGTCACGGCAGCGACCTCACGCTGCCCGAGTTCGTGACGTTGGGCAGTTACGGCGCGCTGGTGGACCGGGTGGCCCGCTCATGACCGGTCTCAGCACCTCCGCCGTGCACGGCGACGACGGACTGGTCCCGGGCGGGGCCGTGGCGCCGCCGATCGTGCAGAGCGTCACCTTCAGCGCCGACTCCGACGAACAGTTCACCGCGATCGCCACCGAGACGCGGGGCAGCGCCTTCTACACCCGCTACGGCAACCCGAACCACGCCCAGGTGGCCGCCGTCGTCGCCGAGCTGGAAGGCGCGCAGACGGGGCTGGTCACGGCCTCCGGGATGGGGGCGATCAGCACCATCGCGTTGGCCCTGCTCTGCGCCGGCGACCACGTGGTGGTGCAGCGCAGCACCTACGGCGGCACCACCTCGCTGGTCACCGGCCTGCTGTCCCGGTTCGGGGTGTCGTACACCCAGGTCGACCAGACCGACACCGAGGCGTTCGCACGGGCGATCCGGGAGAAGACCCGCCTCGTGCTGGTGGAGACGCCGAGCAATCCACTGCTGGAGCTGACCGACCTGAGCGCCGTCGCGGAGCTGGCCCACGCGGCCGGCGCGCTGGTGGTGGTCGACAACACCTTCGCCACGCCGGTCAACCAGCGTCCGATGGCCCTCGGTGCGGACCTGGTCTGGCACAGCGGCACCAAGTTCCTCGGCGGCCACTCCGACGTGTCGGCGGGGGTGGTCGTCGGCTCCGCCGAGCTGGTCGAGCGGGTGTGGCAGACGGCCATCGTCACCGGCGCCACCCTCGGCCCGGTGGACGCGTGGCTGCTGCTGCGCGGCATCCGGACGCTGCCACTGCGGGTGGAGCGGCACAACGCCAACGCCCTGGCCCTGGCCCGCGCGTTGGAGGAACATCCGGCGGTGGCCCGGGTCCGTTACCCAGGGCTGCCGTCGCACCCGCAGCACGCGCTGGCGCAGCGACAGATGACCGGCTTCGGCGGGGTGCTCAGCGTCGACCTGAGGGCCGGCCGGGCCGGGGCCGCCGCACTGCTGGACGGGCTGCGGCTGGCCAAACGCGCGGCCAGCCTCGGCAGCGTCAGCACGCTGGTGGTGCACCCCCGGTCGATGTGGGCGGGCATCGTGGACGCCGAGCAGTTGGCCGCGACCGGCATCGGGGACGGCCTGGTGCGGGTCTCCACCGGCATCGAGGACACCGCCGACCTGGTGGACGACTTCCTCGCGGCGGCGGACAAGGCGACCGGATGACGGTCGGAGCCGTCAGCGTCGCTCGGGCGGGGCGCCGATGGCCAGGACAGCGGTGTCGTCGGTGAGCCCGTCGCCGAAGGTGCCGAGCAGATCGGTGACGGCCGTGACGGCGGTGGCGGCGGTCGTGGGTGCGAGAGAGCGGGCGAACCGGGCGAGGGCCGCCGCTCCGTAACGGCCGTCGGCGGTCCCACTCCCGGTGGTACGAGCCTCGGTGAGCCCGTCGCTGTAGAGCAGCAGCGTGTCGCCGGGGTTCGCCACGATGGTGGTGTTGGTGTACCGGGTGTTCGGGAAGGCCCCCACGATGCGGCCCCTGGTGGGGTGGTAGTCAACCGAGCCGTCGGCCCGCAGCAGCAGTGGTTCCGGGTGCCCGCCGCTGGCGATGACCGCGGTGAAACCGCCGACGGCCGAGGTGGGTGTGAGGATGCCGAACACGACGGTGCAGTAGCGCGCATCCTCGCGGTATTCCTGCCACAGCACGGTGTTGAGGTTGTACAGCGCGGCAGCGGGGTCGGGGTGGTAGACGGTTGCGGCGCGCAACGTGTAGCGGGCCAGGGCCGTGACGGCGGCCGCCTCGACGCCCTTGCCGCTGACGTCGCCGAGGAAGAACCCCCACCGGCCGTCGACCAGGGGGAACAGGTCGTAGAAGTCACCGCCGACCTGGTCGGTGGAGGCCGCCCGGTAGTACGCGGCGCTCTCCAACCCGGGTGGGGTTTGCAGCACGGCGGGGAGGAGACTGCGCTGCAGTTTGCTGACGAGATGCCGTAGCCGTTCGTCCTCGCGCTCCGCGGCCTTGCGGGCGTTGAGGAGCTCTCGTTCGTAGGCGCGGCGCATCTTGGCGTCGAAGATGGCCGTCCGGATGAGTTGGGGTTGACCCTCGCTGCCGGCCTTGACGATCGACGTGACGAGGACCGGCATCCGGGAGCCGTCCCTGGCACGGAGTTCGAGGGAGACGCCGCCGATCTCGCCCTGCATGGCCAGCATCGGCGCGAAGTGGGTCTCGTGGTAGATCCGGCCTCCGCCGGTGAGCAGATCGCTGAAGCGGCGCCGGCCGACGAGTTCCTCGCGGCGGTAGCCGAGCCAGGCCAGCAGAGTGCCGTTGATCTTCGCGATGGTGCCGTCCAGCAGGGTGGACAGGTGCCCGCAGGGCGCGTTCTCGTACAGGTCTTCGAGGTCGTCTTCGAGCAGGGCAGGGAACCCGACCTCACCCGGCTGGGCACTCCCGTCGTCGCCTCGACCCTGGCCGTCCGGGTCACGCCCCGCGGTGGCGGTCATCGGTAGGCGGCCCTGACGAACGACGTGATCGCGGCGGCCGTCGCCTCCGGCGCGCTCAGCTGCGGGCAGTGCCCGGTCGCATCCAGGGTGACGAGCCGACTTCCGGGGATCTGGGCGTGCACGAACGCGCCGACCTCGGGCGGCGCGATGGCGTCCTGGGCGCACTGCAGGATCAGGGTGGGAACGCTCACCGCGGCGAGATCCGCACGGTTGTCGGACAGGAACGTCGCCCGGGCGAACACCTGCGCCATCGCGGGATCCGTCCGGCAGAAGCTCTCCGTCAGCTCTTCACCCAGCTCCGGCCGCTCGGGATTGCCCATGATCAGAGGTGCCATGCTCGACGACCAGCCGAGGTAGTTGCTCTCCAGCGAATCGAGCAGGTCGTCGATGTCGTCGCGAGTGAAACCGCCTCGGTAGTCTCCGTCGTCGATGTAGCACGGTGACGGGGTGACCAGGACGAGCGCGGAGAAGCGGTCCGGCTCGCGGTTGGCGGCGAGGACCCCGATGCTCGAACTGACCGAATGCCCGACGAAGATCGGCTGCTGGAGGTCGAGATCCTGGCAGATGCCCAGCACATCGTCGGCGTAGCCGTCCAGGGAGGCGTACCGGTCGGCGTCCCAGGCCGCCGGGTCGGCCTTGCCCGATCCGACGTGATCGAACAGCACCAGCCGGGCCCACTGTCCGATTTCGGTGACCACGTGACGCCACATGTGCTGATCACAACCGAAGCCGTGGGCGAGCACCACGGTAGGGCCGTCCTCACGGCCGGCCAGCACCACGTTGTTGCGGTTCCGAACGCGCATTCGCCTATCTTCCATCACCGCCATCTGTGGACCAAGCGGGCTCACCTGCGCGAATGCCGTCGCCCGAACGACCCCGAGCGCCCGGTCGTCGGCACTCCCCTGGATCGACGGGCGCCCGCTGCCTGGTGGCGTTGGCCCAGGCCCCACCCTCGGCCGGACCTCGTACCGCATTCGGACGTTTCCCCCGTGGGCGTGGGGTTACCTCCTGAACGAGACGCGCACGACAGTCGAGCATCGAGGGGAACGTCATGGCCCGACCCAGGATCGTCATCGTCGGCGCGGGATTCGCCGGCTTCCACGCTGCCCGCCGCCTGGCCCGCGTCTCGCGCGGCGCCGCCGACGTGGTGCTGGTCAACCCGACCGACTACTTCCTGTACCTGCCACTGCTGCCGGAGGTCTCCGGCGGGGTGCTCGACCCGCGCCGGGTCACCGTGCCGCTGGCCGACACCCTGCCCGGCGTGCAGGTGATCCTCGGTGAGGTCGACGGCATCGACGTCGACGGCAGGACCCTCTCCTACGTGGACCCCGAAGGGCGCTCCAGCCGCCTGTCGTACCACCGGCTCGTCCTGGCCGCCGGCAGCGTCAACAAACTGCTGCCGATTCCCGGGGTCGCCGACCACGCACACGGCTTCCGCGGAATCCCGGAGGCGGTGTACCTGCGGGAGCGCCTGATCCAGCAGATCGAGCTGGCCGACGCCACCGACGACCCGGCCGAACGGGAGGCGCGCTGCACGTTCGTCGTGGTCGGCGCGGGCTACACCGGCACCGAGGTCGCCGCCCAGGGGCAACTGTTCACCGACGAGATCGTCCGCCACCATCCACGGCTCGACGGGATCCGCCCACGCTGGTTGCTGCTGGACACCGCCGACCGGGTCCTGCCCGGCCTCGCCGACCGGATGTCGCGGGTGGCCGAGCGGGTGCTGCGCGAGCGCGGGATCGAGGTCTGCCTGGGCACCTCCGTCGCCGAGGCCGCCGCCGACGGAGTCCACCTCTCCGACGGCCGGTTCGTGCCGTCCCGGACGCTGGTGTGGTGCGTCGGCGTACGCCCCGACCCGCTCGTCGAGGCCACCGGACTGCCGACGACCCGCGGCCGGGTCACCGTCGACGAGTACCTGACCGTCCCCGGCCACCCGGAGATCCTGGCCTGCGGCGACGCCGCCGCCGTGCCCGACCCGGCCCGACCCGGTGAGATCACCCCGATGACCGCCCAGCACGCCGTACGGCAGGGCCGGCTGGCCGCCGACAACATCGCCGCGTCCTACGGGGTCGGCCGGCGCCGCCCGTACCGGCACCGCGACCTGGGCTTCGTCGTGGACCTGGGCGGGTGGCAGGCGACCGCCAACCCCCTGCACGTACCCCTGTCCGGGCTTCCAGCGCGGGTCGTGGCCCGTGGCTACCACCTGCTGTCCCTACCCGCCAACCGCGCCCGCACCGCCGCCGACTGGCTGTTCGCGGCGGTCGGCTCCCGGCCGAGCGTGCAACTCGGGCTCGTCCCCGACGCCGCCGTGCCGCTGGACACCGCCGCCCCGGAGCTAGTCCGCCGCTGACCTCCCGAAGCCGCCCCGCCGCCCTCAGGGACGGCGGGGCGGGCGTCGGCACCTCGTCAGGGTCACCTGTCGCCGGCGGCGCGCTCACGGTCGGCCTCGACATCCGCCGCGCCGGTCGGCACGCCGTCGCCGTCGCGGGCCGCGTGGGACAGGTCCACGTCGGCACCGGTCCGGGCGGCGTCGGCCGCCGCGTCGTCCGCGCCGACGATCTCCCCGCCGCCGTCGGCGCCCACGCCGTCGTCGTCGATGAGCTGTTCAGAGCCGGCGAGTGCGATCGGTACGTACCTGGGATCGGTCATCTCGTCCTCCTCGGGGTTCCTGCCTGCCTACCTACCGCTACCCCCGAGCTGTCGTCACCACACCCTCACCCGCCCCCTCCCCGGCACATTGAACGCAGGACCCGTCGGCATCGCGTCGGAGGTGCCGGGCGGGTGGCTCGGTCGGGGTGAGGTTTCGGGCCGGACACAGTGGGCACTGCCCGCTCATGACCGACCAGCGCGGACGACACCTGGACGACTCACTCGGGTTGCCGCTCAACGGCTACGCCTGGCTACCCGCGCTGGCGCGACGCGACGGTCGGTCCGCCGTACGGACCCGGATACTGGGCCAGCCGGCACTCACGCTGCGCGGGCCCGACGCGGTGCGGTTCTTCTACGACGAACGGCATGTGCGTCGACACGGGGCCATTCCGGAACCGGTACAGGGAACGTTGTTCGGCCACCGGGCCGTACACACGCTCGACGGTGCGGACCACCGTCATCGCAAGGCGATGTTCCTGTCCCTGCTCACCGACCCGACAGGCGTCGCCGACCTGGTCGACCACGTCGGCACGGCCTGGAACGAGGCGATCGCGAAAGGCGGCGACGGGCGGCGGATCGTGCTCTTCGACGAGGCGAGCCGCGTGCTCACCAAGGGCGTCTGCGGCTGGGCCGGAGTTCCGCTCGACGACGCGGACATCGCGCCGGTGGCCCGCGACCTGACCGCCATGGTCGACGGCTTCGCCACCCTGGGCCCGCGACACTGGCGGGCACGGCGCGCCCGTGGGCGTCGGGAGGACTGGCTGGCCGGGCTCGTCGAGCAGGTCCGCGCAGATGTCGTCATCGCACCTGCCGGGTCCGTCCTCGAAGCGGTCGCCGGACACCGCGACCGCGACGACCAGCCCCTGGACCCCCAGCTCGCCGCGGTCGAGTTGCTCAACGTCATCCGCCCCACCGTCGCGGTGTCCTGGTTCGTGGCGTTCACAGCACACGCGTTGCACCGCTGGCCCGAGCAGCGCGACCACCTGCGCGCCGGCGACGTCGCCTATGCGGTCGCCTTCGCCCACGAGGTACGCCGCTTCTACCCGTTCGCCCCGTTCGTGGGCGGCCGGGCCGTCACCGACCTGACCTGGCAGGGCCAGCACGTTCCCGAAGGGTCACTGGTCCTGCTCGACATCTACGGCCAGAACCACGACCCGGCGCTGTGGCCGGATCCGTACCGCTTCGACCCACAGCGATTCGTCGGGCGCACCCCCGACCCGTACGAGCTGGTTCCCCAGGGCGGCGCCGACCGGCGCACCGGGCACCGCTGCCCGGGTGAGGATGTCACCGTGGCCCTGCTCGCGGCCTTCGCGGGCTGGTTGGCACGGCTGGACTACACGGTGCCCGAGCAGGACCTGACCATCTCGCTGCGCCGCATCCCCGCGCTGCCCCGCAGCCGGTTCGCCGTGACCGACGTGCGCCTGACCGCCGCCTCCCCGATCTCCGGCCGGCCCCGCTGAAGCCCAGGTGTGAGATCAGCTTCGTAGGGTAGGGACAGATCACGGGTCAAGACATGTGCCCTCCACCGCCGTTCCGGCCGCGCCTCGTGCGGCACGGAGGCAGTCGATGGACAGCGGGAGCGCCATGGTCATGACGTCTGACATCCATGCCCACCGTGCTGGTCTACAGCCACCACGACGTGCGCGCGGCCAAGGACGAGCAGTGGGAGGAGACTCCCCCGTTCGAGCCCGCCGAGCGCGGCGGGCGCGTCTACGGCCGAGGCACCTCCGACGCCATAACGCCGGCGGCGGGCCCGCCGAGCTGCTGGCCCGCAAGCTCGACGCACCGGTGCTGTTCTTCGGCACCAGCCTGCCCGAGGACCGTTGGCACGACAGCGACGAGAGCGTGGCCGTGGACGTGCTACTGGCCGGTGCCGCCACCCTGGCGCTCTTCTGGTCACGCCTGGCCGGCACGCACCCCACCCCATCTCAGGACCTGGGGGCGGGCTCGGCCGAACCGCCGCTCACCCACTCGCCACACCCGCGACATCGGTACCGCGCCAACCGGAGCGGGCGCTGGGTCTGACCGTTCGGTCCGGCAGCCCCGGCGGAGCCGATCTCGAATGTGCGGGACAGCGGTGCTGACCCGGTGAGGCCACGAGCGGCACCTAAGGGCCACCGGTTGAGGAACACGAAGCCCAACGCCGCACCGGGCGGCGCGGCGCACGATCGGAGAACGCAGTGTTCCGCCACGACCCGCACCTGCAGTTCCAGGCCAGGCCCGAGAAGCCCGACGCCCTGTTCGCGATGAAACTCCAGGAGATTCTCGGCGGACAGTTCGGCGAGATGACCGTGATGATGCAGTACCTGTGGCAGGGCTGGACCTGCCGCGTGCCCGGCAAGTACAAAGACATGATCATGGACATCGGGACCGAGGAGATCGGTCACGTCGAGATGCTCACCACGATGCTGGCCCGGCTGCTCGAAGGCGCCCCCGCCGAGACCACCGAGAAGGCCGTGGCCGCCAACCCGGTGCTTGCGGCCGTCATCGGGGGCATGACTGTTCGTCACCTACGACGGCTCGCAGGGGCCGGGCAAGCCCGGCAACGCCGCCGGCGCCCACCAGCAGGGACTCACCAACGTCGTGAAGAAGGTCAAGGACGCTCTCGAATGACGCCGCACGGCGGTCTTCTGCGGGCTGAGGGACCGGTCGACGACCGGTGGTCACGAGGGGAGAGATTTCGGTGCCGAGCCAGGTGACCCCGGCCAGCCCGGGAGTGCGTCCGTACCCCGTGGCCGGGGCACCGCTGCTGTGTGACGCCCAGGACCACGGCCTGACCGGCAACGGCACGACCAACGACCAGCCCGCGCTCGCCGCGCTGGTCGACCAACTGGGCGACGCGTTCGCCGCGGACGGGCGAGCGCGAGTGATCTACTGCCCGCCCGGGGTGTACGCCATCCGCGACGCCGCCACGGTGTGGCGCAGCGGGGTGTCGCTGATGGGCGCGGGACCCGGTGCCACCCGGTTCGTGCTGAGTAACGAGGGCAACCGGTCTCAGGCGGTACCACTGGCTTTCTACACCGCCCAACTGCACGGGGCGAGTCCGGACCGTCATCTCGCGTACTGCACCTTCGCGGACTTCGAGATCGACGGGTCGGGGGTTGCGCAGTCGGCGTACGACCCACTGGCCAAGGGGCTCGGGTTGCAGTACGTGACCGGCGGGCTGTTCCGGAACCTGTTCATCCACCACACCGCCGCCACCGGCTTCGGCTGCGATTTCCTCCAGGACACCCTGATCCAGGCGGTCCGGGTGCTCGAGTGCGGCCGGATGGACAACGGCATGGAGATGGGCGGCGCCGGCATCGGCATCGGCGTCGGCGGGTGGGGGGCGATTGAGCGGCTGACCATCGCCAACTGCGTCGCGGTCGGCAACGCGACCAACGGCATCTTCCTGGAGATGCAGCACCCCGATCGTCCCCAGCCCCGCGGGATCAGGATCGTCGGCTGCCACGCCGAGGCCAACCGGTTCGGCATCTCCGACTGGGGCGCCGACGGTCTCATCGTCACCGGGTGCACCATGACCGGGAACCTGGAGGCCGGCTTCCAGGTCTCGGCGAAGGGCACCACCGGCATCCCCGGCAAGGGCGGCCTGCTCACCGACTGTGTCCTCGACGGCAATCTGCGCGACGGGGTCAGCATCGGTAACACCGCCGGGCCCTACACGGTGCGGGGCAACCGGATCACCGGCAACGGCCGCTACGGCTACCACCACCAGGACCTCGGCGACGGTGACCAGGCCGCCGCCGCCGAGGAGATCGTCATCGAGAGCAACGACATCTGGGGCAACAGTCTCGACGGGATCCGCTTCGACCGGCCACTGACCGACGCCGTCATCATCAACAACCGGATCCGCAACAACGGCCGCCAGTGTGCCGAGGCAGCCGAGGGGGGCGGCGAATCGGTCCGCTACAGCCGAACCACCCTGGTCGACCAGCGTATGAGCTGGCCGGCCGACGGCCATCGCGGCAAGGTGCTACGCGTCGGCCACCGGTATGCCGTCGTGGCCGCCAACGACGCCACCACCCTCACCCTCACCCCGATTCGCCCTGGCAGCGCCAACAGTTGGAGCGCGGACACGCCGCCGCCCGGGACAGCGTACGAACTGCCGGCCGCTCCCAGCAGCCGGGCCGGTATCACCATCAACGCCGCCGCCGACTCGGTCACCATCCGTGGCAACCTGATCCGCGACACCAAGTCCCACACCCAGACCCACGGAATTCTGATCACCGGTCGGGGTGGCTGCGTCAACTGCCGTGTCGTGGAGAACGACCTCGACGGCAATCAGGTCGCCATCCAGGCAGACACTCCCCCCGGGGGTGGTTACTGGGAGGGCAATCACGGGGACCAGTGATCTGACGGTCCCCTCCATCTCTGAACGCGGGCCGCCCGATCCCACACAGCCCGACTGCTGCACCCCCATGTCCGGTACCCCGCGGCCGACTCGTCCACCTCGTCAGGCAGCGCCCAGTCGAACCATGAACTGGCAGCCGTCGGCGGTGTTGCGCACGTCGACCCGACCTCCGTGCGCCTCCACAAGGCCACGGACGATGGCGAGACCGAGGCCTCCGGACGCCCCACCGTTGCCAGGGCTGGGGGTGCGGGCCGGTTCGCCGCGAAACGCGATGTCGAACAGCTGGGGAAGGTCGGCCGGGGGGATGCCGCCACAGGTGTCGGCAACCGACAGCCAGGCGTGGTCCCCCTCGCGACCGGCCTCGATGCGGACCGTGCCGTCCTCCGGGGTGTAGCGGACCGCATTGAGCAGCAGGTTGGCCACGACCCGGGCCAGCTCCGGTTCGCTCGCGGCGACCGTCGGCCACCCCGACTCACTGGCCACCAGCTTGATCCGGCGAGCGTCGGCCAACGGGGCGGTGCTGGCCAGCGCGTCCGAGACCACCTCGCCGAGCGGCACCGCCGTCAACGACAACCGCAGCGCTCCCGCGTTGATCCGGGACAGCTCGAACAGGTCGTCGACGAGTCGCGTCATCCGGTCGGTTTCCAGCCGGATCCGTCGGTGGTACTCGTCGACCGTGTCCGGGTCACGGACCACCCGGTCCTCGAGCGCCTCGGCCATGGCCCGCAGCCCGGCCAGCGGCGTACGCAGGTCGTGCGAGACCCACGCGACCAGGTCACGCCGCCCCTTCTCCAGCTGTCGTTCCCGCTCGCGGGCCTGATCCCGCCAGACCGCGGCGAGTGCCAGTCGGCGGCCGAAGTGCCCGCCGACGGCGAGGCTGACCACCGCGGCCGCCGCGACGGTGATCAGCACCACTTCAAGATCGTGTGGAGAGAGGAACATCGCCTCCGCGACAGCCATCACCCCGACAGTGACGGCGACCACCGTGGTGGTGAGCAGCACGCTGAGGTGCACGGTGATCGAACTGCGCCGAAGCGCACGGAGCAGCACCGCGCCGACGAACCCGATGGCAAGCGCCGCGCCGAGAGAGATCGCAAAGATCAGCAGGAGGTCACGCACGGGCGGGCTCGTACCGGTAGCCGACGCCCCAGACGGTCACGATCCGTCGCGGATCGGCCGGGTTGGCCTCGATCTTCTCCCGCAGCCGGCGTACGTGCACGGTCACGGTCGAGTGGTCGCCGAAGTTCCAGCCCCAGACCTGCTCCAGCAGTTCGGCCCGCCCGAACACCTGGGACGGGTGCCGCAGAAGGTGGACAAGCAGGTCGAATTCGCGCAGCGTCAGGGCCAGTTCGGTCCCGCCGAGGCGGGCGGTTCGGGACCCGGGGTGCACCACCAACTCACCGTCGGTCAGCGCCTCCGGTCGCTCAGGGGGAGGTTCGCTGCCGGCACGACGCAGCACCGAACGGACCCGCAGCACCAGTTCCCGGGGAGAGAAGGGCTTCGTCAGGTAGTCGTCGGCGCCGAGTTGCAGCCCGAGGATCCGGTCCGACTCGTCACCGCGTGCGGTCAGCATGATGATCGGTACGCCGTCCGGACGGGCTCGCAGCTCCCGGCACACCTGTAGGCCGTTGATCCGGGGCAGCATCAGGTCGAGCACGACCAGGTGGGGCGCCTGCCGCTGCACCGCCGCCAGGGCCGCCTCCCCGTCCGCGGCGAGGCTCACCTGGAAGCCGTCGTTCTCCAGGTAACGACGAATGACGTCGCTCACGGTCTGGTCGTCGTCGACCACCAGCACGCGCTGTGTCACGAACCTCCCCCGTTCCGGCCCGTCATTGCCCGCACGTCCATCGGCCCAGCGTAGCCACGCAGTGCGGTCCGCCCGAACCCGCAAAAGCTTGCGAGGTTCTTACGGCTGCGCGAGCAGGCCCTCCCGGGCGTGGACGAGGTCATACGGTGACCGGAATGCGGATACTTGTCACCGGTGCGGCCGGATTCATCGGCTCGCACGTCGCCGATCTGCTCGCCGACCACGGGCACGAGGTGGTGGCCGTTGACGCGCTCCTGCCGGAGGCGCACGGTGCCACACCACCACCCTGGGCCGAGCGACACGATCTCGTGGTCGGCGACGTCCGTGACCTGGAACTACTGACCGGGCTGCTCGCCGGGGTCGACGCGGTGTGCCACCAGGCGGCCATGGTCGGCCACGGCATCGACCCCGGCGACGCCCCCCGGTACGCCGCGCACAACGACCTCGGCACGGCCACCCTGCTCGCGGCGATGCACACCACCGGGGTACGCCGCCTCGTGCTGGCCAGCTCGATGGTGGTCTACGGCGAGGGCCGCTACCACTGCCCGACGCACGACATCGTCCGGCCCGCCGCCCGCCGCGCTGCCGACCTCGCGGCGGGCCGGTACGAGCCGACCTGCCCCCGCTGTGACCGGGCGCTCTCCCCCGGGCTCGTGCCGGAGGACGCACCGCTGGAACCGCACAGCACGTACGCCGCCACCAAGCTGGCGCAGGAACACCTCGCCGGTGCCTGGGCCCGGCAGACCGGCGGCTCGGTCTGGGCACTGCGCTACCACAACGTCTACGGTCCGCGGATGCCCCGCGACACCCCGTACGCCGGGGTCGCGTCGATCTTCCGGTCGGCGCTGGCCGCCGGGCAACCGCCCCGCGTCCTGGAGGACGGCCGGCAGCGGCGCGACTTCGTGCACGTCACCGACGTCGCCGCGGCGAACCTGCTGGCGCTGACGACACCGGCACCGGATCCGCTGGTCCCGGTCAACGTCTGCTCGGGTGAGCCGCACACCGTCGGCGAGTTGGCCCACGAGTTGGCCACGGCGATGCGCGGGCCGACGCCGGTCACGGTCGGGGGCGGACGGGCAGCGGACGTCCGGCACGTGGTGGCCGATCCGGGCCGCGCGACCCGGCTGCTGGGTTTCACGGCCCGGACCGGTTTCGCCGCTGGGATCGCCGACTTCACCAGTGCGGTGATGCGGGCACCGGCGACGGTCAGGACACCGTCCACAACAGGTGGTTGACGAGAAGCGCGGTGGCGGCCTGTCCTGCCAGCCACCACCGACGGTGGTTGGCGGGCAGGTGCGCGGTGGCGACCAGCAGCCAGACGGTGAACGGTAACCAGATGCGCTCCACCTCGGCCTTGCTCAGAGCGGACAGGTCCGCCGCGAGCACGGCCACCGCCGCCGCGATGGGCAGCCACACCGCGGGTCCGGCGCTGGCCAACCGCTGCCGGAGGGTCGCCGTGAGCGGGTGGCTCGGCGGTCGGATCGGTACGGCGGCCACCGCCCGCCGCACCGCTGGCCCGAGCACCGGGCCGGCCGAGAGCAGCAGAGCGGCCAGGTTCGCCCAGACCCAGTAACCGAAGGGGCGTTCCGCCGCCCAGCCCTGGTAGTAGCGACGTGCCACCAGGTGGTAGCCGTCCAGCCACCAGAAGCCGGCCAGGGTGAACCCGGCGACAACCGCCGCGACCGCCGCCGCGACCAGCAGTAGCACGCCGAGGCGATTCCGGGCCCGGAGCAGCACCACGGTCACGGCGAGCACCCCGACCAGGACGAACCCGTACGACAGGTAGAGCGCGAAACCGAGCAGCAACCCGCCGGGTACGGCACCCGCTCGGCCACCCACGGCCAGCAGCGCCAGCCCGGCCGCGACCACCGCGGCGAAGAACCCGTCCGCGGACGCGCCCACCCAGACCGCCCCCGGGAAGAGGATCAGGAACGGCCACACCGCCCGTGCCGCGTCCTCGGCGCCGAGCGCCCGCAACGTCACCGGGATCGACACCGAGACCGTTGCTCCGAGCAGCACACAGGCGAACCCGGCGGCAGCCCCGCCGCCCAGGCCGATCCGCTCCAACGCGACGAAGAACAGCAACGCTCCCGGCGGATGACCAGCGGTGTGGGTGGACCACGAATCGGGCTGGAAGTCGAGGATCCGGGCGGCGAAACCGGACACCATGGCGCCGACATCCGTCACCCGGGGCACCTCGTGCAGGTATTCGGCCTGCACGGTGAGCCGCTCGGTCAACCCGGCGGACCAGCCGTCCACCAGGGCCAGCGACAGTGTCCAGAGCACCGAGGCGAGGTAGCCGACCGCCAGCAGCCACGGCCACCGCGTGTCGGTCGCCCAGCGCACGCCCCGCCAGACGACCAGTGCCGCGACGAGAAGGGCGGCGGGGGTGCCCACACCCAGATGGGGCTGCCAACTGGCGTAGAGCGGCGCAGCGTCGGCGTGCAGCCGCACACCCCGATGGTTGAGCAGTGCCCCGACGGTGACGGCGGCGGCGAGCAGGGCCACCTCGGCACCGAGGACGATCAGGTCGGCGCGCCGGGATCGTCCCGGCCGGGTCATCGTGGTCATGGTGACGGCCGACGATACGACCTCCGACCAGGGATCCGACGGCCCGACGGTGAGACGTCAGGGACTCGTAAGACCCGTTGCCGCGTAAGCGATTCGTAAGGCGGTACGGCGGTCGGATCGGCGCGTGGCAGGCCTAGCGTCGCCGGTATGCACACAACGATCGACGTGGTGCTGCCGTGTCTGGACGAGGCGGCCGCACTGCCTGCCGTACTGAGCGGGCTACCGCCGGGCTACCGCGCCCTCGTGGTCGACAACGGCTCCACAGATGGTTCGCCGGTCGTCGCCGCCGAGTACGGCGCCCGCGTCGTGCACGAGCCGAGACGCGGGTACGGCGCGGCAGTGCACACCGGCCTGCTGGCGGCGGACGCTGATCTGGTCTGCGTCCTCGACGCGGACGGCTCGTTCGACCCAGCCGAGCTGCCCAGGCTCGTCGCGGCGGTGCTCGACGGTCGGGCGGATCTCGCCGTCGGGCGGCGGCGACCGGTCTCGGCGGACGCCTGGCCGTGGCACGCCCGCGCGGGCAACGCGCTGGTCTCGGCGCTGCTCCGACGCCGTGGGGTGCCGGTGTACGACATCAGCCCGATCCGGGTGGCCCGCCGGGCGGCGTTGCTGGAACTCGGTGTCACCGACCGCGCGTTCGGCTACCCGTTGGAACTGCTGCTCCGCGCGGCCGGGGCGGGCTGGCGGATGGTCGAGCTGGACGTCGCGTACGCGCCCCGGGCCGCCGGCACCAGGTCGAAGGTTTCCGGGTCGGTCCGGGGCACCGTGCGGGCGACCCGGGACTTCGCCGGAGTGCTGCGTACCGGCGTCGGCGGTGCCCGATGAATGTGCTGCTCCTGGTCGCGAAAGCACCGGTCCCGGGGCTGGCCAAGACCCGGCTCTGCCCGCCCGCTGATCCCACACAGGCGGCCCGGATCGCCGCGGCGGCACTGTTGGACACCCTCGCGGCGGTACGCGCCACCGCGTCCACCATTCCCGTACTGGCCCACACCGGTCGTTTCGCCGACGCCGAGTACGGCGCGGAGCTGACCGCCGCGCTGGCAGGTTGGCACCTGATCCCGCAGCGCGGCGACACGTTCGCCGACCGCCTCGCCAATGCGCACGCCGACACCGGCGCGGCCTTCCCCGGCCGACCGGTGCTGCAGATCGGCATGGACACCCCGCAGGTCACGCCGGCCCTGCTCACCGCAGCGCTGCGGCGACTCGCCGAGCACGACGCGGTGTTCGGACGGGCGCTCGACGGCGGCTGGTGGGCACTCGGATTACGCGATCCGGCGTCCGCAGGCGTGTTGCGCGACGTACCCATGTCGACCGACGAGACCGGTCGACGCACCCTCGCCGCTCTCCGCGAACACGGCGTACACCCGGCGATCCTGCCCGTCCTGCGGGACGTCGACGACTGGCCGACAGCGCTGACGGTCGCGGCCGACCTGCCCGGTACCCGGTTCGCGGATGCCGTCGCGTCGGTAGGCGGCCAACTGGTGAACGGACACCTGCGGTGACGTCGACGATCAGTCTCGACGGCTTCGATGTGGTGCTGGGCAGACCCGACGCGTGGCCGGCGGAACAGGACGCACGCCGCAGGCCGGCTGCCACGTTGCCCCCGGCGCAACCCGAACACTGGCTGGTGCACGCCGACGGGCGACGTGACCTGTTACCGGTACGGCGCTGGCACGGCCCGCCCGAACCGGCCATCGAATCCGTCGCCGCCCGGTGCAGCGGGCCCACGATCGACCTCGGCTGCGGCCCCGGCCGGCTGACCATGGCGCTCGCCCAGCGCGGCCTCGTCGCACTGGGGGTGGACATCTCCGCCGAGGCGGTACGCCTGACCCAGGGCCGGGGAGTGGTAGCCCTGCGACGCGACATCCTCGGACCGCTTCCCGGAGAGGGGCGGTGGGCGCACGCCGTACTCGCCGACGGCAACATCGGCATCGGCGGGGACCCGGTCCGACTGCTGCGCCGCTGCGGCGACCTGATCGCGGCCGACGGGACGCTGGTGGTCGAGGTGGACCCGCCCGGCGCCGGCCTGTGGCAGGGACAGGCCTACGTCCTGTCCTGCTCGCGCCGGGGATCGGCGTTCAGCTGGGCACGAGTCGGAGTGGAGGCGATGGACCGCGCCGCGGCCGCCGCCGGTCTGCGGGTCGTCGACGGCTTCCGGTCCGGCCCGCGCTGGTTTGTCGAGTTGGCACGCCGATGAACCTCGAACCACGGGTTCCCACCCCGGAGGACTTTCCGGGGCCGTCCCACTCGCCACTGGTCGCCGCCCGGCTCGGCCTCTGGCTCGGGGTGGCGTTCGGGCTGTGTTTCGTCACCGGACTGCTCAGCCACTTCATCCAGCACCCGCCGGGCTGGTTCACCTGGCCGACCCGACCGGTCAACCTCTACCGGGTCACCCAGGGCGTGCACGTGCTCTCCGGGATCGCGGCGGTCCCGTTGCTGCTCGGCAAACTGTGGAGCGTCTACCCCCGGCTGTTCGTCCGTCCGCCCCTGCGCCAGCCGATCCGGTTGACCGCGCACGTCCTCGAACGGGTCTCCGTCCTGGTCCTGGTCTGCGCCGCCTTCTTCGAACTGGTCACGGGCCTGTTCAACGTCGCGCAGTCGTACCCGTGGGGATTCTTCTTCCCGACGGCGCACTACGCGGTCGCCTGGCTGGTGGTGGGCGCGTTGCTGCTGCACGTCGCGGTGAAGCTCCCGGTCGCCCGCGCGGCGCTGCGAACGCCGCTGCGGCGCCAGCAGGATGGTGGTGAGGCTGCGACCACCGGGCGCGACGGTCGAGACTCGTCCGAACGGC
This sequence comes from Micromonospora cabrerizensis, assembly GCF_022230955.1. Taxonomy (GTDB): domain Bacteria; phylum Actinomycetota; class Actinomycetes; order Mycobacteriales; family Micromonosporaceae; genus Micromonospora; species Micromonospora cabrerizensis. The sequence goes on from NZ_JAKKFI010000061.1 coordinate 37,280, forward strand.
GCGTGTTCCTGCGCACCTCGGCTGGCGTCGCTGGCGTCGCCGTGCTGGCCACCGCCGGGGTCACCGTGCCGTGGCTTCGTCGGGTCTCCCCGCTGGCCTGGCGTTCGGCGTCCGGACCGCAGGGCGTACCGATCAACCGTACGGCGGCAGCCGCTCGCATCGCCGTTCCACCGGACTGGCGGCTGGAGATCATCTGGCCGGGCGGGCGGGGCACCCTGTCCCTGGCCGAACTGACCGCCCTGCCACAACGCACGGCGGAGTTACCGATCGCCTGCGTCGAGGGTTGGAGCGCCTCCGCCTCCTGGACCGGCGTGCCCGTCGTCCAGCTGCTCCGACGGCTCGGGGCCCCGACCGACCGACCTGTTCGGATCACCTCGTTGGAGACCGACGGCCTCTACGCGGCGAGCACCCTCCCGGCCGCCCATGCCGGCGACCCGCTGACCCTGCTGGCACTGAGGATCAACGGCGAAGAGCTGTCCCCCGACCACGGATACCCCTGCCGTCTCATCGCTCCGAGCCGGCCGGGTGTCCTCCAGACCAAGTGGGTGGCCCGACTGGAGGTGCTGCGGTGAGAACCGTCCGTCTGCTCCTGCTCGCACTCGGTGCCACGGCGGCGACGTACGGCGGTTGGCTGCTCCTCCCCCAGCTCGGCGCCACCCTGCCCTGGCTGATCGCCGGCCCGCTGCTGCACGACGTCCTGGTGGCACCGCTGGTCGGGCTGGTCGGGCTGGTGCTGGGTCGACTGGTGACAGACCGGCCACGCCGGGCCTGGATCACTGCGGGCCTGCTGGCCAGCGCCACACTGCTGCTGATCGCGGTGCCACTGCTGTGGCGACCACCCTCGGCACCTCCGAACCCGGGCCTACCGGACCGCAACTATCCGCTGGGGCTCGCCGCCGGGCTGACCGTCGTCTGGGCCGTCGTCGCGGTGGCTCTGGTCGTCGGCACGGTCGGCCGCCGCGTCAGGGACCGACGGGTCAGCCGTCCCTGACCGGGTCCCCAGCGCTCCGCACTCCACCCCGTTCCACTCTGAGGAGAAGTTCGCATGTCTGAAGGACCGGTCCGCACGACCGACCGCCCGCCGATCGGCGTGATCGGCGGGTCGGGTCTCTACGAGTTCCTCGACGACGTCGCCGACGTCACGGTCGACACCCCGTACGGACCACCAAGCGACGGGCTGTCCATCGGGAGACTCGCCGGGCGTCCGGTGGCGTTCCTGCCCCGCCACGGGCGCCGTCACACCCTCGCGCCGCACCGCATCAACTACCGGGCCAATCTCTGGGCGCTGCGAGCGGTCGGTGTCCGCCAGGTGCTCGCAGCGGGCGCCGTGGGCGGCCTGCGACCGGATCTGGGCCCCGGGACCCTCGTCGTACCGGACCAACTGGTCGACCGGACCAGCGGCCGCGAGCAGACCTACTACGACGGAACACCCGGCACCGACGGGCACCTGCCCGGGGTGGTCCATGCCCCGTTCGCCGACCCCTACTGTCCGGTCGGACGCGCCACGGTCCTCGACGCCGCCCGCTGCGCCAACTGGCAGCCGGTCGACGGCGGCACCATGGTCGTCATCGAGGGGCCCCGGTTCTCCACCCGCGCCGAGTCACGCTGGTACGGCCGAGAGGGCTGGTCGGTCGTCGGCATGACCGGCCATCCCGAAGCGGTACTGGCACGCGAACTGGCACTGTGTTACACCGCGCTGTCACTGGTGACCGACCTCGACTCGGGCGTCGAGGTGGGTCACGGCGTGACCCAGCAGGAGGTGTTCGCGGTCTTCGCCCGAAACGTCGATCGCCTGCGGGGCCTGATCGGCGAGGCGGTGACGGCGTTGCCGGAGGATCAGGAGGACTGCTCCTGCGGTGGGAACCCGGGGGGCACGGAGGACAACACCACCGACGGCGCTCGGCATGGCTAGTCTTTCGCTATGGCACAACGACTCGTCAGCGTGTGGCAACCGTTCTTCCTCGTCAGCGAGAGTCGGGGCGCGGCCGTCGACGCCGCGGCCGAGTTGGAGGAGCTCGGCTACGCACGGCTCTGGTTCTCGGGCGGCTTCGGGGAGAACGTCGCCCCACGCTTCCGGGAGATCCTGGACGGGACCACGCGTATCGGCGTCGCGTCGGGGATCGTGAGCATCTGGCACTCGTCGCCCCCGGAGGTGGCGGCGTTCGCCCAGGACGCGGAGCGGGCCCATCCCGGCCGGTTCCTGCTCGGTCTCGGCGCCAGCCACGCGGTGCTGTTGGAGGGCAGCGGCACCGCCTACCGCAAGCCGTACTCGAAGATGGTGAGCTACCTCGACGGCCTCGACGCCGCCGGGCTTTCACCCGAGCGGCGGGTCCTGGCCGCGCTCGGCCCGCGGATGCTCGAACTCTCCCGCGACCGTTCGGCCGGGGCACACCCGTACTTCGTCCCTGCCGAGCACACCGCCGAGGCCCGGGCGGCACTCGGGCCGGACCGGCTGCTCGCTCCGGAGGTCGCGGTGGTCCTCGACGCGGACCCCGGCACCGCGCGCGCCACGGCGCGGCAGTACACGAGCGGATATCTCGCACTGCCGAACTACACCAACAACCTGCGGCGATTCGGCTGGACCGACGAGGACTTCGCCGGCGGCGGCAGCGACCGCCTCGTCGACGCCCTGATCCCCTGGGGCACGGCTGAGCAGGTCGCGGCCGGGCTGGAGAAGCACTACCAGGCTGGCGCGGACGAGGTGGCGGTCCAGGTGCTCAACGGCGGTGACGCCACGGCGTTTCCCGCCGACGCGTTCCGCGCTCTCGCCGCGATCCTGATCTGACCTTTCGAAACCCCGCGTCCGGTCTGAGGGGATGGGGTGATGGCAGCAGTCGCAGCGGGATGCCACCGCCGGACGGCGATCGAGCGAGCAGATCAGCGGGTCGCCTGGCCCGCGCGGATTAGGCCTTCTTCGCTGCCGGTGCGTGTCACGTCCTCGCCCGGGTCTGTCGAGACGCAGACCCGACCGGGTCGATCAGTCTGGCGGCGGGGACCAGTACTGGCGCGACCCACTCCCCCGTGCGCGCCAGTATGTTGGCCGGTTCACCCCGCCCTGGGCACGGCGCCGGTCGGGCTCAGGAGCGCCTCTTCCTGGTCCAGATCACGTGGACGGCGCAGGCGATCAGCATGAGGACGGCGATGGCGGCCCAGGCCCAGCGGGCGAAAGGCTCGTCGGCCACGTTCGCACGGATGCCGGCCAGGACGGCGACCGCCAGTGGGCCCAGGCCGAACCACTCGGAGTGCTCGGAGAAGGTCAGGTCCTTCAGTGCCTGCCGCATGGGGTCAGTCTAGGTAAGGACGGCCGGCCGGAGACTCATCAGTCAGCGCTCACGTCGATGCACGCCCTAGGATCGGGCGGTATGACGTCAGCCCCGGCCACCACCGCCTTCGACTCGCTACGCCTCGACGCCGTGCCCGACCAGGAGGCGCTGCGTCAGGTCTACGAACTCCCCACCGACGCGGCCGTGCGAAAGCAGATGACCGAACTCACCGAGCAGACCCGGCGGTTGATCGCCTGCTCGTCGCTGGTCCTGGTGGCCAGCGTGGACGCCGACGGCAACTGTGACGTCACCCCGCGCGGCGGCCCCGCCGGGTTCGTCTCCGTCCTGGACGAACGGACGCTGGCGATACCGGACGCGACCGGCAACAAGCGCCTGGACACCCTGCAGAACGTCATCGCCACCGGGCGGGCCGGGCTGATGTTCGTCATCCCTGGGCGCACCACGACGCTCCGGGTGAACGGCCGGGCCTGCGTCTCCACCCGCCCCGACCTGCTGTCCCAGCTGACCGCCGTGGGCAAGCCACCGGCCAGTGCGCTGGTGCTGGGGATCGAGGAGGTCTACCCGCACTGCCCGAAGGCGCTGCTGCGCAGCGGGGCCTGGAAGCCGGAACAGTGGCTGCCGGCGGACGCCCAGCCGACCTCGGCCGAGGTGACGCTGGCCCAACTGCGGATGCCGGACCTGACGATCGCCGACATCGAGCAGAGGGAGGCGGACGCGCTGAAGTACCGGTACGAGTGACGGGCCGCGGACCACAGGCCGTGCCGCCCGTCTTCGGGGGCAGCGCTCACAGGCCCTGGCCGATCTCCACCAGATAGCCGTCGGGGTCACGCAGATAGCATCGAATCTCCGTGCCGTGGTCCTTCGGCTCGGTGAGGAACTCCGCGCCGCGCGACGTCCACTCCGCATAGAGGGCGTGGATATCGGTCACGCGCACGTTCATCGCGCAGCTCAACGTGTTGGAGTCGACCGGCGCCTTGGCCTGCACGGTGGGCTTGTCGTCGGTCGGGCCGCCTTCGACGTTGATGATGATGTAACTGTTGTGGAACCGCATGATCAACGGCGCACTCTCGTGTACGCAGGTCGCACCGAAAACCCTTTCGTAGTATTCCCGCGACCGTTCGATATCGCGGACGATCAACAGGGTGGCAAGAAAGATCCCGCCCTCGGGCTTGAAATAGTCAGGTGCGGTGTCGCTCATGCGTACCTCCCACAAGCAGGTCCCGCTTGCTACCCGAACCCGGGGGCCGGAAACACACCGGGGGTCATCGGCGCACCCGGTAGCGCAGGTGAAGCACCCGCTTGCCCTGGATCACCACGTCAGGATCCGCCAACAGGTGCTGTGCGTCGACCGACCCGAAGTAGCGCTTGCCGGACCCGAACACGACGGGTACGACGTCCATGCGCACCTCGTCGACGAGGCCCGCGGCCAGCACCTGGCCACCGACGTCGCCAGCGGCGACCTCGACGATGCGGTCACCCGCAAGCTCCTGCGCCCTGGCAACGGCTGCCTCGACACCGTCCACGAAGTGAAACGGCGCGGCCGGGTCCCAGCCCTCGGGCGGCGGCCGGTGCGTCACGACGACCACGTGGTCGATCCCGCTCGGAGGCTTCCCGTCCCAGCCGTCGGTCAGGTCGAAGACGTGGCGGCCGGCGATCGTCACCCCGATCTGGTCCCAGTACGACCGGGTGTGGTCGAAGGACTCTCGGGACACCTTCAGCGCGCCGCTCTCGTCCAACGGGACGTCACCGCTGGTCAACCAGTCGAACAGTGGCCCGGGCTGGTCCTTCTCGTCCGCGATGAAGCCGTCCACCGACACCGAGCCGTACATCACCACTCTGCCCATGGGCACTCCTCTGCGTGGGGGATGCCCTCAGATTAGAGTTGCGCGGGCTGCCGGTCTTGTAAGGAATCAATCGGCCGGCAGCGGCCAGCCGTCCAGCACGTGGCCGGGATGTTCGCGCAGGAACCGCCGCCGGACTTCGACGTACCGTGTCGGGGTGAGCCCGGTGAAGGCCCGGAACTCGTGGCCGAAGTGGGCCTGGTCGAAGTAGCCCGCGCTCCTGGCGAGGTCGGCCCAGTCGATCGGATCAGCCGGGTTGATCGACAACACGGTGGCGGTGAAGCGGTAGCTGCGGGCCATCCGCTTGGGCGTGACGCCGATGAGCTCCTTGAACCGCTGTGCCAGATGAGTGCTGCTGACACCGGCCGCCACCCTGAGGTCGCCGACAGCCACCGCCCCGCTGGTCGCCGCGATGATACGGCTCGTGTGGCGGACCAGCCCCAGGCCGGCCGCGTCGCCCAGCCGCCGCGTCAGCTCCTCCTCGAGCAGCGTCAGCATCTCGTGCGGTCCGCCCGCCGTGTTCAGCCGGTCCCGCAGCTCAGCAACGGCGGGCCGGCCCCACACCTGCTCCACCGTCACCGGCCGGTCACACAACTCGACCGCGGGCATCGGCAGGAACGGCGCCGGCCCCCACGGCTTGAAGTGCACGCCGACGGACCGGGTCTTCGGCGGATAGCCGAACTCGAAGGCGCGGGTGGGCATGGTGACCACGCAGCCGTCGACGTACTCGGCCGCCTCGATGTCGGTGCCGGCGCGGATGCGGAACGGTGCCCCGAGGTTGACGATGAGGAACGCCGCCGGACTCGCCGGCAGCGTCAGCCGGGCGTACGGCGGCGCACCCTCCAGGTAGTAGAGGTCGTCGATCAGCCCGTCCAGCGGTGGTCGCGGCACTCTGGACACGTATTCCACGCCCACAGCATCGCCGACGCCCGCCGTCATCGCGCGCCGGATGGTCCATCCGCACGGTCAGACGGCCGTGCGGGACCACTGTTGGTTGGTGCCGGTGTTGCAGGGATATTGCTTGAGTACCACGCCGTCCGCGGTCGATGCCGCTGGTACGTCCACGCACTTGCCGCTGTGGCGTGCGCGCAGCTGGAAGTAGCTGCCGCTGGTGACGATCTGGAACTGCTGGTTGGTGCCGGTGCCGCAGGTGTATTGGACGAGTTCGGCGCCGTCGGCGGTGGAGGCGCTCACCACGTCGAGGCACTTCCCGCTGTGCCGGCTGATGATCTGCCAGTAGCCGCTGCCGGCGTCCTGGAACTGCCATTGTTGCCAGGCGTTGCCGCTGTAGGTGTACTGGCCGACGCGCGTGCCGTTGTTGGTGTTGGGTGATTGGACGTCCATGGTCTTGCCGCTGTGCCGCACGGTGATGCGGTAGAACGTGCCCGTCGTGGGTGGGGGCGTGGTCGGGTCGCCGCCGATGGTGTCGCCCCAGGCGTAGCGGATCCGGTCGGCGCCGCTGGTGTTGCGGATGGTCAGGTTGAGGTTGGTGCCGCTGCCGGTGAGGGAGAACATGGAGTACCAGTCGTAGCCGATGG
>NZ_JAKKFI010000062.1 GCF_022230955.1 Micromonospora cabrerizensis
GGGGCCAGGGCGCAGGCGGGTGGGGGGAGGGGATTCTCCGAGCGGGTGATGCTGGGCGGGAACCCAGGGCTGGCGACTGGGGAGGGGGACGGCCACTGCGCGCCAAGCGGCGCCGGGGATAGCCGAGGTGCGACAAGCGGGGCGGGCGGACGCGGTCGAGGGGCACCGGCCCGGAGAGATCCTGCACCGGGGCAACGAGCTGATGCGGACACTGCTGCCCAACGAGATCGCCACGCTCTGCGTACTCCTGCTGCACCCACCGACCGGGCGGGTCCGGCTGGCCAGCGCCGGGCACCTTCCGCCGGTGCTCAGCATGGACGGCAAGGTCGAGTTCGTGCAGCACTCCGCGCCGCTGCTCGGCGTCCGTGCGCCACGCCCCGCCGACCTGGAGTTCGTGCTGCCGGCCGGGGCGACGCTGGTGTTCTACACCGACGGGCTGATCGAGCGGCGGGACGCGACCATCGACGAGGGGATGGCCGCGCTCGCCGCGGTCTCCGCCACGGTCGACGACGACCTGGACCGCTTCTGCGCCCGAATGCTGATGGAGTTGGCCCCACCGGAGATCCAGGACGACGTCGCCGTGGTCGTCCTGCGCCGGCGCTGAGCGGGCGCGGGCTCAGTGCACCGAGCGGGCGTACGCGGCGGGTGACACCCCGGCCACGGCGGTGAAGTCGCGCACCAGGTGGGCCTGATCGCTGTAACCCAGGTCGGCGGCGAGGGTCGCCCATTTGAGTGGGCCACCCGCGGCCTGTTCGACGGCCTCCTGGAGCCGGTAGCGGCGGATCACCCACTTCGGCCCTACCCCCACGTACTCGAGGAAGAGCCGCTGCAACCGGCGGACCGGAAGGTCGTGCCGCGCCGCGAAGTCGTCGACCCGCAGCACCGTCCGGTCGGCGCGGATCGCCTCGGCCAACCGGATGGCCTCGTCGGCCATCGGGTCCGGTGCCGGGTCCCAGGAGGTGAGCAGGGCGTCGATGGCGTGGCACCGCTCGTCGTCGTCGGCGGCGCACACCGGGTGGTCGGGACGTGCCAGCCGGCCCGTGGGCAGTGGCACCCGGCGGCCGTTCAGCTCACTGACCGGCTGGCGCCAGAACGCGTGGAAGCCGCCGGGGCGGAACTGCACCCCGCCCACCCGGCCGGTGCCGGTGAGCGTGATCCGGAACAGGTCGAGGCCCACCCCGGCCACCTCGCCGGACTCGGGCCCGTCGCCGTCCCGCTGGAACACCACGTTCACCGCCGGGTGCGGCACCACCCGCTGCTCGAACGGTGTGCTCAACGCCCAGTCGATCAACCAGTAGTGCTCGACCCACCGGCGTAGCGGCTCCGCCGGCAGGTGCCGACGGAAGCGCACCTCGCGCAGCATCCGCCCGGGGTCGAGAATCCCCCGGCTGTCGCCACGCGGTCGCTGTCGCATTTATTCAAGACCACCCTCATACGCTGGCCCTATGACCACTCAGACTAGCGACCTGCTGGCGGCTGCCGCGCCGCGAACCGTCGACGTGGTGCGTGGCATCGCCGACGACCAGTTCGATCTGCCCACCCCGTGCCGCGACTACGTGGTCCGTGATCTGCTCAACCACCTCTTCGACGTGGTGGTCAACTTCCAGGCGTTGGCGGTGAAGCGGCCGGTGGAGTGGGCCGAGAAGCCCGACCACCTGGGCGATGGCTGGCGGGACCGGTTCGAGGCGGAGACCGGGCGGCTGGTCGCCGCCTGGTCGGACCCGTCGACCCTGGAGGGCGTGTCGCCGGGCATGGGTATGCCGCAGACCGTCATCGGTGGCATGGCGCTGCTGGACCTGACCGTGCACGGCTGGGACCTCGCCGTCGCCACCGGCCAGCCCTACCAGCCGGCCCCGGAGGCGGTCGCCGAGCTGCACGGGCTGGTCGAGCAGTTGGGCCCCACCGCCCGCAAGATGGGCGTCTTCGCCGACCCACCCTCCGCTCCAACCGCAACTCCCGACCTGGTCCCGCCGCTCGACCTGGCCCACCTCCTGACCCAGACCGGCCGAACCCCCACCTGGCCCACCAACCCCTAACCCCAACCCCGTCCCGTCCCGTCCCGTCCCGTCCCGTCCGTCGATCATGAAGTTATTGCTTGCCCGCGCGGCGTGTCGTGGCACTAACTTCATGATCAACGATGCGGGGGTGGCTGGCCACTGTGGAACCACCCATGCCGTACGTGGCCAGCACGCTCTTCGCCAAGGTCGTGGTGGCGCTCCTGGTCGCCGACGTCGACCGGGCCCGGTCCTACCTGATCGCCCAGCGCGCCGCGCACACCGCACGACTGCGTGAGTTGACCGCGGTCAAGGCCGACCCGGCCGCCACTCTCAGCGACGTGGTCGCTGCCGACTTCGCGATCGCCCACCTCGACGCGGACCTTCGGTGGCTGCACGCCACTCTGGGCCGGGTCGCCGACTGGCACCGGGAGGTGCACCCGTGACGCAACTCCAGGCTCGCGGCGTGGTTCGGGCGTACGGCCCGACACCCGCGCTGCGCGGCGTGACGCTCGACGTGGCCGAGGGTGAGATCGTCGCCGTCACCGGCCCGAGCGGCTGCGGCAAGTCGACACTGCTGCACTGCCTGGCCGGGATCCTCCGGCCGGACGCTGGTGAGGTCACCTGGCAGGGGCAGCGCATCGACACTTGGTCGGAGGCGGCCCGTTCCCGGTTGCGGCGCACCGAGTTCGGGGTGCTGTTCCAGTTCGGCCAACTGGTCGCCGAGTTGACCGCGGCGGAAAACGTCGCACTGCCCCTGCTCCTCGCCGGCACGGGGCGGCGAGAGGCGCGGACGGCGGCGCTGACCTGGCTGGACCGGTTCGGTGTGGGGGAGTTGGCCGACCTCCGGCCAGGTGAGATGTCCGGTGGTCAGCAGCAGCGGTGCGCCACCGCCCGGGCGTTGGTGACCGAGCCGCGGGTGCTCTTCGCCGACGAGCCGACCGGTTCGCTGGACACGCTCACGGGTGAGCAGGTGTTGACCCATCTGGTCCGGCTCGCCCGTGAGCAGCGCACCGCCGTCGTGCTGATCACCCACGAGCCGCGGATCGCCGCGTACGCCGATCGGGAGATCGTGTTGCGCGACGGCCTGGTCGACCACACGGGCCTGGGGCTCGACGTGCCGCTGGCCGGCGGCACGCGGTGAGACCGGCGACGCTGGTCCGGCTCGCGCTCGCCGGCAGTGGCACCGACACCGCCCGGGTGGTGCTCACCGCCCTCAGCGTCCTGCTGGCGACTCTGGCCGGGCTCGCGGCGCTCACCGTGTTGGCCATCCCCAAGCCGATGGCGACGGATGACAACCGGTACCGGTTGTCGGAGCAGTACCACAACGCGCTGCTCGCGGAGCCCGGGTTGCGCGGCGGGACGGCGTTCGCGCTGCTCATGCTGATGATTCCGGTGCTGGCGCTGGCCGGTCAGTGCGCGCGGCTCGGCGCGCCGGCGCGGGATCGCCGGTTGGCGGCGATCCGGCTTGCTGGCGCCACGCCCGGCCAGGTCACCCGGTTGGCGGTGCTGGAGACCGCCGTGGCCGCTCTGCTCGGCACGGTGGTCGGGCTGGGTGCCTACCTGGTCGGCCGCGAGGTGCTGCACCGACCGGACGCGCGAGGTCAGCTGGCCCTGCCGACCGACGTGCTGCCGTCGCCCGCAGCGGTGGCCGCGGTGGTGCTCGGTCTGCCGGTCGTCGCGGCACTGGCCACCGCCCTGATGCTGCGTACGGTCACCATGAGCCCGCTCGGGGTCAGCCGCAGGGCCGTCCGCGAGCGTGGTCCGGGCCCGTGGGCCGGGCTCCTGATCGGGCTGGGCCTGGCCTCGTTTCTCGCGGTCGGGCCGGTGATGTACCAGTTCGACGCCAACGCCGAGGTGCTCGGCTGGCTGGTGCCGCTGCTGTTCACGGTGGGTGCGTTCGCGGCGATGTCCGGGGTGGTGCTCGGCACCGGCTGGATCTCGTACCACTGCGGGCGGTTGTTGCGTCGGCACGCCCGCCGGCCAGCGGCGCTGCTGGCGGCGGGCCGGTTGATGGCCGACCCGTGGGCGGGCAGCCGTACGTTCGCGGCGCTGCTGGCCGTCCTGATCTTTGGCGCGGGTGCCGCCGCCCAACGGGCCTACTTCGCCACCAGGGACCAGCTCGAGCGGGAGCAGAAGCAGTTCGCCGGTGCGGACGTGGTCCCCGACTCGTTCTATCTGTCCACCATGGATCTGGTCGACGCCGCGGTCGCGGTGGCCATCCTGATCGCGACGGGTGGGCTGATCGTCGCGCTGGTCGAGGGGATCGTCGCCCGCCGACGCGCCTACGCCGCGTTGGTCGCCACCGGGGTGCCCCGAGCGACGCTGAGCCGTTCGGTGGCCTGGCAGGCGCTGGCCCCTGCGGTGCCGGCGATCCTGCTCGCGCTCACCGTGGGCACCATGCTCGGCCGAGGGCTCGCCGCGGAGGCGTCGACGGGCGTCTCGTCGACGGAGGTCTGCGAGGCCACGGCGGCGCTCTGCGACGACCCCGCCACCCGGGAGCAGTACACCCGGATCGTGCACACTGCCGCGGTCCAGCGCGCGGTCGCCGTACCTCTGGAGCAGTTGGCCTGGCTCGGCGTCGGCGCGTTGGTGGCGGTGCTGGTGACGGTCGGCGTCGGCCTGCTCTTCCTGCGCGCCAGCACGGCCCTGGACGAGCTGCGCACGACCTGAGCCGCCGCGCGTTCGGCCCGGTCAGGCGGTGAGCAGCCCGGCGGAGAGTGCGACCAGCGTGCCGACCACCGCCGAGCAGCAGCACACCAGGAGGCCGGCGACCACCGCGAGGATCAGCCAGACCCGGCGGTCCCGCGCCACCGCCGCGACGCTCGGCCGGCGGACGTCCTCGGCGGCTCCGTCGTCACCCTCCGTGGTCCCGGTCACCCCGGAAGTCTAGGCCCCGACATCGGCCTGGGCCCGGGAACGCCAGGCCGCGCGGCGCTCGTTCAGGCGCGACCCATTCATGATCGCGCCCGATCGTGGAAGTCGTGGCCTCCTCGGGCCGCCGAGGGGACTACTTCCACGATCGAGCGCGAATCGCGCCGGTGCGGGCCTGATCAGGCGCGGCCGATCCGGTCCAGGATCCAGGCGTTGATGAAGGCCTCCTCGCGCCAGGAGTCGTAGCGGCCGCTCGGACCGCCGTGCCCGGCACCCATCTCGGTCTTCAGCAGGTACTCGCCGCCCGGGGCGACCGACCGCAGCCGGGCGATCCACTTCGCCGGCTCCGAGTAGAGCACCCGGGTGTCGTTGAGGCTGGTCACCGCGAGGATCGCCGGGTAGTCCACCGCCGTCACGTTCTCGTACGGCGTGTAGGACTTCATGTACGCGTACACCTCGGGGTCTTCCAGCGGGTTGCCCCACTCCTCCCACTCGGTGACGGTCAGCGGCAGCGACGGGTCGAGGATCGAGGTGAGCGCGTCCACGAACGGCACCTGCGCGACGATCCCGGTGAAGGCGTCCGGCGCGAGGTTGGCGACCGCGCCCATCAGGAGGCCGCCGGCCGACGCGCCCCGCGCGACCAGGCGGTCGCTGGCCGTCCAACCGGCCTTGACCAGATGGCGGGCGCAGGCGACGAAGTCGGTGAAGGTGTTCTTCTTGGCCAGCATCTTGCCCTGGTCGTACCAGCGCCGACCCAGCTCACCGCCACCCCGGGTGTGCGCCACGGCGAAGACCACGCCCCGGTCCAGCAGGGACAGACGGGCCACCGAGAACCACGGGTCCATGCTGGCCTCGTACGAGCCGTAGCCGTACAGCTCACAGGGTGCCGAGCCGTCCCGGGGCGTGCCCACGCGGCAGACCAGTGAGATCGGCACCCGGGTGCCGTCGTCGGCGAGTGCCCAGTCACGGTGCTGCTCGTACTCGGCGGGGTCGTACGGCCGTCCGTCCGGCCCGGGCAGCACCGGCTTCTGCTTGCGCAGCACCATCTGCCGCGTGACCAGGTCGTAGTCGTACACCGAGTCGGGGGTGACCAGCGACGAGTACCGCAGGCGGACCTGCCCGGTGCGGTATTCCGGGTTGGCGTCCAGGCCGACGCTGTACAGCGGTTCGGGGAAGTCGATGTCGTACGAGTCGTCGCTGCCCACCGGCAACACCCGCAGCCCGGTGAGCCCGTCGGTGCGCAGTGACACGACGAGGTGGTTGGCGAAGGCGTCCACGGCCTCCAGCCGGGTGCCGGGGGTGTGCTCGATCACCGGCACCCAGTCGCCCGGCGCGTCCGCGGAGGTGAACGCCAGCGCGAAGTCCTCCGCACCGTCGTTGTGCAGGATCAGGAAACGGTGGCCGTGGTGCTCCACCGCGTACTCCACGCCCTGTCGTCGGGGGGCGATCACGGCCGGCGCGCCCGTCGGGTTGCCGGCGGGAATCACCAGCACCTCGCTGGTCACCTTGCTGTGGATGTCGATCAGGATGAACTTCTCCGACCGGGTCAGCTCCACGCCGACCCAGAACCGCTCGTCGTCCTCCTGGTGGACCACCACGTCGTCGGCGGCGGCCGAGCCGACGGTGTGCCGCCAGACCCGGTTCGGCCGCCAGGCGTCGTCCACGGTCACGTAGAACAGCACCGAGGCGTCGGTCGACCAGGCGCTGCCGTAGAAGGTGTCGGGCACCTCGTCGGGCAGCAACTCGCCGGTGGTCAGGTCCTTCACGCGCAGGGTGAACCGCTCGTCGCCGGAGAAGTCGGTGGAGTAGGCCAGCCAGCGGCCGTCCGGGCTGACGTCGAACGCGCCCAGCGAGAAGAAGTCGTGCCCCTCGGCCAGCAGGTTGCCGTCGAGCAGCACCTCCTCGCCGTCGAGCGGGGCGCCGTCGGCGCTGACCGGCGGCTCGATCTCGCCGTCGCGGACCGCACGCCGGCAGTGCACCCCGTACTGCTGGCCCTCGACCGTCCGGGTGTAGTACCAGTGCCCGCCCTTGCGGGTCGGCACGGACAGGTCGGTCTCCCTGGTGCGCTGGCGGGTCTCCTCGAACAGCGTGGTGCGTAGATCGGCCAGGTGAGCCGTACGCGCGTCGGTGTACGCGTTCTCGGCGGTCAGGTAGGCGATCGTCTCCGGGTCGTCCTTGGCGGCGAGCCACGCGTACTCGTCGACGACGGTGTCGCCGTGGTGGGTGCGCTCGCTGGGCACCCGCTTCGCCGCGGGCGGGGCAGTCTCGGTGGTCACGGCGGCCACGTTACCGGCCAGCACCCGCTGTACGCCGGACCAGCGGCATCCCGATAGTCCCCACCACGCCTTTCGAACACATGTACGATGAGCGCCATGGCGGCAGCAGCGAGTTCCCTCGGCCGGTCCGGCGCCCTCGAAGTCACCCGGCGGTTGGCGGCGATCTGCGGCCCACCGTTCTCCCGGCTGGGTGGGCCGGCCGACGAGGTGGCGGGGCGGCCGGCGCGGTGGGTGGCGGTGCCGGGCGGCCCGCACGCCGCCGCCGAGGTGCTGCGGCTGGCCGCCGCGCACGACCTGGCGGTGGTGCCCAGAGGTGCCGGCACGAAGATCGACTGGGGTGCCACGCCGGTGCAGGTCGACATCATGCTCGACACCGGCCGGCTGGCCGGCATCGGCCACGAGCCGGTCGGCGCGATGGTGGCCGAGGTGGGTGCCGGCACTCCACTGCGGGCGGTGCAGGCCACGTTGGAGCGCACCGGGCAGCGGTTGGCGATGGACGCCCCGTCACCCGGCGCGACCCTCGGCGGCGTGCTCGCGGCGGGCGAGGCCGGCCCGCTGCGCCACCGCCACGGCAGCCCGTGCGACCAACTGCTCGGTGTCCGCTACCTCGCCGCCGACGGCGAGTTGGTGAGCGCCGGGGGTGGCGCGCCCGGGCTCGACCTGGCCCGGCTGCTCTGTGGCTCCCAGGGCGCGCTCGGCGTGTTGGTGTCGGCGACCCTGCGGGTGCAGCCGGTGCCGGCCAGCCGGCTCTGGGTGTCCCGCCCGGTGTGGACACCACTGGAGGTGCACGACCTGGTCCGCACGATCCTCGCCGCCCGGCTGGAGCCGTCGGCCATCGAGCTGGACCTGCCCGGAGGCACCCCCCGGCCGCGCACCCCGTACCCGCCCGGCCACCCGGCGGCCACCGCCCGGGAACGTCACCCGTCGATGTCCGGCCGGGCCGGTGCGCCGTCCCGGGCGGGCAGCCTGGTGGTGCTGTTGGAGGGCGGGCCCGCCGACGTCACCGAACGCGCCGAGCGCCTGGTCGGCCTGCTGCACGGAGAGGCGACGATCAGCCACTCAGCGCCGACGTGGTGGCGTCGCTACCCGTTCGCGCCGGGCGACACGGCGCTGCGCCTGGAGGTGCCGATCGGTGATCTGCACGCCGCCGTCTACGCGCTGCGCGACGCGGCCGGCGCTCCGGTGCCGGTGCGCGGGTCCGCCGGGCTGGGCGTGGTGCACGCGGCACTGCCCGGGGCGATGGCCCCCGACCGGGTGGCGTCCATCCTGGCCGCCGTCCGCGGGGTGTTGTTGGCCCGGCAGGGCCGCTGCGTGGTGGTCTCCGCGCCGACGGCTGTCCGGAGGTCCGTCGACCTGTGGGGCGAGCTGGCCGGCCTGGCCCAACTGCGGGCCGCCAAGGAGCACCTCGATCCGGAACACCGCCTCGCCCCCGGGCGGCTCCCCGGCGGTCTGTGAGACGCCCCCGGGCGGCTCCCCGGCGGTCTGCGCGACGCCCCGGGCGGCTCCCCGGCGGTCTGCGCGACGCCCCGGGCGGCTCCCCGGCGGTCTGCGCGACCCGCCCGGGTCGGTCAGTCCATCCACCAGCTGTGCATGTCCAGCAGCGGTGGGGTGAAGCGGACCACCAGCAGCAGCAGACCGCCGACCGCCCCGGTCAGCAGCAGCGCCCGGGTTACCCGGGGCAGGGCTTCACGCTCCCGGGCGACCACCGCCACCGCGGCGACTGCCAACGGCAGGCCGAGCACCGCGCCCACCACGTAGAGCATCCCGACCACGGCGTGGAGCCCGAAGGACAGCACGTCCTTCGGGTCGTACGCGCCGGTCAGCATCTCGGCCGGGCCGACGCCAGCGGTCGCCATCCGACCCAGGTAGAGCAGCAGCACGGCGAGGAACGCGCCGATGGCCGCGAACTGCGCGACGATCAGGGCACGGACCGCCGGCCGCGAGTACGACCTGACCTGCGCGACAGTCGACATGAGCGTCAATCTACCGGGCAGGCCCTGGCTGTGGGTGCCGCGGACGACGGTCAGGTCGCGTCGTTGCGCAGCACCAGGATGGCGATGTCGTCCCGGGGCGGCTCGACCGAGAAGTTGATCGCGGCGGAGCGCAGCCGGGCCGCCACCACGTCGGCCGAATACCCGGCCAGGGGCGCAGCCGCGTCCCGCAGGCGGTCGGTGCCGAACAGCTCCCGGCCCCGTCGACGCTCGGTGACGCCATCGGTGTAGAAGATCAGCGAGTCGCCGGGCGCGAGCGCGATCTTCGCGGTCGGCGAGGTGATGGTGTCGAGC
Source organism: Micromonospora cabrerizensis (assembly GCF_022230955.1). Classification (GTDB taxonomy): domain Bacteria; phylum Actinomycetota; class Actinomycetes; order Mycobacteriales; family Micromonosporaceae; genus Micromonospora; species Micromonospora cabrerizensis. The sequence goes on from NZ_JAKKFI010000062.1 coordinate 9,430, forward strand.
AGGCCGAGTGCGGTGCCGCCGATGCCGACGAACCCCGCGCCGCCCGCACCGGCCAGCAGCACCGGCCGGTCGTGTCCGGCCAGGTGGAGCGACACGTCCAACTGGTCGCCCTCGCCCGGCCCGACGGCCGCCAGCGCCAACGTGCAGTACCGGCCGCCACCCCGCTCGACCAGCGTCTCGTTGAGCCGCGCCAACGCCTCCGGCAACGGCTTGCCGTCGCCGACCAGCACCCGGATCACGTCTCGCACCAGCCCGGTCACCGCAGCGGCCTGGACACCCTTGCCCGAGACGTCACCGATCACCACCAGCCACCGCCCGTCGGGCAGCGGCACCACGTCGTAGAAGTCGCCGCCCACCTCGGCGTCGTCACCGGTCGGGACGTACTCGGCCGCGAAGCCGATCCCGTCCACCAGCGGCAGCACCGGTGGCAGCAGGGACTGCTGGAGCGTCTGCGCCACGCGGCGGCGCTCGGCGTGGATCCGGGCGTTCTCGATGGCCAGCGCGGCCCGGCGGGCCACGTCCTCCAACACGGCCACCTCGTCCGGGTCGTGCCGGTGTCGCTGGTGCCGCCCCACCGCCAGGGTGCCGAGCCGCTGCCCGCGGGCGATCAGCGGCACCGCGAAACCCTCCATCGGGCCGCCCAGGGGGATCTGCGCCGCGCTGCGGGACGCCTCGCGCAGGCGAGCCTGGATCGAGTCCGGCCCGGTCTCCGCCAGCACCTTGTGCAGTTGCGGAAGCATCGACTCGTCGGCGTGACTGGCCGCTGCCAGCCGGAGCCGGCCCCACTCGTCAGTGGTGTGCACCGCACACCACTGGCCGAGCCGCGGCACCACCAACTGCGGCACCAGCGCCATGGTCAGATCGACGTCCAGTGACTGGGCGAGCAGCTCACTGGCCTCGGCCAGGAACGTCAGCCACACCTGCCGGCGGACGTCGGTCCTGCGCAGCCGGTCGTTCTCCAGGTGCAACGACAGCCGCTCGGCGGTCAGCACCGCCAACGGCCGGGCGTACGCCGACGGCGCCGCGTCCAGTTCCAGCTCCCCGGCGTACGGGCGGTGCACCGTCAACGGCACCCGGAGCAGGTCGCTGCCGGGGCGGGGCGGCCGACCGAAGCGGGCCAGCACCTGGCGGCCCTGCCCGTCGCCCCGGTCGAGGCGGATCGTGCCCCCAGCCGCGCCCACCATCTCGGCGACCCGGCTGAGCAGGCTGGTGGCGAAGTCGGGCAGTGGGTCGTCCGCGTACAGGTCAGGGGCGGTCTGCATGAGCTCGCTCATCGCGCTGGCGCTCGGCGCGGACCCGTCCGCGCCCACCGGAGGCCCGGCGCTGGCCGGTGTCGAGCTGCCACCGGTGGTGCCCTCGTCCGACGGGTCGGCACCGGGGCGGTCCAGCCGGAACCAGACGCCCTTCCCGGTGGGCAGGTAGGTCGTGCCCCAGCGGCTGGCGAAATGGTCGACCAGCAGCAGGCCCCGGCCCCGCTCGGAGACCTCGTTGATCTCTATGGAGTCGTTGCGGGTGCCGACGGTCAGCTCGTCGCCGGAGCCGGGCGCGAAGTCGGAGACGGTGACGGTCAGCCCGACCTCGTCGGCGACGACCTCGATGTCCAACTCGGTGCGGGCGTGCTCGACGGCGTTGGTGGTCAGCTCGGTGGTGAGCAGCAGGGCCTCGTTGGCCAGCTCGTCGAGGTGTGACTCGGTCAACACCGAGCGGACCACGGCGCGGGCGGCGGCCGGCGTACGACGGTCTGCGGGCAGGCGCACACGCCGGACGGCCCCGCTCCGGGCCCCGGCCGTCGCGGCCCCCGCCTCGGCTGACACCCCCGTATCCTCCACCGTCCCCCTGCCGGGTGCCAAGCCGATCATCAGTTTGCGCCTCCCTCCGCGACGGAGGAAGCGCACGCACCGTATCAACGCTTGCAGTAGACAGTGGCCCTTCCGGCCGGCGCCCCCTCCACCGGTATGCGTCCGTCTGGTGGGTTCGGCACTGCTGCGAGGTCTGCGGTGGGCCGTGCCGGACAGGGCCTCGTCGCGCCAGCCGGGTGGCGATCCGGGCCACCTGGCGGGTCGCGCGCCCTGGCACTACGGCTCGCGCGGGCACAATATGGGGTGCCGGTGTGTCCGCACGGACCGGCGCCCCCCGAGTTGAGCGAGGAATGATGACCACGGCGAAGCAGTCGGTGGCGGATCCGTCCGCGCCCGACCACGAGGCGCTCCTCGGTGAGTTGACCGAGGCACTGCGACGGATCGGTCGCGGCGACCTGAAGGTCCGGCTTCCCCGCCGCGCCGGCAAGGCGGGCGAGGTGGCGGACGCCTTCAACGAGGTGGTCTCACTCCAGGAGCGGCAGTACCTGGACCTGCGGCGGATCAGCCGGATCGTCGGTCGCGACGGCCGGCTCACCGAGCGGCTGGACGACGAGGGGCTGGACGGCTCCTGGGCGGAGGGGCAGCGGGCGATCAACTCGCTGATCGACGACCTGGGCCGACCGACCACCGAGATCGCCCGGGTCATCGTGGCGGTGGCGGACGGCGACCTGTCCCAGCACATGGCGTTGGAGATCGACGGCCGGCCGCTGCGCGGTGAGTACCTGCGCATCGGGCGCACCGTGAACACGATGGTCGACCAGTTGTCCTCGTTCTCGAACGAGGTGACCCGGGTGGCCCGTGAGGTGGGCACCGAGGGCAAGTTGGGCGGCCAGGCCGACGTTCGGGGCGTCGCCGGCACCTGGAAGGACCTCACCGACTCGGTGAACACCATGGCGTCGAACCTCACCGGCCAGGTGCGGTCGATCTCGCAGGTGGCGACTGCGGTGGCCAAGGGTGACCTGTCGCAGAAGATCACCGTCGGCGCGCGTGGTGAGGTCGCCGAGCTGGCCGCCACGATGAACTACCTCACCGACACGCTGCGGCTCTTCGCCGAGCAGGTGACCCGGGTGGCCCGTGAGGTGGGCACCGAGGGCAAGCTGGGCGGCCAGGCCGAGGTGCCGAACGTGGCCGGCACGTGGAAGGACCTGACCGACAGCGTCAACTCGATGGCGTCCAACCTGACCGCGCAGGTCCGTAACATCGCGCAGGTCTCGACGGCCGTGGCGCGCGGCGACCTGTCGCAGAAGATCACAGTGGCGGCGCAGGGCGAGATCCTGGAGCTGAAGGACACCGTCAACACGATGGTGGACCAGTTGTCGTCGTTCGCCGACGAGGTGACCCGGGTGGCCCGTGAGGTGGGCATCGAGGGCAAGTTGGGCGGGCAGGCCCAGGTGCGGGGCGTCTCCGGCACCTGGCGCGACCTCACCGAGAACGTCAACCAGCTCGCCGGCAATCTGACCAGCCAGGTCCGCAACATCTCCCAGGTCTCCACCGCGGTGGCGAAGGGCGACCTGTCGCAGAAGATCACCGTCGACGCCCAGGGCGAGATCCTGGAGCTGAAGAACACCGTCAACACGATGGTGGACCAGTTGTCGTCGTTCGCCGACGAGGTGACCCGGGTGGCCCGCGAGGTGGGCACCGAGGGCAACCTGGGCGGGCAGGCGCAGGTGAAGGGTGTTTCCGGCACCTGGCGGGACCTGACCGACAACGTGAACTCGATGGCGTCGAACCTGACCAGTCAGGTCCGCAACATCGCCTCGGTGACCACGGCGGTGGCGAAGGGTGACCTGTCGCAGAAGATCACGGTGGATGCGCGGGGCGAGATCCTGGAGCTGAAGTCGACGGTCAACACGATGGTGGACCAGTTGTCGTCGTTCGCCGACGAGGTGACCCGGGTGGCCCGCGAGGTGGGCACCGAGGGCAAGCTCGGTGGGCAGGCCCAGGTACGCGGCGTCGCCGGCACCTGGCGGGACCTGACCGACAACGTGAACTCGATGGCGTCGAACCTGACCGCCCAGGTCCGTAACATCGCCCAGGTCTCCACGGCAGTGGCGAAGGGTGACCTGTCGCAGAAGATCACGGTGGACGCGCGGGGCGAGATCCTGGAGCTGAAGTCGACGGTCAACACGATGGTGGACCAGTTGTCGTCGTTCGCCGACGAGGTGACCCGGGTGGCCCGCGAGGTGGGCACCGAGGGCAAGCTCGGCGGACAGGCGCAGGTGAAGGGTGTCAGTGGCACCTGGCGGGACCTGACCGACAACGTCAACTCGATGGCGTCGAACCTGACCAGCCAGGTCCGCAACATCGCCTCGGTGACCACCGCCGTGGCGAAGGGTGACCTGTCGCAGAAGATCACGGTGGACGCCCAGGGCGAGATCCTGGAACTGAAGTCGACGGTCAACACGATGGTCGACCAGTTGTCGTCGTTCGCCGACGAGGTGACCCGGGTCGCCCGCGAGGTCGGCATCGAGGGCAAGCTCGGCGGTCAGGCCCAGGTGAAGGGTGTCAGTGGCACCTGGCGGGACCTCACCGAGAACGTCAACCAGCTCGCCTCGACGCTGACCACGCAGTTGCGGGCCATCGCCCAGGTGTCCACGTCGGTGACCCGGGGTGACCTGACCCAGCGGATCGCCGTCAAGGCGCAGGGCGAGGTCGCCGAGCTGAAGGACAACATCAACCAGATGATCGTCACCCTCCGGGAGACGACGAAGAAGAACGCCGAGCAGGGCTGGCTGGACTCCAACCTGGCCCGCATCGGCGGCCTGTTGCAGGGCCAGCGCGACCTCGGCGAGGTCTGCCGCATGATCATGACGGAGGTGACCCCGCTGGTAGAAGCCCAGCTCGGTGCCTTCTTCCTGGCCGACGACACCGACGGCAGCATGCGGCTGCGGCTGACCTCCTCGTACGGGTACGTGGCGCGGGGCACCGACGTCACCTTCGGGCCGGGCGAGGGGCTGGTCGGGCAGACCGCGCTGTCCCGCCGCACGATCCGGGTCAGCGCCTCCCCGAACAGCCGGCTCACCCTGCGTTCCGGCCTGGCCGAGACACCCCCGTCCGACCTGGTGGTGCTCCCCGTGCTCTTCGAGGGCGAGCTGCTCGGCGTGATCGAGTTCGCCAGCGTGTCGGCCTTCTCGGACCTGCACCTGGCGTTCCTGGAGCGGCTGGTGCTCACCATCGGCATCGCGGTCAACACCATCCAGGCCAACCGGCGTACGGAGGAGCTGCTGGCCCAGTCGCAGCGGCTGGCGCACGAGATGCAGGAGCAGTCGGCGGAGTTGCAGCGCACCAACGCCGAGCTGGAGGAGAAGGCCACTCTGCTCTCCGAGCAGAAGGGCAACATCGAGACGAAGAACCGGGAGATCGAGCTGGCCCGGCTCGGCCTGGAGGAGAAGGCGCAGCAGTTGACGCGGGCCTCGGCCTACAAGTCCGAGTTCCTGGCCAACATGAGCCACGAGCTGCGTACGCCGCTGAACTCGTTGCTGCTGTTGGCCCGTCTGCTGGCGGAGAACTCGGAGCAGAACCTCAGCCCGAAGCAGATCGAGTTCGCCCGGACGATCCACGGATCCGGCTCGGACCTGCTGCGCCTGATCGACGACATCCTCGACCTGTCCAAGATCGAGGCGGGTCGGATGGACGTCGAGCCGACCGAGATCCGTTTCGCCGAGCTGCGCGGCTACGTCGAGCAGGCGTTCGCGCCGCAGGCCGAGGAGAAGAACCTGGACTTCCAGGTACGGGTCAGCAAGGACCTGCCGCCGGCGCTGGTGACCGACGCACAGCGGTTGCAGCAGATCCTTCGCAACCTGCTCTCCAACGCGGTGAAGTTCACCGACAACGGTGCGGTGACGCTGCGGATCGCCCCGGCGGCGGAGAACGCGGTCTTCGACGTGCCGGCGCTGACCAACGCCCAGCAGGTGATCGCGTTCACCGTGATCGACACCGGGATCGGCATCTCCGACGACAAGTTGTCGATCATCTTCGAGGCGTTCCAGCAGGCGGACGGCACGACCAGTCGCCGCTACGGCGGCACTGGCCTGGGCCTGTCGATCAGCCGCGATCTGGCCCGGCTGATCGGCGGCACCATCACCGTGTCGTCCGCGCCCGGTCAGGGCTCGACCTTCACCCTGTTCGTGCCGCAGGTGCTGGCTCCGGACGCCGTGGTGGCGCCGCAGCCCCCGTCGCCGCAGCGCGCCGGTCTGCCGTCGTCGCTGCTGATGCCCCCGATGGAGCTGTTGGAGCGGCCGGAGGCACCGGCGACCCGTCAACTGGACGGTGCCACCGTGCTGATCGTGGATGACGACGTCCGCAACGTCTTCGCCTTGACCAGCGCGTTGGAGCTGCACGGGATGACCGTGCTGTACTCGGACAACGGCGCGGACGGTGTCCGCCTGTTGGCCGAGCATCCGGAGGTGGACATCGTGCTGATGGACGCCATGATGCCCGACCAGGACGGCTACGAGACGACGCGCCAGATTCGCCGTAACCACCGCTTCGCCGACCTGCCGGTGGTCTTCCTGACCGCGAAGGCGATGCCGGGTGATCGGGAGTCGGCGCTCGCTGCCGGGGGCAGCGACTACATCACCAAGCCGGTCGACCTGGACGACCTGATCGAGCTGATGTCGTCCTGGATCAACGGCAGCCGGACCGAGGAGACTTCGTGACCCAGATGGCCAAGGCGCTGCTCGTGGACGACCGGCGGCAGAATCTGACGGCCCTGGAGGCGATCCTCCAGGGCCTGCCGGTCCAGTCCGTGGCGGTGGAGAGCGGTGAGGCGGCCCTCAAGCAGCTGCTGGTGGACGACTTCGCGGTGATCCTGCTGGACGCGCAGATGCCGGACATGGACGGCTTCGAGACGGCGAGTCACATCAAGCGCCGCGAGCGGACCAGGCACGTGCCGATCATCTTCCTGACCGCCGCTGACCGGGACGCCCAGCTTGCTCTCCGGGGTTACCAGGTGGGCGCGGTGGACTACCTGACCAAGCCGTTCGACCCGTGGGTGCTGCGCGCCAAGGTGTCGGTCTTCGTGGAGTTGTGGGTGAAGACCCGGCAGTTGGCCGCCCAGTCCGACCTGGTCCGGGAGCGCGACACGCAGTGGCGGAGGCTCACCGAGGCGGTCGACGAGGCGACCACCCTGCTGCGGTCCGACGACGTGGAGGCCCGTGACCGGGCGGTGAGCATGTTGGAGCAGGCCCGCTGGGGCAACACCGCCTGACGGTGCGGGGCGGGTCAGCCGGTGGGCAGGTCGTTGCGGATCATCAGGGCGCTGCGGAGGCCGGTGATGTCCAGGACGCGGATGAGGAAGTCGCCCACGTGGGTCAGCATCAGCAGGCTCTGCGCGTGGCTGGCCTTGCGGCTGAGCACGACGAGGGTGCCCAGGCCCTGCGAGTCGCAGAAGGTCACGCCGCCGAGGTCGAGGACGATCTTCGGCGGCGGGTCGGCCAGCACCTCGTTGACCACGGTCGAGAGCTGCGCGGCCGTGAGCATGTCGATCTCACCGGCCAGGCGAAGCACAGCTTCGTCGCCCGTCCGGTGTAGCGTGATGGACAGTTCGGCACGATCCACCCGGTCAGCCTAGCGCGATCCGACCGGTCCGGCCTGTCGAGGCCGCGAGCCGTCGCTGTCCAGGCCGAGCCCCCCGCACGTCGACGTCGCTGGCGGGTGCCGGCCACGGGTGAGCCTGGTAACCCCGGCGCGGGGTGGCTGCTGGTGGGCCGTTCGCCGCTGACACAATGGCGGCATCGTGACCGACATCTTTCCCGCCGGTTCCGGCCGCTACCCAGCCGAAGCGCCGGCCTCCGAGGCCCTGTTCGACCGCGCCCGCGCCATCGTGCCGGGCGGGGTCAACTCCCCCGTGCGTGCCTTCCAGGCGGTCGGCGGCACCCCGCGTTTCATGGTTCGTGGCGAGGGCCCGTGGCTGTACGACGCCGACGGCCGCCGCTATGTCGACCTGGTCTGCTCCTGGGGTCCGTTGATCCTCGGGCACGCCCACCCGGAGGTGGTGGACGCCGTGCAGGCAGCCGCCGCCCGGGGCACCAGCTTCGGCACCCCCACTCCGGGTGAGGTGGAGCTTGCCACCGAGCTGGTCGACCGCACCCCGATGGAGCAGGTCCGCCTGGTCAACTCGGGCACCGAGGCCACCATGTCGGCGATCCGGCTGGCTCGGGGCTTCACCGGCCGCTCCAAAATCATCAAGTTCGCGGGTTGCTACCACGGGCATGTCGACGCCCTGCTCGCCGCCGCCGGATCCGGCGTGGCCACCCTGGGCCTGCCCGACTCGCCCGGCGTGACCGGTGCGGCGGCCAGCGAGACGATCGTGCTGCCGTACAACGACATCCGGGCCGTCGAGGAGGCCTTCGCCGCCGAGGGCCCGCACATCGCCGCGGTGATCACCGAGGCGGCAGCCGGCAACATGGGTGTGGTCGCCCCCCGCGACGGCTTCAACCAGCAGCTCGCCCGCATCGCGCACGCCCACGGTGCCCTGCTCGTGGTCGACGAGGTGATGACCGGGTTCCGGGTGTCCCGCGCCGGGTGGCACGGCCTCGACGCCTCGGACGCCGACCTGTGGACGTACGGCAAGGTCATGGGTGGTGGCCTGCCCGCCGCCGCCTTCGGCGGGCGTGCGGACATCATGGCGCGACTCGCCCCGGCCGGCCCGGTCTACCAGGCCGGCACGCTCTCCGGTAACCCGCTGGCCTGCGCCGCCGGCCTGGCCACGCTGCGACTCGCCGACGAGGCGCTCTACCGCAAGCTCGACGACACGGCCGCCGTCGTGGGCAAGCTGGCGTCCGACGCGCTGGCCGCCGCCGGGGTCCCACACCGACTGTCGTACGCGGGCAGCATGTTCTCCATCTTCTTCACGGACGCCGACGTGATCGACTACGACAGCGCCCGCACCCAGCAGGTGCCGGCGTTCAAGGCGTTCTTCCACGCGATGCTCGCCGCCGGCGTCTACCTGCCGCCGAGCGCGTTCGAGTCATGGTTCGTGTCGGCGGCGATCGACGACGTCGCTCTGGAGCACATCGCCAGCGCGCTGCCGACGGCGGCGAACGCGGCGGCAGCGGCTGGTCACGGGGGGTAATAACCTTGAGCAAGACGGTGGTCCACGTGCTGCGGCACGGCGAGGTGTACAACCCCGACCAGATTCTCTACGGTCGGCTGCCCGGTTTCCGCCTCTCCGAGCTGGGCGTGCAGATGGCCAAGGCCGCCGCGCAGGGCCTGGCCGAGCGGGAGATCGTGCACGTGGTGGCCAGCCCGCTGGAACGCGCCCAGCAGACCGCCGAGCCCATCGCGGCCCAGTTCGGGCTGCCGGTCGGGGTGGACGAGCGGCTGATCGAGAGCGCCAACTGGTTCGAGGGCAAGAAGGTGTCGCCGGGCGACGGATCGTTCCGTGACCCGCGTAACTGGTGGGTGCTGCGCGACCCGGTGACCCCGTCCTGGGGCGAGGCGTACCGGGTGATCGCCGAGCGGATGTTCGCCGCCGTGCAGGCCGCCCGGGTCGCCGCCGAGGGACGCGAGGCGGTGCTGGTGTCGCACCAGCTCCCGATCTGGACTCTGCGCCGCTACGTTGAGCGCAAGCGGCTCTGGCACGACCCGCGCAAGCGGCAGTGTGGGCTGGCCAGCCTCACCTCGTTCCACTTCGACGACGCGAAGGTGGTCGGCATCGGCTACAGCGAGCCGGCCGCGCACCTGATCGCTCTCTCCGCGACCGCCCGGACGGCCAAGGGGGCCTGATGAACGCCCGGAGGTGGACCGCCGGTCTGCTCGCCGCCGTCGCCGCGGTGGCGCTGGTCGGCTGCACGTCGTCGAAGGGGCAGGAGAAGACCTGCACGACCACCACCGACGGGATCTTCGAGTGCGCACCGGACCAGCGCTCCGCGCCTCCGAAGGTCGCCGGTGAGCTGCTGCTCGGCGGCACCTACGACGTCAGCCAGGCTCGCGGGCAGGTGGTCGTGGTCAACTTCTGGGGTTCCTGGTGCGCGCCGTGCCGCGCCGAGGCGGACGACCTGGAAGCCGTCTACCAGGCCACCAAGGGTTCCGGGGTGACGTTCCTCGGCATCAACGTGCAGGATTCGCGGGACAAGGCGAAGGCGTTCGAGAAGGGCCGGGTCACCTATCCGAGCCTGTTCGACCCGTCGAGCAAGACGGCACTCGCGCTGGACATCCCGCCGAACAGCGTGCCGGCGACGCTGGTGCTCGACCGGGACGGCCGGATCGCCGCGGTGATCCGGGCCGCCGTCAAGCAGGAGGGCCTGCAACCGATCGTCGAGCGGATCGCGGCCGAGAAACCGGCGCCCAACTGATGGGCGAGACCTTCCGGGAGTTGGCCCTGAGCGGGCCGCTGCTGCTTGCCATCGGCGCGGCAGCGCTCGCCGGCCTGGTCAGCTTCCTCTCCCCGTGCGTGCTCCCACTCGTACCCGGCTACCTCTCGTACGTCACCGGCCTGGCCGGTGCCGACCTGGAGGGCCGGCGGCCAGGGTCGGATCCCGCGCCGGCCACCGGGGGTGTCGCGGTCAAGGAGCGGGTCGCGCGGGTCGGTGCCGTGAAGGGCCGGGTGCTCGCGGGCACGCTGCTCTTCATCGCCGGCTTCACCGTCGTCTTCGTCGCCACGGCGATCCTGTTCGCCGGCATCGGCAAGGTCTTCTTCGAGTACGAGCGGCAGCTCGAAATCGTCGTCGGCGCGTTGATCATCGTGCTCGGCTTCGGCTATCTCGGGATGATCCCCGCCCTGCAACGGGAGTTCCGGATCTCCCGGCTGCCGTCGGCCGGGCTGCTGGGCGCACCGGTCTTCGGCGCGGTCTTCGCACTCAGTTGGGTGCCCTGCACGGGCCCCACCCTCGGCGCGGTCATGGGCATGGCCACCGCCTCCGGGCAGAGCGACCGCGCCGTGGTGCTCGCCGTGGCGTACTGCCTCGGGTTGGGGATACCGTTCATCGTCTTCGGGCTGGGCTTCCAACGCCTGCTCGGGGTCTTCCGCGCCGTCCGGCGCAACAGCCGCTGGGTCACCCGGGTCGGCGGCGCTCTGCTCATCCTGATCGGCCTGGCGCTGGTCACCGGCGGATGGCAGAGCTTCGTGATCTGGTTGCAGACCACCGTCGGGGTGGGCGAGGTGAGCATCTGATGACGGTCGTCGACGACCGGCCGGAAACCGTGGCGCCAGCGCCACGGCGTCGGCCGAACCGGCTGCTGGCGCTGCTGCGCAACTCGTGGCGGCAGCTGACCAGCATGCGTACGGCGCTGATCCTGCTCTTCCTGCTCGCGGTCGCGGCCATCCCCGGCTCGGTGCTGCCGCAGCGCGGGATCAGCCCGGAGAAGGTCAACGAGTACTTCGTCGACCACCCGGACTGGGCTCCCCGACTGGACCGGATCGGCGCGTTCGAGGTCTTCGGCTCGGTCTGGTTCTCCGCGATCTACCTGCTGCTGTTCACCTCCCTGATCGGCTGCATCACGCCCCGACTGCGCGACCACATCCGGGCGTTGCGGTCCCGGCCGCCGGCCGCGCCGAAGCGGATGGCGCGGCTGCCGCAGCACACCGTGCTGCCCGCCCCGCCTGGTGGTGCGGTGGCGATCGCCGAGGTGCTGCGCAAGCGCCGCTGGCGGGTGGAGGTGCGTGGCGACGAGGTCTCCGCCGAGAAGGGGTACCTCAAGGAGACCGGCAACCTGCTGTTCCACACGTCGCTGATCGCGGTGCTGATCAGCGTCGCCCTCGGCTCGTGGTACGGCTGGAGCGGCAACCGACTGCTGGTGGCGGGCGCGGACAACTCGTTCTGCAACACCCGGCAGCAGTACGCCGAGGCGAAGCTCGGCCCCCAGGTGGACAGCGCGGACCTGCCCCGCTTCTGCCTGCGGCTGGACGACTTCCAGGCCCGCTTCCTGCCGTCCGGTCAGCCGGAGTTCTTCAATGCCACGGTCACCGTCGACGGCCCGGACGAGCCGACCCGCAGCGCCGACTTCTCGGTGAACTCGCCGCTGCGCCTCGGCGACGCGAGCGTCTACCTGCTCGGCCACGGGTACGCCCCGGTGATCCGCTACACCGACCGTTTCGGCAACAGCCAGGTCAGCGACGAACCGTTCCTGACCACCGGCGACATGGGGCTGACGAGTGAGGGCCTGGCCGCCTTCCCGGACGCGAACGTCGACCCGGCCACCGGCCAGCGCGCCCCGAACGAGCAGATGGCGTTCACCGGCATCTACCTGCCCACCGCACCCGAGCAGGCACCGTTCGTCCGCTCGGAGTACCCGACGGAGCGCAACCCAGCGCTGAACCTGGTCGCCTACCGGGGCAACCTCGGCCTGGACGCCGGCATCCCCGGCTCGGTCTACCAGCTCGACCAGCGGCAGGTGCGGGCCGGCAAGGTCCAGGAGGTCGGCACCAAGCTGCTCCGCAAGGGCGAGACCTGGAAGCTGGACGACGGCACCACCGTCGAGTTCCTGGGCACCGAGCGGTACGTGACGCTCTCCATCCGACACGACCCCGGGGCGACGCCACTGCTGATCAGCTGCGGCTTCCTGCTGGTCGGCCTGATGGGCTCGCTGTTCGGGCGGCGCCGTCGGGTCTTCTTCCGGGTGGTGCCGGCCGACCCGGCGGAAGGATCTCCGACGGACGGTAGTAGCTTGGTGGAGGCCGGTGGGTTGCCGCGCGCCGACTATCCAGGGTTCGCCGACGAGTTCGCCCAGCTCATCGCCGCGGTCAACGGCGACGAACGGGCCAGCGCGGGCGCTGACTCCAGTGACCGGGCCGGCGTGCGAGAAGGAGCCGAGTGATGTCCGCACTCTCCGACAATCTGGTGACCTTCGCGATCCTGGCGTACCTGATCGCGATGATCGGTCACGCCGTGGAGTACGCGTTGGGCAACGCGCGTACCCGGGTCGCCGCTGCGGCGCCGGTGCGCGAGCTGGTGGGTGCCGGCGGCGGTGTCGTTCCGACGCCACCGTCCGCGCCCGTACCGTCGTCGGCTGCGGCCGACCGCTCCGCGCGGCGTGCCCGACTCGCGGGCCTGATCGGAGTGGGTGCCACCGCTGTCGCCGCGCTGCTGCACCTCGCGGCGCTGGTCACCCGGGGGCTCGCGGCCGACCGGATGCCGTGGGGCAACATGTACGAGTTCGTGCTCACGGTGACGTTCATCGGGGTCGCCGCCTGGCTGGTGGTGCTCTGGAAGCGGCCGTCGCTGCGCAAGCTCGGGCTGTTCCTCACGCTGGTGATGGTGCTGCTGGTCGCCACCGCCGAGCTGGTGCTGTACGTGCCGATCGTGCCGCTGGTGCCGGCACTGAACTCGTACTGGTTCGTCATCCACGTCTCGACCATCGTGTTCGCGTCCGGCATCTTCCTGCTCGGTGCGGTGCCGGCGGTCGGCTTCCTGATGCGCAACGGCTACGAGCAGGGCAAGCGGAGCTTCCCGTACACCCTGGCCAAGCGGTTGCCCGGCGCGGTCAGTCTGGAGCGGTTGACCTTCGCGCTGCACGCCTTCGCCTTCCCGATCTTCACCTTCGCGGTGATTGCCGGTGCCATCTGGGCCGAGGCCGCCTGGGGTCGGCCGTGGGGTTGGGACCCGAAGGAGACCTGGGCGTTCATCTCCTGGGTCGTGTACGCCGGTTACCTGCACGCTCGGGCCACGCCCAGCGTCAAGCGCAACGTGGCCACCTGGCTCGCGGTGCTCGGCTTCCTCACCATGCTGATGAACCTGTTCGGCGTGAACATCTTCTTCACCGGCCTGCACTCGTACGGCGGGCTGGACTGACCCGGACAACGGTGTGCGGGCCGGCCACGGATTCGTCCGTGACCGGCCCGCACTGTTCTACGTGCCTCGGTCAGCTCACCGTGACCGGGGCGACGTCGTTGCCCGGGTTGTCGTCCACCCGGGGAAAGCGATTGGACACCCTGACCTCCCCGGCGGCCCCGCCGAGGCTGTCGATTCGTAGGTCGAAGGTGACCGTCCTGCTGGCCCCGGCAGGAAATACCGAACCCACGGCACCGCAGTTCCAGACCTCCGGGATCACTTCGCCGTCCTCCTCACCACCGCGCGACCCGCAGTCCAGCGGGTGGGCCAGCACGGTGACCCCGGCGGGTGGGGTGAAGGAGAAGTAGCCGACCGTGTCGCCGGAGATCGTGCCGTCGGGCACGCCCGGGCCCTCGTTATGCAGGCCCACGGTGACCTGGACGGTGTCGCCGACAGCGCCGGTCACGGCCGCGCCCTGGGCGACGATGTCGAACGCCCCCGGCACCGCGCGCAGGTAGGTCTCCCCGCCGGCGCCGTCCACCCCGATCGGAATCACGCCGAGCGGGGTGCCGACCGGCCGCAGCCGCAGTGCCTGGTCGGCGTCGCGGCTTTTGAGTTTGACACCGCTCGGGAGTGGCCCGGCGCTGGCCAGCGGCTCCACGAACTGGGTGATCCGCTTGTCGCCGAGAGTGGCCGGGCCGACCGTCGTGGTCAGCTTCTGTCGCAGCTCGTGGCGTTGGCCGGGCGCGAACGTGCCCCGCACGGTGCAGACCACCACCGTGCCGAGCGACTGGTCGGTGCCGTAGCGGCAGTTGCGGTAGCTGGCCGGGACCAGGCCCACCGGGAAGCGCATGGTGAGCCGCAGGTCAACGGTCGGCTGGTCGCCGGCGTTGACCACGGTCACCGGGACGGCGAGGCTGTCGCCCACGTCGAGGCCGGAAACGTACTCGCCGACCATGTCGAGCAGGTCGGGCCCGGACCGCACGGTGACCGTCGCCTGCCGGGGGTACGCGTCGGTCTGCTCACCGAGCCCCGTGTAGTCGATGGTGCCGGTCGCTCCGTCGACAGCGCCAGGGACGGCTCGGAACACCACCGGCACGGTGCCGGTGAGCGTGCCGTACTCCTCGACGGCCGTCGGTGGCATCGGGCAGGTGACCGACGTGCCCTCGGTGACACAGAAGTCGGGGAAGGTCGCGGTGGCGACGCCGGCCAGACCGGTCAGGTCGAGGGTCACCCGGGGCTGGGTGGCCCCGGTGCTGCTCAGGGTCAGCGGCACCGTCCGGCCGGGGGTGCCGGCCACGCCGAGCGTCAGGTCGTTCAACGAGCCGTCGACCCAACCCGGGTCGTCCTCGGCCGAGGCGGGCGTCGTCGCCACACCGATCAGCGCCGTCGCGACGACCAGCGTGGTCAGCCCGCGCAGGAGCCTGTCACGCGAAACGCGCACAGATGTCAACCGATCTCCTTGGTGAAGGGTGAGCCGGTCGGATAGCCGAGGTTGGATCGCCCCCGGCCCGAGCGGCACCCCTGATCCTAGAGATCACCCGTGACAGTTTTCGATCAGTCGATCTGCCCTGAACGCCGTGAGTCACGGTGATCCACTCGGGTTTCAGGAAACCGGGCTGTCCCAGGCCACAGGAAACCGCGCCTTCAGGAAAGTCGGGTGGATCATGCGGGGTGCGGGGTGCGGGTGCGGGGCGCACGGGGCGCGGGGCGCACGGGGCGCGGGGCGCGGCGCACGGGGGTGCGGCGCACGGGGCGCGGGGCGCGGCGCACGGGGGGACGGCGCACGGGGCGCGGGGCGCGGTTAGCCCTCATCGCCCTTCGCGTTACCCCGATATCCGCGTCGGGTGCTGACGCAGCGTCGCTATTTCGCTACCTTGCGGCAGACGGGTCGATGTGGCCCCTCACCGGCGGCGGAAGGCGGGCGTGATGACCACAGTGGTGTCCACGGCGGCACTGATCCGGGAGCAGCTGCGGCGGTCGCGGCTCGCGGCCGGGCTGACCCAGGAGGAGTACGGCAAACGGGCGCACTACTCGCCGTCCATGGTGTCGGCGGTCGAGCTGGGGCAGACGGCGCCCAACCTCGCCTACCTGACCCGGGCCGACGAGGTGCTCGACACCGGCGGCCTGCTGGTCTCGCTGCGCGAACTGGGCCGGCGCGACGGCGAGCCGGTCTGGTTCCGCCCCTGGCTGGAGGTCGAGCGGGTCGCCACCCAGTTGCGTTGTTTCGGCGCGACGATGGTTCCGGGGCTGTTGCAGACCGCCGACTACGCCCGTGCGGTGTTCCGGCTCGACCTGGGGTTGACCGCCGACCGGGTCGAGGAGTTGGTGGCGGCCCGGCTGGAACGGCAGGCGATCCTCGACCGGGAGCACCCGCCACAGCTCACCGCAGTGATCGACGAGGCCGCGCTCCAGCGCTTCGCGGAGGGCTGCGCCGGTGTGCTGGCCGAGCAGCTCCGGCACCTGGTGGCGTGCGCCCGCCGCCCGCACATCAGGGTGCACGTGCTGCCGCAGAAGGTGGGGCTGCACGCCGGTCTCTTCGGGCCGTTCATCCTCGGTCGCACCGCCGACGGCAGCTGGCTCGGCTTCCTCGACAGCCAGACCGGTGGCACCGCCGTGGACGACATCAACGAGGTGGCGACCCTGCTCGGAAGGTGGGAGAGTCTGCGCAGCGACGCGCTGCCCCGGCAGCAGTCCATCGACCTGCTCGAGGAGATCGTGAAGCCATGGATCTGACCGGAGCCCGCTGGCGCAAGTCCACCCGGAGCGGCAATGACGCTGGCGCCTGTGTGGAGGTCGCCGACAACCTGCCCGGCCTGGTGCACGTCCGCGATTCCAAGGACCGCGACGGTGGCCTGCTGACCTTCACCCCGGCCGCGTGGCGGGCCTTCGTTGAGCTGACCCGCAGCCCCTGACCGTCCGCTCAGCGCGGCTCCACCGCCTCGTTGAGCGCCGCTCCACCGCCTCGTTGAGCGCGGCTCCACCGCCTCCTCAGCGCGGCTCCACCGCCTCGTTGAGCGCGGCTCCACCGCCTCGCTCAGCGCGCCTCCACCGCTGGCGCATCACGGTCGGTCACGACCCCGGGGAGATCCCGGGCTGCGCCAGGCGTTCGTCACCCGGCGCGGTCAGCCACCGAACCAGCCCGGCATGTCGAGACGGAACCAGTTGGCCGAGGCCATCGTTCCGAGGTCGTCCTCCAGGGCGGTGACCCGGTCCGGGCCGAGGGTGTCGGCCCACCGTGCGCGCAGCCGGTCGAAGATCTCGGCCGAGCGGCGTAGCCCGTCGGCGCCGCGCGGTGTCACCCGGACCAGCCGGCGTCGGGCGTCGGAGGGATCGTCGGCCCGCTCCAGGTAGCCGACGGCGACCAGCCGGTCGACCGTCTTGCCGGCGGCCTGTTTGGAGATGCCCAACTTCTGGCCCAGCTCGCTGGCGGTGGTGCCGTCCGCCCCGACGGCCTGGAGCACGAACCCGTGCAGCGGCCGCAGCTCTGGGTGCCCCTCCCGGGCCAGTTCGGCGTGCAGGTCGTCGATCAGCGTCCGGAAGCCCGCCAACAGCAGCAGCGGCAGGTGGAATCCGGGGCGCGCGGGATCAGCGGTTGCCACGTTCGACAACCTCGTTTACTATTTCGTCAACCACGTTGACTACCTTACGGGATGCGCACCGCACCTCCCGAGGGGCGCTGTCGAAAGCAGGTAACCGTGTCCGTCTTCACCGAGCACAACGCCGAAACCGCACCCGCCGCCGCCCGTCGGGCCATCGAGGGGGTGCAGGGCCGCTTCGGATGGCTACCGACCCCGGTGGCGCTGATGGCCGAGTCACCACAACTGCTCGCCGGCTTCCTGAGCGCCAACGCGGGGTTCGAGCAGACCGATCTCGCGCCGCTGGAGCGGGAGGTGGTCGTCCTCGCCGTCGCCACCACCAACGAGTGCCACGTCTGCGTCGCACTGCACACCGGCACGCTCACCCGACTCGGCGCGACCCCCGAGCTGATCGCCGCACTCCGTTGCGGCGCCGCGCTGCCCGAACCACGACTGGAGGCGCTGCGCCGGTTCACGCTGGCCGTGCTGGAGCACCGGGGCGCGGTGCCCGACAGTGAGCTGGACGACCTCCTGGCCGCCGGTTACCAGCCCCGGCACGCGCTGGACGTGGTGCTGGGCGTCGGTGCGTACACGATCTCGACCTTCGCCAACCGGCTCACCCGCGCGCCGCTCGACCCGCCCCTGGCCGCGTACGCCTGGACGCCCGCGGCCTGACCGGGGACATGTGCGGGGGCAGCGGCAGGTCGCTGGTCAGGCCGCTTCGAGAAAGTCGCGCAGCAGGGCGAGCATCTCGTCCGGGCGCTCCTCGTACAGCCAGTGCCCGCAGTCCTCGATCACCTCACCGCGGACCGTGTCGGCGTACCGGCGAACCTGCTCGGCGATCTGCCCGCCGAGGCTGGCCGCCGCGCCGACGGCCAGCACCGGCATCCCCAGCTTCGTGGCCCGGTACGCGGCGTTGTCGGCGATGTCCTGATCGAACGCCCGGAAGTAGGCGAAGCTGGCCCGCAGGTGCGCCGGGTCGCGAAGGTGGCTGGCGAACTCCTCGATGTCGGGCGCGGCGATGCTGCCCTTGCGCACCATCAGGGCGTCGGTGAACCGGTCCACCCAGAGCGACTCCCGCCCGCGGACCAGCTCCTCCGGAAGCCCGTTGCCGATCGAGAAGTAGCCGAAGTTCCACACTCCCGGCCCGGCCGAGGTGAGCGCGGGGAACGTGTAGATGCTCTCGTCGGGGATCGGTGCCTCGGTGAGCGCCAGTCGGCTCACCCGCTGCGGATGGGCGGCGGCGTACGCGTACGCGACCATGGTCCCCAGGTCGTGCCCGACCAGCCTGAGGTCACTGACCAGGCCGAGCTGGTCGAGCAGCCCGTGCAGGTCAGCGGCGACCGTCTTCTTGTCGTACCCGCCGGCCGGGGCGTCGCTGCCCCCGAAACCACGCAGGTCGGGCGCGACCACGTCGAAGGAGCGACCCAACTCGGGCAGCAGGTGCCGCCACATGTGCCAGCACTGCGGGTACCCGTGCAGCAGGACCAGCGGTGGGCCGCTGCCGCCACGGACGTAGTTCATGGAGATCTCGCCGACCCGCGCCCGTTGCTCGGTGAAACCCTTCGGAACCCGCTCCGCGCCCATCGCCGCCTCCATCCGCCCGCCGCCGTCCTGCGCCCACCTTGCCGGCTACGCGGCCGCCCGGTGACGCCGATCTGCCGCCGGCTCGCCGGGTCGCGGGGGTCGCCACCGAAAAGCTCGACCCGCCCCGAGCTGGGCCGGCGCAGGCCGACCAGCAGGTTCATCAGAGTGCTCTTGCCGGAGCCGTTCGGCCCGAGCAGGCCGACCCGCGCACCGGCGGCGACTTCGAGGTCGACGCGGTCGAGGGCGAGGGCGCGCCCCTAACGGCGGGTGGAGTGGGCGGGGGG
>NZ_JAKKFI010000063.1 GCF_022230955.1 Micromonospora cabrerizensis
CAGGCGCGTCGAAGCTGGCGGCGCGTCAAAACCGGCGATGCGACCGGCGCAGCACGGAGACGACGACACCCGGACCCGGCGGGGAACGCCGAGCCCGGGTCGACGGGCTGTTGCCCGAGTCAGTCCTGATCGCCCTCGTAGGTGTGGAAATCGTCGACAAACCGGCGGCGTAGTCGCGGCACCCGGCTGGTCACTCCGAAGTAGCCGCGTGCGCCGAGCAGCGCGAGTCGGCCCACCACCGGCCGGTACATGCGGTCGTCGCCGCTGGTGCCGCTGCGGTTCAACGATTCGGCGACCCGGGCGAAGCCGTACGGCGCCATCGCGGCCTCGTAGTCCGCCACTGCCTGGAGCAGCGTCTTGTCGCCGGTGGTGGCCCGGGTGAGCTGTTCGCAGAGCAGCCGGGCGTCGCGCAGGGCGGTGTTCGCGCCGACGCCGCGCCCAGGGGTCATGGTGTGGATGGCGTCCCCGAGCATGGTGACCGTGCTGCTCTTCCAGGGAGGCACCGGCTCGGACGTCGACACGTTGATCGGGAGCACGCTGGCCGGGTCCGCGCGGGTGAGCAGCTCCCGCAGGTTCGGGTGCCAGTTGGTGGTGAGTTCCAGGGCGACCCGTACGAGGTCCTCGCCACGGCGTTCCATCACGTCGGCCGGGAACCGGCGGGCGGCACTCCAGATGATCAGGTTGATGTTGTCGGTGGTGGTGTCGTCGGACAGGCCTGGCCACTGTCGCAGCAGTGCGGCGTCCGCGTCACTGACGCCGGGCTTGATGGCCCGCTCGGCGTCCCACTTGAAGTCCATGACGTGCAGCACGCCCATGATCCCGCCGATGCCGAAGATCAGTGAGATGCCCTGGCGGACGCGCTCCGGGACGAGGCCGCGGGTGTGCGCGGTCAGCGGGATGCGGGTGGCGATGTTGATGGTGCCGGCGTCGCGGGTGACGGCGTGCGGCAGGTACTGCCGGCGTACCGCCGAGTGGGTGCCGTCCGCCCCGACCAGCAGGTCGCCGGTGGCACTGGTGCCGTCGGCGAAGTACGCGGTGACCGTGCCGTCGTCGCGCTGCTCGTACCGGGTGAAGGTCTTGTCGAAGTGGACCACGTCGTCCAGGCCGGTCAGCAGCACGTGGCGCAGCACCATCCGGGCCACCGAATGTTCGGTGCGCACCGGGTCTGCGCTGGGCCGTAGTGCGAACGACGCGGTCTGGCGCAGTCCCTGGGTGACCACGTTGAAGTAGTGCGGTGGCCGCGCGCAGGTGGCCAGGAAGGTGGCGAACAGCTCCGGCGACAGGCACTCGCGCAGCGCCCGGCTACCGGTCGGGCCGATGCCGACGCGGTAGCCGAGCAGCCCGTCGGTGCGGTCGCGGTGCCGCTCGTAGACGGCGACGGTCATCCCGGCCCGGCGTAGGCCGTGCGCCAGGCACAGCCCGCCGGTGCCGGCGCCGATGACCAGGACGTGTGGTGGGGCGGGGGACATCTCAGCCAGCCGGGTGCGCGGCGGGTGTGTCGGTGCTCGCCGGGCGGGCTGCGGGCGCGCCAGCGCTGGCCGGTCGCGCCGCGGACGCGTCGGTGCTGGCCGGTCGCGACGCGGGCACGTCGGTGGCGTCCCACCGGTAGAAGCAGCTCGCGATGGCGTCCCGGGGGGAACGCCAGGTGGGCAGGTACGGCGACGTGTGCGCGGAGAGCCGCTCGTTGACCTGCTGGAAGAGCGGGTGGTTGCGGGCCGCCGCGAGGGCGTCCGGGTCGACGTCCGAGGTCTCCAGCAGGTGTACGCACAGGTCGTGCAGGCAGTACAGGGATCGGTGCGTGACGCCGGTCAGGCCGGGCAGGTCGGTGGCGTCGGATTCGGCGAAGATCTGCGCGACCCGCCCCTCCGCTCCCGGGATGATCCGGCTGACGATCAGTAGACGACTCATGGGACCCCTTCCGCCGGTGGCCTTCCGACCCTCGGGTCGGCGCCACGTGCTCTGTGCGCCCACCGTGCCGCAGGGCCTGTCACGTCACCGTCACGTACGGCGGCCGGCCGGTGACGGGCGATCGGTGACGGCGTCCCGACTGGCCTGGCGGATCGGGGCGAGCGTGTCGTCGAGCAGGGCGCTCATCGCCGGGCTCGGCTCCAGGCGCAACTCCCTGCGCAGCAGGTCCCGGTAGACGTAGAAGGCGTGGACGGCTTCGAAGGCGTTGCCCTCGGCGAGGTGGATGCGGACGACCAGCCGGTGCGGTGTCTCCCGCAACGGTTCGGCGGCCATCGCCTCCAGCGCGGCTTCGAGGGCCTCGCCGTGCCGCCCCGCGGTCAGGTGCTGCCCGGCGACCTGTTCCAGCATGTGCAGGCGAAGTTGGCGCAGTCGCTCCCGGTCCAGCAACACCCAGTCGTCGTACCAGCCGGGAAGGAGGTCGTGCCGGCCGGCGGCGAGCGCCCCGGCCGCGGTGCGGGGATCGTCGCCGTCGCGGACCCGGGCCGCGGTGCCGACCAGGTCGTCCACGTCGAGCCGGACCGCCGCGCCGAGTCGTACGGTGTCGCTGGCCACGGTCATCGGGCAGCACGGGTCCTGGCGGAGCCTCCACAGTGCCGTACGCAGGGAGGACAGCGCGCGTTCCTCGGAGGCGTCGGGCCAGAGCAGTCCCGCGAGTTGGCTGCGGGTGGCGCCGGGGCGCAGCCCGATCAGCGCGATCACCCGTTGCAGCCCACGCGGCACCACGACCGGTACCGCGTCGCGCAGCAGGCGGAAGCCGCCGAGCAGGTGAAGTGAGACGCCCTCCTCGGGCGGCTCTCCGGCGGTCGGCACGGACGGATCAGCGGCCACGGCGGCACCCCCTGCGGGACGTTCGTCCCGACTGTCTGCTGTGTCCCGGATCGGTTGCCCGTGACGCCACTGTCGACCTCACCGCTCACGGCGGGGCCGGGCGCGGCCCCGCCCGCTGAGGCCGCCGGGCTGACCACCGTGAAGATTATCAATAGCAGTCACGGTGAGTCAACGCCGACGTGGACCTTCTATTAGTGACAGGCAATCCGAGATCGGTTCTGAACTGGGCAAACATCCGATCGATCCGTCGCCTCGGGCACATCCGGCACATAGCTGATACACAGGTTGCGTCAACGCAGCGTCACCGTCATGCGTAGCTGGTCAGCCCTTCGCGGTGACGCCGCCGTGACGAGGACTGCCGCATCGTGTGGGCAGTCGTCCAGCGCGTCCGGGGGCGACCCGTCGCCGGCCGGACGCCGTGGGGGGAGGCCCAGTATGGAGCGATCGCTGATCGTCGCGAAGGTCGATCCGACCGCCGAGGAGCGGGTCGCCGAGATCTTCGCCGAGTCGGACGCGACGGAGCTGCCGCGCCTGGTCGGGGTCCGGCACCGTTCGCTGTACCGCCTGCACGACCTCTATGTGCACCTGCTCGAGACCGAGCAGCCGGCGGAGGGCGCGGTGGAGTCGGCCCGTGGTCACCCCGAGTTCATCCGGGTCAGCGACCGCCTGCGCCCGTACGTCTCGCCGTACCTGCCGACCTGGCGTTCGCCGCGCGACGCCATGGCGCAGTGCTTCTACCGCTTCGACGCCCCGGACACCGGACGGCGGTCGTGACGGCCATCGCGCCCCGCGAGGAGCAGCTCTGGTCCCGCTGCGCCGGCTGCGCGAGCCTGCTCTACCGCAAACGGTTGCGCCGCAACCTGGACGTCTGCCCGGAGTGCGGCGAGCACGCGCGACTCGGCGCACCGGAACGGCTGCGCCAACTCGTCGACCCGGGATCGTTGCGCCCGTTGACCGACCGGCTGCCGGAGGCGGACCCGATCGACTTCGTCGACGTGCTGCCGTACCCGCACCGGCTCACCGCCGCGCGGGCCAGCACCGGCCTGGCCGAGGCGGTCGTCTGTGCCACGGCCACCATCGGCGGGCACCCGGTCGCGCTGGCGGTGATGGACTTCCGTTTCCTCGGTGGCAGCCTGGGCTGCGCGGTGGGCGAGCTGATCACCCGGACCGCCGAGCGTGCGCTGGACGACCGCACCCCGCTCGTCCTGGTCACCGCCTCCGGCGGGGCGCGGATGCAGGAGGGCGCGCTGTCGTTGATGCAGATGGCCACCGTCAGCCAGGCCATCGCCGCGCTGCGGGAGGCGGGTCTGCTCACCGTGAGCGTCCTCACCGATCCGACCTACGGCGGGGTGGCCGCGTCGTTCGCCACCAACACCGACCTGGTGCTCGCCGAGAGCGGCGCTCGGATGGGCTTCGCCGGCCCCCGGGTGATCCGTCAGGTCACCGGTCGGGCGCTGCCGGAGGGCTTCCAGACCGCCGACTTCCTGCTCCGGCACGGGCAGGTCGACATGGTGGTGCAGCGCCGGTCGTTGCGCGGGCGGCTGATGGCGCTGTTGGCCGCGGCCCGCGCCGGCCGTCCGGCCCGCGCCGGCCACCCGGTCGTACCCCGGCAGGAGCCGGCGTCGCGCCGCGAGCGCCGCACCGCCGACGACGCCGCTCTGGTGCGGCCGGCGGACCCGCCGGTGGCCGTGGCACCGGCGGACACAACCCCGGCGGTACGCGACGCGTGGGACACCGTCCGGATGGCGCGACACCCTGGTCGGCCCACCACGCTGGACTACCTCGACTCGGTCTTCGACGGGTTCGTGGAGTTGCACGGCGACCGACTCGGCGGGGACTGCCCGGCCATCGTGGGCGGTGTGGCCCGGCTGGCCGGCCGGCACGTGATGGTCATCGGCCACCAGAAGGGGCACACCACGGCCGAGCTGGTCGCCCGCAACTTCGGCATGGCCAGCCCGGCCGGGCACCGCAAGGCGTTGCGGTTGATGCGCCTGGCCGCCCGGCTCGGCCTGCCCGTGGTCACCCTCGTGGACACCCCGGGCGCCGACCCCGGGGTGAGCGCCGAGGAGCAGGGCCAGGCGGCGGCCATCGCGGAGAACATCCTGACCCTCACCGTGCTGCCCACCCCCGTGCTGGCGGTCATCACCGGAGAGGGCGGCAGTGGCGGCGCCCTGGCGTTGGCGGTCGCCGACCGGGTGCTGATGCTGGAGAACGCCGTCTACTCGGTGATCAGCCCCGAGGGCTGCGCCGCCATCCTCTGGCCGGACCGGTCCGCGGCGCCGCAGGCCGCCCGCGCGCTGCGACTCACCGCGCCCGACCTGTGCCGGCTCGGCGTCGTCGACGAGATCGTGGCGGAGCCGCCGGCCGCCGCGCACGACGACCCGGCGGAGACCGCCCAGCGGTTGCGCGCCGCCCTGCTGACCAACCTGCTGCCGCTGCTGGACGTGCCGCCCGCCATGCTGGTCCGCCTCCGTCGCCAGCGCTTCCGGCGGTTCGGGATGACCCGTGGCGTCAACCGGGCAGGTGTCCGGTGACCGCCGGCGACGGGGCGGTGTCGACCGTCGAGGCGCCGGACGACGCCGAGGTGGGCGGCGAGGAGTCCCTGGCCGGGCTGCGTCGGCAGGCACAGCACCTGATCGCCGAGCTGGCCGGCCCGGTGCGCCGGGTCCGGCTGCGCAGCGGGTCCGCGGTGCTCGAGATCGAGTGGCATCCCGAAGAGGTGACCCGACCGGACGTACCCGCTGCTCCGGCGCAGGCGGCGGCGCTGCCGGCCGCGCCACCACCCGGCCCACCGGCGGCGCTGATCCGGCCGTCGGTGCCTGGGCGCGCCGTGGTGCGGGCACCGATCGTCGGCACCTTCTACCGGGCGCCGGAGCCCGGTGCGAGGCCGTTCGTCGCGGTGGGTGACCTGGTCCGCCCGGGCCAGCCGGTCGCCATCGTCGAGGCGATGAAGCTGATGAACGAGGTGACCGCCGACCGCGCAGGCCGGGTGGTCGCGATCCTCGTCGAGGACGGCCAGCCGGTGGAGTACGACCAGCCGCTGGTCGAACTGGACCCGGCATGACGGCGCGGGGTGGTTGACCATGTTCGAGACCGTGCTGATCGCCAACCGGGGCGAGATCGCGCTGCGGGTGCTGCGCGCCTGCAAGGAGCTGGGCGTGCGGACGGCGGTGGTCTACTCCGCCGCGGACGCCGACTCGGCGGCGGTGCGTCTCGCCGACCAGGCCATCCGGATCGGGCCGGCGTCGAGCCGACGCAGCTACCTGAACGCGGCGGCGATCGTGGAGGCGGCCCGGCAGGTGGGCGCGCAGGCCGTGCACCCCGGCTACGGCTTCCTCTCGGAGGACGCCGACTTCGCCGAGATCTGCGCGGACAACGGGCTGATCTTCATCGGCCCGCCACCGGCGGTGATGGCCGCGTTGGCCGACAAGTCCTCGGCGCGGGCGCTGATGAGCCGCGCCGGCCTGCCCCTGTCGCCGGGCAGCATCGCGCCGGTGCCGACCGCCGCCGCGGCGGCCGAGGTGGCCGAGACCGTCGGCTACCCGGTGATCGTGAAGGCCGCCGCCGGGGGCGGAGGCCGGGGGATGACCGTGGTGCACACCCCGGGGGAGCTGCGCCGGGCCTACGCCCGTACCCGGGCCGCCGCCCAGTCCGCCTTCGGCGACGACCGGGTGTACGTCGAGCGCTACCTCACCGAGGCGCGGCACGTCGAGGTGCAGGTGCTCTGCGACTCCCACGGGAACGGGGTGCACCTGGGCACCCGGGACTGCTCGGTGCAGCGCCGGCACCAGAAGCTGGTGGAGGAGGCGCCCGCCCCGGCGCTGCCCGCCGCCGTTCTCGACACCATCGCCGAGACGGCGCTGCGGGGCGCGCTCGAGGTCGGCTTCGTCGGCGCCGGCACGTTGGAGTTCCTGGTCGACGCCGAGGAACGGTTCCACTTCCTGGAGATCAACTGCCGGATCCAGGTGGAGCATCCGGTCACCGAGATGGTCACCGGGATCGACCTGGTGCACGAGCAACTGCACATCGCCGCCGGCGTGCCGCTGCGCTGGCGGCAGGAGGAGATCCGCCTGCACGGAGTCGCCGTGGAGTGCCGGGTCAACACCGAGGACCCCGAGCGCGGTTTCGCTCCCACTCCCGGCCGGTTGGAGCGGTTCACCCCACCCGGCGGCCCGTTCACCCGGGTGGACACCCACGCCAGCGCCGGCTACCTGGTCGGCCCCTGGTACGACTCGCTGCTGGCGAAGGTGATCGTCTGGGCCCCCGACCGGGAACTGGCCCTCAACCGGCTGGAACGCGCCCTCGACGAGTTCGACATCGCGGGGCCGGGCGTGCACACCACCATCCCGTTCGTCCGGCGGGTGCTCGACGACGCCGCGTTCCGCAAGGGCCGCTACACCACCGGCCTGGTCGACCGTCTGCTCGGCGTGCCCGGCGCGGCGCCCGCACAACGGCCGACGGCCACCCCCGCACAACGGCCGACGGCCAGCCCCGCACCGCGTCCCTCGCCCGCCGCACAGCCCGACGTAACCCACAGGAGGACCCGATGACCGTCACCCATGGTCGCCCGATGACCACCGAGATCACCGACATCCTGGTGGCGCACTGCGGGCTGGACGCCGACGCCGCGGCCCGGGCGCCCGCCGCGTCGCTGGAGGAGCTGGGCATGGACTCCCTCGCCCTGCTGGAGCTCTCCGCGGTCGTCGCCGACCGGTGGCAGGTGACCATTCCCGAGCAGGCCGGGCAACTGAGCATCCCGGCGGTGGCCGACCTGGTCACCCGCCGCGCCGACCCGCCCGGGCACACCGAGAACAGCATTGTCCTCGACGCGCCGCTGGCGCTGGTCTGGGAGGTCACCAACGACGTGGCGAACTGGACGGAGCTGTTCACCGAGTACGCCGTGGTGGAGATCCTGCACCGCGACGGGCACACGGTGCGGTTCCGGCTCACCATGTACCCCGACGAGAACGGGGTGGCCTGGAGCTGGGTCAGTGAGCGTACCGCCGACCCGGTGAGCCGCCAGGTGCGCGCACACCGGGTGGAGACCGGGCCGTTCGAGTACATGCGCATCCACTGGCGCTACACCGAGGAGGCCGGCGGCACCCGGATGGCGTGGACGCAGGACTTCGCGATGAAGCCGACCGCACCGGTCGACAACGCCGCGATGACCGAGCGGATCAACACCAACAGCGTCATCCAACTCTCAGTGATCAAGGACCGGGTGGAGCGGATCGCCCGGCAGCGCGCCGACCAGGACCGCCCGGCGGCCACCGACGAGCCGACGGAGGCCGACGATGAGTGACCTGAGCACCCGACCGATCGCCGCCCGGGACGTACCCGCCGACCGGCGCCGCGGCGGTGAGCTGCGGGTGCTGCTCGGCCCCCGCACCGTCGGCAGCACCTCGGGCTTCCTCGGGGTGGCCGCGCTCGCGCCGGGCGAGCGGATCGCCGAGCACTACCACCCGTACAGCGAGGAGTTCCTGTACCTGGTGCGTGGCGCGATCACCGTCGACCTGGACGACCAGCCCACGCTCCTGGCCGCCGGAGAGGGATTGTTCGTCCCGGTGAACGTGCGGCACCGACTGCGCAACACCGGCGTCGAACCGGCCGAGGTGGTCTTCCACCTGGGCCCGCTCGCCCCCCGCCCCGAGTTGGGGCACGTCGACACCGAGTTGGTCGAGCAGCGGGGCGGGTCATGACCGGTCGGCGCACGGTGGTGACCGGCGTCGGGGTGGTCGCTCCGGGCGGCGCGAGCCGGGACCGCTTCTGGAAGACCATCACCGAGGGGCGGACCGCCACCCGGCGCATCAGCTTCTTCGACCCGTCGCCGTTCCGGTCCCAGATCGCGGCGGAGTGCGACTTCGACCCGGTCGCGGCGGGGCTCACCGACGCGGAGCGCAGCCGGGCCGACCGGTACGTGCAGTTCGCGCTGGCCTGCGCCGCGGAGGCCGTCGCCGACGCCCAGCTGGTGCTCACCGACGCCGAGCGCAACCGCGCCGGGGTGGTGCTGGGCACCGCCGTGGGCGGGACGATGGCGCTGGAACAGGAGTACGTCACCGTCAGCGAGCACGGCAGCCGGTGGTTGGTCGACGCGGCGCGCGGCGGCCCGTACCTCTATCAGGCGTTGGTGCCCAGCAGCCTCGCCGCCGACGTGGCCTGCCGCTACGGGCTGCACGGCCCGGCGCAGGTCGTGTCGACCGGTTGCACGTCCGGCATCGACGCGATCGGCTACGCCCATCAGATGATCGTGGACGGTGAGGCGGACGTGATGCTGGCCGGGGCGGCCGACTCGCCGATCTCGCCGGTCACCGTCGCCTCGTTCGACGCGATCAAGGCGACCAGCCCGGACAACGACGACCCGGCGCACGCCTCCCGCCCGTTCGACGCCGACCGGCACGGGTTCGTGCTGGCCGAGGGTGGGGCGGTGCTGGTGCTGGAGGAGGCCGGGCACGCGCTGCGGCGGGGGGCGCACATCTACTGCGAGGTGGCCGGCTACGCCAGCCGCAGCAACGGCTACCACATGACCGGGTTGCGGCCGGACGGGCTGGAGATGAGCCTGGCCGTGACCGACGCGCTCAAGCAGGGACGGATCCTGCCCGAGCAGGTCTCCTACATCAGCGCCCACGGGTCGGGAACCCGGCAGAACGACCGACACGAGACCGCCGCGTTCAAACGGGCGCTGGGGCAGGCCGCGTACCGGGTGCCGATCAGCTCGATCAAGTCGATGGTCGGGCACTCGCTCGGCGCGATCGGGTCGATCGAGATGGCCGCGTGCGCGATGGCCATCGAGTTCGGCGTGGTGCCCCCGACCGCGAACTGGAGCACCCGGGACCCGGAGTGCGACCTGGACTACGTACCGAACGAGGCGCGGGAGGTCCCGGTGGACGTGGCCCTCTCGGTGGGCAGCGGGTTCGGCGGCTTCCAGTCGGCGATGGTGTTCCGCCGGCTGCCCGGAACGGTGGCGGCGTGAGCACCGCGCAGCAGCACGGCGCACCACACACCGACGGCGTGAGCACCGCCCGGGCGGTGGTGACCGGCATCGGTGTGGTGGCGCCCAGCGGCATCGGCGCGGACGCGCACTGGCGTACGGTGCTGGCCGGCACCCGCCGGACCGGGCCGATCACGCTGTTCGACCCGTCCGGCTACCCGACCCGCTTCGGCGGGGAGGTGCCCGGCTTCACCGCCGACTCCTACGCGGACAGCCGACAGTTGGTGCAGACCGACCGGTGGACGCACCTCGGCTTCGCCGCCACCCGGCTGGCGTTGGCCGACGCCGGGCTGCCCGAGCGGGCCCCCGACCCGTACGGCTACGCGGTGACCCTGGCCAGCTCGTCGGGGGGCAACCTGTTCGGCCAGCGGGAGCTGCAACGGCTGTGGGGCGGGGCGTCGCGCACCGTCGGGGCGTACCAGTCGATCGCCTGGTTCTACGCGGCGAGTGTCGGGCAACTGTCCATCCACCACCAGTTCAAGGGCCCGAGCGGCGTGCTGGTCGCGGAGGCGGCCGGAGGGCTGGACAGCCTCGCGCACGCGGCCCGCGCGGTGCGCCGGGGCACCCCGGTGGTGATCGCCGGGGCCACCGAGTGCCCGCTGAGTCCGTACGCGCTGGCCTGCCAGTTGCGCTCCGGGCTGCTCAGCGACGTCGCCGACCCGGAGCGGGCGTACCGGCCGTTCGACGCCACGGCCAGCGGCTACCTGCCGGCGGAGGGGGGAGCGGTGTTCGTGGTGGAGGAGTTGGGCCATGCGCTGGCCCGGGGAGCCCGGGTCTACGGCGAGGTGAGCGGCTGGGGCGCCACCCACGACGCCGCGCACACCACGGCGGACAGCGCCGGCGATCCGGCCCAGTACGCGCGGGCGATGCGGCTGGCCCTGGACCGGGCTGGCGTCGCGGCGGCCGGGATCGACGTGGTGCTGCCCGACGCGCTCGGTGTGCCCCGCTACGACCGCAGCGAGGCCGAGGCGCTGCGCGCCGTGTTCGCCGACCGACCGCCTCCGGTGACCACCCAGAAACCGCTGACCGGGCGGGCGTACCAGGGCGGCTCGGCGTTGGACGTGGCGACCGCGCTGCTCGCCTTCGCGCACGACACCCTGCCGGCGTCGGCGGGCCCGGACGAGGTGGCCGACGGGTGCGAGCTGGACTTCCTGCGGGAACACCGCCGGCCGCGCAGCCGGCTCGCGCTGGTGTGCGCCCGAGGCTTCGACGGATTCAACAGCGCGCTGGTCCTGCGCGGGGCCGCGCCGACGAGGGGAGGGGCGTCATGAGTGAGCATCGGGCCCGGGTGGTCTTTCTGGTGCGGGTGCCGGTGCCGCGCACCGAGCAGTTCCTCGCCGCGTACGAGCAGGTGCGGCACCTGGTGGCCGGCGGGGTGCCGGGGCACCTGGTCGACCAGGTGTGCCGGTCGTCGACCGACCCGGAGCAGTGGCTGATCACCAGCGAGTGGGCGAGTCTGGCCGACTTCGAGAGCTGGGAGCGCAGCCCGGAACACCGGGACCTGGTGCGCCCGATGCGGGAGTGCTTCACCGACGCCCGCTCGCTGCGTTTCCACATCCACGCACAGACGCCGGCGCTCGCCTGACGGTCCGCAGCCGCCGATGATCGCGCTCGCCTGATTGGCCGGGCACGACACCCCTCGCGCGGTCGCCCCCGCGAGGTGGATCATGCACTCTCCGGTGCCGCTGATGGCCGACAGTGCCGGCGACGCCGGTAGCGGCGTGACGGAGATCCGGCAGGGCAGATCTTGGACAGTTTCTGTTACGACGTAACGGAAACTGTCCAAGATTGTCGGCCGTCGGGGTGAAGCGGCGGCGCGGCGCCGGCCGCCGGCAGGATGGCGGCAGGCTGGCGTCATGTCCCACCCATCCTGGGGCTCGTGGCCGGCGAACGGGTACCGACGACCCACACCACACCGCGTACGGCCCTGTGCCCTGCGGCTGCCCCTCTCTGCCGGCGCCCCGCACCTCGGCGACGCGGCCTCGGCGCCGAGATCGCCCCACAGTGGCCGTGTAGCCGCCAGCGTGGCGCGACTCGCCACCCTCGTCGGGCTCACCCGGTGGCACCATCGGCCGTCCGGATCGGGCCGCACGACGGTTGTACGACGCGTCATTCCACGGTGACACTCTGGCGAGGCGCGCGCCTGATCCTGCCCGCCGAACGGGCTGTCGGCAATCCGGCTGGCCGCTGCTTTTGATCCAGCCATTTGCATCTAGCAATGGCCTCGCAGGGCGTCGTATGGTTCCCCGCAGCACCCCGACAAGCGTACGTCCTGGGCATATTTGCCCTATTTCATGCTGGGCGGTGAACGGCAGTGACGACAGAAGATCCTACGGCGACCGACCCAGGATGGGTGGACGAAGTCCTGTTCGCTGGCCGTCCGACCGACATTTGTCTCCGTCTGCCCGAGCCGATCGACCGGGCCACCCTGCACCGGCTGGTCACCGCCGCGCAGGACCGCCTCGTGGCGGCCGGACTGCGCCCCGGTGGCGCTGCCGCGCTGCGGCTGCCGCCCTCGCTGGCGTACGTGGTGAACCTGCTGGCGACCTGGCGCGCCGGGGCGCAGGCGATCCTGCTCGACCACCGGCTGACCGACCACGAGGTGGACCGCGCACTGGCCCGGCTCACCCCGCAGGTGGTCGTCGCGCCGGTCCGCAGCGGCGGCGGCGCGCTGCGGATCTTCGTCGACGTCACCGAGGGCGTCTCCGGGTACGCCGACGGCCCGGCGGTCAGCGGGCACGCCGTCATCCAGCTCAGCTCCGGCTCCACCGGACCGTCCAAGGTGATCGGTCGCACCGCCGCCGACCTGGTCGCCGAGGTGCGCCGCTACACCCGCATCGACGGGGTGGCGCTGCCCGGCGAGCGGATCATCCTGCTGCCCTCGATGGTGCACGTGCTCGGCCTGGTCGGCGGCCTGCTCTACGGCCTGCACGCCGGTGTCGAGCTGGTGCCGCCGGAGCGGCTCAGCGGGGACGCCGTGCTGGCCGCGATCAGCGCCGGCGCGACGCCCGCCACCGTGCTGGGCGTGCCGTTCCACATCGGACTGCTGGCCTCCACCCGCCCGACCGGTCCGCTGCCGCAGTTCAGACGGATGACCACCGGTGGTGAGCTGGTGCCGGCCGCGGTCGCCCAGGCGTTCACCGACCGGTACGGCGTGCCGCTGGGCAACATGTACGGGATGACCGAGGTCGGGGTGATCGGCACCGACCTGCACGGGTCGCACCGACCGTCGATCCTCCCGGCGCCCGGCATCGAGGTCCGCGAGACCGACGGGGAGCTGTGGGTGTCCTGCCCGGCGTCGCCGTACGTGGGGCTGAGCGACCCGACCCGCTGGGCCGACGGCTGGCTGCACACCCGTGACGCCGGCACCGTCGACCCCGCCACCGGCCTGGTCACCGTGCGCGGCCGACTCGACTCGCAGGTCTCCGTGGGCGGAATGAAGGTCGACCTGACCGAGGTGGAGGCGACCGTCGCCGAGCTGCCCGGGGTGAGTGCCGCGGTGGTCGTGTGGGACGACGGCATCACCGCGTACGTCCAACCGGACGGCCCGTTGTCGGAGGAGACGCTGGACAAGCTCCTCGCCGAACGGTTGGCCGGCTACAAGCGCCCCCGCGTGCTGCACCTGCTCGACAGTCTGCCCCGCACCACCACCGGCAAGCTGGTCCGCTCCACCGACGCGCTGCGCTCGGCGGCGACACCGTGACCGGGCCGCTGCACCACCTCGGCGACGCCGTGACCGGGCCGCTGCACCACCTCGATGTCGACCTGCGTGCTGGCGTGCACCGCGACCGCCAGGACGAGACCACCGCCCAATTCCGGGTGCCCGACCCACAGGGCCTCGGCACCGGGCACCGGTCGCCACGGCAGCCCCGGCGGCGGCATCTCCCGGCGCAGCCCGCCGCCGCGCAGACCCTGCCCGAGCGCCTTGCCGACCGCCTCCTTCGCGGTCCACAGCCGCAGGAAGTCCACCGCCCGGCCAGCCTCGGGCCGATCGGCCAACCAGGTCAGCTCGGCGGGCGCGAACCAGCGGCGGGCCAGCGCCATCGCGGGCAGCGGGCGGACCCGCTCCACGTCCACACCGAGAGCGCCGGCCCGGCGGGCGGCGACCACCACCAGCCCGGCGGTGCGGCTGACGCTGACCGGCAACCCGACCGACCCGGCTGGGTCGCCGCTGGCTCGGACCACCGGCCGCCCAGCCGGGTCGTGCGTCAGCACCAGCTCGGCCCCCGGGCGGTCGAGCAGCAGACGTCCCGCCCGGCACAGCAGCTCAGCGGCCGGATCCGGCTGACCGCCGGTATCCCGACCGACCCACACGTAGGCGGTGTCCCGACCGGACGCCGTCAGCTGACCCACGCAGAGAGGGTATCCATGAGAGCCGAGGTCCGCGCCTTCGTCGTCGAGCAGCTCGCCGACATGAACTACGACGTCGAGGAGCTCGACGACGACACCACGCTCGGCCCCGCCGGCGTCGACCTGGAGTCGCTCGCCCTCGCCGACCTGTCCGTCCGGGTCGAGGACCGGTACGGCGTGACGTTCGCCGACGACGAGTCGGAGCAGTTGGCCCTGATGACGGTCGGCGAGTTCACCACCATGGTCGCCAACCGGGTCACCGAGGCGACGAGCGACAAAGCCTGATGGGCGGTCAGCCCGACCTGGGGCGAGCTGACCTGCTGACCATGCTCGCCGAACTCACCACGAAACCGGCCGCCGAGGTGCCCGACCGGATCGGCTCGATGGAGCTGGCCTGGCTGGTGCACCTCGTCGAGCAACGCTACGACCGGCAGCTCGACCTCACCGACGACGAGCTGGCCGGCATCCGTACCGTCGACGACGCCCTGGCGGTGTTCCGGGCGTCGCTGACCGCCCCCGCTGATGGCTGAGCCGCGCGTCACCCAGCTCACCGGCGTACACGCGGTCAGTGCCCTTGGTCGGGGCGCGGAGGCGCAGATCGCCGGGGTGCTGGCCGGGGTGCCGGCGTTCGGCGCGGTACGCCGCTTCGACACCGCCGCCCGCCGGGTCACCGTGGCGGCCACCCTGCCCGAGGTCGGTACGCTCGCCGACGAACTGGCCGCCGCGATCGAGGCGGCCTGCCGCGCGGCCGGTCTGGCCGGTGCGCAGCGCGACCAGTGCGGCCTGCTGCTCGCCGTGCACGGCGGGCCGGCACCGGGAGCGGGCCCCACCCCGGGTGCGCTCGCCGGTCAGCTCGCCGCGGCGTGTGGGCTCTCGGGGCACACCCGGGTCTACACCAGCGCCTGCGTGTCGGCGAGCACAGCGGTGGCCGACGCCGCGGCCCTGATCGCCCGGGGTGACGTCGACCGGGTCGTGGTCGCCGCCGGGTACCTGGTGGAGCCGGACCAGTTCGCGCTGTTCGACGCCGGTCGGGCCCTCGCGGTGGACGGGGCGGTCCGCCCGTTCAGCGCCCACCGACGCGGGCTGCTGCTCGGCGACGGCGTGGCCGCGGTGGTCCTGGAATCCGGCGACGGTCGGCGGGGCGTCGAGCCACTGGCCACAGTGGTCGGCTGGGGGCGGGCCGGGGACGCGTTCCACCCGTGCCAGCCGGACCCGACCGGCACGGGCCTGGCCCGTGCGGTCGACGCCGCGCTGCGCCGGGCCGCGCTGCCGCCGCAGGCCGTCGGTTACGTCAACGCCAACGCCACCGGCACCCCCCAGAGCGACGCCGCGGAGGCGGCGGCCCTGCGCCGGGCTCTCGGCGCGCACGCAGCGCGGGTCCCGGTCAGCTCCACCAAGTCGGTGCACGGGCACGCGCTGGAGGCGTCCGGGTTGCTCGAACTGGTGGTCACCGCGCTCGCGCTGCGGCACGGCGAGCTGCCGGTCAACGCCGGCTGGCTGGCCCCGGACGAGGCATGCCCCCTGGACGTCATCACGGACCACCCTCGCCCGGCGACCACGACGCACGCGCTGACCCTCAACTCCGCGTTCGGCGGTGCGAACACCGCTCTCCTGGTCGGCGCACCATGACCGCCTCCGGGATCGGAGGGTCGTCCACCGTCTGCCCCGACGAACCCGACACCGCACCCGTTGCCGCAGGCTCACCGGGGCAGGGCACGAGGGTGGTGGCGGAGGCGCGGTGGCCCGAGGCGGGGGACGACGGGCCCGCGCCGGGCGTCCCGGGGTTCGTGTCCTCGCAGTTCGCGCCGGTCGTGGTGGCGGCGGCGGAACGGTGTCTGGGGCGCGGGTACGGGATCGCCGGCGTGCCCGCCGGCCTTCGGACCGCGATCGTGCTGGTCAGCGCCAGCGGCGATCGCACCAGCGCGGAGCACGTACGGGCGACCGTGGAGGCCGGCGGGCGGATCGGCCCGCTGTTCTTCTTCCAGTCGGTGCCCAACAGCGTCGCCGGGCACCTCGCGGCCCGCTGGGGCCTGCGCGGCCCCGTGGTCTGCCTGAGCCCGACCGGCGACCCGTACGCCGAGGGCACCGCCGAGGCGGACCTGCTGCGGTACGACGGCGACGCCGACGAGGTGTTGCTGATCCTGATCGAACAGGCACCCGACGCGTCGACCGAGGCGGTCGCGGTGCTGCTGGGGGGAGAAGGACGACCATGAGGACACGAGGACTACGGGGCGCCCTGGCCGCCGACACCGAGGTGGGCGCGGGCAACGTCCTGGCCCGGGTGCTGGCGCACGGCGCCGACCCGGACGGCCCCGGGTTGACCTTCGACACGGCCGTCGACGGGCACCCGGCCGAGGAGGCGCTCACGCTGGGTCGGCTCGACGAGCGGGTCGCCGCCCGTGCCGCCTGGTTGCACGAGCGTGGGGTACGCCCCCGCGACCCGGTCGCCGTCTGGGCCACCGCCGCCGCCGACATGGTGCTCAGCTTCCTGGCGCTGGCCCGCCTCGGGGCGATTCCGGCGCTGATGAACGGGAAGCTCCGCCCGGAGATCGCCGCCGAGTACATCCGTCGACTCCGCGGGGTCGGTGTGCTCGCCGACGACGCGCACACCGCGCTGCTGGCCGGGCACGACCTGGGCGTACCGCTGCTCGGCACCCCCGCGCAGGCCGGCACGGGCGACCCGGCCGCCGCCCCGGCGCACTACCGCCACCACCCGGACGACCCGATCGTGATCACCCACACCTCCGGGACGACCGGGGTGCCCAAGGCGGTGCTGCACTCGCACGCCAGCCTCTTCGCCGCCACCCGGCACCTGCTCACCATGCCCCAGGCGCAGGGCACCACCCGGATCCTCAACGCGCTGCCCGCCCCGCACACCGCCACCGTGCTGATGGTCAACCAGGCGCTGGGCAACTCCGCGCAGATGCTGCTCCTGTCCGAACAGGACGGCGAGCGGGTGCTGGACGCGATCCAACGCTGGCACCCCGACGGCGTGTTCGGCTTCTCGGTCACCTGGGCCGAGCTGGCCCGCTTCGACCTGTCCGGGTACGACCTGGACTCGGTGCGGCTGTGGTTCAACACCGGAGACTGCTCACACGAGCCGCACATCCGGCGGCTGGTCGCCGTCGGCTCCCGGGACACGGTCACCCGCGACGGCGTGGTGCGGGTGCCCGGCTCCGTCTTCATCGACGGGCTGGGCTCCAGCGAGATGGGGCACTCGATGTTCCACATCACCCACCGCGCCGACACCGACCGGTACGGCCGCTGCATCGGCCGCCCGTACCAGTTCACCAGGGTCGCGGTGCTCGACGCCGACGGCGAACCGGTGCCGACCGGCGAGGTGGGTTTCCTGGGCGTCGACTCGCCGTCACTGTTCCGTGGCTACTGGAACGACTCGGTCACCACCTACCGGTTCCGCCAGCGCGGCTGGTACCTCACCGGCGACCTGGTCCGCACCGACGCCGACGGGCGCTTCTACCACCTGGACCGGGCGGTGGACTCGGTCGACGCCGGTGACGGTCGGCGTCTGTTCACCGCGTTGTCCGAGGAGCGCATCCTGGCCGCCTGTCCGGACGTCACCGACTGCACGGTGGTGATCGTCGCCGAGGCCGGCGGTGTGGTCACCGACGTGCTGCTGGAGTTGACCGCCGGCGCCGACGAGACCGAGGACCGCACCGAACGGGTTCGCGCCGCGCTCGGCGCGGACGTCGCCGCCACGCTGCGCCGGGTCGTGCCGGTGCGCTCCGCCGACATCCCGGTCACGGTGACCGGCAAGGTCCGCAAGGTGGTCCTGCGCGAGCGCTACCTCACCGAGGCAGCCTCATGACGGCTCTGATCACCGGGATGGGTCTGTTCACCCCGGTCGGGCGGGGCGTCGAGGAGACCTTCGAGGCGGTGACCACCGGCCGTTCCGGGCTGACCCGCCCACCCGACGGGCACCCGGCGCGGGAGTCGCTGGACGTCGCCGGCCTGCTGCCCGACATCGACCCGCGTACCGTCGCGTCCGGGCCGGAGACCCGGGTCCTGGACCGGATCGTGGTGCTCGCGCTCCTCGCCGCCGCCGACGCGCTCGCCGACGCCGGCATCGAGGTGGGCCGCGACGTCGACCCCGACCGGATCGGGGTGATCGTCGGCGGTGTCGGCGGGATGGCCACCCTGGAGTCGCAGGTGCTGGCCCGGGCCGCGCGGGGCCGGGCGGCCGTCAGCCCGTACCTGCTCACCGGGATCCTGCCGAACATGCCGGCGGCGCGGATCGCCATCGCGCACGGCATCCGGGGCTACAGCTCGTCGGTCGGCACCGCCTGCGCCTCCGGCGCCCAGGCGATCGCCGACGGGGTCCGGCTGATCGCCACCGGGGAGGCCGACGTGGTGCTCTGCGGGGCCAGCGAGGCACCCCTGTTCCCGACCTTCGCCGACACCTTCGGCAACGCGCGGGCCCTGGCCCGAGCCGGTGACGACCCGGGCCGGGCGAGCCGGCCGTTCGACACCTCCCGCAGCGGGTTCGTGCTGGCCGAGGGCGCCGCGCTGCTGGTGCTGGAACGCGCCGAGCACGCCGCGGCGCGCGGCGTCACCGCGTACGCCGAAGTGGCCGGACACGGCGCGACCACGGACGCGTACCACCCGACCGCACCGCGACCCGACGGTGCCGGGGCGGCCGCCTGCATCCGCCACGCGCTGCGCAGCTCCGGTGTGCCCGCGGCGGCGGTCGGCTACGTCAACGCGCACGGCACCGCGACGAAGCTCGGTGACATCGCGGAAACCACCGCGCTCGCCGACGTCTTCGGCGTCGGCGGTGTGCCGGTCAGCTCCACCAAGGCGCTCACCGGGCACCTGCTCGGCGCCTCCGGGGTCCTGGAGGCGGCGGTCACCGCGCTGGCGCTCGGTCGAGGGCTGCTGCCGCCGACGTACCACCTCGACGACCCGGACCCGGCCTGCCCGGCGGACCACATCCGTGGCACGCCCCGCAAGGCCGACCCGGCGTACGCGGTCACCAACTCGTTCGGGTTCGGCGGTCAGAACGTGAGCCTGCTGCTCGCGCGCGTCGCCGAGCCGAGGAGGTGATCGACGCGGCATCCCGGGCGGGCGCGCCCGGACGGCAACACGGGGGAAGCGTGTGGGAGGGGTTTCAGGGGACATGGACATCCGTGGTATCGACCACATCGAACTCTACGTAGGGGACGCCCGGCAGGCGGCCTTCTACTTCAGCACCGCCGTCGGCTTCGAGATCTGTGGCCAGGGTGGCCCGGAGACCGGGCTGGAAGGGCAGCGCTCGCTGCTGCTCTGCCACGGCGACATCCGACTGCTGCTCACCTCGGGGCTCAGCGCCGAGCATCCGGCGGCGAGATACGTCCAGCGCCACGGTGACGGCATCGCCGTCGTCGCGGTCGAGGTCGACGACGTCGCGTCCGCGTACGCCGAGCTGGTGGGCCGTGGCGCGACTCCGGTGACGCCACCGACCACCGTCACCGGCGCGGACGCCGAGGTGGTGACCGCCGAGGTGGACGGCTTCGCCGACGTGCGGCACCGGCTGGTGCAGCGCCGCGGCGACCGGGCCGAGTTCCTGCCCGGCGCCATCACGCCGACACCGTCGCCGGTGGAGGGCCATCCGCCGGTGCTCGCCGAGATCGACCACCTGGCGGTCTGCGTGCCACCCGGTCAACTCGACGAGACGGTCCGGCACTTCGAGACGCTGTTCGACTTCGCGGAGATCTTCGAGGAACACATCGAGGTCGACGGGCAGGGGATGAACTCCAAGGTGGTGCAGAGCCCGTCCGGGCGGGTCACCGTGGTGCTGCTGGAACCGGACCGGGCCCGTCGGCCGGGGCAGATCGACGCGTTCCTCGACCAGCACGCCGGCGGGGGAGTGCAGCACCTGGGTCTGCGCACCGACGACATCCTCGCCGCCGTGGAGGCGTTGGGCCGGCGCGGGGTGCGCTTCGCCGGCACCCCCGGCAGCTACTACGACTCGCTGGAGGCCCGGGTCGGCCGGGTGGACGCCCCGCTGCACCGGCTGCGCGAGCTGGGCGTGCTCGTCGACTCCGACCACGACGGCCAGCTGTTGCAGATCTTCGCCGAGTCGATGCACGTCCGCCGCACGCTCTTCCTGGAGCTGATCGAGCGGCGCGGCGCGCGGGGCTTCGGCAGCGGCAACATCAAGGCGCTCTACGAGGCCAAGGAACGCGAGCTGGCCGCGGTGGCGGCCACACCACAGGGGGTGGGCGCGTGAGCGCGAGGACTGAGCCGGGTTTGCGAGCCCCGCAGTCGCGAACCAGGGAGGCACAGTGACCGCTACCGGCTACGAACCGACGCTGACCGCCGAGGAGCAGGCGCTGCTGCCCTCCGACGACGACGTGCGGCACTACGCAGAGCACGGCTGGTACCTGTCGCGGAAGCTGTTCACCGACGACGAGGTGGACGCCCTCGCCGCCGCCACGCAGCGCTACTACGACGGTGAGCGGGACCGGCGGCTGCCGGTGCGCCCCCCGAAGCTGGCCTACTGGGAACCGTCCAAGGGCCCGGTGCAGCGGCACAACGACTACGTCCACCACGAGCACGACGGGCTCGGCGCGATCCTGCGCAAGCCGCTGCTCGGCGCGGTCGCGGCCCGGCTCGCCCAGGCCGACGAGATCCGGGTCTTCCAGTCCACGCTGATCCACAAGCCGCCGATCGACGGCGAGCCGAGCAACATCGTGCCCTGGCACTTCGACAAGCACTACTGGGCGTCCTCGTCGTCGGAGAAGATGCTCACCGCGTTCATCCCCTTCCACGACTGCGGGGAGGAGATGGGCACCATCACGATGGTCGACGGCTCGCACCGGTGGAGGGAGATCGGCGCCGACGACACCGTGGTGCGGCACTTCGCCGACCGGGACCGCGGCCAGCTGGAGGAGATGCTGGCCGAGAACGCCGCGTACAACGGCGCGGAGATCCGCAAGATCCCCATGGTGATCCCCAAGGGACACGTGAGCTTCCACCACTGCCGCACCTACCACGGCAGCGGCCCCAACGTCAGCGGTCGCCCCCGACAGGCGATCTCGCTGCACCTACAGGACGGCGACAACGCCTGGCGGGAGTACCCGCTCTCCGACGGCACGCTCGCCGCGTACAACCACGACGTGCTGGTCCGCCGCACCCACGAGGGACGGCCCGACTACGCGGACCCCGACTACTGCCCGGTCATCTGGCGCCACCGCGCCCAGCAGGGAGGCTGACATGTCACGCTACGACTGGGGTAAGACGCACCCGGGCATCGAACGGCTCGAACGGGCGGTGACCGACCGGCGTGACGTGGTGGTCAAGCACCCGCTCTACGCCAACCTGGACACCCACGAGGCGCTGGTCACCTTCATGCAGCACCACGTCTTCGCGGTCTGGGACTTCATGTCCCTGCTGAAGTCGTTGCAGCGGCAGCTGACCTGCGTCACCGTGCCGTGGATCCCGACCGGCCCGACCGGCAGCCGCCGCCTCATCAACGACATCGTCATGGTCGAGGAGAGCGACGAGCTGGGCGGCGGCTACATCAGCCACTTCGAGCTGTACGTGCAGGGCATGGTCGAGGCGGGCGCGGACACCACGGCCGTGAACGCCCTCGTCGACCTGCTGCGCGCCGGCCGGCCGGTGACCGACGCCCTCACCGAGGCCGGGGTGCCGGCCGCGTCGGCGAGGTTCGCCGCCACCACCTGGCGGATCATCGAGTCGACGCCGGTGCACTGCCAGGCGGCGGCCTTCGCGTTCGGTCGCGAGGACCTGATCCCGGACATGTTCACCCAGGTCGTTGCCGTCAACGAGCGCAGCAACCGGCTGCACACGTTCGTCGACTACCTGGAGCGGCACATCGAGGTCGACGGCGAACAGCACACGCCGATGGCCATGCAGATGCTCGCCGACCTGTGCGGCGACGACGACACGAAGTGGCAGGAGTGCGCCGACACGGTCAACACCGCCCTCGCCGCCCGGGCCCGACTCTGGGACGACATCCTCGCCGCCATCAAGGGCCCCGCGTGACCGACGCCGACCCGGTCCGGCTCTACCGCACGGTCCGGCTGATCCGCCGGTTCGAGGAACGGGCGGTGGAGCTGGTCCACGGCGGGCAGATCGTCGGCGGCATCCACCCCTACCTCGGTCAGGAGGGGATCGCCGCCGGCGTCTGCGCCGCCCTGGGTGCCGACGACGTGCTCGCCGGCACCCACCGCGGGCACGGGCACGTGCTGGCCCGGGGCGCGGACCCGGCCCGGATGCTCGCCGAGCTGTGCGGCCGGGTCACCGGCCTCAACGCCGGGCGGGGCGGCTCGATGCATGCCGCCGACTTCAGCCTCGGCGTGCTCGGCGCCAACGCGATCGTCGGCGCCTCCGGGGCGATCATCACGGGCGCGGTCTGGGCCCACCGCCGTCGGGGGCGCGACACCGTCGGGGTGAGCTTCTTCGGTGACGGCGCGGTCAACGAGGGGATGCTGCTGGAGGCGTTCAACCTGGCCGCGCTCTGGCGGGTGCCGGTGCTGTTCGTCTGCGAGAACAATGGCTACGCCACCACCATGCCGGTCGCCGGGGCGGTGGCCGGCAGCATCGCGGGGCGGGCCGCCGCGTTCGACATCCCGGCGGTCCAGGTCGACGGCCAGGACCCCGAGACGGTACGCGTCGCCGCGGCCGCCGCCGTCGACCGGATGCGCGCCGGCGGCGGTCCCGAACTGATCGAGGCCCGTACCTACCGCTTCGACGTCCACCACACCTTCGAACACGCGGTACGCCTCGACTACCGCCCGCCCGACGAGGTGACCCGGGGTCGGGCGCGCGACCCGGTACGCATCCAGGGTGAGCGCCTCTCCGCCGTCGACCGCGCCGCCGTGGACGCCGAGGTCGAGGCAACCCTCGACGAGGCGGTGCGTTTCGCCCTGGCCAGCCCGCAACCCGACCCGGCCGACGCGTTGGCCTACCTGTACGCCAGCGGCATGACCGCCCGCACCGGAGGTGGCTGAATGACCGCATGCACCGGAGGTGGCTGAGGTGCCCCGACTGTCGTACCGCCGGGCGCTGACCCGGGCGCTCGCCGACGAGTTGGCCCGTGACGAGGGGGTGTTCCTGCTCGGCGAGGACGTCGAGGTCGGGGCCTCGATGGTGACCACCGGCCTGGCCAAGCGCTTCGGGTCCGACCGGGTACGCGACACCCCGCTGTCCGAGCAGGCGTTCACCAGCTTCGCCACCGGCGCGGCGCTGGCCGGGCTGCGGCCGGTGATCGAGTTCCAGATCCCGTCGCTGCTGTTCCTGGTCTTCGAGCAGATCGTCAACCACGCGCACAAGTTCCCGCTGATGACCGGCGGGCAGTGTGCCGTCCCGGTCACCTACCTGGTGCCCGGCTCCGGCTCACGGACCGGCTGGGCCGGGCAGCACTCCGACCACCCGTACAGCCTCTTCGCCCACGTCGGGGTGGTCACCGTCGTGCCGGCCACCCCGGCCGACGCGTACGGGCTGCTGGTCACAGCGATCCGCCACGACGACCCGGTGGTGGTGTTCGCCCCGGCCGGGGCCATGGACCTCCGGGAGGACGTCGACGACCTGACCCCGGTGCCGTTGGGCCGGGGCCGGATCCACCGCTTCGGCGACGACGTCACGGTGGTCGCGGTCGGGCATCTGGTGCACGACGCGCTCGCGGTGGCCGAGGAGTTGGCCGGCCAGGTCTCGGTGGAGGTGTTCGACCCGCGCACCCTGTACCCGTTCGACATCGACGGCCTCACCGAGTCGGTGGCGCGCACCGGGCGGCTCGTGGTCATCGACGACGCCAACCGCGCCTGCGGCATGGCCGCCGAGATCATCGCCTCGGTGGTGGAGCGGGTCCGACTGCTCGCCCCTCCCCGCCGCGTGACCCGCCCGGACGGGGCGGTGCTGCCGTTCGCCCCGGCGCTGGACCGGGCCGTGCAACCGTCCCGGGACCAGCTCGCCACCGCCATCCACCTGACCATGAAGGACGAAACATGATCGACCCCAACTACGTGTGGCCGGCGGCCGACCGAGCCTGGACCGATCTGCCGGAGCCGGCCCGACGAGCCATGGTGACCAGTGGGGCGGCGGCCTGGGAGCAGGTCTTCCACGGTCGGGCCACCTACAACAAGCAGTGGCGGCTGGCCCGACCCCCGGTCCTGATTGCCGACGCCTGGCGGGAACTCAACGAGGTCTGCGACCGGCTCGCCCAACTGATCCTGGACGCCTGCCGTCGTCGGGCGGGCACCGCTGGCGAGCTGCGTCGGCTGCTCGACGTACCGGCGGGGGAGACCCGCCTGCTGGACGAGTCGGAGCCGCTGAACGAGGCGCTGCTGGCCGCGTACCGGCCGGACGTGATCTTCTCG
This sequence comes from Micromonospora cabrerizensis, assembly GCF_022230955.1. Classification (GTDB taxonomy): domain Bacteria; phylum Actinomycetota; class Actinomycetes; order Mycobacteriales; family Micromonosporaceae; genus Micromonospora; species Micromonospora cabrerizensis. The sequence continues at coordinate 24,472 of NZ_JAKKFI010000063.1, forward strand.
GCGGGGGTGCCGAAGTTCGTCGAGTACAACATCGACAGCAGCCTCGGTGGCGGCTTCGACGCCGACACCGTCATCCAGCGCTTCGCGCGGCTCTACCAGGACCAGGGCATCCTGGACGACCTGCCGGCGCGAGCCGCACCGTCACTGCTCGACCAGCGGTTCGTGGCGATCCGCGACGAGCTGCGGTTGCCCGACGGTGCCCGGGTGGCGCTGCTGATGGACTTCGACTCCGACTACCCCGGTCTGGACGACCCGCAGACCTTCATCCGGATCCTCGACCCGCTGGCCGTACGGGCCAGGGACTTCGGCATCGACCTGGTCATCGCCCCGGTCTCCACCGCCACCCTGGACGTCGACAGTCGCCTGGTGGTCGACGGCGCTCCGGTCGACGCGCTGTTCCGGCTGTTCGTGCCCAACCGGGTCACCCCGACCGCCGGCCTGGACGCGGTGGCCGGTGCCCTCGCGGCGGGCACGCTGCCGATGTTCGTCTCGGCGGCGGCCTGGCTGCTCGGCAACAAGACCACGTTCGCCTGGCTGTGGGAGGACGTGGACGCTCTGCCCGCCGACGACCAGGCGCTGATCCGCCGGCACGTGCCGTACACGGTGCCGCTGACCGCCGCGGTGCTCGACCGGGCGATCACCGACCAGGCGAAGCTGGTGGCCAAACCGGCCGACGGCTCCGCCGGGATCGGTGTGCTGCTCGGCCCGGAGCTGAGCGCGACGGACTGGGCCGACGGCGTACGGGCCGCCGTCGACGAGGGCGGCGCGATCCTCCAGGAGTACCTGCCGACCGACCGGGTGTCGATGGACTTCGTGCAGATCGAGACGGGTGAGACGGTGACGGCGGACGTCCCGTTCTCCCTGGCCCCGTACCTGTTCGGCCGCCACGCCTCCGGAGGCCTGGCCCGGGTCGGCTACCCCGGCTGCGACGGAATCCTCAACCTGGCCCACGGCGTCCTCCTAACCGGAATCCTCCTAAAAGACTGACCCACCCCTGCCCCCACCCACCCCCCGCCTCGGTGATCAAGAGGTTTCGGTCACGACACGCCAGGTTCGGTGACGCAAACCTCTTGATCACCGGGGGTGGGTGGGCCGCGGTGCTGGCGCTCCTGGCGGACGCGCCGTTTTCGCCTGCGGGATCCGCGCCAACGTCAGGGAGTACGTGCGAGACGGCGAGGTCGGCCTCGGCTTCGAGGCTCTTTGTGAATTCCGGTACGAGGACGCCGTGCCGCTGCCGCGTGCCTACCAAGACCGACTCGAAGCGATGGACGCCGAGCTGGAAACACCCAACCCACCCCCAACCCGCCCCAGCCCTCTCGTTGATCATGAAGTTATTGTCGCGACTCGCCGTCACGAATGGCTATAACTTCATGATCAACCCCGGGGGCCGCGAGGGTGGGTCGGGGATGGTGGGCGGCCAGGGCGCGCAGGGTTTCGGCTGTTGCTATGGCGTCGCTGCGGCCGCTGCCGTGCCGGCCGTCGGTGCTGTAGAGCGTCGGGTCGGCCGTCAGCGCATGGTCGGTCAGGTGCACGTGGACGGTGCCCAGGCGCTCGGCGAGCCTCGCGGTGTGCGCGGACAGGCGGCGCATCCGCTCCCGCAGGCCGGGGCGTAGGGCCTCCGGGACCGCCGGGCTGTACGAGACGTCGAACATCCCCACGGTGATCACGTCCGCGCCGACGTCCCGCAGCGCGGTGATCATCGCGGTCAGCTCGGCGTCGACCGCGTCCGCGTCGTACGCCGGGCGGAAGGCGTCGTTGCCACCGCAGACCACCAGTGCCAGATCCGGTGCGAAGGCCAGCGCCGGCGCGAGCTGCTCGGCCCGCACCTGGTGCGCCCGGAGCCCGCTGCGGCCGAGATTGAGGTACGCCAGACCCGGGCGGGCAGCGGACAGCTCGCCGGCGATCCGGTCGGCCCACTGCACGTCCGGGTAGCCGGGCGTCGGCTCGCAGCTGCCCTCGACCACACTGTCGCCCAGTGCCACGAAACGCCGCCACGGGTGCCCGCGCAGCAGTGCCGCGCTCTCGCCCTCCCGCAGGCAGTACGGATCCGTTGATTCGGTCAACGTCGATGCCATGCGGGCACGCTAACCGACCACCACCCGCCCGGCCAGTCCCCACCCGGCGCCCGCCCTGCCGGCAGCCCAACGCCTGGCGAACACCTCGCGGGGCTGTCGGATTGGTGTCGCCCGCGTGGTGGTGTCGGCGCGTACCGGCGTGCCGTTGGCGCCGGCCGCACACCATGGACCTGGGTGCGGCCGTCGGGCGCCGACCATCCGGGGCGGTTTCGGTGGCGAGGGAGGGGGTGCCGTGGTCAGTTCCTTCCTCCAGGCCCTCGCGACCAAACTGGTCGAGGAGATCCTGAAGCGGCTGGTCGAGTGGTTGGCACCGAGGGCACTGCGGTCCGTGCCGCGCCGCGCCTCGCCGAACTGCCCCCGCTGCGGCGGGTACGGTGTCCGCCGGTGGGCCCCCGGCGGCATGTGGTTGTTCCTGCCATCCCTGCTGGCCTTCGCGTGGGGATTCGGGTTCACCCTGCTCGGCGTGCCGGTGGCCGTGCTCACGGTGGTCGCCGTGCTGGTGTCCGACGGTGTCGGCGGGGTGCTGCCCGCCCTGCTCGCCCCGCTCGGTCTGCTGGTCCCCGTCACCCTCATGATCGGCGGCGCGTTCGGCCTGGCCCGCTACCACAGCTACCCACCGAAGTGGTGTGCCCGCTGCCAGGGTCGGTGGCCACACCGCGAGCGCGAGGAATACCTGCGCACGTCGGCTCCGGTGGTGACCTGCGGGTGCGGCCAGCGCCTGCGCGTGCCCCGGACGGCCGTCGGAACGCGCCTGCGCTGCCCCCGCTGCCGCAGCGAACACGCCGCGCCGGCCGCCCGCTGACGCGGTCTAGTCGTCGGTGGGCTGCTGACCGGTGCGGTGGGCGGCGGCGAGGCGTTTCGGGGCACGGGAACACCACGCCTCGGTGACCACCTCGGTCAGCTCGGGCAGGCTGATCTGGTCCAGCCGGACCAGCACCGCCGGGTACCCGTCGAAGTGCGGGGTGGTGAGGTAGACCGACGGGTCGTCGGCGAGCAGTGCCTCCTTGACGCCGAGGTCGACCACCCGTACGCCTAGCAGCGGGCCGTCGGGGGCGGCGTCACCGAGGGCGTCGAGGTCCGCCCGGCGCAGCGGCCGTTCCCAGACGAACGGCTTGTCCCGGACCCGCCAGGCGGGCAACCCGTCGTACGACGGCCGTTCGGTGGTCTCCGGCAGCGCGAGCGCGATCCGGCGGACGTCCTCCCAGCTCGGCATGTCCACACGGTACGCGCTCAGCGGGCCGCCGCGTGCTCGGTGAGCAGCTCGCCGAGCACGTGCCGCGCACCGGCGGCCCTGGCCGGGTCCGGGTCGTCCAGGGTGATCAGCGCCTTCCACAGCGCCCATCCGCGCCCGCGGGCCCAGGTGGCAGCGTCGAGGCCGAGCGCGTCACGGAACGCGGCCCGACTGGCGCCGCAGAGCAGGGTCCAGGCGATCACGGTGTCGCAGGCGGGGTCGCCGACGCCGCAGCAGCCGAAGTCGATGAGGGCGGCCAGGCGGCCGTCGCGCACCAGCAGGTTGCCGTCCGCGACGTCGCCGTGGAACCAGACCGGTGGGCCCGCCCAGGTGGCGTCGAGGGCGCTCTGCCAGATGCCGGTGACCGTCTCGACGGGCAGCCGGTCACGGTGGGCCTCGATCGCGGCCCGGGTCTCGCCGTCGTACGTGGACAGATCGCCACCCCGCCAGGCACTGTGCGGTCCGGCGGCCGGTCCGTCGGTGGCGTCGACGCGGCGTAGGGCGCGCAGCGCGGCGGCGAGGTCGGTGGCGAACCGGGTCAGGTCGCGGATCCGCCCAGGATGGGCGGTCTGTCCGTCGATCCACCGGTACACCGACCAGGGGTACGGGTAACCCGCGCCGGGTCGGCCGTGGGCCAGCGGGGTGGGCACCTGCACCGGCAGCCGTGGCGCGAGCACCGGCAGCCAGCGCTGTTCCTTGGCGACCTGGAGGGCGTACCCCTCGCCGCTGGGCAGCCGCACGGTCATCGTGTCGCCCAGGTGGAAGGTGCGGTTGTCCCATCCACCGACCTCGACCGGGCGGATCGGCAGCTGCGCCCAGTGGGGGAACTGCTCGGCCACCAGACGCCGAACCAGTGTCACGTCGATCCGGTCGGCCACCGCCTCGTCGAGGTGCGGCACGCCCGGTGTGGGAGGTGAACTCATCGGTCCGAGCCTGCGGGTCCCGCCCATCGGTCCGCAACCCGTTTGCGCCCTGACGGGACCGGCCGTGCCCTGACGGGACCGGCCGCGCCCTGACGGGACCGGCCCGAGCGTGGTGTCAGGGCGCGACGGCGGGGGTGGGCCGCGCCGGTGTCCTCGGCTCCGACGGCCGGGTCAGCAGCGGGTACGCGCTGACCACCAGGCACGCCGCCGCCATGGTCAGCAGCGCCGGGGTGAGACCCAGCGCGTCCACCGACCAGCCGCCGAGCAGCGCGCCGACCGGCAGACCGACGAAGGCCAGCGACCCGGCGATGCCGATCACCCTGGTCTGCAATTCCGCCGGCACCCGTTCGTAGAGCGCCACCCCGAGCAGTGGGTTGACCGCCGCGATGCCGATCCCGGACAGGAAGGTCACCACGAGCACCACCGGCAGCTCGTCACTGATCGCCAGCGCGACCAGCCGGGGCGTGCCGGCGATCAGCGCCCCGACCAGGAACGTCAGCCGGCGGGGCAGCCTCGGCCCGAGCGCGGTGAAGACCACGTTGCCCAGCAGTGCGCCCGCCGAGAACGCCGCCAGCACCAGACCCAGCCCGCTGGGACCGGGCAGTTCCCGGGCGACCCAGACCGGGATGTAGACGGCCACGCTCGCGTTGGCCACCATGTTCAGCGCCGAGATGACCATCAGCATGCCGAGCAGCGGCCGGTCCCGGCGCAGGTAGGCGAACCCGCCGCGCAGCGCGCGCAGGTAGCTCTCCGGCTGGGCGGGCTTCGCCGGCGCGGCCGGCGGGCGGACCAGGACACCGATCAGCAGCGCGCAGACACCGAAGCTGGCCGCGTCGATGAGGATCGCCTCGGTCACCCCGAACGCGGCGATCAGCAGACCGCCCACGGCGGCGCCGAACAGGGTCACCACCCGGCTGAGCCCGTCGTACGCCGAGGTCAGCCGGATCAGCGGCACCCCGGCGGCCTCGGCGACCGGCCGGAACATCACGTGCTTCACCCGGTCCCCGATGCCGCGCAGCGCGCCGGCCAGCGCCACCAGCGCCACCAGCGCACCGAAACCCAACCACGGGGTCAGCGCGACGACCACCATGGCCACCGCGCTGCCGGCGTCACACAGGATGGACGTGCGGCGAAGGCCGATCCGGTCCGCCCACGGTGTGCCCAACGCGCTGGACAACAGGTACGGGAGGGTCTCGGCGAACGCGACCAGGCCCATCTTGGTCGGGCTGCCGGTGGTGACCAGCACCAGCCACGGAATGGTCACCACCGAGATGCGGGTGCCCAGGTTGGAGATCAGGTCCGCGCCGACCAGGACGACCAGTTGCCGCCGGGGGGTCACGCCCCGACCGCCGCCGCCCGACGTGCCGCGTACCGCTCGCGCAGCGCCCGTTTGTCCACCTTGACCGACCGGTTCACCGGCAACCGGTCGACGAACTCGACCCCGGCCGGCGCCCACATCTCGTTGAGTTCCACGGTCACCAGGTCGATCAGCTCCGCGCCGGTGACCGTGGCGTCCGGCGCGGCCACGACGTACGCGTATGGAACTTCTCCCACGGTGTCGTCCGGTACGCCGATCACGGCGGCGGCCCGCACCTGGGGGTGCCCGGCCAGCACGTCCTCGATCGGGCGGCAGAAGATCGCCCAGTTCCGCCGGTGCGTGACGATCATGTCGTGGGCGCGGTCGACCAGGTAGAGGTAACCGTCGTCGTCGAGGTGCCCGATGTCGCGGGTACGCACCCAACCGTCGACCAGCGTCTGCGCGGTCAGCCCGGGTTGGCCGTGGTAGCCGGCGAAGCTCAGCCGGGTCCGCACCCACACCTCACCGTCACGCCCGGGCGGCAGCACCGTGCCGTCGTCGTCGCGGATCTCGATGCGCACGTCACCGTAGGGGCGACCACAGGACCGCAGCCGCTCCGGGTGATCCGGGTCATCGGTCAACCCGGGCAGCGCGGTGATCACGACGGCTTCGCTGAGGCCGTACACGATGCGCAGCACCGGGCCGAACCGCGCGATGGCCTGGCGCAGCCGGGCGGGCGCGGCGGGCCCCGCGCCCACGTTGAACATGAACATGGCGGTGAAGTCCGCGCCGACCAGGGCCGGGTGGTCCAGCACCTCGTAGAGCATCGGCGGGGTGACGAACGTGGAGTTGATCCGCTCCCGCTGCACGGTGTCCACGAAGGCCACCGGGTCCCAGTCGTCGCGCAGGAACAGCACCCCGCCGGTGAACAGGTTGAACAGGGTGGTGATCTGCCCGCTGGCCAACCACATCGGTGAGTGCGACAGGTGCCGCAGCAGCGGGAACCCGGCGGCGCGGAAGTCGGCGGCCAGGGTGAGGATCTGCGCGTAGAAGCTCTCCCGGTGGTGCACCAGCTTGGGGCTGCCGGTGGTGCCACTGGTCTGCAGGAACGACTCAGGTGCCGGTACGGACGCCGGCAGTTGCGCCGGGTCGGCGTCAGCGGCCGGGCCGGGGGCGGCGTCGGCGGTGAGGTCGGGGCCGGCGCCCCCCGCGCCCAGACAGCAGACCGGGGTGCCGGGCAGCGCGGCGGCCAGCTCCGGGCCGAGGCTGGCCGGGTCCCGGGCGTCGTAGACCAGGGCGTCCGGGCGGGCCAGGCGGATGAACTCGTCGACCTCCCGGCGTGCGGTCACCGGGGCGACCCACATGGTCCGACAGCCGACGAGGTGCAGCGCGAGCTGGAGCAACGGGCCCTCGACCGCGTTCGCGACGGTCACCAGCACCGCCGCACCGGGGCGTACGCCGTGTCGGGTCAGCGTCGCGGCCATCGTCCGTACCAGCGCGGCAGCCTCGGCATAGGTGAGTCGGCGGCCCCCGCCGACCAGCGCCTCCCGGTCACCGAAGTCGGCGAAGAGATCCAGCACGCGGTCCACGTAGGTCGTCGTGTGCCCGGGTCCGTCAGTCATCCGACTGCCCCCATCCGAGAAAGCGGCTGTCGCCGGGCAGCGCCCGGTGACGACGCGACGGTGGCGCGCGCTCCGGTGAGCCCGCCGCCTGCGAGCCTAGGCCGATAACGGCTGGTCGGAACCGTGCCGACGGGCGATCCGACAGGCCCGGCGGACATTTGATGGCGTCGATCAGGTTGATTGACGCCCGTCAGCGGCGGCGGCTAGGTTTCTGGACCATCGTCCAGGCGGGCGCCGTCAGCGGACGGCCCTGGGCTGCCACACGATGGAGGTTCAATGTCGACCCCGAAGAGATGGCATGTCGTCGTCGCCGCTGCCGCGCTGCTGGTCACGGGCACACCCGCGGTCGTCGCCAGCGCCGGTCCGTCCGGGACCGTCGCCGGCCGACCCGACCGGTCCGAGTGGGCGGGCAGCTGGGCCACCGCGGTCACCCGGGGCAACTCGGTCGGGCTGACCAACACCGGTCTCAACAACCAGAGCGTACGGATGATCGTGCACGTCTCGGTTGGCGGCCCGGCGCTGCGGGTCCGCCTGAGCAACCTGTACGGCGAGCAGGCGGTTACGGTCGGCCGGGCCACCGTCGCCCGACCCGACACCGCCACCGCCGACGACCTCTCCGACATCGATCCGGCCTCGCTGCGCCCGCTGACCTTCACCGGCGCCGCCTCGGCGACCATGAACCGGGGCGCGGAGCTGCTCAGCGACCCGCTGACCTTCCCGGTCGCGGACGACAGCGACCTGGTGGTCACCCTGCACTTCCCGACGCCGACCGGCCCGACCACCTTCCACGGGCAGTCCCAGCAGGCCAACTTCATCGGCGCCGGCGACCTGACCGGAGCCGCCGCGGGCGCCGGGTTCACCACCCGCCCCACCTGCTGCTGGTTCTTCCTCTCCGGGATCGACGTGCAACGCAAGGCCACCCCGGGCGCGCTGGTGGTGCTCAGCGACTCCATCGGTGACGGCAACGGCAGCACGGTCAACGCCAACCGACGCTGGCCCGACCTGCTCTCCGACCGACTGCTCGCCGCCCGGACGGACGCGCGCACCCCGGGTGTGCTCAACCTCAGCCTGGCCGGCAACCGCCTCAACCACGAGGGCACCGAGCCGGGTGACGGCAACTACCCCGGCTACTACCAGCTCGGCCCGAACGCGGCGGCCCGGCTCAACGAGGATGTCTTCCCCCAGACCGGGGTGCGCACGGTCGTCACCCACCTGGGCATCAACGACATCTGGATGTCCAACGACTCACCCGAGGCGATCATCGCCACCCTGCGGCAGATCAACCAGCAGATCCAGCAGCGGGGGCTGACCAGCCTGGTGGCCACGCTGACCCCGTACGAGGGGCACGGCGCGCCCGGCGTGTGGACTCCGCAGAAGGAGGCCACCCGGCAGGCGGTGAACACGTACCTGCGGGGCAGCCGGGAATTCGACGGGCTGCTCGACTTCGACCGGGTGCTGCGCGACCCGGCGCGACCCGGTCAGCTGCTGCCCGCGTACGACTCGGGTGACCACATCCACCCGAACGACGCCGGCAACCAGGCGTTGGCCGACGCGGTGCCGCTGCGCCTGCTCGGGTTGTGACACCGGCCGGGGCGGCGGGTGATCCTCGCCGCCCCGGCACCGACCTCCTGGGGAGGAGCGCGTCGTGACGGCGCAGGAGTTGCTCACCGGCCTGTACAGCGAGCAGGGCCGACAGAACCCGTACCCGTGGTATGCCGGTCTACACCGGCTCGGGCCGGTCAGCGCGGTCCCGGCCCGAGCCGAGCACGCCACGGTGGCGGCGGTGGCGGTCGGCTACGACCTGGTCGACGGGCTGCTGCGCGATCCGGAGTGGACCAAGAAGCCGCCGCCGGGCTGGCAGGAGCAGGAGATCCTGCGCACCCTGCAGACCTCGATGATGTTCGTGAACCCGCCCGACCACACGCGGATGCGGCACGTGTTCTCCCGTACGTTCACGCCGCGCCGGTTGGGCGCGCTGGAACCGGTGGTCCTGCGGGTCGTCGACGAGTTGTTGGACCGGATGGCCGACGCCGGGAACGCCGTGGTCGACTTCGTGGCGGATTTCGCGTACCCGGTGCCGGCGCTGGTGATGGCCGAGTTCATCGGCATCCCGGCGGGGGAGCTGGCGTGGTACCGCGAGCGGGTGGAACGGATCGACGAGTTCCTGGACGTCGCCGGGAAGACCCCGCAGCGGCTGGCCGCGGCCAACACCGCGGCCCGGGAGCTGCGGGCCTTCTACCGGGAGCTGCTGGGGCACCGCCGTCGTACGCCCGGGAACGACCTGCTGAGCGGGCTGGTGGAGGCCCTCGACTCCGGCGAGGTGGAGCTGACCGAGGAGGAGCTGGTCAGCAACCTGATCGTGCTGTTCAACGCCAGCTTCGTCACCACCGCCTACATGTTCAGCAACGGGTTGCCGTTGCTGCTGGCCCACCCGGAGACGGTCGCGGCGCTGCCCACCGACGAGAAGTTGGCCCTGGGCTGCGTCGACGAGGTGTTGCGGTTGGAGACCCCGGTGCACTTCCTGGCCCGCGCCGCGCCGGCCGACACGGTGCTGGACGGTGTGCCGGTCGCCCGGGACGACAACGTGCTGATCATCATCGGGGCGGCCAACCGGGACCCGGCACGTTTCCCCGACCCGGACGCCTTCGACCCGACCCGACCCGGCCCGCCGTCGTTGGCCTTCGGGGCGGGTCTGCACTTCTGTCTCGGCGCGGCGGTGTCCCGCCTGGAGGGCCGCCTCGCGCTGCCCCGCCTGTTCGCCCGGTTCCCCGGGCTGGCGGTCACCGAGAAGCCGACGTACAGCGGCAGCCTCTTCCTGCGGGGCATCGACAAGCTGCTCGTCAGCACCGGCGGATAGGAGCGACATGGCCCCGCACCCGGAGGTGGCGGCGTATCGGGCGGCCCGCGCCGCGACCGGCACCCCACCGCTGTACACGCAGACACTGACCGAGGCCCGCGCCGCGGACCTGGCCGAGATCCGCGCCGGCACCGGCGCGGTCGAGCCGGTGGCCGAGGTACGCGAGGAGCGGATCCCCGGCCCGGCCGGCGAGCTGCCGCTGCGGGTGTACCGCCCGGCCGGGTCGGGCCCGCTGCCCACCCTGCTGTACTTCTTCGGCGGCGGGTGGACGCTCGGCAGTATCGACACCGCCGACGGCATCTGCCGGCGACTGGCCAACGCCGTGCCCTGCCAGGTGATCACCGTCGGCTACCGGCTCGCCCCGGAGCATCCCTTCCCGGCGGCGGTGCACGACTGCCACGCGGCCACCCGCTGGGTCGCCGGCCACGCCGACCAGTTGGGCGTGGACCCGGCCCGGCTGGCCGTGGGTGGGGACAGCGCAGGCGGGAACCTGGCCGCCGCGGTCACCCTGCTCAGCCGGGCGGACGGCCCCCCGCTCGCCGCGCAGCTGCTGGTCTACCCGAACACCGACCAGAGCGGCGAGCCGACCGGCCCGGCCGACGACGACCCGACGCTGTTCAACCGCCGATCGGTGGCCTGGTACCGGACGCACTACCTGGCCGACGAGGCGCACGCCCGGGACCCCCTCGCGTCGCCGCTGCTGGCCGACGACCTGGCCGGCCTGCCCCCGGCGCTGGTCGTCACCGCCGAACTGGACCCGCTGTGCGCGCAGGGGCAGCGGTACGCCGAGCGACTGGCCGCCGCCGGCGTGCCCACCCGGGCGCGGCACTACCCGGGGATGATCCACGGTTTCTTCGCCATGCCGGGCGTCTTCACCGACGGCCGGCGGGCGCAGGCGGACGCCGCGGCGTTCCTGCGGGAACGGTTCGGCCTGCCGCCCGAGCGTGCCGAGCCGGCGGACACGCCGACGGGCACGGCGGTGCGCGGTGGTTGAGCCCGTGCTGACCGACCTGCCGGCCGTGGCGCTCACCGACTACGCCGAGCGGGCCCGGACGGTACTGCCGCAGGACGTGTGGGACTACGTCGACTGCGGCAGCGCGTCCGAGGTGACGCTGTCGGCCAACCGTCGCGCGTTGGACCGGGTCGCCGTGCTGCCCCGGATGCTGCGCGGGGTGGACACCGTCGACCTCGGCGCCCGGCTGCTCGGTCGCCCGTACGCCATGCCGGTCGGGGTGGCGCCGATGGCGTACCAGCGCCTCGTGCACCCCGACGGGGAGCTGGGCCTCGCCTCGGCGGCCGGCGCGGCCGGGATCCCGTACCTGGCGAGCACGCTGGGCAGCACACCCGTCGAACAGGTCACCCGGGCCGGCGCGGACGTCTGGTTCCAGCTCTACTGGTTGCGCGACCGGGCCCTCGTCCGCGACCTGCTGGCCCGGGTCGTCGCGGCCGGTTGCCGGGCACTGGTGGTCACCGTGGACGTCCCGGTGCTCGGCCGACGTCCCCGGGACCTGCGCAACGCCTTCCGGCTGCCGGCCGACGTGGTGGCCGCGAACCTGCCCGACGGGCGCGACGCCCTGGCGCACGCCGGTGCCCCCGGGGTGTCCGCGCTCGCCGCGCACACCGCCTCCTCGTTCGCGCCGGCGCTGCGCTGGGCGGACCTGGCCTGGCTACGCGAGCAGGTCGACCTGCCGCTGGTGGTCAAGGGTGTGCTCGACCCCCGCGACGCGGTCGAGGCGGTACGGGTCGGTGCGGACGCGGTGGTCGTGTCGAACCACGGCGGCCGGCAACTCGACGGCGCGCCGGCCAGCGTCACCATGTTGCCGGAGGTCGTCGACGCGGTCGGTGACGAGTGTCAGGTGCTGCTGGACAGCGGCATCCGCAGCGGCACCGACGTGCTGCGGGCGCTCGCCCTGGGCGCCGCCGGGGTCCTGGTCGGCAGGCCGCTGCTCTGGGCGCTGGCCGTCGGTGGCGAACGTGGCGCGCGGGACGCGCTGTCGTTGCTGGCCGCCGAGCTGACCGACGCGCTCACCCTGGCCGGCTGCGCGGACCCGTCGGCGGCCGCCGAGCTGCGGACGCTTCATGCGGGCTGAGCGGTGACCGCCACCGAGCCGGTCGACCTGACCGTCGCCGACCTGCACCCCGCGCTGGGCGATCCGGCGCTGACCTCGATGAACTTCCTCAACGAGGTGTCCGAGCGCCACCCGTCGGCGGTGTCCCTCGCGGCCGGCCGACCGTACGAGGAGTTCTTCGAGCTGGCGGCGGTGCACCGGCACCTGGACACGTTCCACCGGCACCTCACCGACGACCTGGGTCACTCACCCGAGCAGGCGCGGCGGCTGCTGCTCCAGTACGGCCGGACCAAGGGCATCGTGCACCACCTGATCGCCCGCAACCTCGCGGTCGACGAGGGGATCACCGTCGACCCGGAGGCCGTCGTGGTGACCGTCGGCTGCCAGGAGGCGATGTTCCTGGTGCTGCGGGCGTTGCGGGCCGGGCCGCAGGACGTGCTGCTGGCCGTCGCCCCGACCTACGTCGGGCTGACCGGTGCCGCCCGGCTGGTCGACCTGCCGGTGTGGCCGGTGGCCGCAGGGCCGTCCGGGGTGGACGTGGCCGACCTGTCTGTCCAGGTGCGGCGGGCCCGGGCGGCGGGGCTCCGGCCGCGTGCCTGCTACGTGATGCCGGACTTCGCCAACCCGTCCGGGACCAGCATCCCGGCGGAGGACCGGCGGCGGTTGCTCACGCTGGCCGACGAGGAGGACCTGCTGTTGCTGGAGGACAACCCGTACGGGCTGTTCCACTGCGACGACGGGCCGCGCCCACCCACCCTCAAGGCGCTCGACACCGGGCGTCGGGTCGTCTACCTCGGCTCGTTCGCGAAGACCGTGCTGCCCGGGGCGCGGGTCGGTTACGTGGTCGCCGACCAGCGGGTCGCCGGGCCAGACGGCCGGGTCGGCCCGCTCGCGGACCAGCTCGCCATGATCAAGAGCATGGTCACGGTGAACACGTCGCCGATCGCGCAGGCGGTGATCGGCGGCCGGCTGCTGGAGAACGGGTGCAGCCTGGTGGCCGCGAACACCCGGGAGCGTTCCGCGTACACCCGGAATCTGCGCCACCTGGTGACCGGGCTGCGCCGGCGGTTCCCGGGCCGGGCGGACGGCCCGGCGGCGGTGCGCTGGACGGTGCCGGCCGGCGGGTTCTTCGTGGTGGTGACCGTGCCGTTTCCGGTCGACGACGCGCTGCTGGACCGCTCGGCCCGCGAGTACGGGGTGCTGTGGACGCCGATGGCGCACTTCTACGACGACACCGCGCCGGTGTGCGCGCTACGGCTGTCGGTCAGCGCGGTCACGCCCCAGCAGATCGACCTCGGGCTGGACCGCCTGACCGCCCTGATCACCGACGAGGTGACCCGCCGGGCGGGTTGACACAGCGCGTTCATCGGATGGCAATGCGCGACGACCCGGATGCCGGCGTCCTGGGTGGACGGTCATAATAAGCCGCATGGTTGCCTGGGAGTACGCCCTGCTCGTCCGCCGCTATCAGGGACAGGGCCGCAATTTCCATGTCTCGTTCGTCTGGTACGCGCCGGACGGGTCCCGCAAGGACATCACCGCCTTCGGTGACACCGCCATCGCGCACCTCAACCGCGCCGGCCGGGAGGGGTGGGAGCTGGTCTCCGCCGCCGAGGACGTGAACAACGTCCAGGGAAGCACCGAGGTCCACCGCTACCACCTCAAGCGCCCCATGCCCTGACCCCGCGCACCCCTGCCCCTCGCGTTGTCGATCATGGAGTTGTGGTGGTGGACGAACGCCGTGCGTCCGCCCCTTTCGGGCACCACAACTCCATGATCGACGCGGCCTCGGCCGTGGACGCGGCCTCGGCCTCGGGTCAGGTCAGGTCTACCGCCGGGTAGAGGGGGTGCGGGGCCAGCAGGTCGGTGGCCTGGCGGGCGATCTTGTCGGCCAGAGCGGGGTCGAGAGTGTACTTCGCCTTCGACGGGGTGCCGTCGGCGTTGGCGCCGGCGGTCGTCTGCGTCAGCACGGTGTGCATCAGCTCCGCGGTCTGGTCCATCTCGGCGGTGCCCAGCCCCCGGGTGGTCAACGCGGGCGTGCCGACCCGGATGCCGGACGTGTACCAGGCCCCGTTCGGGTCCTGCGGGACCGAGTTGCGGTTGGTGACGATGCCCGAGTCCAGGAGGGCCTGCTCGGCCTGCCGGCCGGTGAGCCCGTAGCCGGACACGTCGATCAGCACCAGGTGGTTGTCGGTGCCGCCGGTCACCAGCTTCGCGCCCCGCCGCAGCAGCCCCTCGGCGAGCGCCTGCGCGTTGTCCACGATCCGCTGGGCGTAGTCGGCGAAGTCGGGTCGGCGGGCCTCCGCGAGGGCGACCGCCTTGGCGGCCATCACGTGCGGCAGCGGACCGCCGAGCACCATCGGGCAGCCCCGGTCCACCTGGTCGGCCAGCTCCGGCTGGCAGAGCACCATGCCGCCGCGCGGGCCGCGCAGCGACTTGTGGGTGGTGGTCGTGACGATGTGGGCGTGCGGCACCGGGTCGAAGTCGCCGGTGAACACCTTGCCGGCGACCAGGCCGGCGAAGTGGGCCATGTCGACCATGAAGGTGGCGCCGACCGAGTCGGCGATCTCCCGCAGGATCCGGAAGTTCACCTTCCGCGGGTACGCCGAGTAGCCGCCGACCAGGATCAGTGGCTTGAACTCCCGCGCCGCCTCGGCGACCCGGTCGTAGTCGATCAGACCGGTCGACGGGTCGGTGCCGTAGCTGCGCTGGTCGAACATCTTGCCGGAGATGTTCGGCCGGAAGCCGTGGGTGAGGTGACCGCCCGCGTCCAGCGACATGCCGAGCATCCGCTGGTTGCCCAGCTCACGGCGCAGCGCGAACCAGTCGGCCTCGGTCAGGTCGTTGACCTGGCGCACCTGCGCCTTCTTCAGCGCGGGGGACTCCACCCGGTCGGCCAGCACGGCCCAGAACGCCACCAGGTTGGCGTCGATGCCCGAGTGCGGCTGCACGTACGCGTGCGCGGCGCCGAACAGCTCGCGGGCGTGCTCGGCGGCGAGCGCCTCGACCGTGTCGACGTTCTGGCAGCCGGCGTAGAAGCGGCGGCCGACGGTGCCCTCGGCGTACTTGTCGCTGAACCAGTTGCCCATGGCCAGCAACGTCGCCGGGGAGGCGTAGTTCTCGCTGGCGATGAGCTTGAGCGACTCCCGCTGGTCGGTCAGCTCGGCGCCGATGGCGTCGGCCACCCGCGGCTCGACAGCCCGGATCACCTCAAGGGCACTACGGAATGCGGTGGACTCGGCGTTGCGCGACATGCGACCTCCAACAGACGTGCGGGAAGGCCCAGGCGCTCGGCAAACGTCCTCATGACGGGGCCGCTCCCCGATGGTTGTCCATCCCCACGCGCCAGTAACGGCCCGGTCCGATCCTACCGGGCCGGCCGGGGCCGCCCCGGGCGACCTCCGTACGCCGCGCGTCGGAAGGGTTGGGCGGCCGACGGCGGGGCACACGGTAGGGAGCGGTTACCACTGCCGGTACGACCGCCACCCGCACGAGAGGAGTCACCCACCATGACCACACCGTCCACCGACCGGCCGCTCGCCGTGGTGACCGGGGCGTCCAGCGGCATCGGGTACGAGCTGGCCGTCCAGTTCGCCGAGCACGGTTTCGACCTCATCGTGGTCGCCGAGGACGACGGCATCTCCTCGGCGGCCGAGAAGCTGCGCCGCGACGGGGGCCCGGAGGTCCAGCCCGTCCGTGTCGACCTGGCCCGTGAGCAGGGCGTGGAGGAGCTGGCGTCCACGATCGCCGCCACCGGCCGCCCGGTGGACGCCCTGGCGCTCAACGCCGGCCGGGGCGCTGGCGGCGCCTTCGTCGGCGGCACCGACCTGCGCGACGAGTTGGAGATCGTGGACCTCAACGTCCGCTCGACGGTGCACCTGGCGAAGCGGTTGCTGCCCGGCATGGTCGAGCGGAACGCGGGCCGGGTGCTGTTCACCTCGTCGATCGCCTCGACCATGCCGGGGCCGTTCCAGGCGGTCTACAACGCGTCGAAGTCGTTCGTGCAGTCCTTCGCCGAGGCGCTGCGCAACGAGTTGAAGGACACCGGTGTCACGGTGACCTCGCTGATGCCCGGGCCAACCGACACGCAGTTCTTCGATCGGGCCGACATGGAGGACACCCGGGTCGGCTCGGGCTCCAAGGACGACCCGGCGAAGGTCGCCGAGCAGGGCTTCGAGGCGCTGATGAAGGGTGACCAGACGGTCACCGCCGGCTCGCTGATGAACAAGGTGCAGACCGCGGCCGGCAAGATCGTCCCGGACAAGCTCAAGGCCGAGCAGCACCGCCGGATGGCCGAGCCGGGCTCGGGCGACTGACCCCCGACGCACGACTGACCCCCGACGCACGACGAAGGGCCCGGCATCGTGCCGGGCCCTTCGGTGTACGCGACCGACTCAGGCGGTCACCGCGTCCATCGCCTTCTTGATCGCCTTCGGAGCGGTGGGGGTGCGCGGGGCGTCCGCCCGCAGCGCGATCATCCGCTCACCGATCTCCTGCAACTGCTTGCGACCCAGTGCCTCACGGACCTTCGGGAACCACTCCTCCTCTTCCTCCTCGACGTGGTGGGTGACGTTCTCGATCAGCACCGTCGTCTTGGCGTTGAAGCGTTCGTCGGTGGCGTCCATGCTGGCCAGCTCGGCGCAGAGCACGTCGGCGACGTGGTGTTCCTCGTACGACTCGAGGATGTCGTCCTCCAGGTCGGGCAGCAGCCGGCGGACCTCCGGGTACATCACCTCGTTCTCGAGGTAGGTGTGCACCGTCAGCGCCTCGAGGATCTGGTCCACCAGCTTCTGCCGCCGGCTGGCCGGCCCCTCCTCGGCATCCTGGAAGGCCTTGAACAGGCGGCGCATCTCCTTGTGGTCCTCTTTGAGCAGGACGATGGCATCGGTCGACACGGGTATGACCTCCCTGGATCTCGTCTGGTGTGAATCCGGTACCCAGCAGGTCAAATGGGGAAACAGCCGATATCGGCTGCTCAGACCATCGACAGCGTGCCGGGGATCTCGTCGAGCAACTCCCGGGCGAGGAAGCCGATCCGGCCGTACCGGGGGATCAGCCGCTGACCGCTCACCGCGTGCGCGAACGAGCCCCAGCAGGCGGCCTGCGCCGGGTCGGCTCCCCGGGACAGCAGCCCCGCCAGCAACCCGGCGAGTACGTCCCCGCTGCCGGAGGTGCCCAGCCCGGCGTCGCCGCTCTCCTCCCGCCAGCCCCGCCCGTCCGGGGCGGCCACGTGCCCGTACAGCGAGACGACCGCCTCGTAACGGGCGGCCAGCTCGGCCGCCTCGGCGTCCAGGTCGTCGCCCGGCTCCCGCCCGAGCAGGTGCCCGGCCTCGGTGACGTTGGGCGTGAGAACCACGGGCCGGCCCGAGCCGACCAGCAGGTCCGGTGCGTGGCTGAGGGCACCGAGGGCGTACGCGTCGAGCACCAGTGACGTCTGCGGCCGGGCCGCGTCCAGGACGAGGCTCAGCAGCCGGTTGGTCTCGTCGATCGCCTTCAGCCCGGGGCCGAGGGCCACCACGTCGGCCTGCGCGACCAGCTCGCCGAGCTGGCCGTCGCGGTCCGCGGCGACCGCGCCGTCGGGGGTCTCCGGCAAGCCGACCACCAGCGCCTCGGGCACCTCGATGCTCAGCGTGGCGGCGGTGGACTCGGCGGCGGCGAGCTGGAGCACCCCGGCCCCGGCGCGCAGCGCGGCCACCCCGGCGAGGAGCACCGCACCGGGGGTGAAACGGGAGCCGCCGACGACCAGGACAGTGCCGCGGCTCTCCTTGCCGCCGGCCGGCACCGGCAGCGGCCAGTCCCGCAGCAGCCGCGGCGTGATCACCTTCACCTCAGACCGGCTCGGCATGGATCTCGTCCTCCCTGGTCGGTTGTGCGCCCTGCCGGTGCAGGTGGCCGACCTCGTTGAATGCGCCCAGCGTCAGCCGGCCCTCGTCGTCGGCGGACCAGTCGGTGACGGAGCAGTTGGCGATGACGTGCTCACGGGTCAACGCCATCAGGTCCGCCTCGGTCAGCCCTTCCACCAGGTAGCGCAGCAGAAAGACCAGCGCGTCGTGGCCGAAGAGCAGAACCCGCTGGCCCTCGTGGTCGCGGCGCAGGTCGCCGAGGAGCGTCCGCAACCGCAACGCCACGTCGGTCCAGGACTCTCCGCCCGGCGGGCGGTAGTAGAACTTGCCGAGCCGGGCCCGCCGCTCGGCCTCGTCCGGGTACCGACGGCGTACCCCGTGCCCGGTCAGGCCGTCGAGGATGCCCAGCTCCCGGTCGCGCAGCCGCTCGTCGCGGCTCACCGGCACACCGGTGCCGTCCAGCGCCAGCTCGGCGGTGGCCACCGCCCGCAGGTACGGCGAGACCACCGCGACGTCCGGCCTGCGGTCCGGGGGCAGCCCGGTCAACCAACGGCCGGTGGCCCGGGCCTGCTCCTCACCGGTGGGGGAGAGCGGCACGTCCGCGTCGCGATGACTGAGCCCGATCAGCTCCTCGCCGGACGCCTCGGCGTGCGTCGCCGCCACGTTCGCGGTGCTCTCACCGTGTCGGATGATCCAGAGAGTCGCCAGTTCCGCCATGCCGACCCCCTACCCGGGCGTCGACGGCGGTAACCGTTGTCGCTCAGCCCCGCCGTTGCAGCAGGGCGACGGTCAGTCCGGTCACGTGGGTCACCGTCACCACCTCGTAGCGCTCGGTGAGTGCGGCGGCCTGCTTCTTCGACAGTCCGGTCAGCGGTGCGTCGGTGACCGTCGGCAGCAGCACCCAGATGCGCGGCTCGTCCCGTAGGCAGCGCGCCGGGTTGCCGCAGTCCGCGCCGAACAGCTCGTTGCGTTGAGCCGCCGACCGCTGCTGGAAGACGTTTCGCGGTGAGACGTCCGCCGGGAGGTAGTAGCGCACCCCGGGTTCGTGCATCCACCACCAGGGGCCGCCCGCGGCGAGGCCGTCGCCGGGCTGGTAACCCGCCTCGATGACCTCCGCGGCCTGGGAGTAGGAGAGGGGCTTGAACGCCCGTGCCTGCGGATAGGTGTACCAGCCGTGCGAGTACTCGCCGCGCATGGCGAGCTGCCCCGGCACGGACAGGGCGGCGACCACGACGAGCGCCGCCGCGAGCAGCGGCGGGCGGCGCAGCACGGCGAGGCCGGCACCGGCGAGCACCGCCCACGCCGGCATGAGGAACAGCAGGTACTTGGAGAAGAAGTAGTTGATGTCCCCGGTGGCGGCCACCAGGATCACCGGCACCGGCAGCGCGGCGATCAGCGCGGCGATCACCGTCCGCGTCCTCGCGTCGCCGCGCAGGTGGGTCAGCAGGCCCACCACGGCCAGGACGGTCACCGCGACGGCGATCAGCGTCGAGCCGTACACCTGCTCCCAGACTGTCCAGGGCGAGCTGTCCGGGATCCAGCTGATCTGCCGTCCCGCCTGCTTCATGCCGCGCAGGATCACCGGTGCGGCGATCGCCGCACCGCCGGCGGTGGCCAGCACGAACCAGGCCAGCGACCACCAGCGGCGCTCCCGCCAGCAGTGGATCAGAACGGCCACCCCGTGCCCGAGCAGCAGGGTCAGTGCGACGACGTTCACCAGGCCGGTGCCGGCCACCGCGAGCGCGTACGCCGCCCAGCGCAGCACCGTCGGCCGCTCCAGTGCGCGGAGGAGGAACAGGGTCGCCGCGGCCGCGCCGAGGACGACGAACGCGTACGACCGGGTCTCCTGTCCGAACCGGGTGACCGTGGGCACCAGGGCGAAAACGAACCCGGCGGCGACACCCGCGCGGTGGTCGAAGAGGCGCCGCCCGACGAGCGCCACACACGTGGTGGCCAGGACCATCGCCAGCGCCGACGGCAGGCGCACCGCGGCGGGCCCGGTGCCGAACAGCATCGTCCAGCCGTGCATGAACAGGTAGTAGGCCCCGTGCACGGCGTCGACGTTCGTCAACATGCCCAGGATCTGCCTGGTGGAGCGGGTCGCCACATCGATGGTGACCAGCTCGTCGTGCCACATCTCCGGGCTGCCGAGCTGCCAGCCCACCGCGAGCGCGGCGAACGCCGTCGGCCAGAACCAGACGCTTCGCGCCAGCCGTCGGGCGAGCGGGAGCGGCCGGGCACCCGGCTCGGTGGCGGGCGGGGGAGGGCCCCCCGCGTCGGTCTGCGCGGGCTGCGCGTCCGTGGCGACGGCGCGGTCTGACATCGGCATCCGATCGGGGGGCGGGGCGGTACGGGGCGCGACGATGATAGCGCCCGCCGACGTCGGTGTCGGACCGTCACCGGCGTGATCCGAGGTGGTCGCGCGGCCGGTTCGGCGGTAACCGAACTCGGCTGTGAGCCTGATAATGTGGCCGCGCCTGTCGAGCACTTCCACCACGCACAGTTAGGCCTGCCGACCTGATGATTGTCGACATTATGCTGCCGTACTACGGAAGCGTGCCCCTCATGCAGGCGGCGGTGCGCAGCGTGATGGCGCAGAGTGACCCTGGTTGGCGCCTCACCGTGGTCGACGACGGCACCGAGCCGGGGGTGCCCGAGTGGTTCGCCGGCATCGACGACGATCGGGTCAGTTACCAGCGCAACGAGCGCAACCTCGGGGTCACCGGCAACTACCGTAAGTGCGTCGGCCTGGCCGAGCACGAGTACCTGGTGATGATGGGCACGGACGACATCATGCACCCCAACTACGTCTCCACCGTGCGATCGGTGATCGAGCAGTACCCGGGTGTGTGCATGATCCAGCCGGGCGTCGAGGTCATCGACGCCGACGGCACGGTGGTCAACACGATGGTCGACGAGGCCAAGCGGCGGCTCTACGCCCCCCGGGTCGACTCCCGGGAGCTGATGGGGGGTGAGGACCTGGCGGCCAGCCTGCTGCGCGGCTGCTGGTTCTACTTCCCGTCGATGTGCTGGCGCACGGACGCGCTCAAGGCCGTCGACTTCCGCGACGAGTTCCAGGTCATCCAGGACCTGGCCCTGGTGATCGACCTGGTCCAGCGCGGTGAGCAGATGGCCGTCGACAACACCCTCTGCTTCCAGTACCGGCGGCACGCGGTCAGCAAGTCCGCCGCCGACGCGGTCAACGGCTCCCGGTTCACCGAGGCGCGGGCGTACTTCGTCGATGTCGCGCGGCGGATGGACGAGCAGGGCTGGCCCCGGGCGGCCCGTGCCGCCCGCCACTACCTCTCGTCGAGGCTGCACGCCATCACGCTGCTGCCGACGGCGGTCCTGTCCGGCAAGATGGCCGGCGTACGGAGCCTGTCCCGGCACGCGTTCGGGCCGGGCCGATGAACGACGACAGCCAGGAGGGTGTCATGATCATCGCACCACGACGCCCGGCGGACGACGCCCGGCAGCCGCTGCGGGTGGCGGTGCTGGGCGGGACCGGCTTCCTCGGCGGCCCGATCTGCCGTGCGCTGGCCGACCAGGGCCACGCGGTGGTCGCCGTCGCGCGCACCCCGAAGAGCATCGGCTCCGGCGTGGTGGTCCGCGCACTGGACCTGGCCGCCGCCGACGTCGACGAGATCACCGAGGTGCTGCGCGACCTCGACCCGGACGTGGTGATCAACGCGGCGGGTGGGATGTGGGGCCTCAGCGACGCGCAGATGCTCGCGGTCAACGTCACCCTGGTCGAGCGGCTGATCGAGGCCGCGGGCCGACTGCCCCGCCGGGTCCGGGTGGTCCAGTTGGGCAGCGTGCACGAGTACGGGCTGGTCCCGGTCGACACCTCGATGCCCGAGCAGCTCGCCCCGGCGCCGGTGATGCCGTACGGCGATTTCAAGCTGCGCTGCACCGTGGCGATCAGCGAGGCGCACCGGCGGGGCCTGATCGAGGGCGTCACCCTGCGGGTCGGCAACGTCATCGGCGCCGGTCAGCCCGGGCACAGCCTGCTCGGGGTGGTCGCGGGCCGTCTGCGCGACGCCCGGCGGGCCGGTGAGCGGGCCCGGTTGGAGCTGGCCCCGCTGGGCTCCCGCCGCGATTTCGTCGGTCTCAGCGACGTGGTCGCCGCCGTGCTGCTGGCCACGACGCGCTCCGACGCGGCCGGCCGCGTGATCAACATCGGGCGGGGGGAGGCGGCCAGTGCGCGTGATATGGTCCAGCTCCTCATCGACGTGAGTGAGGTGCCGACCGACCTGGTCGAGGCCGAGCGCACCGGGCCCGCCGAGACCACCTGGCAGCGGCTCGACGTCGGGCTGGCCGCCACGGTGCTCGGCTGGTCGCCGAGCGATGATCTGCACACCGAGATGAAGCAGTTGTGGGAGCACGCCGGCGCCGAGGTGCCCGCCTGATGGTCGAGAGGTTCCTGGCCGCATGACTACCCCCGCCCTCGTCCGGTCCCGTGGCACGCTGGCCGACTTGCTCTCCGGCCGCAGCAACGGCATCGGGCTGATCCGACTCTGCCTCGCCGTCGGCGTCGTGCTGTCGCACTCCAAGCCGCTCGGCTTCGGTGCCAACGACCTCGGCTACCACCTGACCGGTCGGCAGACCAACGTCGGCACGATGGCCGTCTACGGCTTCTTCGTGCTCTCCGGCCTGCTGATCACCCGCAGCGCGCGGCGTACCGGGCTGATCCGCTACTCGTGGCACCGCGCCCTGCGCATCTTCCCCGGCCTCTGGGTCTGCCTGCTGATCACGGCGCTGGTGGTCG
Source organism: Micromonospora cabrerizensis (assembly GCF_022230955.1). Taxonomy (GTDB): domain Bacteria; phylum Actinomycetota; class Actinomycetes; order Mycobacteriales; family Micromonosporaceae; genus Micromonospora; species Micromonospora cabrerizensis. The sequence goes on from NZ_JAKKFI010000063.1 coordinate 47,157, forward strand.
CCCCGCTGGTCGCGATGCGCGAGCACGGCAGCACCGCCGGCTTCTTCGACAACGCCTGGGAGCCCGGCGGCCCGCTGGCCTACCTCCAGGCCAACTGGTGGACCGGCGTCCGCCAGTACGGCATCCACGACCTGCTCAGGGACACCACCCCGTGGGGTGACAAGAGCAACTCCAGCGTCTTCAACGGCGCCCTGTGGTCGCTCAAGTACGAGATGTTCTGCTACGTCGTGGTGGGCGTGCTGGCGGCGACGGGGGTGCTGCGCAACGCCCGCCGGTTCGTGCTGTTCCTGACCGTGGCGCTCTACCTGAGCATCGTCCACGACTGGGTCAGCTCCGGGCAGTTCAGCGGCCCGGCGTCGACGGCGAGCTGGTCGTTCAACTCGCCCCTGGTGGGCGGCATGAGCTTCCACTACATCGTCTACCTGGGCTTCCTCTTCGCCTTCGGCGCGACCCTCGATCTCTACCGGGAGCGGGTGCCGATCAACGACGCGCTGGGCATCGGCTCGGCGGTCGCCCTCGGGTTGTCGATGCTCTTCGGTGGCTTCTTCGTCATCGGCCTGCCGGCGTTCGCGTACCTGCTGGTCTGGCTGTCGGTGCGGATGCCGCGCCAGCTGCACTGGGTGGGTCGAAAGAACGACTACTCGTACGGCATCTACATCTACGGGTTCGTGTTCCAACAGGTGATGGCGAGTCTCGGCTGGAGCCGTTGGGGCTACGTGCCGTTCGCGGCGATGTCGGTCGCCGCCGCCTTCGTGGCCGCGTTCCTGTCCTGGAAGCTGGTCGAGCGGCCGGCGCTGCGGTTGAAGGACTGGACGCCGGGCTTCGTGGCCCGCCGCTCGCCGCCCCCGGCCGTGCCGCCCGAGCAGCAGACCGCGGTGGCCGAGGAACCGCCCGGGACGCCCCCGGTGCAGGTCGGCGGCCCGACGCAGGAACTGCCGCAGCAGCCCGCCACGCTGGTCCCCGGCCGGTAACCCGCCGGCCCGCCCCCGAGCCGTACGCTCGGGGGCGTGGCCACGGCGGCGGAGGAGATTCAGGTGGGGGAGCGGCTGGTCCGCGTCTCCAGCCCCGACAAGCCCTACTTCCCGGAGCGCGGGCTGACCAAGCTGGACGTGGTCCGCTACTTCCTGTCGGTCGGTGACGGCATCCTGCGCGCCCTGCGTGACCGGCCGACGATGCTGGAGCGCTGGCCGCGTGGCGTCTTCGAGGGCGCGACGATCGCCACCCGGCAGACCAACCGGGGCGACGCGTTCTACCAGAAACGGCTGCCGGCGGGCGCGCCCGAGTGGGTGCGCACCGCCCACATCACGTTTCCCAGTGGCCGCACCGCCGACGAGATCGCCCCGAGCGAGTTGGCCGTGGTGATCTGGGCGGCCAACCTGGGCACGTTGCGTTTCCACCCGTGGCCGGTCAGCGCCGCCGACGTGGAACGCCCCGACCAGCTGCGCATCGACCTCGACCCGATGCCCGGCGTCGGCTTCGAGCAGGTGGTGCCGGTGGCCCGTGAGGTCGACGCGTTCCTCGCCGAGCTGGGGATGACCGGCTACCCGAAGACCACCGGTGGGCGGGGCCTGCACGTCTACCTGTCCATCGAGCCGCGGTGGAGCTTCGGTGAGTGTCGCCGGGCGGTGCTCGCCCTGGGCCGGGAGATGCAACGTCGGTTGCCGGAGCTGGTCACCACCACCTGGTGGCGCGACCAACGCGACCGGCCGGTCTTCGTCGACTACAACCAGATGGCCCGCGACCACACGGTCACGTCGGCGTACTCGATCCGGCCGACCCCGCAGGCCCTGGTGTCGGCGCCGCTGGAGTGGTCGGAGCTGGACGACGCCCGACCGGAGGACTTCGACGTGCTGAGCATGCCGGCCCGCTTCGCCGAGCGCGGCGACCCGCACGCCGGCCTGGACGGCGGACGGCACTCGCTGGAGCCGCTGCTGGAGCTGGCCGACCGGGACGGGCTGGAGGCCCCACCGGAGCGCTGAGCGCTGAGCGCTCAGGCCCAGGGGCTGCCGGCCCCGTCGAACTCCTCGAACACCAACCAGGTGCGGGTGGACAACACTCCCGGGATGCTCTGCACCCGGCCCAGCACCACGTCCCGCAGCGCGGCGTTGTCCGGCGCGCGGACCAGCGCGAGCACGTCGTGGTCACCACCGAGCAGCGCGGCGTGCTCGATGTAGCGCACCCGGGCCAGCTCGGCCGACACCTCCCGCCAGGTGTTCTGCTCGATCGTCAACGCGACGTACGCCGAGGTGCCCAACCCGGCCGCCTCGGGCGCCACCTGGGCCCGGAACCCGGTGATCACCCCGTCGCGCAGCAGCCGCTCCACCCGCGCGTACGCGTTGGTGCGGGAGATGTGGATCCGCTCGGCGAGGGTGCGCACCGACGTCCGACCGTCCCGGACCAGCTCGTCGAGGATCCGCCGGTCCACCTCGTCGAGTGCTCGGGCCGATCGTCCCGAACCCGCCGCCCGGCCCGCGCCGTCTGCGGTCTCCTGGCTCACTGCCGGTCCCTCCCCATGCCAACCGTCCCGCCTTCCGCGTGGATCTTGAGTCAATCATCCATCAGGCGGAAGCATAGGCTCACCACACGTCCCAGGAGGTTCCGCCGTGACGACCACTCCCCAGGCGGTCCGCAGGGCATCCCCGCGCACCCGTCGGGCGGCCACCCCGCCCGACCCGGCGCGCCCGCTGCTGCCGAACACCGAACCCGTCCGCCTGCTCGACCCGACCGGCACGCCGCTGCCCGCCCGCACCGACTATCCGGAGCCGCCCGTCGAGGTGCTGCGCGAGCTGTACCGCCGGATGGTGCTCGGCCGCCGCTTCGACACCCAGGCGACCGCCCTGACCAAGCAGGGCCGGCTGGCCGTCTACCCGTCCTCGCGGGGCCAGGAGGCGTGCCAGGTCGGCGCGGTTCTCGCGGTCCGCGACACCGACTGGGTCTTCCCCACCTACCGCGAGTCGATGGCGCTGGTTGCCCGGGGCATCGACCCGGTCGAGGTGCTCACCCTGCTGCGCGGCGACTGGCACTGCGGCTACGACCCGACCGAGGTGCACACCGCGCCACAGTGCACCCCGCTCGCCACCCAGTGCGTGCACGCCGCCGGGCTCGCCCACGGCGAGGCGTACCAGGGTCGCGACACGGTGGCGCTGGCCTTCATCGGCGACGGCGCGACCAGCGAGGGTGACTTCCACGAGGGGGTCAACTTCGCCGCCGTCTTCAAGGCGCCGGTGGTCTTCTTCGTGCAGAACAACCGCTACGCCATCAGCGTCCCGCTGTCCCGGCAGACCGCCGCGCCGTCGCTGGCCTACAAGGGCGTCGGCTACGGCGTACCCAGCGAGCAGGTCGACGGCAACGACCCGGTCGCCGTGCTCGCCGTGCTCACCCGCGCTGTCGCGCACGCCCGCGCCGGCAACGGGCCGTTCCTGGTCGAGGCGCACACCTACCGGATGGAGCCGCACACCAACGCCGACGACGCCACCCGCTACCGCGACGGCGCCGAGGTCGACGCCTGGCGGGACCGGGACCCGGTCGCCCGCCTGGAGACCTACCTGCGTGCCCGTGGTGTGCTCGACGACGCCGCGGTCGCCGAGGTCGCCGAGCAGGCCGAGGCGTACGCGGCGGACCTGCGGACCCGGATGAACGAACAGCCGACAGTGGACCCGATGAGCCTCTTCGACCACGTCTACGCCGAACCCACCCCGCAGCTCATCGAGCAGCGCGAGCAGGTTCGTGCCGAGCTGGCCGCCGCTCGCGACGAGGAGGGTGACGCCTGATGGCCTCCACCATGGCGAAGGCGCTCAACACCGCGCTCGCCGACGCGCTCGCCGCCGACGACCGGGTCGTCGTCTTCGGTGAGGACGTCGGCGCGCTCGGCGGCGTCTTCCGGATCACCGACGGCCTCCAGGCCCGTTTCGGCGACACCCGCTGCTTCGACACCCCGCTCGCCGAGGCCGGCATCGTCGGCTTCGCCGTCGGCCTGGCCATGTCCGGGCTGCGGCCGGTCGTCGAGATGCAGTTCGACGCATTCGCGTACCCGGCGTTCGAGCAGATCGCCTCGCACGTGGCGAAGCTGCGCAACCGCACCCGGGGCAAGCTCAGCGTGCCCATCGTCATCCGGGTGCCGTACGCCGGTGGCATCGGCGGGGTCGAGCACCACTGCGACTCGTCCGAGGCGTACTACGCGCACACCCCCGGGCTGAAGGTGGTCACCCCGGCCACCGTCGAGGACGCGTACTCGCTGCTGCGCGAGGCGATCGACGACCCCGACCCGGTGGTCTTCATGGAGCCCAAGAAGCTCTACTTCGGCAGCGCCGAGGCCGCCCTGCCGACGCGGACCGAGCCGTTCGGGCGGGCCGTCGTGCGCCGGCCGGGACGCGACGCCACCCTGGTGGCGTACGGGCCGGCGGTGCCGGTCGCGCTGGAGGCCGCCGAGGCCGCCCGCGAGGAGGGCTGGGACCTGGAGGTCGTCGACGTCCGCACCATCGTGCCGTTCGACGACGAGACCATCGCCGCCTCGGTCCGGCGGACCGGCCGGTGCGTGGTGATCCAGGAGGCGCAGGGCTTCGCGGGTGTCGGCGCGGAGATCGCCGCCCGGGTGCAGGAGCGGTGCTTCCACGCGCTGCACGCCCCGGTGCTGCGGGTCGCCGGGCTGGACATCCCGTACCCGGCGCCGATGCTGGAGCACACCCACCTACCCGGCGTGGACCGGGTGCTCGACGCGGTGGCCCGGTTGCAGTGGGACGACCAGCCGGACCCGCGCTGGGCGGCGCAGGGCAGCGCGGCATGACCACCGTCGAGCGGACGCAGGTCTTCCTCCTGCCCGACCTGGGCGAGGGGCTGAGCGAGGCCGAGATCGTCGAGTGGCGGGTCGCGGTGGGCGACATCGTCACTGTCGACCAGAGCGTGGTCGAGGTGGAGACCGCCAAGGCCGTCGTGGACGTGCCCTGCCCGTACGCCGGCCGGGTGGTGACCCTGCACGGCGCGGCCGGTGAGGTACGCCCCGTCGGCCAGCCGTTGATCACCATCGCGCCCCTGGACGGCGGCGACGAGCCGGCCGGGCACGCCACCTACCGCGAGGAGGAGCGGGCCGGCTCCGGCAACGTGCTGATCGGCTACGGCACCGGGCACGGCGGTGCCACCCGGCGTCGGCGTCGACCCCGCCTGTCGCTGGCTCCCGAACCGGCCGCCGCCAGTCCCGCTCGCGTGGCCGACGTGGCGGGCGACACCGGGCCGACCGCGGGCGCGGCAAACCCCGGGCCGACCGTTCTGGTCATCTCGCCGATCGTGCGGCGGCTGGCCCGCGATCAGGGCCTCGACCTGGGTACGGTGCGGGGCACCGGGCCGGGCGGAGTGATCCGCCGCGCCGACGTGGAGGCGGCGCTGGCCGTGCCCGAAGCCCGGCTCGCCGCCGTGCCGGACCCGCACGTCGCACTGGCCCCGGCCGGGGACGGCGACGTCATCGTCCCGCTCACCGGCGTCCGTAAGGTCATCGCCGACAAGCTCTCGCGCAGCCGGCGGGAGATCCCCGAGGTGACCATCTGGGTCGACGTGGACGCCACCGGGCTGCTGGAGACCCGCGCGGCGATCAACGCGGCCACCCCCGACGCGCCGGTGAGCATCCTGGCCCTGCTGGCCCGGATCTGCCTCAGCGGGCTACGCCGGTTCCCGCAGCTCAACGCCCGGGTCGACACCGAGGCGCAGCGGATCGTCCAGTCCGCCGGGGTGCATCTCGGCATCGCCGCGCAGACCGACCGGGGTCTGCTGGTGCCGGTGCTGCGCGACGCCCAGCGGCTCACCACCGCCGAGCTGGCCGCCGAACTGGCGGCGACCACCGCCGCCGCGCGGGCCGGCAGCCTGCCGCCGACCCGGCTGACCGGCGGCACGTTCACGCTGAACAACTACGGGGTGTTCGGCGTGGACGGCTCCACGCCGATCATCAACCACCCCGAGGCGGCCCTGCTCGGCGTCGGGCGGATCGTGGACAAGCCGTGGGTGGTCGACGGGCAACTCGCCGTGCGCAAGGTGACCCAGCTCAGCCTCACCTTCGACCACCGCGTCTGCGACGGCGGGGTGGCCGGCGGCTTCCTGCGCCACGTCGCCGACTGCGTGGAGCGCCCGGCGTTGCTGATCGCCGCCGTCTGACGGCGTGCACCTCCGGCCCCGGCGCCGCCCGTGTGGCGCCGGGGCCGACCCACGTCCGGGTCACCCGGCGTGCGTCCTCGGGCCGGGGTTTCCCGGCGTGCGTCCTCCGCCCCGGGGTTTCCCGGCGTGCGTCCTCCGGCCCGGGGTTTCCCGGCGTGCGTCCTCCGGCCCGGGGTTTCCCGGCGTGCGTCCTCCGGCCCGGGGTTTCCCGGCGTGCGTCCTCCGGCCCGGGGTTTCCCGGCGGCGTGATCGGGAAGTCGGCCCCGCCGGAGCGCACCGCACGCGTCGAAGGGAGCCAGCCTGTGGCCGTGGCGAACGAGCTGCTACTGAACTCGGTCCGGGTACGACGACCCGCCTCGGCGGGCGCGCCGCTCTACTGCGACGCGCTGGAGTACGGGCTGACCGGTGACGGCGCGACCAACGACCAACCGGCGCTGGCCGCCCTCGTGGACCGTCTCGGTGCCGGCTACGCCTCGGACGGGCGGGCCCGGGTGATCTACTGCCCACCGGGCATCTACTCGATCCGGGACGCGGGCACGGTGTGGCGCAGCGGCGTGTCGCTGATCGGGGCCGGCCCTGCGGCGACCCGGTTCATGCTCAGCAACGAGGGCAACCGGGCCGACCCGACGCCGCTGGCCTTCTGGACCACCGTGCAGCACGGCGCGGACCGGGACCGGCACATCGCCGACTGCACCTTCTCCGACTTCCAGATCGACGGCTCCGGCGTCGCTATGGCCGAGTACAGCTACCTGGCCAAGGGGCTCGGCCTCCAGTACGTGGTGCGGGGCGTCTTCCGCAACCTTTACATCCACCACACCGCCGCGACCGGGTTGGGCTGCGACTTCCTCCAGGACTCGCTGATCGACGGCGTGGTGGTGGTCGGCTGTGGTCGCCTCGACAACGGCGAGCAGATCGGCGGCGCCGGCATCGGGGTCGGTATCGGCGGGTGGGGCCCGATGGAGCGGCTGACCATCGCCAACTGCACCACCCTGGCCAACGGCACCAACGGCATCTTCCTGGAGCTGCAGAAGGACTACTGGGAACCGCCGCGCGGCTACCGCATCATCGGCTGCCACAGTCAGGGCAACCGGTTCGGCATCTCCGACTGGGGTGCGGACGGACTGATCGTCTCGGCCTGCACGATGACCGGCAACCTGGAGACCGGCTTCGACGTGTCGTCGCAGGGCACCTCGTCGGTGGCCGGCCGGGGTGGGCTGCTCACCGACTGCGTCATCGACGGCAACCTGCGCGACGGGGTCAGCATCGGCAACAGCCCCGGCCCGTACACCGTGCGGGGCAACCGGATCAGCGGCAACGGCCAGCACGGCTATCACACGCAGGACCTCGGGCGCGGCTACCGGGGCGCGATCCGCGACGTGGTGATCGAGAGCAACGAGATCTGGGGCAACGGGTTGGACGCGGTCCGCGTCGACCACCAGATGACCGACGCGGTGGTGCTCAACAACCGGATCCGCAACAACGGGCGACAGTACGCCGAAGGCACCGGCGGGACGGGCGATGCCGTGCGCTACGACGAGCGCTCCCTGGTGGACCGTTCGGCCACCTGGCCGCACGACGGGCACCGGGGCAAGGTGCTGCGGGTCGGGCGGGCCGTTGCCATGGTCGCCTCCAACACCGGCGACGAACTCACCCTCGCCCCGGTCCGGCCGGACGCGTTCAGCGCGTGGAGCGGGGACATCCCGCCACCGGGATGTGGGTACGAACTCGCTGCCGCACCGGAGCTGCGGGCCGGCATCACCATCGACGCGCCGTTCGACTCGGCCACCATCCGCGGCAACCGGATCTGGGACAACCACGACCACCAGACCCAGACGCACGGGCTGTGGATCACCGACCGGGGTAGTTGCGTGGACTGCCGGGTCGAGGACAACGACCTCGCCGGCAACGCCGACGAGGGGATGCGGCTGGACACCCCGCCGGTGGGCGGACGCTGGCGCGACAACCACGTCGACAGCGACTGGACCTGAGCGACCGCGCGGCGGCGTTCACCCGGCTGCGTTCACCCGGCGGCGGCGTTCACCCCGCCCTCGGCCCTCGGCCGGTGGCGGCGGTCGGTGGTGAGACGAGGAGCGGCGGCGACCGGAGTGATCCGGTCGCCGCCGCTGTCATCGTGAGCTGGTCAGCCGGCCAGGCCGGCCACCGGGGTCGGGTCCAGCACGACCGTGGCCGAGCCCGACTGCGCGGGTGAGCCCGCGTCGGTGTACTCGGCGACGAACACCGCGGTCAGGTTGTCCGCGCCGCTGTGCCCACCGTCCAGGAAGGTGGGAATGGTCCCGGAGCAACCCGTCGAGGTGGAGAGCGGGTGCCCGTGCTCGTCGTGCCCGAGCACGTAGGTGACCTTCACCCGGGAGCAGTCCACCGGCAGGTCGTCGGTGACCTTCACCTCGTACGCGACCGTCTGCCCGAACTGGAACGGCTGCCCCTCCTCCGGGGTGACGAACTCGACCACCGGAGCGGTCGGCCCGACCACCAGCGGCAGGGTCGCCGAGGCGGAGCGTCCGGTGCGGTCGGTGACCTTCAGCGTCGGCGTGTACGAGCCGTTCTCCGGGAACGTCCAGCTCGCGTTCGGAGCGGTGCTGTCCACCGAACCGTCCGCGTTGAAGTCCCACGCGTAGCTGAGCTTGTCACCGTCCGGGTCGGTGGTGCCGGCGCTGGAGAACGCGACGGTCAGCGGGGCCTGCCCAACGGTCGGCGTGCCGCTGATCTTCGGGATCGGCGTCCGGTTGCCCCGGACGAAGTCGATCCGGGACAGCTGGGCGTCCGGGTTCTCGGCGAAGTAGCCGTCACCGTACTCCAGCACGTAGAGCGCGCCGTCCGGGCCGAACTCCATGTCCATCGGGTTGTCCACCACCAGCGACGGCGCCACCGGAAGGATGTCCTTCACGTCGCCGTCCTCGTCGAGGCGGAACTCCTTGATGTAGTCGCGGGACCACTCGTAGAACAGCGGCACCCCGTCGTAGTAGGCCGGCCAGCGGGTACGCGACGTGCTGGTCCCGTCGTAGTCGTACGCCGGGCCGCCCATCGGGGAGATGCCACCGGTGCCCAGCTGCGGGAACTCGGCCGAGGCGGCAGCCGCATACCAGACCTGCGGCTGCTCGACCGGCGGCAGCACGCGCTTGCCGGTGTTGCGCGGTGACTCGTTGACCGGGCGCTTGCAGTTGAACTTGGCGCCGGACTCGCCGGTGGCGAAGTCGTAGTCGCGGTAGGCGATCGTCGGCGACACGCAGTACGGCCAGCCGTAGTTCGCCGGCTTGTCGACGAGCATCCACCGGCCGTGCCCGGCCGGGCCGCGCTCCGGGCTCGGATTGGAGGCGTCCGGAGAATAGTCGCCCACGTACACGTTGTCGGTACGCCGGTCGACGGCGAACCGGAACGCGTTGCGCAGCCCCATCGCGTAGATCTCCGGGCGGGTCTGCGCCGTGCCCGGCTTGAACAGGTTGCCGGAGGGCACCGTGTAGCCGCCACCGTTCTTCACCTTGATGCGCAGCAGCTTGCCGCGCAGGTCGTTGGTGTTGGCCGAGGTGCGCTGGGCGTCGTACGCCGGGTGGCGGTCGGCCCGCTCGTCGATCGGGATGTAGCCGTCGGAGGCGAACGGGTTGCTGTCGTCACCGGTCGACAGGTACAGGTTGCCCTTGCTGTCGAAGTCGATCTGGCCGCCGACGTGGCAGCAGATGCCCCGGTCGGTGGGCACGTCGATGATCTGCTGCTCGCTGGCGAGGTTGAGCTTCATCCCGTCCAGCTTGAACCGGGACAGCCGCAGCGCGCCCTTGAACCGCTCCCAGTCCGCCTCGGTGCCGGTCTCCGGCGCGTCCCCCTCGTTGACGCCGGGGGTCGCCGGGTCGTCCACCGGCGTGTTCATCGGCGGCGAGTAGTAGAGGTAGACCCACTTGTTCTGGGCGAAGTTCGGGTCGATGGCGACCCCCTGCAGCCCTTCCTCGTCGTGCTCGTACACGGGGATGTCGGCGGCGAGGGTGTTCAGCCCGGTGCGCGGGTCGTGGATGCGGACCTCGCCGGTGCGGGAGGTGTGCAGCACCCGCAGGTCGGGCAGGACGGCGAGGCTCATCGGCTCGCCCGGGAAGTCGTTCAGTGTCACTTTCTGGAAGCTGCTGTCCGGCGGCGCGGCCGGTGCGGCGGCCGCTGCCGACGGTGGTACGACCAGACCGGCCGTCACCAGCAGCAGGGCGGACACGAATGCGGTTCTGTTCATCAAATGGTCCCCCGAGGTGTTTCAGTACCGGAGTGAAGCGAGAAAGTCGAAGCCGACCCGGGCGGTGTCCAGGGCGTCGGCGGGGGAGCGTGGCGGAGTGCCCGCGTCGTCGCGCTCCACGATGTACTCCTCGATGCCGGCCTCACGTTCGTGCGCGAAGATCCGACCGAAGTCGATGAGGCCGTCGCCGAGGTCGGCGAAACCGCCCTCGACGTCGAGGTCCTTGACGTGCACCTGGCGGATCCGGCCGCGGTTGGCCCGGATCACGTCGACCGGGTCGTGCGCGCCCCGCCAGGTCCAGTAGAGGTCGAGCTCGAAGTGCACCAGCCGGGGGTCGGTCTCCCCGGTGAGGATGTCGAACCCGGTCGAGCCGTCGGTCAACGGCACGAACTCCAGTTGGTGGTTGTGGTAGCCGAAGTCGAGCCCGGCGCGTTCGGCCATCCGGCCGGCCTTGTTCAGGTCGCGCGCCAGGGCCCGGTAGACGTTGGGGTCCCGGATGGCCTGGCCGCTCGCGTCCCGACCGAAGTACGGGTGGACGATCTTCTTGCAACCCACGACGTTCGCGTCGGCGAGGGCCTGCTCCCAGGTGGCGGCGTCGAACGGCTGCGGGATGCCGGTGTGCCCGGAGGTGGCGCGCAACCCGGCCTCGTCGAGCGCCGTCCGGAACTGCGCGGCGGTGCGTCCGACGAAACCGGCGTGCTCCACCCGCCGGTAGCCGATCCGGCGCAGCGCGTCCAGGGTGCCGGGCAGGTCGGCGGCAAGTTGGTCACGCAGCGTGTAGAGCTGAATGCTGATCCGGTCCACGGGAACCCGGCGCCGGCCGTGGGACTGCGCGGCGGGGGCGGCGGTGGCCGGAGCGGCGAACATACCGGCAGCGCCGACGGCAGCGGCGGACACGGTCGCGGCGCGCAGAACCGCACGCCGGCTGACCGGCTCGGACACCGCTGTCGGCTCCGGTTGGTTGATCTGTTGATCCATGGTGGTGGTCCCTTCCTGACGGCTGGCATGCCGTCGACGGCAGTCGACCTGGCTGCCGTCGCCCGGACGCGCCGAACCGGCCGGAGCGTGGCTCCGGCTGGACGGTGAGGGACGGCGCTCGGGCGCGGCCCGGACCCATCGGGGGGCGGAACGCGGCGACCCGGCAGGGTGGCGGCAGGCTGATCGACGAATGGGCAACCCTCTATCTAGATCGTGACCTTACCCTTGCCTCCGGACGAAGGCAAAGCTTCGTCGCGTTCGGCAGAAGTTTCGCTCCAACTGACAAAAGTCCGCCCCCGAGGTGCGCCGGCCGGCCTGACCTTCTACTTCCTCGCCCGCCGAGCGGCGCCGAGCGGCGCCGGGCCGGGCGCAGGCCGGAGCGCGCTGGGCCGGGCCTCGCTGGGCCGGGCCTCGCCGGGCCGGGCCTCGCCGGGCCGGGCCGCGCCGGGCCGGGCCGCGTCCGGGAAGCCTGATCCACTCGCGTTCACGGAACTCGGGGTGTCCGGACGTCCCGGACACCCCGATTCTCCGGAAGACGAGTCGATCATGAGTGCCGCGTAACCGCCACACGCCTCGTTGACGACGCTTCCCCCACAGGCGCGACCAGACGCCCGTCATTCGGACAGTCGGTGTGGCGGTCGCTCAAGCAGAGCAAAGGGCATGACACGGGCTGGTTGAACGCCTCATCCGCCAACCGGAACATTGGCGGAAAATGCGTCGATAAATGCGCCGACGATTATTTGCGAATGCCCTGGACGCCCCTGTCGGGGAAGCGAGAATGTGACGGAGGGAAGTCAAAAACGGGGGGACTGAACATGACGTCTAGGCGGCGATTGACGATGTTGGCGGTAACCATCGCAGCCGCACCACTCGTCCTGGGTGGGTGCACCGCCAACCGGGAGTCGGCGACCGGTTCGGCCAAGGGGCACGCCGCCCCACCGGAACTCGCCGTGACACCGGGGGACAAGACCCGCGACGTGCCGGTCAGCGCCGAGGTGGGCACCGTGGTCAAGGGTGGCCGGGTCACTGGCGTACGCCTCACCGACGACAAGGGCAAGCAGGTCAACGCCGAGCCCCGCGAGGACGGCTCGGGCTGGGTGCCGAGCGCGCCGCTGCAACCGCGCCGGACGTACACCGCGGAGGTGACCGCGACCGGTGACTCCGGTGCCACCACCACTCGCACCACCACGTTCACCACGATGGCGAAATCCACCAAACCGCAGATCACCAGCACCCTCTATTTCGTCGGTAATCGGACGTACGGCACGGCGATGCCGGTAACCGTCGCGTTCGACCCGGCAATTCCGAAAGAGGCCAGGGCGGATGTCCAGCGGCGGTTGTTCGTGAAGACGAATCCACCGCAGCCGGGCGCCTGGTCGTGGATCGAGGACGGAACTCAGGTCTATTACCGGGCACCCGATTTCTGGAAGCCGGGGACCACGATCAGCGTCCGGGCCGGTCTGGAGGGTCTGCCGATCGGGAAGGACCGGGTCGGCGACTCCGAGCGGACCGCGACCTCCAAGATCGGGCGCCAGGTCTCGCTGGAGATCGACAACGCCACCAAGCAGATGACGGTGCTGCAGGACGGCAAGCAGGCCCGGCGGATCCCGGTCAGCCTGGGTAAGCCGAGCACGCCGAGTTCCAGCGGCAAGATGGTGATCATGGAGAAGCACGACCGGACCACCTTCGACACCCGGGGTGAGCCCAACGGCGGGTACGTGGTCGACGTCGACGACGCGCAGCGCTACACCTGGGGTGGCGAGTTCATCCACTCCGCCCCGTGGTCGGAGGGGGACCAGGGAAACACCAACGTCTCCCACGGCTGCGCCAACGTCTCCGCCACCGCGGCCGACTGGTTGATGGGGGTGACCCAGGTCGGTGACCTGGTCACCGTCAAGGGCACCGAGGTGGAGTTGCAGCCGGGCAACGGCTGGACGGCGTGGAACGTGAGCTGGGACGAGTACGTCCGGGGCAGCGCCCTGCCGGTGCCGCCCGGGCTCAAGCCCGCGCCGGCCGCCCCGGCGCACCCGGGCGCGGTGGCCGGCGGGTCGCCCGCCCCGGCACCCTCGGTCAGCGGTCGCTGAGTCACCGCCGCGAGCCCTCGGGGCCGGCCCGCCACCGCGGCGGACCGGCCCCGCCGCGAGGGCCGCGCCGACCTGCCAGCAGGGGGCGGGGCCATCATCCCAGGGGTACGCGGGCCACCCCGGTCCCGACCAGGCTGCCCAGCCAGAGGTGGTCGCCGTGCTGGCGTACCCCGGTGATCATCCGGTAGTGGCCGGTCGGGCCGTGCAGCGTCCGGCGGACCGTGCCGTCGCCGTCGACCAGCGCGACCAGCCCGTAGCGGCGTGGCTGTGGCTGCATCGCGTCGGGCAGCAGCGCGGCGATCTGGCGCAGTCGCGGGTGCGGCAGCAACCGTTCGGCGATCGGCACCCGTGGGCTGGGCAGGGCGATCCAGTACGTCCCGTCGCCCACCGCGGCGAGATTGTCCGGGTACGCGGGCAGGTCGGCCAGGATCCGGACGCCGCCGCCCAGCTCGACGCGGAGCAGACGGTGGGTGCTGGTCTCGACGAGCATCAGGGCCGACTCGTCCGGGGTCAGCGCGATCCCGTTGGGGAAGTACAGCCCGTCGGCCACCACCTCGGTGCGACGGCTGCCCGGGTGGTAGGCCAGCACCCGGCCGTTGGGGCGGTGCTCCAGCAGGTCCCGTTTCCAGTGCGACACCGGAAACCGGTCGGAGCTGTCGGTGAAGTAGATGGTGCCGTCGCGGCTTACCGTCGCGTTGTTGGCCAGGTGCACCGGGGGCGTCGTCCCGGTCAGCTCGCGAACCGTGCCGTCGGGCGTGACCCGCAGCAACCCCCGGTACGCGTCGCAGACCACCAGCGCCTCACCGGACTGGTCCAGCTCGATGCCGAGCGGCCGGCCACCGGTCTCGGCCAGCAGCCGGGGTCGGGTGCCGGCCGGCGCGTCGACCGGCCACCACCAGAGCCGACCCTCCTCGTCGCCGCTGATCACCCGTCCGGAGTGGTCGACCAGCACGTCCTCCGGGCCGACGGCGCCGTCGGGAAGGGGCAGCACCTCGGCCTGGTCGAGCCGGCGGTCGGTGGGGGCCCACTGCCCGGCCAGCGCCGGGGGGACGGTCGCCGGCTCGCGGACGGGACGGATCAGCCGGGGCGGCCGGGGCCGGGGGATCAGCATTCGCCTATTCTCCACCGCCACTGTCGGCGGCCACCGGATCACCGCTCACGCGGCGCGCCGGTGTCCTGTCCCGGCCTCCACCCTGAGGGGGATGGGCAGCACCTCGGGGTATGACCCTGGGCGTACCCGGAATCACTCCGCGGAGGGGCGAAACTGTCGGGGGTGGGGGCTAGATTTCTGGGCATGGAAGAGCACAGCGACCGGCTCGACGTGCAGCTCAGCGTGGGTGACCAGGTGGTCCTCATGCGGGTGGCCGGCGAGGTCGACATCGCCACGGTCGCCGCGTTCCGTTCCGCCCTGTGGTCCGCGCCGGTCCGTCCGGTGCTCCAGGTGGATCTGTCCGAGCTGCGGCTGCTCTCCGCCGCCGGCGTCCGCACCCTGCTCGCCGCGCATCTGCGCGTCCGGGCCCGCGGTGGCGAGCTGGTCCTGGTCGACCCGAGCCCGGTGGTGGCGCGGGTGCTGCGCGCGACCGGGCTGCACCGCGTGATGCCGATCCTGGAGCCGGCCCGGGTGGTCGAGGCGGCCCGCCGCCCGACGGCCGCGACCGCGCACCTGCAACTGGTCGCCTGACCTCAACGCACGGTGGGGCCGCCGACGCGAGCCGGCGACCCCCTCCGACAGTCGGTCAGCTCACGCCGAGCAGGTCGACGATGAAGATCAGCGTCTCGCCCGGCGCGATGACGCCGCCTGCGCCCCGGTCGCCGTAACCGAGGTGCGGCGGGATGGTGAGACGGCGGCGGCCGCCGACACGCATGCCCACGACGCCCCGGTCCCAACCGGCGATGACCTGGCCGCCGCCCAGCGGGAACTCGAACGCCTCACCCCGGTTCCAGGACGAGTCGAACTCGCCGCCGGTGGAGTGCGACACGCCGACGTAGTGCACGCTGACCAGCTGGCCCGCCTCGGCCTGCGGGCCGTCGCCCACGGTGATGTCCTCGATCACGAGGTCGGCCGGCGGTGCTCCCTCGATCGGGCCCACCTCGGGCTTGCCCGATCGGGCGCCTGCTGCCTGGTTCATGCGCGGATCTCCTGCCGTTTTGGGTGATGTGTCCGGTCACCGTCGATCCTGCCGGATCGCCCCCCACCGATGTGCGGCGGACCCGCCACCTGCTCGATCGCCCGACGCGACGCGCGGCTGGCGGCCGGGTCGACGGCCACGACGAGCCCCAAAGCCCGGCCCGACGTCGCGGGACTTCGTCCGACCGCCGACGCCGGGCCGGGCGTACGCCTAGGCTCGGGAAACAGCCGGCCGACGGTGTGGCGGGCGGTGCACCGTGGTCGATGCGGAGGGCGTCGGTGGCTGAGGCGACGGTCACGGTCCCGCTGTGGGCCTGGGCGGCGGTCAGCGCGGTGATCGCCGTGATGCTGGCCGTGGACGTGCTCCTGCACCGCGACAACCACGTCATCGAGCTGCGCGAGGCGGTGCTGTGGAGCGCCGTCTGGATCGGCGCGGGCCTGCTGTTCGGGTTGGTCGTGTGGTGGGGTCTCGGCGGCGACCCGGCCATCGCCTACTTCTCCGGTTACCTGCTGGAGAAGGCGCTCTCGGTGGACAACGTCTTCGTCTTCGCCCTGCTCTTCGGCTACTTCCAGGTGCCACCCGGCTACCAGCACAAGGTGCTGTTCTGGGGCGTCGTGGGGGCGCTGATCTTCCGCCTGCTGTTCATCTTCGCCGGTGCCGAGCTGCTGGACCGGCTGGCCTGGGCCGGGTTCGTGCTGGGCGCCTTCCTGATCTGGACCGGCTGGCGACTGGCCGTACGCGGAAAGCCGGACGTCGACCCGGACCGCAACGTCGTGGTCCGGATGTTCCGTCGGCTGGTGCCCACCGACGCCCGCTACCACGGCGACCGGTTCACCGCCCGGGTGGCCGGCCGACGGGTGGCCACGCTGCTGCTGGTGGCCCTCGTCGCCATCGAGGCCACCGACGTGGTCTTCGCCATCGACTCGGTGGCGGCGATCCTCGCCATCACCACCAATACCTTCCTGGTCTGGACGGCCACCGCGTTCGCCGTGCTGGGTCTGCGCAGCCTCTACTTCTGCCTCGCCGGTCTGCTGCGACACTTCGGCTACCTGCGGTACGGGCTGGCGCTGCTGCTGGCCTTCGCCGGGTTGAAGCTCATCCTCGCCGAGACGCCGGTGGGCAAGCTGCCGGTCTGGTTGACGCTCGCGGTGGTGGTGCTGACCCTGGCGGTCAGCATCGGCGCGAGCATCCCGGCCGCGCGGCGCCCCGGAGCCGGCGGGCCGCCCGGAGCCGGCGGCTGAACCGCCCGGCAGCGCCGTGGCGCGGGGCCGCGGTCGGGTCAGTCGACCACGACCGGGCGGGACAGTTGCTCGGCCAGGAGCGCGGGTGCCTCCGCCAGCGAGGGGCCGTACCAGGTGAGGTGCCGACCGGAGAGCAGAGCGCACGGTACGCCGGGGAACGCCTCGGGGCCGTCGTCGGCGGTGAACCGGTACGGCTCGTCGGGCAGCACCACCAACTCGGGCTCCCGTTCGCGCAGCTCGGCGAGGGTGGGACGGGGGTAGCGCTCGGGATGCTCATCGTAGGTGTTGACCACGCCGAGCCGACGCAGCACGTCACCGGCGAACGTGTCCCCGCCGAGCACCACCCACGGCCGACGCCAGACCGGCACCACCGCCCGGCGGGGCGGGGCCAGCCGGGGTGGCTCGGCCCACGCCCGCCGGGCGTCAGCCAGCCAGGCCGGCTCCGTCGGCGCCCCCAGCTCGGCCAGCAGCTCGCCCAGCTCGGTCAGCGCGCCCGCGACGGTACGCGGATAGGTGACCCGCACCGGCACGCCGGCCGCCCGCAACGCCTCCGCGTCGTCGCGGCGGTTCTCCTCCACGTTCAGCAGCACCAGATCCGGCCGCAGGGCGCGCACCCGGTCCAGGTCCGGATACTTGCTGCCGCCGACCCGGGCGACGTCGAGCCCGGCCGGGCGGCTGCACCAGTCGGTGGCCCCGACCAGCAATCCCGGCAGGGTCACCGCCACCGCCTCGGTCAGTGACGGCACCAACGACACCACCCGCACCCGCGTACCTCCGTCCGCCACCGGTCCCGGCACCGATCATGCCCGTCGTGGCACCGTCCGTCAGGGCCGGCCCGGCTCGACGCGGGCGGTCACGTCGAGGTGCGCGGGCGTGCAGCCGGCGGTCGCCGCGAACCGGCGGACCGCGGCGTCGACGTGCTCGCGTACGGCGTCGACCGGGGCGTCGGCCGCCAGATCCACCCGGATCCACACGTCGGGACGCCCCGGCGCTCCGGTGAGCACCACCCGGGCGCGGCGCACCCCGGGGTCGCCGACCAGGTCGCGCTCCAGTGCGCCGACGAGCACGTCGGTGGCCAGGCGGGTGCGCCCCGGGTGGCGTCCGGGCTGGCTCAACATGCCGTGCAGTGTTTGGCGGGGTCGGCGCACCTCACGGCCCAACAGGCGCTGCCCGGTGAGGGCGGTGAGTACTCCGGCGACCGCTGCGGCCAGGGTGCTCCACGGCGCGGCCACCCGCCACGCGTCCAGTAACCCCGCGCCGAGCAGTGCCGCGCCCGAGTCGCTGTCCGGCAGTGAGGCGAGGTTGGCGCCCAGCGCGGTCGTTCCGAGCACCACCAGCAGCAGCGCGACGACAGTCCACAGCAGCCGGTGCGCGGCGTCCGTCATGCCGGCCGCCGGCGGGGCAGCAGCCGGATCTCGATCCGACCGGCACGGGGGGAGGCCAGCTGTCGCAGCTCCTGGCGCACCGCGAACTCGACCTCCGCACGGGCCGCCGGGTCGCCGGTGGCTCGCACCCGGGGGCGCCACTGGTCACCGCGCCGGCGGATCCGCACCCGCGCCCGGCGTACGCCGGGCACGGTCGCGGCCGCCTCGGTCAACCGGCGTTCCACGCACCGCCGCCGTAGGTGCCAGCCGTCCCGCTCGTCGGTTCGCAGGCGGACCGGTGTCCAGCGGCGCAGCTGGGCGGCCAGGATCACCAGGCCCAGCAACACGGCTGCGCCGGCCACGGCGCGAACCTCCGAGTCGTGCCAACGGGTACTGGTCAGCGCGTCGTACCAGCCGGTGCGCGCGAGCAGCGACGCCGGGCGACCCAGCGTGACCAGCAGCGCCTGCACGGCCAGCAGCACGCCGCCGACGAGCAGGGCGACGGCCAGCAGCACCGAGGCGGCCCGGTTGATCGTCCGCATGTCGGCCTCCGGCCAACGGGCGGGCCGTCCTGCCGCGGCGCCGTCCACCCCGGGGACGAGCAGGTCGTCCACCGTGATGGTCACCGCGGCCACGGTGAGGCCGGTGCCGGCGGCCACCCGCTCGCAGACCGCGACCCGGACCGCCTCGCTGACGGCGGGCACGCTGTTTCCGTACGAGGTGACCAGGTGCAGGTCGAGTCCCACGGACCCGCCGCCCAGACGGACGGCGGCCGGGTGAGCGCTGGTCACGCCGGACACCCGGCGGGCCGCTTCGGCCGCGATCCGAGCGACGTCCGCCGCCCCGACGGTGCCCGGATCGCGTCGCTCCGGCCCGATGCCGGCACGAGGTCGACTGGTCGGATACCGGCCCGCGCCGACGGGCGTGGTGGGGCTGCTGGTCGGGATGACGCGCGTGGTGCCGGCGGTCTGGCGGAGGGCGACGGGCCGCGAGGGAACCCGGTGGTGTCGCCCCGCGCGGTCAGCGCGAGGGCGCCGGCGGATGGTCGGGTCACCGGCCAGTCGGGGCCGGCGGGCGCGACGCGGGTCGTCCTGCCGGCGGCCGGCGGCCAGACGGCTACCGGCTGGGGTGCCGAGCTGTTGTCGCGACATGCTGACCTCCCGGCCGGTCCGCTACCGGCGACCCGGCTGAATACACCCGTCGCGCACCCGGGGAACACGACTCCTGCGTGACCTGCGTCACAGGTCCGGGTCGGACGCTGGCACTGACCGGTGGTTCTTGACACGCTTCTACAACGTTGTAATCCACGCTTCGACCCCCGGGAGCCCTCGATGCGCGTTTCTCCGGCACAGCCAGCGGCGTCGCCCGCCCACCCGTCCGCCGTTCCCGACGAGGTGCCGGTCGAGGCGCTCGGCGACCTCTACCGCGACGGCATCACGGCCTGCCGGGCCGCCTTCGACGCGACGTGGGTGGACCAGGTCGGCGAGGATGTCACCGCCGCCTTCGACGAGGCGCGCTCGCGCCCCGACGGCGCCGTCGGGCGAGGCCCGCAGCGCTGGTACGTGGAGATCCATCCGGAGCAGCTGCGCGGCTTCGTCGAACTGGTCACCCAGCCCTGGGTGGTGTCGGTCTGCCAGGCGGTGCTGGGCCCGGAGTACGAGATCGTCGAGCTGGGCTTCGACATCCCCTTCCCCGGCGCGGCCCTGCAACCGTGGCACCGGGACTTCCCCATGCCGGAGGAGACCCGCCGGCAGCGGCGGCTCACCTCGTTGGCGTTCAACCTGACCACCGTCGACACGGTGGAGGAGATGGGGCCGTTCGAGATCGCCCCGGGCACCCAGTGGGACCACGGCGCCGACTTCGACCACGCGATGTTCCCGCCACGGGAGCGTTACCCGCGCTACCAGCAGCGGGCGGTGCGCAAGTATCCGCAGCGTGGGGACATCTCGGCCCGTTCGGCGCTGACCATCCACCGCGGCACCCCGAACGTCTCCCGTCTGGCCCGCCCGGTGCTGGTGCTCGGCGTCGACGCGCCGGGAGCGGGAAACGCCGCCCACCACGACATGGCTGTCACCCGCAGCTACTGGGAGAGCCTGCCCCCGTTTGTCCGGGAGCACCTGCCCTGCCCGGTGGTGGACCGGCTGGAGCCGATCCGGCAGAAGCACACCATCGAGGGCCTGGTGATGGGCGCCGCCGAGTAACGGTCGGCCAGTCACCTCCGACCGGCCGCACCGCCGAGGCGCACGTCATGATCGACCACCTAGACTCGGCCCGGCGCGACCGACCGGCGGATGGATCAGGCAGATGACGAGCATCGGCAGCGACGACCGTGGCTGGCTGCGGGCGGTGCCCGCCGAGGACGGACGCGACCCGCTGCTCACCCGCGCCGGCCACCGGGTCCACCCGGCGCGCCGGCTCAGCGACCTGGTCCAGGGACGCCCTCCCGGTGTCACCGGCAGCCAGTGGAGTTCGGCCAGCCGCGCCAGCTTCGACTTCGTGGTCTGCGCGGCCGACACCGGCCGGGCGATCGTCGCCGTGGAGATCGGCCCCGTCGCGCCCGCCGGGTCGGCCGAGCAGCGCGTCGAGCGGCTGAAGGACGCGGTGAGCGCCGCCGTCGGCCTGCCGGTGCTGCGGGTCGGTTCGCCGACGTTGCGGGCGAGCGAGCACGGCCGCCGCCTGGTGGAGTACGTCATCGACGCGCGCGCCTACGCTGCCGGTGCCGCCGGGGCGACGGCCGCCCGGGACGACCCCGCCCCGGTGGGTTTCCGCGACATCCTCGGGCGGCTGCCCGACGGCCGCACCGGACCGGTCAACGACCTCGGCGCGCTGACCCGGGCGGCGGCGGTCGAGGCGTACGTGGCCGGGCGCGTGGCCGACCCGATCGTGCGGGGCCTGCACGTGCGCTGGGTGGACGGGCCGGCGCAGGGGTGGAGTTGGGTGCAGGTCCGTCCCGACGCGTGCCTCGTCGAGCGGGTCACGGTGACGGAGCACCGATTCTCCTGCGGCATCGACGCGGCCCGGCTGGCCGAGGACCTCGCGACGGTCGCCGTCGGGGAACGGCTGCGGGAGAACGTCGCCTCGGAGCTGTTGCCGCGCGCCGAGTTGACCGAACAGATCGTCGCGCTGAGCGGACGCCGCCACGAACTGGTGGGCGGGTTCGCCTTCGACCACCTCTGCGCCGACTGATCCGCACCCGTTCCACCTGCTGATTTCCTGGTCCGCACCGGCGTGATGTCGGGTCGCGGCAATTTCCTGTGCGCCGGTTGAACCTTCGCGGTCGCCCACCCGTACTCCTGCGCGAATGAACAGGATCTCCCATCCGTGTCGTCGGACGCGGGAGGCGGTGCGGAAAGGGCATCGTCGGCCATCGACGCATTACCGGTAGGTCACGGTGGTCGCCGCCGTGGCGTGCCATCTCACATCCGTCGGTCCGCCGAGGGCAGGAATCCACTACCGGATCGAGAAGGAGAACAATTCGATGCGCAGGTCCACACGGGCGAGCCGGTCATCCGGCAACTCGCGGAGCAAGCGTCTGCTGGCCGTTGTCGGCACGCTCGTGGTCTTCGGCGGAGTCGTCGCCGTGACCCAGATTTCGTCGGCCCAGGACCGGCGGACAAATAAGCCGCGCCCGGCTGCTGGGCAGTGCGTGGAACCGAGCCCGGGCGCTACCGCGCCGACGGGCGGCGGTTCGACCAGCCGCACCTGGCAGAACGGTCGGTGGGTGCGTAATCACTGGGGTGACGGACAGCAGTCGGTCCCCGAGTGTGAGGACGGCAAGGACGGCACGGTGGGCACCGGCACGGCCATTGCCTGCCCGGACGTGACGGCCAAACTGCCGCAGGTGCCGGACCGGGCGCGGGCCGAGGTGGACCGCAACCTCGCCCAGTTGCAGACCCAGATCGCCGAGGCGGACCGCCGTCTCGCCGCCGAGGGCAACAAGGGTGAGGCGTTCATCCGCAGCGCGATCCTCCAGCCGCTGGCCGGCAAGCGACGCGCGGTGCTGGACCGGATCACGACCGCCATCGACCGGGTCGGTCCCCGGCCACAGGGTCTCGCGCAGCTCGCCGAGTGCCAGGTGCAGCCGACCAACAACACGGGCGGCAACAACGGCGGCGGCACCACTCCCACCACGACTCCCACCACGACCCCCGGCGGGAACAACGGCGGCACCGCCCCCGGCGCCGGGCTCGGCGTGCTGGCCAACGACTGTGACGAGAGCCGGCTCCAGCCGCACGACGGCTTCCAGAACGGCAACCGCTGCGTGAGCACCGAGTTCGGTGAGGTCGGCGCCGCCGCGAACAACCCGTCGCTGCTGATCACCCAGTTCCCCCAGCAGGTCGGCCAGAACCAGGCCTTCACCCTGCGGGTCAGCACCCGCAACCTGGTCCGGGACCGCTTCCTGGCCGCCGGTCAGGGTGGCTACTACGTGGAGAGCTCGCTGCTCAACGCCCAGGGCCTGGTCCGGGGTCACTTCCACACCGCCTGCCGGATGCTGGACAGCCTGACCGCTCCGCCGGAGCCGCAGGAGGTGCCCGCGTTCTTCGTCGCGACCGAGGATGGCCGCGGTGGCGCCCAGCCCGACGAGGTGACCATCCAGATCCCGGGTCTGGCGGAGTCGGGTACGGCACAGTGCTCCGTCTGGGCCGGTGACGGTTCGCACCGCCTGCCGATGATGGAGCGGGCCAACCAGACCCCCGCGTTCGACTCGGTGCGGATCACCGTCAACTGATCCAGCAACGACCGGCGGCGGCCGGTCACCCGGGGCGACAACCTCGGGTGACCGGCCGCCGCGTCGTTTCGGTGCCCAGACAAACCGACGGGGCCACGCCGTTTACGGCGGACCCCGTCGTCAACTCCTGCGTCAGCGGCTCTTGTACGCCTCGACGACCTCAACCGGGATCCGGCCTCGTTCGGAAATCTTGTAGCCGTTCTTGACGGCCCATTCCCGGATGGCCCGGTTTTGCTCCCGATCCATTCCCGCGCCGGCGGGTCGCCCCGGCCGCCGGACTGTGCGGGCGCTCTCCACCGGGCCACGCCCGATCCGCCGACCCGCATTGATGTAGGGATCCAGCGCCTTGCGCAGGACGCCGGCATTCTCGTCCGAGACGTCGATCGTGTAGGCCACGCCGTCGAGACTGAACTCGACCGTCCGGTCGGCCTTCCCACCGTCGAGGTCGTCGGTCAGGACCGTGATTACTTTTCTCGCCATTGCCGATTACTCCCTGTGTGCGGCGGGATGTGTCCAAAGTCTGACCTATCACCCCGGTAATCCGCAACAATATGCGTCCCATTCATTCGGCGCGTCGCGATTCCGTTACCGAGCAAAACCGTGAATCGCACGCGATGAAGCGGTCTCATTCGCCGAGGAGGCCGGCGTGCCCGGCCAGGGCGGCTGCCTCCGCCCGGTTGGACACCCGCAACTTTCGCAGCAACGCGGCGGTCATTCGTTTCACCGTCCGCTCCGAGACGTGCAGTTCGTCGGCGATCTCGATGGTGTTGCGGCCGGCCGCGATCGCGCGGAGCAGTCGACGTTCCTCGCCGTCGAGGTCGACCGGTGCGGCGCGGGTGGGCCGCAGCATGGCGTGCAGCAACTCGGCCGGCAGCACCGCCCACCCCTGCAGGATGGCCAGCAGTGGGGGTAGCAGTTCTTCCGGTTCGCTGGTCTTGGGCAGGAACCCCTCGGCACCGGCCCGCAGCGCCTCCAGTGCCGGTGCCGGGTCGGCGGAACCGGACATGGCGACCACCCGTACCCGCGGGGTGGTCCGTCGGATCGCGCCCACCGCCCGGACCCCGCCGGGCGGTGGCATGTGCAGGTCGACCAGGACCAGGTCGGGGTGCCACTGGTTGACCAGCGCCGCCGCGGCCGCGGCGTCGCCGGTCGAGGCGACCACCTCGGCCCGGCCGTCCGTGGTGATGGGGAGCAGCAACTCGAGGCCGCGGACGAAGAGGGGGTGATCGTCCACGACAACAAGTCGCATGGTGGAGGCTCCCGGCATGTCTGCGCCGTTCCCCAGCGGGTACCGATCATGCGGGTACGCACCGAACGAGGGGAGTCGGGTGGATGCGCGCACGCCACGGTCTGCAGGGCCTGCTGCGAGGGTTGCGCCGGATCGAGCCGGCTCCGGAGTTGCGAGCACCGACGGCGGATTCGGAGTTGCTGCTGCGGGTGTTGTGCCACGAGTTCCGTACGCCGATCACCACCCTGACTTCGCTGACCCGCGCGCTGGCCGACGAGCAGCGGGAGCTCAGCGGCGCCGACCGGCGGGCGATCACCGAGTTGGTCCGCGACCAGGCCGTCCACCTGCAAGGTCTGCTGCGCGACGCGACCGCCGGCACGGGCGCGCTGGCGCCGGCACCACAGCCGGAGCCGGCCGTCCCGCTGGCGGGCATCCTGCGTGAGGCCGCCGCGTTGGTGCCGGCCGGTCGACGGCGTGCGCGGGCCACCCGGCGGGCGGGCGCCTGCCCGGTGCCGGCCGGACGGACCCGCCAGGTGCTGGTCAACCTGGTGGAGAACGCGCTGCGGCACGGGCCGCCGGACGGGCAGGTGGGGCTGTACGCCACGCTGCGCGGGCCGGGCCTGAGCGTCCTGGTCACCGACGAGGGGCGGGTCGACGACGCGTTGCTGTCCGCGTTGCGCCGTCCGGCGCCGGCGGTCGGGATGTCCGGGCTGGGGCTGTGGATCGTGCGGCAGCTCGTCGGGACGGACGGGGGAACGCTGCGGGTTCACCGGCTGCGACCGCGCGGGGTGGCGCTGGAGGTGCTGCTGCCGGTGGTCCACCCGCTGCGCTGACCCCACCGGGACACGGGTTGGCCCGGTCGGGTCACCGGGGCGGGAACGGCAGCCTCTGCCAGTTCCCGTACCGAGGGGGTCAGATGTTCAGCCATGTGAAGGACCTGCAGTTCGAAGCCAAACCGGACGGCCCGGACGCCGCGTTCGCCCGTCGCCTCCAGGAGGTGCTGGGTGGCAAGTGGGGTGAGATGACCGTCGCCAACCAGTACCTCTACCAGGGCTGGAACTGCCGGTTGCCCGGCAAGTACAAGGACCTGCTGCTCGACGTCGGCACCGAGGAGATGGGCCACGTCGAGATGATCGTCACGATGATCACCCGGCTGTTGGACAGCGCACCGCTGTCGCTGACCGAGGGGATCGCGGAGGACCCCGGGGGCGCGGCGACCTACGCCGGGTCGAACCCGGCGCACTTCATCCACGGCGGCGGCGGGGCCTTGCCCGTCGACTCCAGCGGGGTGCCCTGGAACGGCTCGTACATCACCGCCAGCGGCAACCTGCTGGCCGACTTCCAGCTCAACGTCACGGCGGAGGCGCAGGGCCGCCTCCAGGTCGCGCGGCTGTTCAACATGACCGACGACCCGGGCGTCAAGCAGATGCTGCGCTTCCTGTTGGCCCGCGACACCATGCACCAGAACATGTGGCTGGCGGCGATCGAGCAGCTCAAGGAGGACGGCCTGGAGGACATGCCGGTGCCGGAGGCGTTCCCGGACTCCGGCGACCTCGGCGAGGAGTACGGCTACACCTACCTGGGCTTCTCCTCGGGCACCGACGCCGCCCAGGGCCGCTGGGCGTCCGGGCCGGCGCCGGACGGCAAGGGCGAGTTCCGGTACGACGACGCGCCGCGTGCGAACGCCCCGGAGCCGGTGCTGCCGCCGGGGGACCCGCGGTTGTACGGCACCAGTCCGGGTGTGGCCGGCGCGGTGGTGAACACGGTCAGGAGCAAGCTCACCTGACGCGTCCCGTCGGGTCGCCCGCCAACCTCGGGCGGCCTGACGGACCGCCGGAAGAGTGGTCTGGGTCACAGAGCGGAACAAGGGGAACGCTTTGTTACTTGAGTCAGACACGCTCAACTCAACGCGATAGCAGGTGTTCGATGGCAACTCTTCCGGTACTTCCCCTGACCGACGCCGTGCTGCTGCCCGGCATGGTCATCCCGGTGACCCTCGACCCGACCACCCAGGCCGCGATCGACGCAGCCCGGGCGACCGGCGACCGCAAGCTGCTGGCCGTGCCGCGCATCGACGGCGAGTACGGCCCGGTCGGCGTGGTCGCCACCATCGAGAAGGTGGGCCGGCTGCCCGAGGGTGAGCCCGCCGCCGTCATCCGTGGCCTGTCCCGGGCCCGGATCGGCTCCGGCGTGCCCGGCCCCGGCGCCGCACTCTGGGTCGAGGCGACCGAACTCGACGAACCCGCCTACGCCGGTCGGGCCCGCGAACTCGCCCGCGAGTACCGCGCCCTGGTGACCTCAGTGCTCCAACAGCGGGGCGCCTGGCAGGTCATCGACGCTGTGGAGCGGATGACCGACCTCTCCGAGCTGGCCGACTCGGCCGGCTACGCGCCCTGGCTGACGCTGGAGCAGAAGACCGAACTGCTCGCCGCGCCGGACGTCACCGCCCGGCTGGAGCTGCTTGTCGGCTGGGTGAAGGACTACCTGGCCGAGCAGGAGGTCACCGAGCAGATCAACAGTGACGTCCGCGAGGGGCTGGAGAAGTCCCAGCGCGAGTTCCTGCTCCGCCAGCAACTCGCCGCGATCCGCAAGGAACTGGGCGAGGACGAGCCGGACGGCTCCGCCGACTACCGGTCCCGGGTCGAGTCCGCCGAACTGCCGGAGAAGGTGCGCGAGGCGGCCATGCGCGAGGTCGGCAAGCTGGAGCGGGCCAGTGACGCCTCCCCGGAGGCGGGCTGGATCCGTACCTGGCTGGACACCGTGCTCGAGATGCCGTGGGGCACGCGTACCGAGGACAACACCGACCTGGCCGCGGCCCGGGCGGTGCTCGACGCCGACCACGCCGGCCTGTCCGACGTGAAGGACCGCATCCTGGAGTACCTGGCCGTGCGCAACCGTCGTGCCGAGCGCAACCTCGGCGTGGTCGGCGGTCGCGGCTCCGGCGCGGTGCTCGCCCTCGCCGGCCCTCCCGGGGTCGGCAAGACCAGCCTCGGCGAGTCCGTGGCGCGGGCGCTCGGGCGCAACTTCGTCCGGGTGTCGCTCGGCGGTGTCCGCGACGAGGCGGAGATCCGCGGTCACCGGCGCACCTACGTCGGCGCGCTGCCCGGCCGGATCGTCCGTGCCCTGCGCGAGGCGGGCTCGATGAACCCGGTCGTGCTCCTCGACGAGGTGGACAAGCTGGCCGCCGGCTACGCCGGTGACCCGGCCGCCGCCCTGCTGGAGGTGCTCGACCCGGCGCAGAACCACACCTTCCGGGATCACTACCTGGAGGTCGACCTCGACCTGTCCGACGTGCTGTTCCTGGCCACCGCCAACGTGGTGGAGTCCATCCCCGGCCCGCTGCTGGACCGGATGGAGCTGGTCATGCTGGACGGCTACACCGAGGACGAGAAGGTCGCCATCGCCCGCGACCACCTGCTGCCCCGGCAGCGGGAGCGGGCCGGGCTGACCGCCGACGAGGTGGAGATCGCCGACGAGGCGTTGGCGCTGATCGCGGGGGAGTACACCCGGGAGGCCGGTGTCCGGCAGCTCGAACGTGGCCTCGCCAAGATCCTGCGCAAGGTCGCGGTGACGCTGGCGACCGACCCGTCGCCGGTACGCGTCGACACCGACAACCTCGCCGGTTTCCTGGGGCGGCCGAAGTTCACCCCGGAGTCGGCCGAGCGCACCGCCGTTCCCGGCGTGGCAACCGGCCTCGCCGTCACCGGCGCCGGTGGGGACGTGCTCTTCATCGAGGCGACCAGCATGGAGGGCGAGCCGGGGCTGACCCTGACCGGCCAGCTGGGCGACGTGATGAAGGAGTCGGCGCACATCGCCCTGTCGTACCTGCGCTCCAACGGGCGCCGGTTCGGCATCGACCCGAACGTCCTCGCCGGACGCCGGATCCACGTCCACTTCCCGGCGGGCGCGGTGCCCAAGGACGGCCCGAGCGCCGGCATCACCATGGTGACCGCCCTGGCCTCGCTGGTCACCGGCCGTCCGGTCCGCCCCGAGTTCGGGATGACCGGCGAGGTGACGCTCTCCGGTCGGGTGCTGCCCATCGGCGGGGTGAAGCAGAAGCTGCTGGCCGCGCACCGGGCCGGCCTCACCGAGGTGATCATCCCGGCGCGCAACGAGCCCGACCTGGACGACCTGCCGACCGAGGTGCGTGAGGCGCTGACCGTGCACACCCTGGCCGACGTGGCCGACGTGCTCGCGCTGGCGCTTCGCCCGGCCGACGTCAAGACGCTGGACGGTCCGGCGCTCTTCGCGGCCTGACGCTCCGACCCCAGGACCCCCGCCGTCTTTCGAGACGGCGGGGGTCCTGGTGTACGTGGGGAGAGGTCTACTGTCTCGCTTGAACCCTCAACTACCTCTTCGCCGCGAGGCGTCCCCCTGGAGGAACCCCCGTGAACGTGGTGCTCTGGATCATCCAGATCCTGCTGGCCGTCGTCTTTGCCGGCGCCGGCTTCGCCAAGCTGACGCAGCCCAAGGACAAGCTGCGCGAGCTGATGCGGTGGGTGGACCCGGTCCCGCCGACCCAGGTCAAGGCGCTCGGCGCCGTCGAGGTGCTGGCCGCCATCGGCCTGGTGCTGCCGCCACTGACCGGCATCGCCACCGTGCTCACCCCGCTCGCCGCCGTCGGGCTGGTCGTCGTCATGATCGGCGGCATCCTCGTGCACCTGCGCGACCGGAGGAAGCAGGACACGGCCGAGCAGCGTCGGACGGAACTCCAGGGCGCGATCACCTGCGCGGTGCTGCTCGTGCTCGCCGCCGTGGTGGCCTGGGGCCGGTTCGGGCCGTACTCCTTCTGATCCGCAGCGCCGGCGACCGTCGTACCTCGGCGGTCGCCGGCGGCGTGCTCAGGCCGGCTGCGTGCTCAGCGCTCGTCGCCCCCGCGGTCGCGGCGCACGGTGGCCTTGCGGCCCTTGATCGTGCTCTGCCGCAACCCGGAGATCACCTCGTCGGCCACGCCCTGCGGCACCTCCACCAGGGAGAACCGGTCGGCGATCTCGATCGAGCCGATGTCCCGACCACGGATCCCGGTCTCCCCGGTGATCGCGCCGACCAGATCCTGCGGGCGCACCCCGGCGCGCCGGCCCAGGCCGACGAAGACCTGGACGGTGTTGCCGCCGCCGGAGCGCGGCCGGCCCCCACTGCGTCGGTCGCCGCCCCGGCCGCCGGTCTCCGGCCGCCCCTCGCGGGGCCCGCGCACCGGGACCTGGGGGATCTCCTCCTCGTCGTCGGAGCCCGGCGACGTCACCTCGTGGGCCAGCTTCACGGCGGCGAGGGCGACCTCCATCAGGTCGAACTCGTCGGTCAGCGTCTCCACGATGACCCGGAACGGGTCGAGGTCGTCCTCCAGCAGGCTCTCGCGCAGTGCCGCCTGGGTCAGCTCCAACCGGCGGGTCCGCATGTCGGCCACGGTGGGGATCTTGTCGATGGTGATCCGCTGGCCGGTCACCCGCTCGATGGTCTTGAGCATCCGGTGCTCACGCGGCTCGGCGAGGGTGATCGCCACGCCCTCGCGGCCGGCCCGGCCCACCCGGCCGATCCGGTGCACGTACGACTCGGGGGCTGACGGCACGTCGTAGTTGACGACGTGGGTGAGCTGCTCGACGTCCAGCCCACGGGCCGCCACGTCGGTGGCCACCAGCAGGTCGGCGGTGCCCGCCCGCAGCCGGCCCATCACCCGGTCGCGCTGCTCCTGGCTCATGCCGCCGTGCAGCGCCTCGGAGCGGTAACCCCGACCGTTCATCGTCTCGGTCAGCCGGTCGACCTCCTCCCGGCTGCGGCAGAACACGATCGCCGCGGTGGGCGACTCCACGTCCAGCACCCGGCCCAACGCGGCCGGCTTGTGGGCCCGGGTCACGATGTACGCGCTCTGTCGCACCCGGGGCGCCTCGCCCGCGACCGTCTGCTCCCGGCCGATCTCGATCCGGACCGGTTCGCGTAGGTGCTGCCGGGCCATCCCGTCGATGCGCGACGGCATGGTGGCCGAGAAGAGCACCGTCTGACGCTGCGCCGGAGCGTGCTCCAGGATCGCCTCGATGTCCTCGGCGAAGCCCATGTCGAGCATCTCGTCGGCCTCGTCGAGCACCACCGTGGCGAGCCCGCCCAGGCGCAGGGTGCCCCGGGCGATGTGGTCGAGGGCCCGCCCGGGGGTGGCCACCACCACGTCGACGCCGCTGTCCAGTGCCCGCAGCTGCCGCCCGATCGGCTGCCCACCGTAAATCGGCAGCACCCGGGCGCCCAGGTCCTTGCCGTAGCGGTGGAACGCCTCGGAAACCTGCACCGCCAGCTCACGGGTCGGCACCAACACCAGCGCCACCGGGTCGCCACCCTGACGGTGTGCCGTCATGAGGTTCAGCAGCGGGAGCGCGAACGCCGCCGTCTTGCCGGTGCCGGTGGCCGCCTGGCCCAGCAGGTCCCGACCCTCCAGCAGTGGTGGGATCGCCTCCCGCTGGATCGGGGTCGGCTCCTCGTAGCCGAGGGCGGACAGGGCGCCCAGCAGCTCGGGGCGCAGCCCGAGATCGGTGAAGGCGGACGCCTCGTCGGTGCCGGCGGGGGTGGCGTCAATCGGTGCGTCGATCGGTGCGTCGTGCTGTGCAGGTGCGGAACTCATGTGCCAAGCCTTTCATTACGCCGTCCGGGCCGCTGCGCCGACCGCCACAAGAGCCCGACCAGTGCCCCACCAGCGCCCACACAAGATCCGCACAACGACGGGGAAACTGCTGCCTCCGCGATGTCTGAGGCAGCAGTTTCCCGGAACTTGCGCGGATCTTGGGGGATCGCTCGCACGGCGGGCGGGGCGGTCAGGTGAGGATTGCCAGGATCATGATGCCCGCCAGTGTCACGTCGAGCACGCCGCACCACTCGGCGTACCCGCGCGGCACCACCCGACCGGTGCGGTGGTGGACCAGGTCCCACCCGGCGTGCGCCAGCCAACCGAGCGCCACCAGCCACGCGGCCGTCCGACCCCCGACCGCGACGGCGACCAGCGTCAGCGCGACCCAGACGACCAGGCCGACCAGCTGGGTGGCGAGCACGCCCGGCCCGCGCAGGGTCCGTCGGACCACACCGATCAGCAGGTACCCGCCGGGCAGCACCAGCATCGTCCACGGGCTGAGCACCCTCGGGTCGACCCACAGTTCCACCGTCATCAGCAGCGCCAGCCCGGTCGGCCAGCGGTGGGCCAGCGCCACCACGGCCGGATTCCGGCGTACCGCCAGCGGCGTCTCGTGCCGGTGGCGCACCGCCACCAGCACCATCGCCGGCACCATCAGCAGGTGGCCGCCGAGCATCAGGGCGTCGCCATCCAGCCGGCCGGCCCAGTACGGCACGAGCAGCAGCAGGAACGGCACGTACATCGCCGCGGCCATCTCGACGACCCCACGCCAGTGGTGCGCCCGGTAGCGCATCCACACCGTCATCCCGACGGTCATGTTCGTCGCCATCACCAGCGCGGCGACCTCCGGCCGGGCCAACGTCCCGGTGATCCCGAGCGGGACGCCGGCCGCGTCCCACAGGGGCCCGAGCAGCAGCATCCCCACGACCATCGCCAGCGCCATCTCGGCGAGATGCCACCACAGTCGCCGCGTGCCGGCGCCGGGCGGTGCCGGCAGCGGTCCAGGTGGCGGTACGACCATGCTGTCCGCGTACACCCGTGTGTTTTCCATGCCGTTGACCCTGCCGGTGTCCCGGCGCGGTCGGCAGGCTCGTCCGTCACCGGAATGGCGTGCGGATCGCACGGTCCGACCGTGACATCTCGCACGGGTGGACCGGGCGTCGGACGGTCCTAGGATCGGTGCGTGGCGAGCGAGGCGGTGACCCCCCGGGCGGATCGCCGGCTGCACCGGGCTCGGCGGGCGACGCTGCTGTCGCTGGCCACCGGCGTGTGGGCGAGCGTCCTGCTGCCCGCGGTCGGCCTGACCCGGGAGCCGTCCGCCGGCCGCGTCGTGCTCGGCGCGGTCGGGATCCTCGTCTTCGCGGCCACCCAGACCGCTGTGCTGTACGCGGCGGTCACCCCCTGGCTCGCGCAACGGTGGCGGCGTCGCGCCCAGCTCGGCCTGGTCGTCGTGGCGGCGCTGACCGTGCCGTTGGTGGCCCCGGTCGCGGCGGGGGTCTGGCCGACCTGGGCGTGGATCGGGGCCTCCCTGGTCGGGATGGCCCCCCTGCTCGTCCGCCTCCCGGGCGCGCTGGCGGTCACCGCCGGCACCCTGCTCGTGTCGGCGGCCGTGGCCTGGTGGACCGGTGGTTCCATCGGGCGGTCCCTGGCCGTGACCGGCGGCATCGGGGTGGGCGTGGCCGCGGTCAACTGGTTCCAGGTCTGGTTCTGGGACCTGCTGGTGGAGGCTCGGCAGGGTCAGGCCGCCCAGGCCCGGCTGGCCGCCGCCGAGGAGCGGCTGCGCTTCGCCCGCGACGTGCACGACCTGCTGGGGCACAGTCTCACCGTGATCGCGCTGAAGGCCGAACTCGCCGCGCGGCTCGCCCCGGTCGACCCGGAGCGGGCCGGGCGGGAGGCCGCCGAGGTGCAACGGTTGGCCGCGTCCGCGCTCACCGAGGTCCGCGAGAGTGTGCACGGCTACCGGGCCGTCGACCTCGGTGAGCAACTGGCCGCCGTGGCGGACGTGCTGCGCTCCTGCGGGGTGCGCTGCACCGTGCCGCACCGCGTCGACCTGCCGCAGCCGGCCGCCACCGAGCTGGCGGCGGTGCTGCGCGAGGCGGGCACCAACGTGCTGCGGCACAGCCGGGCGCAGTGGTGCCGGATCCACATCGACCGGGACGAGAACGGGGCCAGGATGACCATCGCCAACGACGGGGCCGACGACGGCGGCCCGGACGAGCACAGCCACGGC
Source organism: Micromonospora cabrerizensis (assembly GCF_022230955.1). Taxonomy (GTDB): domain Bacteria; phylum Actinomycetota; class Actinomycetes; order Mycobacteriales; family Micromonosporaceae; genus Micromonospora; species Micromonospora cabrerizensis. The sequence goes on from NZ_JAKKFI010000063.1 coordinate 80,113, forward strand.
CTGCGCGGCCTGGCCGACCGACTGGCCGCGGTCGGGGGAGAGCTGCGGGTCCGCCGGGAGGACGGGGTGTTCACCCTGGAGGCGACCGTGCCGGTGCCGTCGTGATCCGTGTCCTGCTGGCCGACGACGAGGACCTGATCCGCGTCGCGGTCGCCGCGCTGCTCGGCCTCGAACCGGACATCGACGTGGTCGCCCAGGCCGCCGACGGGCCCTCGGCGGTGACCGCGACGCTCGCCCATCGCCCGGACGTGGCGGTGGTGGACCTGGAGATGCCCGGCCTGGACGGCATCGCGGTGGCCGCCGAGCTGGCCCGGGTCCGTCCCGAGTGCGCGGTGGTCGTGCTGACCGGGCACGGCCGCCCGGGGCACCTGCGTCAGGCACTGACCGCCGGGGCGCGCGGCTTCGTGCCCAAGGGCTCGCCCGGTGGCGCGCTCGCCGACGTGATCCGCCGGGTGCACGCCGGCGGACGGTACGTCGACCCGTCGCTGGCCGCCGACGCGTTGACCCTGCCGGCGTGCCCGCTGACGCCACGGGAGTTGGAGACGCTGCGGCTGGCCGAGTTCGGCGCACCGGTCGCGGTGATCGCCCGCCGGGTGCACCTGTCCACCGGCACCGTCCGCAACCATCTGTCCGCCGCCGTACAGAAACTGGGCGCGACCGACCGGGCCGAGGCGGTCCGCACCGCCCGAGACAACGGCTGGCTCTAACCCACCCCACCCCACTTCGTTGATCATGAGGTTATGGGCGCGACACGCCGCCATCCACGTCGCTAACTTCATGATCGACGCCGGGATGGGCGGAGGCGGCGCGAGCGCTGCCGCTAGCGTGTCGGGGTGCGTACGGTGGAGTTGGTCTGCTCGCCCGGGTTGGACGTGGCGATCCGGACGGTCTGGAGCCGGTTGGCGGCTGCCGGGCTGCCGAGCCTGGCCCGCAACATCCACCCGACCAACCGGCCGCACCTCACGCTCGCGGCGGTGGACGACTTCCCGCCCGGCGTCGAGCACCGCCTGGCCGAGCTGTTCGACGCCGCGCTGCCGGTGCCGGTCACGCTCGACCGGGTCGTCGTCCTCGACGGCAGTGCCCCACTGGTCTGGCTGCTGCGACCCACACCGGCGCTGACCGCGCTGCACGCCGCCGTCTGGGACGTCCTCGCCGGGGCCGACGGGCATCACCCGTGGCACGCGCCGGGGGCGTGGGTGCCGCACCTGAGCCTGGCCCTGCGCTTCCGCAACGCGGACCTTCGGATGGCCCGTGCCGTCGCCGGGGGCCAACGGCCGACCGGCGCGTTCGTCGCCGCCCGCAGCTACGACGGCACGGACCGGACGGTGACCCAACTGACCACCCCTTAGGGTCGTCGCGGCGGGTCAGGGGCCTCAGTTGCTACCCCCACCGCCATCGCCGCCTCCATCGCCCCCGCCACTGAACTCGCCGCCGCCACTGCCGCCCGCACCGCCGGCGTAGCCGTGGCGGCCGTCGTTGAAGGGCAGATCGCCACGGATGCCGCCTGACCTGGCTCGCTTGCCCGGCCCCGCCAGGTGTTGCAGGCAGACGCGTTCGGAGACCGGGAAACACTCGCCACGGCCTCCGCAGTCGGCCAGGTAGCGGTTGCCCTCTTGGACGCGCACCTCCTGGTCCACCCGGAACAGCAGGGGAAGGCCGGTCGGGCCACAATCCTCGTCCCGGCGGCCGTGCTTCAGTGTGGCCAGCAGGGCGCTGCGATCGGTGGTGGTCGTGTCTGCGCTTGTCGCGGCCCTGGGCTGGTGCGGCAGCGGACGCCCGAACGCGGCGTCGCAGAAGGTGGCGTAGTCCTGCGCATGCCGGGTCAGTGCCTGCCACAGATCGTCCACGGCCACCGACGGCACCGACAGTTTCGCGTTCGGCTGGCGGGCGATGATCCGGAACCACTGTCGGGTCGCGGTTTCGACGAGGACGATGTCGTCGTCGCTGAGATGGAGGTGCCGATTTCGTAGCTGCTGCCGTCCGCTGGCAGGAAACTGCAGTTCGGACACGGCGCGGAGTCGGCGAGAGGTGCGGTCGCTTCTGAACGTCGTCCAGTTCATCCGGCTACTTCTATCCGCCCAGGGAGCGGGCGCTAGGGCCTCGACTTGCCGAAGTGGCGCCGCGGCCCCTTCAGAGTAGTGCGGTCGGCAAGCGCGTCACCGGGCACGACGTCGACCGGGCCCCCGGCCGACGGCAGGGGGCCCGCACGCCCTAGCGGTAGAAGCGCAGGTAGTCGAACTCTGCGGTGACCGCCGGTTCGGCGCCGCCGTGCGCCACCAGCCCGATGCGGGGCGTGGTGTCGGCCGGGAACGTCCACACCGCACCCCACGTCCAGGTGCGCCCGTCCCGACTGGAGCCGGCCCGGAACTCGTGCTCCCCGGTGGTCGGGTCGACGTGGTGCGCCAGTCGCAGCCAGGTGGTGGTGGCCGGGGTGCCGACGATGCTGCCGCCGTAGACCGGCTGATCGGCGAAGGGCAGCTCGTAGCCGTACTCGACCTGCCGGGTGTTCCAGATCGCCACCTGGGTCAGCCGGGCGAACCGGTCGTCGTCCACGTAGGCGACCAGACCCGCCTGCTGGTAGTTGCGGACGGCCTCCTCGCCCAGATCCAGCGTCACCTTCGTCTCGACGACGTAGTCGCCCCTCGGCGCGTCGCGCAGCAGCACACCGGCCGTGTTGCCGGTGCCGGTCAGGTCGGCCGACTGCACCGGCCAGCGCAGCGCGCCGTCGGCAACGGTGGCCGCCGGGTCCTCGCGTACCCAGCGCCAGTCGCCGTCGAGCCCGCCGGTGAACTCGTCGGAGTACGCCCGCAGCGGCGCCCCGGCACGGGGCTCGGGCACCGCCCGCCTCGGCGACTCGAACAGCCGGGCCATGCTGACGTTGTCGAACTCGGCCGGACCACCACCGGCGGTCAGACCGAGCCGCCCCGCGACCGGGCGGTCCAGCCGCAGCGACACCACGGCGACCTGGTCACCGAGGCGGGCCGGGCTCAGCTCGGCGACGAGCTGCTGCCCGCGTACCTCGACGGCCAGGTTGTGCGGGTCGGCCAGGTCGAGCCCGACGGGCAGCGGCGTGGTCGCGCGGCGGCGGCCGTCGCTGGCGACGAGGCGGCCACCGGCCGCGTCGACGCGGACCTCGACGCGGTCACCCAGGGTGAGCCCGGCGCTGGCCGCGCCGGTGAGCCGCAGGTCGGCCTCTGCGCGCACGTCACCGCCGATGGTGGTACGACTGGTCAGCGCGCCGCTGCCGGTGAGTCGACCGTCGGCGATCCGCCACTGGCCGGCGACACGTCGCCAGTCGGCCAGCCCGGTGTTGTCGAACCGGTCGTCGACCCGGCCGGTGGTCACCGGTGCGGGTCGGGCGCCCTCGGACGGGCCGGCGCCGGCGTTCACGGTCGGCCAGCCGTCGATCCAGTCGAGCCGGTCGAGCAGCATCGGGCGTTCGTTGATGCCGAACGGCTCGTCGAGGTACGGGTCGGCGCGGTCGATCGCGTGGTAGACGATCCAGTCCTGGCCGGACAGGTCGGTGAGGAACCCGTTGTGCCCCGTGCCGATCCACCGGTTGCCGTTCTGGGTCAGCACCGGCGTGCCACCCGCGCGGGACGCGGTCAGCGCGACGCCGTCTCGGTCGGTGAACGGGCCGCGTGGGCTGCGCGCGCGTCCCACCTGGACGGAGTAGCCGGTGGCCGGGCCGGCGCAGCAGTTGGCCGTGGAGGCGAACAGGTAGTACCAGCCGTCGTGGCGCAACACGTAGCTGCCCTCGAACTTGTTGTCGACCGCCACCTGCGTCGGTGTGCCCACGGCGCTCAGCCCGTCCGCGCTGAGCTCGGTGACAGAGATGCCGCCGTAGTAGCTGCCGTAGTAGAGGTAGCCCCGGCCGTCGACGTCGGTGAACTGGCTGGGGTCGATGGTCCACAGGTAACCGCCGCCCCCGCCGGGGCGGGGTGCCACCACGGGTTGCGCGGCGAAGGTCCACGGGCCGGTCGGCGTGGGTGCGGTGGCCGCGCCGATGGCGTAGTCGCTGCCCTCGGCGGAGACGGTGGTGTCGGTGACCGTCACGTACATGACCCACCGGTCGCCGACGCGGCGCACGTCGGGTGCCCAGAAGGCCGCACCGGGGGCCGCGTACGGTGGCCGCTGCTCGGGGCCGAACGCGTCCCCGACGTACGCCCAGTCGACCAGGTCGGCCGAGCGGGCGGTGGGCACCCGGTGGAACTCGTGCTCGCCCTCGCGCAGCGGGTCGGTGGTGCCGTAGGCGTACCAGAAGCCGTCGTCGCCTCGCACGATGACCGGGTCGGCGAACGTGTCGCCCACGCCGACCGAGATCGGGTTGTCGTAGCGGGACGGGCCGCCGGAGCCGGCGGCGGGTAGGGGCGCCAACGTGGCCAGGATCAGACCGAGCGCGGCGGCGAGCGCGCCGCCGCGGCGAAGGTGTCGCATGTGGACCTGCCTCGGGGGAGTGGGCGTGGGGTCGTGTCCTCGTTTCTACAACGATGGATACAACGTTGTAAAGAGATCGACGCCCGCAGCCTCAGGTGCCACGCACCGAACCCGGTGGCTTACCGCGCCGATGGCCGGGGCGATGATGGGGCCATGAGTGGTGGCACCGAGGGCCGGGGAATGGCCGAGCTGGCCGCGCTGCTGGCCGACGGCACGCGGGCCGGCATGTGCCTCGCGCTGCTCGACGGCCGGGCGTGGACCGCCGGCGAGTTGGCCCGCCGCGCCGGGGTCGCCCCGTCGACGGCCAGCGACCACCTCACCCGGCTGGTCCACGGCGGGCTGCTGGTCGAGGAACGGCAGGGCCGGCACCGCTACCTGCGGCTCGCCGGGCCATCGGTGGCCCAGCTGATCGAGGACCTGGCCGGGCACGCGCCGTCCCCACCCGCGCCGGTCGGGTCGCTGCGGGCCGCCACCGCGAGCGCCGCTCTGGCGTACGCCCGGACCTGCTACGACCACCTCGCGGGCCGCCTCGGTGTGCTGATGTACGACGCGTTGTTGGCCGACGGCCGGCTGGACCGGTCCAGTGGGTTGGCGCTGACCGCCGACGGGTGGGCGTGGGCGGCCGACCTGGGCGTACCCGTGCAGGTGCTGCGCACCGCCCGCCGCCCGGTGGTCCGCGACTGCCTGGACTGGACCGAACGCCGCTCGCACCTCGCCGGGGCGCTCGGCGCGACGCTGTGCCGCCGCTTCACCGACCTGGGCTGGATCACCCAGGGCGCCGGTCGCGCGATCCGACTCACCCCGATCGGCCGCGTCGCCCTGGCCGAGGCCCTGCACGTCTCGGAGGACGCCCTCGCCCCCACCGCGTCCCCGACGCCCACCAGCGGCCGAGCCTGACCCTCCCGCCACCGCGCAACGGCGATGCGGCGGCGCGGCGGGCGGTGACCCGGGGCGCACCACATCCAGGATGTAGTGGCCTTCGACGGGCACGGAGGCCACTACATCCTGGATCGAGCGCGATCCCGGCCCGGCCCGGCGCGGACGGGCGACGCGCGGACGGGCGACGCGCGGACGGGCGACGTGCGGGCGGGACTGTTCGGTGGGGAGCGAAGGGTTCGGGTTCTACGGTCGGGCCGTGACTGACAGGTGGCCCCACATCGCTGCTGCTCCCGGAACGCCAACCTGTGGCCCGCCCTCGTTCGCGCCGGAGCGCGGTTGGTGGGTGACGCGGCACGCCGACGTGCGGGCGGCGCTCACCGACCCGGCCTTTCGGGTACCGGCCGTCGAGAGTGGCCCGCCCGGCACGCTCGCCTGGCTGCGCGCCTCGGTCAGCAGGTTCAGCCCACCGCAGCGGCACGCCGAGCGCCGGGCGGTCGTGGTGGGCGCGCTGACCGAGCTGGACCCGGACGAGCTGCGGCACGAGGCGGCCCGGTTGACCGCCGCTGTCCTGGACCGGGCCGGCGACCGCCTCGACGTGACGCGTGACGTGGCCCGGCCGGTGCCGCTGCGGGTGCTGGCCGGTCGCCTTGGTCTCGCCGATCCGGCAGCCGCCGGGACGGCGGTCGCGGTCGTCGCTGCCGCGTACCACCCGGGGGTTGATCCGGCGCTGGCCCGGCGGGCCGACCAGGCGGTCGCGACGTTGCTGGCGCTCGTGCCCCCGGCCCCGCCGGAGGTACGGGCGAACCTGATCGGACTGCTGGTCCAGGCGTGCGACGCGACCGCCGGTCTGATCGGTGCCGCCGCCCACCACCTGCTGCCCCCGCTCGGCGGCCTGCCCGGCGACGTGCCCGGACCGGCGGAGACGAGCGCGATGCTGGCCGAGGTGCTGCGGCTCGACCCGCCGGTGCGGGCGACCCGGCGCGTCACCACCGCCGGGGTACGCCTGGGCGGGCGGGATCTGCCGGCGGGCAGTCCGGTGCTGGTGCGCTTCGACGCCGCCAACCGGGATTCGCAGGCGTTTTGCGAGCCGGCGGCGTTCCGGCCGGGTCGGCCCGGTGCGGGTCTGCTGACCTTCGGGGCGGGGGAGCGCGGCTGCCCCGGTGACCGGCACGCCCTGGCGTTGGCCGCCGGGGTGTTCGACGTGCTGCGCGCACGCTGCCGGCGCGTCCGGGCCGACCTGTGTCACGAGCCGCACCCGACCCTGCGTGTTCCGACGAACCTGGAGCTGAGCGTCCGATGACCGACCGTTGTGCCGAGTTCCGCGCCCTGCACCACGCCCGCCGCCCCCTGCTGCTGCCGAACGCCTGGGACCACGCCTCCGCGGCGGCGCTGGCCCGGCGCGGCCACCCGGCGATCGGCACCACCAGCCTCGGCGTCGCCGCGGCCGCGGGCCGACCCGACGGCACCGCGGCCACCGCAGGGGAGACCCTGGCCCTGGCCCGGCGGCTCGCCCCGCTGCCGGTGCTGCTCAGCGTCGACGTCGAAGCCGGTTTCAGCGATGATCCGGCGACGGTCGCCGGGTACGTGACGGAGTTGGCCGGGCTCGGCGTGGTCGGGATCAACCTGGAGGACGGGCGCGCCGACGGCACCCTCACCGAGCCGGAACTCCTCGCGGACAAGGTCGCGGCGGTGAAGGCGGCCGTGCCGGACCTGTTCGTCAACGCCCGAACCGACACGTGGTGGCTGGGGGTGGACGACCCGCTGGGGCAGACCCTCGTCCGGGCCCGCGCCTACCGGGCGGCCGGCGCCGACGGCATCTTCGTGCCCGGCGTCGTCGACCCGGCCACGCTGGGCGTCCTCACCGAGTGGATCGACGCGCCCGTGAACGTGCTGTACCAGCCGGGTGGGCCGGGGCTGGACAAGCTGGCCGCCGTCGGGGTTGCCCGGGTCAGCACCGGCTCCCTGCTGTTCCGGGTGGCGCTGGCCGCCGCGCTCGCCACCGCCGACGGGGTACGCGCGGGCGGGCTCGCCGCGCCGGACGGGCTGCCGTCGTACGCCGAGGTGCAGGCCCTGGTGCCGCCCGCCCCCGGTGCCCAACCGGACGGTCGGCTCCCTTAGGGGTAGATAGGAGAATTGTTCGGTCCGCTCCGGTCCCGGCAATTACGGTGTGTTACAGGGCGAATCACCCAGTGTCGTGACCGGAGAAGGGACCCCGTCATGCGAGTGCCCAGCCGAAGCCCGGGTCAGCAGCCCGGTTCGCCCGCGTCGCCCACCGCGCCGGCACGCCGCCGGCCCTCCGGCACGACTCCCCGCCGCGTCCCCACCCCCGAGCCGGACCTCGCCGCCTACCGGGCAGCCGTCGCCGAGCTGCTGGTCGAGGTCGGCGCGCTGGCCGACGCGCCGAGCACCCGGGCTCGGCAGGTGCTCATCGACGCGCGACTGCGCGAGCCGGCGCTCGCCGAGGTCCTCGACGCCACCCCGCAGGGGCTGATCGGCGCCCGCGAGACGCTGCTGCTGGAAATGGCCCGCTACCAGCCGAACGAGCGTACCTCGGCGCGGGACCTGACCGCGCTGGTCCGGATCTACCTGCTGTCGCGCATCGACGTGCTGTGGTGGCAGGACGCGCCGACGTTCCTCACCGACGACCAGGTCAACGGCAGCGCCGAACTGGTCGACCTGGAGTGGTTGCGCCGCCGCGACCTGCTGCGCTTCCGCTACCAGGAGCAGCCCGCCACCATGCTGGGCCGGGCCGCGCGGGGGCTGCGCCGGCGGCTGCGACCGGACGTCACCCCACGCACGGCGGGGCTGCTGTTCCGTCGGGCACGACGCGAGGTGGTGGCGCTGCTCAACGACATCGCCCGCGAGTTCGCCGCCGCCGCGCCGCCGGCCACACCGCCGCTGTGGGTGACCAGCCTGGTCCGCAGCGCCGAGCACCAGTACCGGCTGCGCCGCCTGGGCTACGCCGCGATGCTGCCCAGTGGGCACTGCCTCGGCTACTCCGTCGACGTCGAGCTGGCCTGGTTCGAGCGGTTCGGCGCACGGGACACCCTGGCGGAGTTGCTGCTCGACCGGCAGCGGGCCGGGGAGCTGAACGTGATCGACGAGGGGCAGGCGTGGCACCTGTGCCTCGCGCCCACCGCCCGGCGTCGCCTGCGCCGCGCCTACGAGGCCGAGATGGGGGTCTGACCCCGGTGTGCGGCATCGCGTTGAGCATCGGCCCCGAGGCCGACCCGGCGACGTTCCGGCGGATGCTCGCCGCCCTGACCCCACGCGGTGAGGTCACCGAGACGCGGTCCGAGAACGGCCTGCTCGCCGGCACCCGCCGGCTCCGGGTCGTCGACCGGGACCGGGCGGTGCAGCCGTGGACCTCGACCGACGAGCGCTGGCTGCTCTGCTTCAACGGCGAGATCTTCAACTACCGGGAGCTGCGGGCCCAACTGACCCGCCTCGGGCAGGCCTTCCGCACCGAGAGCGACACCGAGGTGCTGCTCGCCGCGTTCCAGCAGTGGGGCGAGGCGGCGGTGACCCGGCTGCGCGGTGAGTACGCCTTCGCGGTCGTCGAACGGGCCACCGGCCGGGCGTATGTGGCCCGCGACCCGATCGGCGTCAAGCCGCTGTACTGGTCCCGCCGGCCTGGCTGCCTGCATCTCGCCTCCGAGGTCAAGGCACTCGTCGGGCACGGCGCCCCGATCGCCGAGGTGCCGCCCGGGCACCACGGCTGGGCCGATGCGGACGGGCACGTGCGGCTGAGCCCGTACGTCGACCTGCTCACCATCGGTGACGGCCTGCCGATCATCGACGACCCGGACGAGGCCGCCCTTCTCGTCCGTGCCGCGTTGAGCGACTCGATTCGGATGCGGGTGGAAACCGACCTGACCGTCGGGGTGGTGCTCTCCGGTGGGCTGGACAGCTCGCTGACCCTGCGGCAGGTGCGCGACATCCACCCGGACTGCGTGGCGGTCACCGTCGGCGCGGCGGACAGCCCGGACGTGGCGTACGCCCGGCGGCTCGCCGCCGACCTCGACGTGCCGCACGTGGTGGTCGAGCTGCGTCCGCGCGACATCCGGCTCGCCGACGTCCGCGAGGCGATCCGGATCTGCGAGCTGACCGAGTACGGCGACATCATCAACGCGGTCGTCTCGGTGCCGATCTTCCGACGGCTCCGTGACCTGGGCATCAAGGTGGTGCTCACCGGCGACGGCTCCGACGAGCTGTTCGGCGGCTACCCGATGTACCGGCAGGTCGGCCCGGCCGCGGCGCGCCGACTGTTCCTGCACCGGATCCGCAACCTGTGCCGTACGGAGTTGCAGCGCGTGGACCGGGCCGCCATGGGGCACGGGGTGGAGGCGCGGTTGCCGTTCCTCGACCTCAGCGTAGTGGAGCTGGCGATGCGGTTGCCGCTGGATCTGAAGCTGCGCCACGGCCAGGAGAAGTGGATCGTCCGACGGGCGTTCGCCGACGTGCTGCCCGACTACATCCTGCGCCGCCCGAAGAACCCGATGTCGTACTCGTCGGGCCTGCACGAGCGGGTCCGGCTGTACAAGCCGCTCTTCGCCCGGCTGCACCGCTCGTTCGGCTACGACCTGCAGGAGCCGGTCCGCCGGGACTTCGACAGTGTGCTGAGCCGCTGCGGCAACGACCTGGACCGGGCCATCGCCGACGGGCTGACCCGACCCGACTACACGGTCCTGGAGCACGCCCGCGACCTGGTCGGCGCGGCCAAGTGGAACGCGGCGCCGATGGTCCGCCGGCTGGTCGGGCCGCGCCCGGCCCGGCGCTGAGTCGCCCCGCGGGCCGCGCTTGACTCTGACACGGTGTCAGGGACGAGCGTGGAGGGACCATGTTCACCATCGGAGACTTCGCCAGACTCGGCCGGGTGTCGGTGCGGATGCTGCGCCACTACGACAGCATCGGCCTGCTGCGCCCCGCCAGCGTCGACCCGCACACCGGTTACCGCTCCTACCGGGCCGACCAGCTGCGCCGGCTCAACCGGGTGATCGCCCTCAAGGAGCTGGGCCTCACCCTCGAACAGGTGCGGGCGATCGTCGACGACGCCGTCGACGTGGCCGAGCTGCGCGGCATGCTGCGGCTGCGCCGGAGCCAACTGGCAGAACAGTTGGCCGCCGACACCGCACGGTTGACGGCCGTCGAGGCGAGGCTCCGAATGATCGAGTCGGAGGGTCGGATGGCCACCCAGGAGGTCGTACTCAAGGAGATCGTGTCGGTCCGCGTCGCGGAGCTGACCGCGGTCGCGCCCAGTTACCAGGGCGAGGACATCGGCCCGGTGATCCAACCGCTCTACCCGGAGCTGTTCCGTCGGCTCGGCGACGCCGGGATCACGCCGGCGGGGCCGAGCATCGCCTGGTACGAGCCGGCCCCCGGCGACGACGGCGACGCGGTCGTGGTGCATGCCGGCGTGACCGTCGGGGTCGGGGCGGAGGCCGCCTCCGACGTCGCGGTGGTGGACCTGCCCGCGGTACGCACCGCCGCGACGATCATCCACCACGGCGCGATGGACGACGTCGAGCCGAGTATGCAGGCGCTCGCCCGGTGGATCGAGGACAACGGCTACCGCACCGACGGGTTCGCCCGGGAGGTGTACCTCGACTACTGTCCGGACGCCCCGGAGAAGGGCGTCACCGAACTCCAGCTCGCCGTGTACCGGGACTAGGTGACGTCTCCGTCGATCCGATCGCCCCTGCCGGAACTTTGCGCCCCAGCCTCATCTGAGGCTGGGGCTCCTTTGTGTCCAGCCAACCTTTGAGAGGTTTCCCGGCTGCCGGCTTCCGCCCGGTGGCAGTTGGTCTCGGTGGTGGCTGAGGTATGTACTCGACGTGCTCTGGCATAAGGAAGAGTGACCGTCGTGCAAGAGCCTCACCGTTCCTGCCGAGCTGGTAGCAGTCGATCCAGCACCAGCCGTCGTAGGTGATCCAGTCGAGCTTTCTGATTACCCGCGCAGTGATCGGACGCATGAATTGAACGCTGCAAGCCCGATCCAGCCGGAGGACGATATCCGGCCGGACCGTGTCGTCTTCGATATTTGTGTCCCGCACGACGAGGCGCCACGGCGGATCGACGCCGCGCTGGCGGCCGGTGGTCGACTGCTATCCGCGTCGCGTGCTCCCGCCTTCTGGGTTCTCGCCGATATCGAGGGCAACGAGGCCTGTGTGACGACCTGGCAGGGCCGAGACGACTCGTAGACCGGGCTGACCGGCCAATCAAAGGCGGGACCTCAAAAGGATCGTGAAACACGCCCCTGGCGATCGGTCGACGACCGTCAGGTCCGATCGCCGCCAGCCCTTCCGTCGTCGCCGCGCCAGGCTGGACCGATGACGAACAGCACCACGTTCCGCGTCCACGCCCTGCCGGCCGAGGCGCTCGACGCCGTCCGCCGCACCGGCCGGGACGCTGCCGACCGGCCCGTCGAGGCGCTCCGAGCCGGTGGCGGCGAGTCCCTGCGCTGCTGTCTGCGCGATGCCGACGAGGGCGAGGAGCTGCTGCTCTTCGGGTACGCGCCGCCGGGCGCCGCCGGCCCGTACCGGGAGATCGGTCCGGTCTTCGCGCACGCTGCCGCCTGCGCCGGCCCGGACCAGGCGGGCGGACACCCACCGGCCTGGCGGGGGCGACCCCAGGTCCTGCGGGCGTACGACCGGCAGGGCCGGATCTGCGGTGGGCAGCTGCACGACGGCACGGACCCGGAGGGGGTGATCGCCGAGCTGTTCGGCGACCCGGCGGCGCGCGAGCTGCACAGCCGCAACGTGGTGTACGGCTGCCTCATGTTCGTCGTGCGGCGGGCCTGACGCTGCTGCTGCCGCGCCCGGTCGTGGGCGCTCAGCTCACCAGCAGCAGCGTGCCGACGGCGGCGAGGGTGCCGGTGACCGCGAGCACCGTGCTGGTCAGCACGAATCGGGTCACCGGCACGCTCACCCCGGCCGCCCGGCACCGCTCGAACCACAGCAGGGTGGCCAGTGACGCCCAGGGGGCGGCCAGCGGGCCGACGTTGGTGCCGATCAGCAGGGCCAGCAGGCGGGTGTGGTCGCCGGGCGGCAGCACCGACTCGCCGGCCAGGTAGGCGGGGAGGTTGTTCACCGCGTTGGACAGCAGCGCGCCGGTGCCACCCGCGCGCAGCGCGCCCAGCGCCCCGCCGTCGGCGCCGAGCAGGCCGCCCACCAGGTCGTCCAGCCCGTGCCGGCCGAGGGTCTGCACGACCAGGAAGAGGCCGGTGACGAAGAGCAGCAGCCGTACGGGCACCAGCCCGGGGCGCAGCGTGGCGGGGGACCGGACCACGAAGCCGAGCAGCACCAACGCGAGCGCGACGGTGGAGGCGAGCCCGATCTCCACCCCGGCGAGGATGCCGGCGACGAAGAGCAGGCAGCCGGCCACCGCGGTGCGGTGCAGGACCGGATCGGCCGGGACGTGCCGGGCTGGCGGGACGAACCGTCCACCGGCCGGCCGCTCGCGCCGCCACCAGGCGTACCAGAGCAGCGCCATGGTGACCGCCACCGCGGCGAGCTGCGGCAGCGCCATTCGCTCGGCGTACGCCAGCGGTGTCAGCCCGACCCGGTCGGCGGCCAGCAGGTTGGTCAGGTTCGACACCGGCAGCAGCAGACTGGCGGTGTTCGCCAGCCAGACGGTGGTGACCGCGAGCGGGGCGGCGGGAACGCGCAGGTTGCGGGCCAGCGCGAGCAGCACCGGGGTGAGCAGCACGGCGGTGGTGTCGAGGTTGAGCACGAGGGTGGTCACCGTGGCCAGGCCGCCGCAGAGCAGGAAAAGGGCCGCCCAACGGCCGCGGGCGGCGATGGCCAGCCGGCTGGCCAGCACGTCGAAGACGCCGGCGACGGCGGTCAGCTCGGCGAGCACGATCACGGTGCCGAGGAAGAGCAGCAGCGGCAGGATCCGGTGCAGGGTGGCGGTGGTCTCCGCGCGGGGCAGCAGCCCGCTCAGGGCGCAGGCCGCGCCGACCACGGCGAGGACGACCGCGACCAGGTCCAGCGGGTGGGGTCGCCAGCGTCCGGTCGGCTCGGGCGGAGCGGGCGGCGCATCGGCGACGGCGGCAAGCTTCACGTCTGACCACGTTCGCATGACGACCCGCCTGTTGCCCGCGCTGGCACCGTCGTGGTGACCAGCCCCACCATCGCGGGGCCGATCACCGGGGGAGCGCGGCTGGCAGCCGACGTGGCCCGGCGCGGGAAACCCGACAGGCCGCACCGTTGCGGAAGAGAACCTGCGATAGGCCCCACGGCGTCCGCTGACGGGCGGACCTGCCCGAACACGGCCGGGCCCGGCCCCCGAGGATGGGGGCCGGGCCCGGTTTGCGTGCGCGGTGCCTACCAGCCCAGGTAGCTGGGCTGGGTCTGCACGTTGAGCTCCTTGTAGCGGGTCAGGTTGGCCGTCCAGGTGCGCCAGTCGTTCAGCTCCAGGACGTCCAGGCCCTTCACCATGTCGTTGGAGTAGATGTGGCCGTTGTAGTAGTACGCGGACCAGGTGCCGCCGCCGACCAGCGAGTCGGCCGAGAGCGGACCGCGCTCCCAGAAGGCGATCTCCTTCGGCTTCGACGAGTCGGTGAAGTCCCAGACCGAGATGCCACCCTGGTACCACGCCTGGACCATGATGTCCCGACCGAGCACCGGGACCAGCGAGCCGTTGTGGGCCACGCAGTTCTCGGTGTCGGCGTTGTTGCGAGGGATCTTGTAGTAGCTGCGGAAGTTCATCTTCCGAGCGTCACCGCGGCCGGTGATGTCGTAGATGGCGTCCGCGCCCCGGTTCGGTCCGATGGCCTCGTTGCAGGTCGCGGCCCCACCACCACCCAGCTCGTCGGTGAAGATCACCTTGGTGCCGGAGTTGTTGAAGGTGGCCGAGTGCCAGAACGCGAAGTTGACCGTGTCGCGGACCCGGTTGATGACCCGAGGCGCCTCGCGGTCCTTGATGTCGAGCAGGATGCCGTCACCCATGCACGCGCCGGCGGCCAGGTCCTTGGCCGGGTAGACGGTGATGTCGTGGCAGCCGGCGGTCGCCGATCCGGTCTCACTGCCCGGGAAACCGCCGTCCGGGAAGAGGTTCGGAGCTGCGATCACCGCGGCGTCGGTCGGCTTCTTCAGCGGCACCTTGATGATGGAGATCGAGTCGTGCGGCGGCTGGCAGTCCGGGAACTCGGCCCGCGGGCTGTACGACGAGACGTACAGGTAGACCGTCTTGCCGCTCTTGCCCGGCACCAGGGTGTGGGTGTGTGAGCCGCAGGCCGTCTCCACGGACTTGATGTACCGCGGGTTCGCCTTGTCCTTGATGTCGAAGACCTTGATGCCCTCCCAGGACTCCTTCACGCTCGCCGCCTGCGCGGTGCTGTTGCAGGAGTCGTCGCTGCGGGACGAGTCGGTGGAGAGGAAGAGCAGGTCACCATGGACGGAGATGTCGTTCTGCGACCCCGGGCAGAGCACCCGGGACACGACCTTCGGCGCGCTCGGTCGTGCGATGTCGTAGATGACGAAGCCGTTGTAGTTGCCGGCGAAGGCGTACTTGCCCTGGAAGGCGATGTCGCTGTTGGTCGCGTCCAGTGGGGCGACCTTCGGCACGTTCGCGATCTGGCGCAGGTTGGGGCTGCTCACGATCTCGTCGACGCCGGGGATCGTGTTGGTGGGGGCGGCAGCCTGCGCCGCCTGGGGCACCACCTGGGCGTTGCTCGCCGGGGCGACGAGGACGCCGGCGACGAGGAAACCGGTCGAGGCGAGCGCCACGATGCGGAGTTGTCGTAACCGTGGCTTGTGGAGTCTGATCATCGGCGAGGCCCTTCGCAAGGGGAAGACGATGGTCGACACCTTACCGCCCGGAGAAGAACGTCGATGTGAGCTGGGTCACATGAAAGTGTCTTCTTCAATGGATAGCATCGCGGTGACCTCGACCCCCGGGAGTTGCCCATGACCAGCCGGCGTGCACGGACCCTGGCGATTGTCACACTGGCGCTTGTCCTGCCGCTGGTGGCCTTCATCGTGAGCCGCTCCGGGGACGACACCGCGACGAGCGCCGCCCGGCCGGCCTCCGCGCCCGCCACCTCCGCGCCCCCCGTGTCGCCCTCGGCCAGCCCCGTGCCCACCGACCTCACCGTCATCGCGCCCGGTCGCCCTGGTGAGTCGGCTGCCACCCGCCCGGCCCACGAGGTCCGCGACGCCGGCCCGGCGCCGCACAACTCGTTGGACGTCTGGTTCGTGCGGATGATGATCCCGCACCACGCGCAGGCCCTGGCGATGGCGGAACTCGCCCCCGACCGGGCCGCCGACCCCGACATCCGCGCGCTCGCCGACCGCATCCGAGCCAGCCAGGGGCCGGAGATGGGCATGATGCGGGGCTGGCTCCAGACCCGCGGGCTCCCGGCGGAGGTCCAGGGGCACGACCACGGCACCATGCGCGGCATGCAGACGCCCGAGGCGATGCGGCAGCTCGCCGCAACCCGCGGCGCGGACTTCGACCGACTCTTCGTGCGGATGATGACCGCGCATCACGAGGGCGCCATCGAGATGGCCACCAACCTGCTCAAGGTCGGTTCCGACCTGACGCTCAACGAGTTCGCCAACGCGGTCGCCACCGAGCAGACCGTGGAGATCGACCGAATGCGTGAGCTCCTCGCCGGCTGAGCCCGGCCTCCCGGCACGTACGCTGGGTGACCGTGAGACGCACGATGTTCGGTCGGCCGTTGCGCGGCGTCGCCTTCGACGTGGCCGTGTCCGTCCTGGTGGCGCTGGTCAGCCTGACCGCGGCGGTGAGCCAGCCCGGCGGCTGGGCGGCCACCCTGGTCGGTGTGGCCATGGCGGCGGCGCTGCTGTTCCGCCGCACCCACCCGAGCGCGGTGACGGTGGTGGTCGCGGCCCTCGCCCTGGTCCAGGTGATCGCCGAGTGGGGCCCGCTCGTCTACGACGTCGCCGTCCTGATCGCGCTCTACAGCGTCGTCAAGTACGGCGAACGCCTCCGCGACGGTGTGCTGGCCGGCGCGGTCGCCGCCGTCGGTGTGCTGCTCGCCGCCGCGCAGACCCCCCACGTGATCCAGTGGTGGGTCACCGCGCTGTGGTACGCGCTGGTCACCGGCGCGGTGTGGTTGGTGGCGCTGAACGTGCGGACCCGCCGGCTCTACGTGCTGAGCCTGGAGGAACGGGCCACGACCCTGGAACGTGAACGGGAGGCCGAGTCCCGGGCGGCGGTCGCCGAGGAGCGCACCCGGATCGCCCGTGAGCTGCACGACGTGGTCGCCCACAGCATGGCGGTGATGATCGTCCAGGCGGACGGCGCCCGGTTCATGTTCGACCGTGACCCGGCCCAGGCGCGCACCGCCGTGAAGGTGGTCGCGGACACCGGCCGGCAGGCACTGGAGGAGATGCGCCGGCTGGTCGGCGTCCTGCGTGACGCCGGCCCGGGCGGCGGCGCCGACGGGCTCGTGGTGGCCGCCGACCCGGAGCACCGGCGCCTGGCCCTGACCGAGTTGCCCGACCTGCTGACCCGGTTCGGCGACGCCGGGCTGCGCATCCACAGCACCGTCACCGGTGCGCCGCAGGCCCTGCCCCCGGGCCTGGAGCTGACCGTCTACCGGGTGGTGCAGGAGGCACTGACCAACGCGCTCAAGCACGCCGGCGTCGATGCCGGCGTCGAGGTCTGCCTGGGCTACACCGCCGAGGCCGTCGTCGTCCAGGTGGTCGACAACGGCCTGGGCCGCCCGCTGGTCAGCCCGACGCCGTCGGGCGGTCACGGTCTGCTCGGCATGCGCGAGCGGGTCACGGTGTACGACGGCACCCTCACCGCCGGCCCCCGACCGGTCGGGGGCTGGCAGGTCGACGTGCGCCTACCGCTACCGTCGGAGCCGGCAACGGAGGTGATCGCGGCATGACGATCCGGGTGGTGATCGTGGACGACCAGGCGCTGGTTCGCGCCGGGTTCCGGATGGTGCTGGACTCCCAGCCCGACCTGGAGGTGGTCGGCGAGGCCATCGACGGCGCGGACGCCCTGCGGGTGCTCGCCCGCACTGAGGCCGACGTCGTCGTGATGGACATCCGGATGCCGACCATGGACGGGGTGGAGGCGACCCGGCGGCTCTGCGCCGACCGGCCCGCGGGCCCACCCCGGGTGCTGGTGCTGACCACCTTCGACACCGAGGCCGACGCGTTCGCGGCCCTCCAGGCCGGGGCGAGCGGGTTCCTGCTCAAGAACGTCCCACCGGAGGACCTGCTGGCCGCGATCCGCGTGGTCGCCCAGGGCGACTCCGTGGTGGCCCCGTCGATCACCCGCCGGCTGCTGGACCGTTTCGCCGGGCAGCTCGGTGCCGCCCCGAGCGCCGACCCCCGGCTCACGCAGCTCACCGAGCGGGAACGGGAGGTGCTGCTGCTGGTCGCTCAGGGGCTGTCCAACGCGGAGATCGCCGCCCGGGTGCACGTCGCCGAGGCGACGGTCAAGACCCACGTCGGGCGGATCCTGGCGAAGCTCCAGCTGCGCGACCGGGTCCAGGCGGTGGTCCTGGCGTACGAGAGCGGGCTGGTCACGCCCGGCGGATGACCCCGCGTACGACCTGGGTCGTAGCGGCCGGCGCGTGCACCGCGACCCGGGGCGCACACAGGTCGAGCGCACAGGTGGAGACGGACGGACCGACACCGGCCATAGCGTCGGAAGGGTCCGATCCGCCACCTGCACCGGGAGCCCCGCTTGATCCGCCTGACCCTGCGCTCGTTGCGTGCCGAAGCGCTGCGCATGCTGCTCTCCGCGCTGGCCGTCGTGCTCGGTGTCGCGTTCGTCGCCGGCACCATGATCTTCGTCGACGGGATGCGCGCCGGCACGTACGAACGGGCCGGCACCTTCGACCGCCACACCGACCTGGGCGTCTACTCGGCCGGCCGCAAGCTGTTGCCCCCGGCCCTGGTCGACGAGGTGCGCGCGGTCGACGGGGTGGCCGCCGCAGGCGGTGAGCTGACCAACACCGCCGGGGTCGTCGGCGTCGACGGTCGCCCGGTCCTCGGCTTCACCGTCCTCGCCGCCATCCCCACCGAGGACGCGCTGCGCTCGTACGACGTGGTCGCCGGCCGGCTGCCCGACCGCGCCGGGGAGGTCGTGCTCGACGCGCCGACGGTTGCCAAGGAGGGCTTCGCGCTCGGCGCGGCGGTCCGCGTGGGCGGCGCGAACGGCCCGGCCCGGCCGTACACCCTGGTCGGCACCGTCGACGTGGCGGGTACCGCGCGCGATGTCGGCGGTCCGTTCGTCGGCATGGTCGGGCCGGACGCGCTGGCCCTCACCGGCGAGCGCGGTTACGGCCGCATTCTGGTGGCGGCCCGACCGGGTGCGTCCGTCGCGGCGCTGACCGACCGGGTGCGGGCCGTGGCGGGCGCCGAAGCCACTGTGAAGAGTCGTCAGCAGATCCTCGACGAGGCCGTCGAGGACGCGGTGCGCAACGTGGACCAGTTCCGGATGCTGTTGCTGATCTTCGTCGGGATCGCCGTGGTGGTGGCGGGCTTCGTGATCGCCAACACCTTCGCGATCGTGTTGGCACAGCGCACCCGCAGGACGGCGCTGCTTCGTCTGATCGGGGCCACCCGGGGGCAGGTCTTCCGGGCCGCCGTGCTGGAGTCGGCCGTGCTGGGGCTGGTCGCCTCCGCGCTCGGGGTGCTGCTCGGCGTGACCCTCGCCGGCGGGATGCGCCTGGTGATGTCCCGACTGGACGTGCCGGTCGCCGGTGGCCTGACCGTGTCCGGTTCGACCGTCCTGACCGGCCTGCTGCTGGGTACCGCGCTGACCGTCTGCGCCGCCCTGCTGCCGGCCTGGCGGGGGACGCGGGTCGCCCCGGTGGCCGCTCTCACCGACGCCGCGGTGCAGCCGGCCCAGGGTGCCGGCCGGGTGCGGCTGACCTTCGGCGCGGTGGCGTTGGCCATCGGCGTGGCGGCGCTGGTCGGTGCCGCCAGCGCCGGCCAACTGGTGCTGGTGGCGGCCGGCGGGGTGTTGGCCTTCTTCGGGATCGTCCTGTTCGGGCCGGTGCTCGTCCCCGCCCTGGCCCGGGTGTTCGGCTGGCCGGCACGGCGCGTGCTCGGGGCGACCGGTGCGCTGGCGGTGGCCAACACGGTCCGCAATCCGCGGCGGGTCGCCGCGACCGCCACCGCGCTGGTGATCGGGATCGGACTGGTGTCGGCTTTCATGGTCGGCGCGCGCAGCACCAAGGACGGCATCGAACGCAGCGTGGACGCCCAGATCGGCACCGACTTCGTGGTCAGCGGTATCGGACAGGATCTGCCTGCCGCGCTCGCCGGGGAGCTGGCCGCCCGCCCCGAGTTGGGGGTGGTGCACGAGCAGCGCCGCACGATCGTCGCGGACGTCGAGATCCGTTCGGCCCACCCGGCGTTGGTCGGCCGGACGCTGGACCGGGTGCTCGACGGCGACGCCAGTCGGGTCGGGCCGGGCCAGGTGCTGGTGCACCGCGAGCTGGCGCAGGCACGCGGCTGGCAGGTCGGCTCGTCGGTGACCGTCGAGGGTCGGTCGTTCCGGGTGGCCGCCGTGGTCACCGACGACACCCGCGCCGACGGCGCGCCCGCCGGGCACGTCATCGACATGGCCGACCAGGATTTCGCCGCGCTCTTCCCCACCGATCGCGGTTACCTGGCCGAGATCGACCCGGCCACCGGGGTGAGCGCCGAGCGGGCCCGGGGCGCGATCGAGGCGGTGCTGGGCCGCTACCCGACGGTGAACCTGATGGACCAGGGGGCGTACAAGAAGATGCTGACCGGCACCGTCGACATGCTGCTCGTCCTCGTCACCGCGCTGCTGGGTCTGGCCGTGGTGATCGCCCTGGTCGGTGTGGCGAACACGCTGAGCCTGTCGGTGGTCGAACGCACCAGGGAGAACGCCGTGCTGCGGGCCGTCGGGCTGACCCGAGGACGCATGCGGGCGGTGCTCGCCATTGAGGCGGTGCTGATGGCGCTGGTCGGCGCGGTGCTCGGGGTGGGACTGGGCACCGGGGTCAGCGCCTCCGCGATGGCCCTGCTGACCCGCCTCGGCGGGGACTTCCACGTGGTGCTGCCGCTCGGCCAGCTCGGGCTGACCCTCGGCGTCGCGGTACTGGCCGCCCTGCTCGCCTCGGTGCTGCCGGCCCGCCGGGCGCTGTCCCGCCCGGTCGTCGAGGCGCTCGCCGACCAGTGACCGACGCGGCCCGGTCGAACGCGACCCGGACGGACATCCGCCGGCCGGTCCCGCCCTGTTCCCAGCGGCGGGACCGGCCAGCGGTGCCGGGTCTACAGGCGCTCGACCATCGGGCCGACGCACCGGTTGCGGGTGTCGAAGACGTAGCGGGCGTGCCGCACCACCAGGTCGTAGTCGAAGCTGTCGTGGTCGGTGACCACCACCACCCCGTCGGCGGCGCTCACCTCCCGCTCCGAGAGCCCGACCACGGTGACCCCGGCCGGGATCTGGTGCGACTCGGCGTACGGCTCCACCGCGTGGACCTCGGCGCCGAGAGCCTGGAGGCGGCGGGCCACGTCGACCGCGGGGGAGTCGCGCATGTCGCCGGTGTTCTTCTTGTACGCCAGACCGAGCAACAGCAGTCGGGCACCGCTGACGGCCCGGCCGCTGCGGTTCAGCCCCGCCATGATCCGCTGCGCGACGTGCTCGGGCATCTCGTGGTTGATGTCGTTGGCCAGCTCGATGAACCGGAACTGCCGGCCGAGGCGGCGCTTGACCTGCCACGAGAGGTAGCACGGGTCGATCGGCAGGCAGTGCCCGCCGACGCCCGGGCCGGGCCGGAACGGCATGAAGCCGAACGGCTTGGTCTCCGCGGCGTCGATGGCCTGCCAGACGTCGATGTCGAGGTGGTGCGAGAGCATGGTCAGCTCGTTGATCAGCGCGATGTTGACCTGCCGGAAGGTGTTCTCGATCAGCTTGGTCAGCTCGGCCACGCGGGTGGAGTCCACCGGCACGGTGCGGTGCACGAGGCGCTGGTAGAACTCGTCCACCCGGGTCAGTGACGCCGGGTCCACGCCGGAGACCACCTTCGGGGTGTTCTCCAGCCGCCAGTCCGGGTTGCCCGGGTCGATCCGCTCCGGGCTGTAGCCGAGGTGGAAGTCACCGGGGCTGGTCAGCCCGCTGGCCGACTCCAACAGCGGGCGCAGCAGCTCCTCGGTGGTGCCGGGGTACGTGGTCGACTCCAGGATCACCGTGCAACCCGGCCGGACGTACGAGCCGATGCCCACGCCGGCCTGCTCGACGAAGCTCAGGTCGGGGGTGCCGTCGCGCAGTGGGGTCGGCACGGTGATGACGCAGATGTCGAAACCCTCTGCGTCGGTGTACTCCGTGCTGGGGTGGTATCGGCCGCTGCTCAACGCCCGGCCCAGCCGGTCGGTCGGGATGTCCTCGATGAACGACTCACCGGAGGCGAGACGCTTCACCCGGTCGGCGTCGACATCGAGACCGACCACGTCCAGCCCTGCCTCGACGGCACGCATGGCCAGCGGCAGTCCGACGTACCCCTGACCGATCACGACCAGCTTTTCAGCGCTCACCCAGGCTCCCGCAGCAGATGGTGGAAATGACCTGCAGAGAGCCTAGAGGCGTCTTCGGCGCCGTAAGTCCGTTTTGGGGATATCGGTGCTGGTGGGACTTCGCGGGGCAGGCGAAGTCGCGGGTCTGCTAGTCGCTGGCGGGGCCGTCCGGATCGATCGGCGTGCTCTCCGTCGCGCTCGGAGTGGGGGGTGAGGGGGTCGGCTCACCCGTCGGCGTCGGCGGCGCGGTGGTCACCGTCGGCATCCCCGTCGGCGTCGGCGGAGCGGTCGCCTGGCTCGGCTCGGTGCTCGGCGTGACGGAGACCGAGGCCGACGGGGAGGTGCTGGGGCCGTGCCCCCGATCGGGTCGGCCCGGATCGCCGGTGGGGACCTGCTCGTTCGCGGCCGGCAGATCCAGTGGCCCGCTCGGCGCCACCGTCGGCGAGGTGGTCGGCAGATTGACCGCCGGGTCCTCGCTGCCGGCGTTGCGCGCCGCGCCCAGTGCGGCGCCGAGCCCGACCAGCGCGACCAGCATGGCCGCCGCCGCACCGACCAGCGGGCCCCGCCGGCGCTGACGCCCGTCCTGCGCCCCACTCGCCACCGCCGC
>NZ_JAKKFI010000064.1 GCF_022230955.1 Micromonospora cabrerizensis
GGGGGGGGGGGTGCGGGCGGGGTGCGGGGCGGGCGGGGGGGGGTGTGGATCGGGCGGGTGGGCTGGCTGCGGAGCGTTGCGGCGGGGCTCTGGGGGCTGCGGACCGGCGGGCGGGCGCCGGCGGACGGTGGTCGGGGGGGGCTCCGGCGACCGCGGGCCTAGCTGACCGTCGGCCGCGTGCTGTTCCTCGCCGCCGCGCTCGCGGTCGGCTGACCCGCCGCGCGGCCTGATCCGCCGCGGCCTGACCCGCCGCGCGGCCTGACCCGCCGCGCGGCCTGACCCGCCGCGCGGCCTGATCCGCCGCGCTCGCGGTCGGTTGGCCCGTAGGCGCCGCCCGCCGAGCTTGCCCTCCGCATCTTGATCGACTCGGTTTTCAGGAAGTCGCGGTGTCCGGGTTGGCGCGAAACCACGGTTTTCAGGAAACCGAGTCGATCACCGCCGGGCCCGACCGCCGTCGGGCTGACCGCCGGGCCGAGTCGCCGCCGGGCCGGCGCGCCCGCCGCGCTGGCCCCGTGCTGGCCGTGCATCCCGCGCACTCCGCACCCGGGGGTGGGTGAACGGGCGAAGGGCGTACACTGGCCAACTGGCGACCGCCTCGTGCGGTCGACCTCGCGCGCCCTCTTCACGAATCGTCGTGGAGCGACGGCCTCCCTGGTCCCGATCCTGATCGGGAACACCATGGGTCGGCGACCAGGCGCCAGGACGCCCGGCCACCGGCCGGGCGTGACAACCAGGGATCTTGAGGAGTACCCCAACCATGGCCGTCGTGACCATGCGCCAGCTGCTGGAGAGCGGTGTCCACTTCGGGCACCAGACCCGGCGCTGGAACCCGAAGATGAAGCGCTTCATCATGACCGAGCGCAACGGCATTTACATCATCGACCTGCGCCAGACCCTCGAGTACATCGAGAAGGCGTACGAGTTCGTGCGTGGGACCGTCGCCGAGGGTGGCAGCATCCTGTTCGTCGGCACCAAGAAGCAGGCCCAGGAGGCGATTGCCGAGCAGGCGACCCGGGTCGGCCAGCCGTACGTCAACCACCGCTGGCTCGGTGGCATGCTGACCAACTTCCAGACGGTGTACAAGCGGCTCCAGCGGATGAAGGAGCTGGAGGGCCTGGGTGACCTCAGCGGCACCGCCGCCGGTTACACCAAGAAGGAGACCCTGCAGCTCTCCCGCGAGAAGATCAAGCTGACCCGCACCCTCGGTGGCCTGCGGGACATGCAGAAGCTTCCCGCCGCGGTCTGGATCGTCGACACCAAGAAGGAGCACATCGCCGTCGACGAGGCCCGCAAGCTGGGCATCCCGGTGATCGCGGTGCTGGACACCAACTGTGACCCGGACGAGGTCGACTTCCCGATCCCGGGCAACGACGACGCGATCCGCTCGGCCGAGCTGCTGACCAAGGTCGTGGCCGCCGCCGTCGCGGATGGTCTGATCGCGCGTTCCGGCCGTCGCCGGGGCAACGACGAGAAGCCCGAGGGTGTCGCGAGCGACGAGCCGCTGACCGAGTGGGAGCGCGAGCTGCTGGAGCCGAAGAAGGCCGACGAGTCGGCTGCCCCGGCCGCTCCGGCCGCCGCTGCCGCTCCGGCCGAGCAGCCCGCCGCTGCCGCCGCCGAGCAGCCCGCCACCCCGGAGCAGCCGGCGCAGGCCGCCACCGAGCAGCCGGCGGCCGCCACCGCGGAGTGATCGCACCGTCGCTGCCCGCCGTCCGTTTTCGCGAACGGCGGGCAGCGGCGGTACGCCGGGCACGATCCGCCCGGATCCGGGTAACCGGCACCTCTGACCATCCACACGCCGTCTCAACACCGAAGAGAGAGCCATGTCCCAAATCACCGCCGCGGACGTCAAGAAGCTCCGCGACCTCACCGGCGCCGGCATGATGGACAGCAAGAAGGCGCTGACCGAGGCCGAGGGCGACTTCGACAAGGCCATCGAGATCCTGCGCGTCAAGGGCGCCAAGGACGTCGGCAAGCGGGCCGGCCGTACGGCCGCCAACGGCCTGGTCGCGCACTCCGGCAAGGCGCTGCTCGAGCTCAACTGCGAGACCGACTTCGTCGCCAAGACCGAGTCGTTCATCGCGCTGGGCCAGCAGCTGGTCGAGCACGGCGAGCGCGTCGGCGTGAACACCGCCGAGGAGCTGCTCGCGACCAAGCTCGACGGCAAGGTCGTCGCTGACCTGATCCAGGAGCAGTCCGCCAAGATCGGCGAGAAGCTGGTGCTCAACCGGTTCGCCCGGGTCGAGGGCACCACCGCCGTCTACCTGCACCGCAAGGCCCAGGACCTGCCGCCGGCCGTTGGTGTGCTGGTGTCGTACACCGGTAAGGCCGACGAGGCGGGCGACGCCGACGCCCGTGGTGTGGCCATGCAGATCGCCGCGATGCGGCCGAAGTACCTCACCCGGGACGAGGTTCCGGCTGAGGTCGTCGAGTCCGAGCGGCGCATCGCCGAGCAGACCGCCCGCGAGGAGAACAAGCCCGAGGCGGCCCTGCCGAAGATCATCGAGGGTCGGGTGAACTCCTTCTTCAAGGACTACGTCCTGATCGAGCAGTCGTCCGTCGCCGACAACAAGAAGTCGGTGAAGCAGATGCTGGCCGAGGCCGGCATCGAGGTCACCCGCTTCGTCCGGTTCGAGGTCGGCCAGGCCTGAGCCGTCACCGGGCGCCGTGGGCGCCCGTGGGCAGAAGACGTCGACAAGGAGGCCGCCGGTGTACGTGACAGGCACCGCGGCCTCCTTGTCACATAGGGTCGGCAGCGGCAGGTTCGCGGTACGCGCCGCACGGGGCGTGCGCGTGGGGAAGGGCGGGGCGGATGACGCAGGTTGTGAGTGACCGGACGCTGGCGGTGGACGATCCGACGGCACCGCCGCCGGGGCGCGCCCGCCGGGTGGTGCTGAAGCTCTCCGGTGAGGTGTTCGGTGGCGGCGCGATCGGCGTCGACCCGGACGTCGTCCAGGCCATCGCCCGGCAGATCGCCACCGTGGTCCGTCGCGGCGTGCAGGTCTCCGTGGTGGTCGGCGGTGGCAACTTCTTCCGCGGCGCGGAGCTGCAGAAGCGCGGCATGGACCGGGCCCGCGCCGACTACATGGGCATGCTCGGCACCGTGATGAACTGCCTCGCGTTGCAGGACTTCCTGGAGAAGGAAGGAATCGAGACGCGCGTGCAGAGCGCCATCACGATGGCCCAGGTCGCCGAGCCGTACATCCCCCTGCGGGCGATCCGGCACCTGGAGAAGGGCCGTGTGGTCATCTTCGGCGCCGGCGCCGGGATGCCGTACTTCTCCACCGACACGGTGGCCGCCCAGCGGGCTCTGGAGATCCGGGCCGACGTGGTGCTGATGAGCAAGAACGGCGTGGACGGCGTCTACACCGCCGACCCGCGGATCGACCCCACCGCCAGCAAGCTCGACTCGATCACCTTCTCCGAGGCGCTGCGCCGCAACCTGCGGGTGGCCGACGCGGCGGCGTTCAGCCTCTGCATGGAGAACGGCCTGCCGATGCTGGTCTTCGGCGCGCAGGGTGACGACACCATCATCCGCGCGGTGGGTGGCGACAAGATCGGCACCCTGATCACCGCCTGAGCCTCGCCGACGGCGACGGCAGCGGCGGTCCTGACGACTTTCAGCAGAGCCAACCACGAGCACAGAAGGAGGCGAGGAGACCGGTGATCGACGACACCCTCCTCGAGGCCGAGGAAAAGATGGAGCGTGCGGTTGAGCACGCCAAGGAGGAGTTCGGCGCCATCCGTACCGGTCGCGCCAACGCCGCCATGTTCTCCAAGGTCATCATCGACTACTACGGCACGCCCACGCCGCTGACCCAGATGGCGTCCATCGCGGTGCCCGAGCCGCGGATGGCCATCATCAAGCCGTACGACAACTCGCAGATCAATGCGATGGAGAAGGCGATCCGCGACTCGGACCTCGGGGTGAACCCGAACAACGAGGGCAACCAGTTGCGCATCCTGCTCCCGCAGATGACCGAGGAGCGCCGCCGCGACATGATCAAGGTGGCCCGGCACAAGGGCGAGGAGGCCAAGGTGGCGATCCGCAACGTCCGCCGCCGTGGCAAGGAAGAGCTGGACCGGATCGTCAAGGACGGTGAGGCCGGCGAGGACGACGGTCGCCGCGCCGAGAAGGAACTCGACGACCTGACCCAGCGCTACGCCGCCAGCATCGACGACCTGGTGAAGCACAAGGAAACCGAGCTGCTCGAGGTGTGATCGTCCGCCTGTTGGGCGACTGAGGCCCGTTCCCGAGTCGGGAGCGGGCCTCGTGCCGTCTCTCAGCCAGGAATCCGGACGGTCCTGGTGCTCTCGGCGAACACCTCGCCGGTGTTCGCGTCGCGCAGCGAGAAGTGGGCGGTGGCCCGGCCGGGGTGCACCGCCGGGGTGATCCGCGCGAAGGCCATCCCGAGCTCGACCGTGCCGCCGTCGCAGACGATCTCGCCGGCGCCGTGGCCTGCGGTGGCCCAGAGGGTCGGCAGGCCGTCCTGCACCAGCGAGGCCGACATGAGCACGACGCCGGCCGGGCAGTGCCGGGCGCTGGCGGTGACGCTGGTCGCGGGGTACGTCACTCCCGGCTCACCGTAGGGCGGCTCGAACGGGAACAGCTCGCTGGCGTGGCGATCGATGGTGATCCTGGTCCGAGTCGTGGTCGCGGCGGCTGGTGACCCCGCTCCGAGGACCATGGCGCCCACCGTCAGCAGCGCCAGACTGATCTTGTACATGCGTGTGACCCTTCCCCCGTCGGCACACCGGCTGGGGCCGGCGCGTCACCAGCGGACCACGCCTCGTGTTTCGGCTCAGTACCGGATCGTGCAGGAGACGAGTCGGATCGACGGCTGCGGGTCCGCGTACCGGATGGGTGGGTATCGCTCCGCGGCGGCCCGCCGGCCAGGGGCGGCGCCGGTCGCGGTGCCTCGTCCGCCGTGCCGATCCGGCGGGTGCAGTAGGCTCGGCAGGATTCCCGGCCACCGGGCGGTGAACACCGGGAATCGACCGACCGTCGGGGCGGTCAATCGGAGGAACATCGCGCGTGTAGGGGATGCTTGTGGTCTTGCGTCATGTGGTGGTTCTCGCGCCCCGTCGCGGTGCGTGATGTCCCACCCCGACCCCTACGGCAGCGAGCCTCGCGGCTGGGACCGTCCGGAGCGCCCAGTGGCACTGCCCTGGCCCGAACAGGACCTGGATGCCGGCCAGTGGAGCCGCCGTCCCACCGCCGGCCCTGAGCTGTACGCCGACCCGCACACCCGGCCGTACGCGGAACCGAACCCGTACGACGAGCGCGGACGCGCCGTCCGCCCGGACGACCGGGACCGTTTCGACGACCGCGACCGGCACGACCGTTTCGACGACCGGGACCGTCGCGAGGACGACCGGAACCAACCCGACCGGTACGACGACCGGGGCCGCCCCGGCCGGTACGGCGATCGCCCGCCCGTCGGCCCGGACGACGCCTCGACCCGCCGCGGTGACCCGGTGCGGCACGACGAGCCCGGTGGGTACGACGAGCCCGGCGGTTACGACGGCCCGCCACCGTTCGACGGGCCGGTCCGTTACGACGACGACGCCGGCTACCCGACCGCGCAGCTCGCGCCCATCGGGGCCGAGATCGCACCGGACCCGGAGCCGGCGACCGAGCCGGAGCCGTCCTCGGGTCGACGGACGAGGGGCCGACGCCGGGCCAGTGTCGATCGACCGGCCACCCAGCAGTTGGGGACCGGTCGGGCCGGCCGCAACCTCCCGGCGGCGATCGGTGTGGGGCTCGGCCTCGGCGCGTTGATCGTGGTGCCGCTGGTGGTCTACCCGTTGGCGTTCCTGCTGGTGCTCGTCGGTGCCGTCGCCATCGGCATGTGGGAGATGGCCCGGGCGGTCCGACGCAGCGGCGCCCACCCGCCGTTGGTGCCGCTGATCGCCGGTGGCGTGCTGACCGTGGGCCTGGCCTGGTTCGCCGGCCCGGACGCGCTCAGCCTGGGGCTTCTGGTCACCGTGCTGGGCACCATGATCTGGCGGCTGGGTGACGGGCCGGCCGGCTTCCAGCGGGATCTCACCGCCGCCACCCTGATCGCGGTGTACGTGCCGTTCCTCGCCGGGTTCGCGGCGTTGCTGGCGGCGGCCCCCGACGACGGCCCGCTGCGCATCCTGGCCACGCTGATCGCGGTGGTCCTCTCCGACACCGGCGGGTACGCCGCCGGCGTCTCCTTCGGGCGACACCCGATGGCCCCGTCGATCAGCCCGAAGAAGTCCTGGGAGGGCTTCGCCGGCTCGGTCACCGCGGCGGCCCTGGGCAGCGCGCTGCTGCTGTGGCTGATGTTCGAGGTGGCCCCCTGGTGGGGTGCGGTGTTCGGAGTGGCCGTCTCCTGCGCGGCGGTCCTCGGCGACCTGGCCGAGTCGATGATCAAGCGTGATCTCGGCGTCAAGGACATGAGCAACCTGCTGCCCGGCCATGGCGGCCTGATGGACCGACTGGACTCGATCCTGTTCGCGGTGCCGACGGCCTACCTGCTGCTGGCCATCTTCGTGCCGGTGGTGAACTGAGGCATGATCACGGTGTCCCGGTCATCTGGCTGCGGCGGTCGCGGCCCGTTCGACGCCTCCGGACCGGCACCTGCCGCCGACGGCGTGACACACTAGACCAGCCATGACGAGCCTGCCCTTGATCCCCGCCATCTCGGACGCCCCCGCCGCGCGCCGGGCCTCCATGCCGCCGAAGCACCTCGCCGACCTGGACCTGGCCGGCCGCCAGGCGCTGGTCACCGAGCTGGGTGAGCCTGCGTACCGCGCCAAGCAGGTCTCGAACCACTACTTCGGGCGGCTGGTCCGCGACCCGCAGGCCATGACCGACCTGCCTGCGGCGACCCGCGAGCGCCTGTCCGAGCAGCTCATGCCCACCCTGCTCACCCCCGTGCGGGAGCTGGCGTGTGACGACGGCGCGACCCGCAAGGCGCTCTGGCGGCTGCACGACGGCGCTCTGGTGGAGAGCGTGCTGATGGGCTATCCGGACCGGGTGACCGTCTGCATCTCCAGCCAGGCGGGCTGCGGGATGGCCTGCCCGTTCTGCGCGACCGGCCAGGCCGGGCTGACCCGCAACCTGTCCACGGCCGAGATCGTCGACCAGGCCGTGTACATGGCCGGCGTGGCGGCCTCCGGCGCGGTCGTCGGCTCCCCGCCGCGGCTGTCGCGTGTCGTGTTCATGGGCATGGGCGAGCCGTTGGCCAACTACAACCGGGTGATCGGGGCGATCCGTCGACTGGTCAGCCCTGCTCCGGAGGGGCTCGGCCTGTCCCAGCGGCACATCACCGTTTCCACGGTCGGCCTGGTTCCGGCCATCCGCCGACTGGCCAGCGAAGACCTCTCAGTGACCCTTGCGCTGTCGTTGCACGCGCCCGATGATGATCTGCGCGACGAACTCGTGCCGGTGAACCAGCGCTGGAAGGTAGCCGAGGTGCTGGACGCGGCGTGGGACTACGCCGCCCGGACGGGCCGTCGCGTGTCGATCGAGTACGCGATGATCAAGGACGTGAACGACCAGCCGTGGCGAGCCGACCTTCTCGGGCGGCTGCTGGCCGGCAAATTGACCCACGTGAACCTCATTCCGCTCAATCCGACGCCGGGCAGCCGCTGGGACGCGAGCCCGAAGCCGGTTGAGCGGGAGTTCGTCCGGCGGTTGCGCGATGCCGGGGTGTCCACCACCGTACGGGACACCCGAGGTCGCGAGATCGACGGCGCGTGTGGCCAGCTCGCCGCCGCCGAGGACAACGACACCTTCACCGACCGCGCCGGAGAGGCACCGGCGTGACCGGGCGTGGCGAACGAGACCAGGAGACATAGTGGCGAGTCAGGGTCAGCGTTTCCGGCGCAAGGCGCTCCGCCGGGGATACAAGGTCGACGAGGTGGACGCCTTCCTCGACCGGGTCGAGGCGACACTCGACGGCCGACAGGTCGGCGCGCCGGTGGCCTCGCAGGAGGTCCACGACGTCGTCTTCCGGGTCCGGTTCAACGGCTACGACGAGTGGCAGGTGGACCTGCACCTGGACCGGGTCGAGCGGCAGCTGGCCGAGCTGGAGGAGCGCAACAGCGCCGGGCGCGGTGGCGACCCCCGGATGGGTGACCGGATGGGCCCACCGGACCGGATGGG
The DNA here is from genome assembly GCF_022230955.1 of Micromonospora cabrerizensis. Taxonomy (GTDB): domain Bacteria; phylum Actinomycetota; class Actinomycetes; order Mycobacteriales; family Micromonosporaceae; genus Micromonospora; species Micromonospora cabrerizensis. Next base: position 8,135 of record NZ_JAKKFI010000064.1, read on the forward strand.
GCCTCCGATGCGCGATGAGCGGGGCATGGTCCCGCAGCCGATGCCGCCTCGTCCGATGCCCGCGCAGGCCGGCCCGCCCGCCGACCGCTACGGCCGCTACGACGAGCCGACCGGTGCCTTCGCCGGTGGGTACGACGGCCCCCGCGGCGGTTACGACGCGCCGCGAGGCCCGGCCGGCCCTGGCCCGATGGGCCCGGGCGGTCCGATGGGCCCGGGTCCGATGGGCCCCGGTCCGATGGGTGGCCACGGCGCTCCGCCGCGCGGCCTCCCCGCCGGCCCTTCGGGATACGGCCAGGACGACCAGCGCTCGCCCGGTGGTTACGGCCAGGACGACCAGCGCTCGCCGGGCGGTTACGGCCAGGACGACCAGCGCTCGCCGGGCGGCTATCCGCCGGAGGAGCCGCGCTTCGACGGCTTCGAGGCCGGGCGACACGGCCGTGCCGACATGACCGCCGAGATCCGGATGCCGGAGCGGGACCTGCGCGACATGCGCCGGGGCCCGGCCGGTCCGCCGCAGTTGCCTCAGCAGGGCATCGGTGGCCCGCCGATGGCCGGCCCGCCCGCCGTGGCCGGCCCGCCGATGGGTGGTCCGCCGATGGCCGGTCCGCCCGGCAGCGACCTGTACCGGGTCGACCAGATCCGCCGCAGCTTCCAGGTACGCCGGTTCGGCAGCGGGTACGACCCCGACCAGGTGGACCGGTTCTTCGACACCCTGCTCGGCGGTATGCAGCGCCGCAACCCGATGCCGGTCGACCCGAAGGACCTGGACACGCTCCGGTTCGGGCTGGTGCCCGGCGGCTACTTCGAGGCTGAGGTGGACGCCGCGCTCAAGGACGTGCAGGACATCCTCTTCGGGCGCTGAGCCCGACGCGTACGGACGAGGGCCCGTCCCCCGGGTGGGGGCGGGCCCTCGGCGCGTCGTCCGGCGGTCGGTCGGGTCAGGAGCGCAGACCGTTGCGCCGGAGCACGATGTCGCCGATCACGATGATCAGCAGCAGCGCGGCCAGGCCGATCAGCCAGAGGTCCTCGACCCTGCCCTCGTGGTTGCCGCAGATCATCGCCAGCAGCGCCAGTGCGGACAGCACGGCGCCGATCTGCCCGGCCTTGCGGTGCCCGGGCTTGTGCTGGTCTGGCGACGTTACCGGCTCGCTTCCTGCCACTGTCGGTCCTTCCCTCGCGATCGGATCTTTGGTTAGTCTGGCACGCCTCCTGCTCGGTGCGGCGGGGTGGGGGTTTCCCGACCGTCGGGCCCTGCCCACCCGGGCCGTGCGGCACTACCGGCGTCGCGGGGCGACGGTCAGACTCCCTCCGGTAGCGTTTGGCGTACACCTGATTGTCTGTTTGAGGGGGACTGTGCGGTGCGAGTGACCGGAACCGGGCACGCCAGCATGCGGATCGACACGGCCGCGGGCAGCATTCTGTGCGACCCGTGGGTAAATCCGGCCTACTTCGCATCGTGGTTTCCTTTCCCGGACAATTCCCTGCTCGACTGGGAAACTCTGGGCCAGGTCGACTACCTGTACGTGTCCCACCTGCACCGCGACCACTTCGACGCCAAGCACCTGCGGGACTTCATCTCCAAGGACGCCACGGTTCTGCTCCCCGAGTTCCCCACCTCGGAGATGGAGGACGAGTTCCGGGCGCTGGGCTTCACCAAGTTCCTGAAGGCACCCAACGAGCAGGTCGTGGAGCTGCCCGGCGGCCTCAAGATCATGATCCAGGCGCTGACCAGCCCGACCGACGGTCCGATCGGTGACTCGTCGCTCTGGGTCGAGTACGACGGGGTGCGGCTGCTCAACCAGAACGACGCCCGCCCCACCGACCTGGGCGTCTTCGCCGAGCTGGGGCACGTGCACGCGCATCTGCTCCAGTTCTCCGGCGCGATCTGGTACCCGATGGTCTACGAGCTGCCGCAGGCGGCGAAGACCGCGTTCGGCAAGCAGAAGCGTGACCGGCAGTTCGACCGGACGTGGCGCTACATCGACGACCTGAAGGCCGACCACGTCTTCCCGATCGCCGGCCCGCCGTGCTTCCTCGACGACGCGTTGTGGCAGTTCAACGACATCCACGGCGACGAGGGCAACATCTTCCCCGACCAGTCCGTCTTCCTGACGGAGTACGCCAAGGTCGGCGGCACCAACGGCATCGTGCTGCTGCCGGGCAGCGTCGCCGAGGTCACCACCGAGGGTGCGAGCACCACGCACCCGGTGCCGGTGGAGGAGTTCTTCGCCAACAAGGTCGCCCACCTGGAGGAGATGCGGGAGCGCAAGCGCCCGGTCATCGAGGCCGAGAAGGCGTCCTGGCGACACCCCGAGGTGGACGTCCTCGGCGAGATGAAGCGGCGCATCGAGCCGCTGCTCGACGAGTCGATCTACCTCGCCAAGGGCGTGGGCGGGCCGGTCCGCTTCGACCTGGTCGGCTACGACGGCGAGAGCGTCGAGTCGATCGTGGTGGACTTCCCGGGCAAGGAGGTCCGGCCGTACGCCGACGAGAAGGTCCGCTACCGGTTCCGTACCGAGCGGTCGCTGATCGAGCACCTGCTCTTCATCGACGAGGTGGACTGGGTCAACTCGCTCTTCCTGTCCTGCCGCTTCTCGGCGGCCCGGATCGGCCAGTACAACGAGTTCGTCTACGCGTTCTTCAAGTGCCTCTCCGAGGAGCGTCTCCAGTACGCCGAGGGCTGGTACGACGAGCACGAGCGCAGCACCGACGCCGAGGACATCACCCTGGGCGACTGGGTGGTGCAGCGGCGTTGCCCGCACCTGAAGGCGGACCTGACCCGGTTCGGCATCGTCGACGGCGACCAGCTCACCTGCCAGTTGCACGGCTGGCGCTTCGACCTGCCCAGCGGCCGTTGCCTCACGAGCGTCGGCCACAAGGTGAGAGCCCACCGGGTGGACGCGGAAACCCCCGCCCCCGCCGGCGAGGCGGTGATCTGACCCGCGCCCTCCAAGCGCTGCAACCACCCCGTTGATCATGAAGTTATTGCCCGACGCCGCGGCGTGTAGTGACGATAACTTCATGATCAACGGGGGTGAGAGTCTGGGGAGCGGTGGGGTGGGGTGGGTCAGGTCGCCAGGTCGGACAGGATTTTTCGGGCGGCGTTGTGGCCGGCCGCGCCGATGACGCTGCCGGCCGGGTGGCAGCCGGCGCTGCCGGCGTACACGCCGTCGATGCCGGTGGCGTAGGGCATCCGGTCGGTGAACGAGACCGTGTTGTCGACGTGGTGGATGTGCCCGCCGGTGATGCCGAAGTGCTTCTCGATCCCGGGCGGGGGGAGCGGCACCGCGTCGGCGATCAGCTCGGCGGTGCCGGGGGCGTACCGCTCGACGATCCCGACGAGCCGGTCGACGTAGCCGGGTAGTGCCGCGTCCCAGGTGGTGCCGGCCAGCTCGTAGGGCACCGACTGGACGAAGAGCGCCGACGAGTGGTGCCCGGCGGCGTCGGAGAGCGACGGGTCGACGGTGGTGTGCAGGTACCACTCGATGGTCGGCTCCGCCGGCAGTCGCCCGGCCTGCACGTCCGCCCACATGGCGCGCAGCGCGGTCATCGGCGACGCGTCGTCCCCGCCGACGAGCGACGCGGAGCCGGGCAGCAGGTGGATGGTCGAGCCGAACGGGCTCGGCGTGCCGGTCGGCAGGCAGGAGAACCGGGGCAGCCCGCTGAGCGCCAGGTTGAGCTTGAGGGTGGTGCCGGGGCGGCGGACCGCCGCCATCCGTTCGCCGAGCGGCGCCGGGAGCGCGCCGTCGGGCAGCAGGTCCATCAACCGGTACGGGTCACAGGCGCCGAGCACCACCCTCGCTGCGACCTGTCGGCCGTCGGCCAGCACCACTCCGCTGGCCGCGCCGCCGTCCAGGGTCACCGCACGCACCGGCGTACCGGTCAGGATGGTCGCCCCGGCGGCGCGTGCGGCCTCGGCGAACGTCCGCGAGACCGTGCCCATGCCGCCCTCGGCGATCATCCAGGTGCCGCCGGAGCCGGGCAGTCGGCACATGTTGTGCACGAGGAAGTTGTGGCCGGTGCCGGGGTCGTCCGGGCCGGCGTTGAGGCCGGACAGCCCGTCGGTGACCGCGTACATGCTGACCAGCAGCTCGGAGCGGAACTCGAAGCGGGCCAGGTAGTCGGCCACCGAGCCCTGCACGAGGTCGACGAAGACCTGCCGCAGCGCCGGTCGTACGTGCCGCTCGGCGGTCTCCTGGACGCTCAGCGGCTCGGCGAGCCAGGCCGGGGCGAGATCCTCCCGCAGGGCGGCCAGCTCGGCCTGCATGGCGTCGTCGGCGGCCACGTCGGCGGGCGAGAAGAACTCGGCGAGTTGCGCCCGGGTGGCAGCGGTGTCGCGGCCGAAGAGCAGGTACGGCGAGCCGAGGCCACCGGGCGTGGGCAGGAAGTAGTGCGGGTCGCGGCGCAGCACCGGGATCCGTACGTCGAGCGTGGCCAGCAGTTCCGGTGGCATCAGCCCGAGCAGGTACGAGCCGGTGGAGTGCCGCAGCCCCGGCACCTTCGAAAACGGGGTCTCGGTGCGGGTCGCGCCGCCGATCACGTCGGCGGCCTCCAGCACCAGGACGTCCAGACCGGCGCGGGCCAGCAGGACTGCGGAGACCAGGCCGTTGTGCCCGGCACCGACGATCACGACGTCGGCGCGGGCCGGAATCTCACTGCTCATGCCGCGGCAGCCTAGTCCGTGCCAGCGGACCGGTGGGCTCGCCAGCGGGACAGGGCCAGGGTGGCGGAGTAGCCGGCCAGGACGATCACGTGGAACACGTAGAGCCAGAGGAGCACGGCCACGCCTGCGCCGATCTCGTCGAAGCCACCGAACGGCACCCCCAGGTCCAGGGGGAGCGAGGCGAAGAGCACGAAGCCGTGCAGGAAGCCGGAGAGGTTCGCGGCGGTGAACGACCCGATCCCGAGCGTGGAGAGCCAGTCCGGGGAGGCCGGCCCGACGACCCGGAACACCCACACCAGCACCGGAGTGAGCACCAGCCAGACCGCCAGGAACGACAGCACCACGCCCAGCACGCCGACCCAGCCACCCTGACGGACGAGACGGGTGGTGAGGGGGAGTGCCAGCAGGATCGACAGCAGCAGCGCGGGGGCCGGTGCGAGCAGCGGCAGCAGGAGGAGTCGGCCCCGCCAGCCGACCAGGTGCTCGTCGGAACGGGGTGCCGCCACCGAGACGAACGCGCGGCGCAGCCCCTCGCCGTACAGCGACGCGGGCAGCAGCGAGGCCAGCGCCAGCAGCGGGGTCAACTGCACCCCGGCGTTGACCAGCGCGTCCACCGCCCGGGGCGCGCCGATCGCGGTGGGCAGGGCCTCCACGGCGTACGAGGTGAGCCGGCGTACCCGGTCGGCGCCGGCGAGCAGGGCGGTGAGCCAGATCGCCAGCAGGGCGACCGGCACCACGGCGATCGCCCCGTAGAAGGTGATCGCGGCGGCGTGCAGCGACAGGTCCCGCCCACGGAGCGGGCGGAACGCGGCACTGGTGATCCGCTTCGCCTGCTGCCATCCGCTGCCCATCGTGATCCCTTTCCCTGTCGTCGGGGTCGGCACTCCTTAAGATCGCCGGTCATGACTGTTCTCACCACCGAACGCCTCATCCTGCGCGATTGGACCGACGATCCGGCCGATCTGGCCCGGATCTACGACATCTACTCCCGTCCGGAGATCGCCCGTTGGCTGGCCGTGTCGCCAGGGATGCCGATGACGGACTCGGCTCAGGCCGTCGAGCGGCTGCGCATCTGGCAGGACCGGCACGCCGCCGACGGTGGCCGGTACGGCACCTGGGCGATCGAGGTACGCGAGACCGGGCTGGTGGCGGGCACGGTGTTGCTCAAGCCGCTGCCGGGAACACCCGAGACGCAGCTCACCGAGCACATCGAGACGGGTTGGCACCTGCATCCGGACTCGTGGGGTCACGGTTACGCCACCGAGGCGGCCGGTGCGCTCATGGCCCGGGAGTTCGCCGCCGGAACCCGCGAGATCTACGCGGTCGTGTCGCCGGGCAACGAGGCGTCGATGGCGGTGTGTCGGCGACTCGGCATGGATCACGTGGGTCGTCGTACGGACTTCTATGGCGGCGAGGAGCTGGAGACCTTCGTCCGGACAGCACCAGATGCCTGATCGTTCCCGTACGACCTGACGCAAGATCCGCGCAACTTCGGGGAAGGTGTGGCCTCCGGTCGTCGGGAGGTGGCACCTTCCCGTCGTTGTGGGCAGGTCAGCAGAGGTGGCGGTCGTCGGGGCAGACAAGTCCGTCAATAGTCACGGTGGTCGAAGTGTTGACGCTCCCGTAGCACGTCAGTAACCTTTGGGCCAAAGTACCGCAAGATTTTGACAAAGACGTGCACGGTTCTGCGCACGCTCTCGGAAGATTCAACGGGCCTCCTGGGGAGGCCCGTTGATGGTCGTACCCACCTGGTGTTTGCAGGACGAGCGGTGCCCCCGCGCCGCCCGGACCACCCCCGTCTCTCCCCACACCGGCCCTCTCTCGGCGGCCGGCGCTGCACCGCACCCCCACCGCCGTGGTCGAGCCGCCGCGGCAACCGTCCCCCGACGACAAGGACAGTGATGAGACGAACGAATCTGTTCAGGATGGTGGCGGCGACAGCCGCGGCCACGCTGATCGCCACGGCAGGGGTCACCGCCCTCGCGAACCCGGCCGGCGCCGCCCCCCGCCCCGCCGACACGGCGGCCGCGCCGAGCACGGGCTTCGCCGCGGCGGCCACCAACCTCGCGCAGGGCCGGCCCACCCAGGAGAGCGGCCACGCCGACGTCTACGACTCGTCCAAGGTCGTCGACGGCAACGCGGGCAGCTACTGGGAGAGCGTCAACAACTCCTTCCCGGAGTGGGTCCAGGTCGATCTCGGCTCATCGCAGAGCGTCAACCAGGTCGTCCTGAAGCTGCCGACCTCCGGTTGGGGCACCCGGACGCAGACGTTGAGCGTGCAGGGCAGCGCCAACGGTTCGTCGTTCACCAACCTGGTGGGGTCGCAGACGTACACCTTCAACCCGGCCAGCGGCAGCACGGTCACGATCAACTTCGGTCAGACCTCCACCCGCTACGTGCGGATCACCATCACCGCCAACAGCGCCTGGCCGGCCGGTCAGCTCTCCGAGCTGGAGGTGTACGGCAGCGGCGGCACCACCCCGGACACCACCGCGCCGAGCGTCCCCGGCAACCTGTCGTACACCCAGTCGGGCACCACCATCAGCCTCAACTGGGTGGCCTCGACCGACAACGCGGGTGGCAGCGGCATCGCCGGCTACGACGTCTACCGCAACGGCGCGTTCCTCCAGTCCATCGGGAACGTGACCACCTTCAACGACACCCAGCCGACGACGGCCACCGTGTCCTACCACGTGCGGGCCCGTGACGCCGCTGGCAACCTCTCCGGCAACAGCAACACGGTCACCCGGACCGGCGGCGGTGACACCACCGCGCCGAGCACACCGGGGACGCTGTCGCACAGCACGTCGGGCAGCACCATCACGCTCAACTGGGGCGCCTCCACCGACTCCGGTGGCAGTGGCCTGGCCGGCTACAACGTCTACCGTGGCGGCAACCTCGTCGCGACGCTGGGCACCGTCCTCACCTATCAGGACACCCAGCCGGCCACCGCGACCGTGTCGTACCACGTCCGCGCCCGGGACGGGGCGGGCAACCTGTCCGGCAACAGCAACACCGTCACCCGGACCGGCAGCAACCCGCCGGCCTGCACCAACGTGGCGCAGGGCAAGAGCATGACGGCGAGCGGCTCCACCTTCAGCTTCACCCCGGACAAGGCCAACGACGGGCAGCTCACCTCCTACTGGGAGGGGGCGGCGAGCTACCCGCAGAACCTGACCGTGGCGCTGGGTGCCAACCACTCCATCTCCGGCGTCACCGTCAAGCTCAACCCGGACCCGGCCTGGGGCACCCGTGCCCAGACCATCCAGGTCCTCGGCCGCGACCAGGCCTCGTCCTCGTACACCAGCCTGGTGTCGGCGGCGACCTACCAGTTCGTCCAGGGCACCAACGTGGTGAGCATCCCGGTCACCGCGACCACCGCGGACGTGCAGCTGCGGTTCACCGGCAACACCGGCGCCCCGTCCGGCCAGGTGGCCGAGTTCGAGGTGTGTGGCACGCCGGCGCCCAACCCGGACCTGGTCGTCAGCTCGGTGACCTGGTCACCCACGTCGCCCAGCGAGGTCTCCCCGGTCACGTTCTCGGCCGTGGTGCAGAACATCGGCTCCGCCGCCGCCGCGGCGACCACGGTGAACGTCAGCCTGGCCGGCGCGGTCGTCGGCAGCGCCACGGTGGGCGCGCTCGCCGCGGGCGCCTCGACCACCGTGTCGCTCAACGCCGGCACCCGGCCGATGGGCAGCTACGCCGTCTCGGCGGTGGTCGACCCGACGAACACGATCGTCGAGCAGAACAACGGCAACAACAGCTTCACGGCAGCGTCGCCACTGGTGGTCGGGCAGGCCCCCGGTCCGGACCTCCAGGTGCTCAGCATCGCCTCGAACCCGCCGAACCCGGCGGTCGGGGCGTCCGTCACCTTCACCGTGGCGGTCCGCAACCGTGGCACCACCGCGACCGGCGCGACCACGGTCACCCGGGTGGTGGTCGGCAGCACCACGCTCAACACCAACACCGCCTCGATCGCGGCCGGTGCGACGGTCAACGTGGCCGTCACCGGCAGTTGGACCGCCACCAGCGGGGGCGCCACCATCACGGCGACCGCTGACGCGACCAACGCGGTGAGCGAGACCAACGAGACCAACAACGGGTTCAGCCAGTCGATCGTGGTCGGGCGCGGCGCCGCCGTCCCGTACGTCTCGTACGAGGCGGAGGCCGGTCGCTACCAGGGCACGCTCCTGGAGCCCGACGCGCTGCGGACCTTCGGCCACACCAACTTCGCCAGCGAGTCCTCCGGCCGCAAGTCGGTACGGCTCAACAGCACCGGCCAGTTCGTCGAGTTCACCTCGGCCAACCAGGCCAACTCCATCGTGGTGCGAAACTCCATCCCGGACGCGCCCGGTGGTGGCGGCATCGAGGCGACCATCAGCCTCTACGTCAACGACGTCTTCTCCCGGAAGTTGACGCTGTCGTCGCGGCACAGTTGGCTCTACGGCAACACCGACGGGCCGGAGGCGCTGACCAACACCCCGCAGGCCGACGCCCGACGGCTGTTCGACGAGTCGAACGCGCTGCTGGCGCAGTCGTACCCGGCCGGCACCCGGTTCAAGTTGCAGCGCGACTCGGGTGACTCCGCCTCGTTCTACGTCATCGACATGATCGACCTGGAGCAGGTGGCACCGGCGGCGAGCCAGCCGGCCGGCTGCACCTCGATCACCTCGTACGGTGCGGTCCCGAACGACGGGCTCGACGACACCGCCGCCATCCAGCGCGCGGTGACCGACGACCAGAACGGCGTCATCAGCTGCGTCTGGATCCCGGCCGGGCAGTGGCGGCAGGAGCAGAAGATCCTGACCGACGACCCGCTGAACCGGGGCATGCACAACCAGGTCGGCATCAGCAACGTCACGATCCGGGGCGCCGGGATGTGGCACTCGCAGCTGTACACCTTGACCGAGCCGCAGAACGTGGTGGGCGGCATCAACCACCCGCACGAGGGCAACTTCGGCTTCGACATCGACAAGAACACCCAGATCTCCGACATCGCCATCTTCGGTTCCGGCCGGATCCGTGGCGGTGACGGCAACGCCGAGGGTGGCGTCGGTCTGAACGGTCGCTTCGGCGCCGGCACGAAGATCAGCAACGTGTGGATCGAGCACGCCAACGTGGGCGCCTGGGTGGGTCGCGACTACGACAACATCCCCGACCTGTGGGGGCCGGCCGACGGGCTGGAGTTCACCGGTATGCGGATCCGCAACACGTACGCCGACGGCATCAACTTCAGCAACGGCACGCGTAACTCGCGGGTGTTCAACTCGTCGTTCCGCACCACCGGTGACGACGCGCTCGCGGTCTGGGCCAACCCGTACGTGAAGGACCGCAACGTCGACATCGCCCACGACAACCACTTCGTCAACAACACCATCCAGTTGCCCTGGCGGGCCAACGGCATCGCCATCTACGGCGGCTACGACAACTCGATCCAGAACAACCTGATCTACGACACCGCGAACTACCCGGGCATCATGCTGGCGACCGACCACGACCCGCTGCCCTTCTCCGGGACGACGCTGATCGCCAACAACGGGCTCTACCGCACCGGTGGCGCGTTCTGGAACGAGGACCAGGAGTTCGGCGCCATCACGATCTTCCCGGCCACTCGGGACATCGTCGGCGTCACGATCCGGGACACCGACATCATCGACTCCACGTTCGACGGCATCCAGTTCAAGAACGGTGGCGGCAACATACCGAACCTCGCGATCACCAATGTGCGGATCGACAAGTCCAACAACGGTGCCGGCATCCTCGCGATGAGCGGCGCGCGCGGCAACGCCAACCTGACGAACGTGACCATCACGAACTCGGCCGACGGCAACATCGTCATCCAGCCGGGCTCGCAGTTCGTCATCAACGGCGGCTGATCCCGGCCGGGGGCCGCTCCGGCGGCCCCCGGCCGTTCCACTCGCTCCTTGATCAACACGGCTTCAACGAGATCGGGGTATCCGCGGCACGCGGATACCCCGACCTCCGTGAGCCCGAGTCGATCATTGGTGTGCGTCCGCGGCGCAGGGTCCGTCCCGGGCAAGATGGCCCGGTGCAAGCAACTGAGGTGTTCCGCCGCTATTGCCTACCTGGTGGGCGCTACAAGAAGCTCATCGGGGGCAACTTCATCCGAACGCTGGCTGGTCAAGCCCTGATTGACTTCGGTGCGGCACTGGCCTCTGATGCTCGGTCAATCTCACGCGACGAGTTGTCTGAGTTGATGCGAGGGGACTGGCGTGAGCGACTGACCGGCGCCTGGCTCGCCGGATTTGCCCAGACGGAAGCGCTGCGTGACGAGATCTCCGCACTGCTGCTCGCGAAGGATGAGCCGTACGCGGCGAAGGGCTATGTGTTCGCTCTCGCCCGGTTCGAGTCCACGGCGGATGGATTGACTCTGCGTCGATACCTGGACACGTACCTGCACCGCGCGGAACTCCGCGCAGACCAGGCGTACGTCATGGGTGCGCTCCTCTTCGTTGACCGCCAACTGGGCTCGGAGTTTTCCTCCGGGTTGCTTGGCGCCGGCGGCCTGTGGGATCGCTGGGCCGCGCTGGATGAGGCTGCACGCCCTGATGAGCAGGAGAAATGTGCCGAGATCACGTCGTGGTGCGACTTCGCTGATCTCTGCATGCGGGCCGAGCCTCGACGCACGTGAATCTTGGACACTTACCGTTGCGAGCTGACGGAAAGTGTCCAAGATCTGTTCAGCAAGCGCCACATGCCGTTCCACCGGGCAGCTCTGGCGAGATCGTCAGGTCTTCCGGTTGGACAGCACAACGGGCCTGAGTGGACAGCTACTCAGGCCCGTTGGCATGTCGCTCCACGAGGGCGGGCTCAGCCGAAGGACTTGACCCCGCGCCAGTCGTCGCCCAGGACGACCTTCACCGGCCCACCGGTGTCGGTCTTGGACGGGTGATAGATCCGCATCATGCCGTCCGTGCCCGAACGGGTCCAGAAATCAGGCACCCGGTCGCCGCTGACGTCCGGAATGCTGATCATGGCGCTGATGTTGGCCTCGGACCATCCCGTCCCGTACGAGACGTCGCCGCTGCGCGAACCGGCGGCCGACTTGAGCGAATCGAGGTTCACGCTGCCCGGGGTCGAGCCGGGCTTGCCGTGCCGGACGTACATGTTGCCGTTGTCCAGGTTGCGCCAGAGCATGTCCGGCGTGCCGTCCAGATCGATGTCGGCGACGTTGACGACCTCCCGTCGGGCCCAGGCGGTGCCCTCCATCAGGGTCGCCTCCTGGAAGCTCCCACCGGTGTAGCCGCTCAGCGTCCAGAAGGCGGGCCCGGCCCGAAGGATCAGGTCCGGGAGTTTGTCGCCGGTGATGTCACCGACCGCCTTGATCTGGGTCCACGTGTCCGGCGAGGGCACCGAGGTACCGCCGACACCGGTGGACGGCAGCAGGACTCGCAGGCGGCGGTCGACGTCGAAGGTGCCGTAGCCGTCACCGGGGTAGAGCCAGAAGCCGCCGTCCGGGGTACGGGCGAACATGTCGGTCGTGCCGTCGCCCGGGTAGGTGTCGGAGTGCTTTGCCAGCAGGGCGGCCCTGCCCGTTTTCGGGTCGAACCAGTGCCCCGTCGGGTTCAGTTTGCTGCCGGCGTAGGAGCCGACGAGCCAGGCGTACAGCTCGCCGCCGGTGTCACCGGCGTAGTTGCGCAGGTTGCCTGAGGAGTCCACCAGGAGCAGGTCGGGAATCCCGTCACCGCCCGTGTCGCCAGGTCCGTCGGCCGTCGAGCGTGGCGGTAGGTAGAACGTGTAGTCGGTGCGGGCGCTGCGGTTGCCGACGGAGTCGAACGCGTACACGTGCAGGGTGGTCGGACCGGCGTGCCGGGGTGCCAGGTTGGGCACGGTGGCGGTGCCGCCGCTGGCCGGCACGCTCACGGCGCCGATGCTCTCGAACGAGTAGGTGAAGCTCGTGGCGCCGGCGGCGGTGAACGTGATGGGACCGGTCTCGCCGAACTTGATCGTCGCCCACGTCGCGCCGTCGGGGGTGGCCTGCTTGAAGACGGTGCTGGCGACGTCCGGTGCCGGGGGTGCGGAGGCGTCGACGGTGAGGCGGCACGGCTCGTTGCCGGGCGGGAAGAACGAGGACGAGGCACCCACCGTGTCCTCGGCGCTCACCTCCCACGAGTAGACCGCCTTGTCCTCCAGGTTGCCGGCGGGGATCGTCAGCGAGGCCCAGCCGGTGCTGGTGGTGGTGACCAGGGTGCCCGCCGGGACGGCCGTGCCGTTCTTCCAGAACCGGAATCGCAGGCTCTTCAGGTTGCCGTCGCCATCGGAGGAGGTCGCGGCCAGCACGATGTTGGTCTTCGCCACCGTGACGCCACCACCGGGACCGGGCACGCAGTTGCCGCCAGGTGAGCTCGTGCCGCCCGTCGGCTCGTTGGGCGGCCGGTTGTAGGTGACGCTCAGCTCAGCCGACGTGACCTTGAACTTGCGCCACGTGATCGTGTCGGATTCGCTGGTGGCGCGCATGCCGAGGGTGAGGTTCGACCAGCCCCCGTTCGCGGCGGCCTGGGCGCCCTTCTTCACGTCGAAGCTCACGTAGTCGTCGGTGCAGCTGCTGCCGTAGCCGTAGGCGAAGGACCGCCGCGACTGCTCCTCGACCCACGCCGGCTGCTTGTTCCAGGTGCTGCCGCTGGAGATGGAACCGGTGCGCCAGAGCTGCATCTCGCGGGCCGTGCACTGCCACGAGTGGTTGTTCAGCACCTTGAAGCTGGCCAGTGTGACCGTCGCTCCCTTCATCCGGGTGTCGAAGCCCATCCGCCAGAACGAGCGGGCGCGCAGCGGAGTGTCCTCGTCGTAGCCCACCCGGGCGTCCGTGGTTCCGGAGTTGAAGTTGGTGCCGTTGTAGGTGTTGGTGTTGGGATGCTGCGAATAGACCGTGGCCCAGGCCAGCTTGCCGCTGATCAGGGTCGGGTCCAGGAAGACGGGGAAGAGCACGTCCTCGCCGGTGAGCAACCCGGTGGCGGCGGCGTCCAGGTGCAGTCGGACGTCGCCGGTGCCGTCCCCGTCGAGGCGGGTGGGAATCTGTGCCTGCCGTGCGCCGGGCTCGCTGCCGACGAGGCCGGACAACGTCAGCACGTCGGCGGGCGTGGCCACGGCGGTGCGGGGGGCGGCCCCGGGGTTTTCCGGGTCCCGTCCCGCGGAGTCCCAGGCGAACGGGCTGGGGATCGAGCTGACCTCCTCGCCGCTGACCTTGTCGAGGGCGAGGACGCCGCCGGTCGTCGCGTCGTGACGGAAGACGACCGTCTCCGAGCGCAGGCCGTACGTGACCGAGTTGACGGCCTGGATCGTGGCGGCCGCCCGATTCTTGACGATCAGCAGTTGTCCGAAGCCGCCGTCGTCGCGCGCGACGACGAGCAGGTCCACCCCGGGGCGAACCTCGGGGTAGAGAGCGCGCGGACCGTCGAGCACCGGCTTCGGCAAGGTGCCGGGCCAGGTGTACGCGATGGTGTGGCCGTCGACGTCCATCTCGGTCAGCACGGTCGCGGTGCCGTCCTGCTGATTCGGGGCGCTGCCACCGGAGAACCGCACGGGCGTGGCGGCGTTGACGGGGCGGATGTCCAGCCCGCCAGTGGCGCCTCCGGCGCGGGTCAGCGTGTTGTCGACCGCCACCCACTGGCCGGCGGTGTTCTTCGCTCGCTGGGGGGTGGCGTGCATCGTGGTGCGCAGCTGCCCGCTCGGCATGGCCCAGGTGAGCGAGGTGGCGGTGGTGGCGGTGTCCACCAGCACCTCCGTGCCGGTCTTCAGGGCGTCTGCCATCGCGGTCGCCTCGGTGCGTGGTGCGGCCGGCACCGGTGCGAGAACGGTGTCGCGTGGGTGGTCGGTCCACCGCGACGGCAACAGGGTCGCGACGAGTGCGGCCAGCAGGACGCCCAGGGTGAGAGTCAGCCTGACGCGCGTACGCACGAACGGGCTGAGCAGGCGAGGCACGGTCACGGCGCTTCTACTCCCGTGGGGGGCCGGCGACAAGGGAAGGCACAGCAAGCAGCCCCGTTCGGCGGGCCGAGGGGCAAAATGCGAGCACACGATCGCACGACGTGAGGTCTTTTCGTCTATCCCGCCAACGTTATGAATCCGTTATGGACCTCCTCGGCGTCATCGTAAGTTCAGGCGGAATTCGATCTTGTGTACGTTTTGGTAACGCGGTTCGGACTGCCCTGAGATCACTTGCCCTGTTGGCACCTTTCCTGCCGTCCGCAGCCAACTGATCATCAATGGTGACGTGACCCAGGTCACTCCATGCCGCCTCGGTGGCGATCGCCGGGCCTTGAGTAGCAACCCCGCCTACCGCAGAGTGCTCACGCACGTGCCGATCCGGCACGTGCTTTTCGCGGTCTTCCGCGCCTTCTCGTTCGTTTTGCGCCTGGGTGGAGTCGACACGTATGCGTGGTATCGGGTTGCTGTCCCGGCGGTGGCATGGCCGGCGGACGCCGACGGAGGCAGCGCGCCCTCGTTGGCGGCGTCGTGCGCGCACCGCGATGGTGCTGGTCCTGTCCACGACACTCGTCGCGACCTCCGTGCCCGCCGCGGCGTGGGCGGTGCCCGGCGCGGGCATGAGCCGCGAGGACACCCAGGTCCAGTTGCCGGACGTCCCGGAGAGCAAGCAGGTCGCCCAGAACGGGGAAGCCGACACGGACCTGCTCACCGCCGACCAGGTGCCGGTGGTCCCGTACGTGCCCGGGTCCGTCGAGCCGTGGCAACAGGACAGCGGCGCCGTGGACCTGACCGGCGTCGCGGCCGGAGACACCAGGCAGGTCGACGATCTGCCGGTCTCCCTCGGCGTGCCGGACGGTGGTGACCCGGCAGCCCTCGCCGGGACCTGGACCGTCGATCTCGCCGCCCCCGAGGCGTCCCAGGCGGCCAGCGTGTCGGGCCTGATCATGAAGATCACGCCGCCGGTCACCGCCGACCCAACCGCCGAGGTCGCGCTCCACGTCACCTACACGGACTTCGCCGATCTCTACGGCCCACTGGCCGCCGACCGCTTCGGCGTCATGTTGCTGCCCGACTGCGTCTTCGACGCCCCCGACTCCGGCGAATGCGCCACCGGCGGCAGCGCGACGATGTCCGGTGCGGCGAGCGCCCAGGCGGTGCCCAGCGAGGTGAAGCTGGTGCCGGCCACGAAGGCCTCGGCCCGCACCACGGCCACCGCGGACGAGTCGACGCAGCGGGTCGTCACCGGCAAGGTGCCCGTGGGTTCGCTGCTCGGCGCGCAGGGCGAGCCCGGTGCCCGCGCGGCCGCGGCGGAAGGATCGAGTGTCGTCGGCGTGCTGGACACCGGAGCGTCGGCGGCCGGCGACTTCACCGCCACCCCGCTGCTCTCCTCGGGGTCCTGGGCGGCGGGTTCGTCGTCCGGCGCCTTCACCTACTCCTACCAGGTGCAGACCCCCGAGACCGCCGCCGGCCTGATGCCGAAGGTCGCACTGTCCTACTCCTCGCAGTCGGTGGACGGCCGCACCTCCGCCACCAACAACCAGGCGTCCTGGATCGGTGACGGCTGGGACTACAGCGCGGGGGCGATCACCCGCAGCTACGCCACCTGCCGGGAGGACTCCAAGAAGCCGGGTGCCAACAACTCCACGCACCGCACCGCCGACCTGTGCTGGGGCTCGAAGAACGCCACCCTGTCGCTCGCCGGCATGACCACCGAACTGGTGTGGGACGAGAGCAAGAGTGCCTGGTTCACCGCCAACGGCGACGGCTCCAAGGTCCAGTTGGTGCAGGACACCAGCCTGGCCAACGGTGACGCCGACGGTGAGTACTGGATCGTCACCACCCGCGACGGCACCCGCTACCACTTCGGCCGCAACCGCCTGCCGGGCTGGTCCGACCGGGGCAGCGCCGCGGACGACCCGGTCACCAACTCGGTGCTCACCGTGCCGGTGTACGGCAACCACGCGGACGAGCCCTGCTACAAGGCGGGCAACTGGGCCGGCTCGGTCTGCACCGAGGCGTGGCGGTGGTCCCTCGACTACGTCGAGGACATCCACGGCAACGCCATGAGCCTGTGGTGGGAACGCGAGACGAACCACTACGCCCGGAACTTCAACTTCAAGGACCCGGTCACCTACGACCGGGGCGGCTACCTGACCCGCATCGACTACGGGCAGCGCAAGGACACCCTCTTCTCCGAGGCGCCGCTGGCGCGGATCTCCTTCAGTGTCGCGGAGCGGTGCTTCGCCGAGGGGTCCCTCACCTGCACCGACGACAACTTCGCCAGTACCAAGCCCGACAAGTACCGCATCTGGTACGACACCCCGGCCGACCTGCGGTGCGCCGCCGGCCAGAAGTGCTGGAACGCCTCGCCGTCCTTCTTCACCCGCAAGCGCCTCGACAAGATCACCACGTCGGCGCAGCGGACGTCGGCCAAGACCCTCCAGACCGCGGACGAGTACCAGCTCAAGCAGTCGTTCCCGATCCTGAAGACCGGCCCGAACACCGCCCTGTGGCTGGAGTCGATCACCCGTACCGGCCACGGTCGCAGCGGCGACAAGATCGCGCTCAACGCGGTGCGCTTCGAGTCCAACACCGAGGACATGCCGAACCGCGTCAAGCGGGACAACCGCCCCGGCTTCTCCCGGCTGCGCATCGCTCGGGTCATCAACGAGTACGGCGGCGAGACCGTCGTCAACTACAAGGCACCGGTGGGGGACTGCAAGACCGGCACCGGGCTGCCCGGCAAGACCGACACCGCGTCGCTGAAGGCCAACGACCGGTTGTGCTACCCGGCCTTCTGGCATCCGGACCCGGCCGCCGAGGACATCGACTGGTTCCAGAAGTACGTCGTCGACAGCGTCGAGGAACTCCCCAACCTGGACGGCGCGTACACCACCATCACCAGGTACCTCTACGGCAAGCCGGCTTGGCGGCTCGCCGAGCAGGAGTTCACCAAGAAGTCCACCCGCACGTACTCCCAGTTCGCCGGCGTCGACCAGGTCACCGTCCTCACCGGCGCGGACGATCCCGACATCGGCAGCAAGCGGACCAAGTCCGTCACCCGTTACTTCCAGGGCATGGGCGACACCGTCTCGGTGAAGGACGCCGACGGCGTCGAGATCGCCAAGGACCGGGAGGCCTTCGCCGGCCGGGTCGCCGAGGAGCTGACGTACGCCGAGGCAGCCGACGTCGACGCCAACTGGCTCACCCGCAGCGTCACGTTCCCGGTCGCACAGCAACTCGCGGCGCGCCCACGCGACGACGGCCTGAGCCCGCTACAGGCATGGCGGGTCACCGAGCCCCGGCAGGCCTCGTACACCAGGGCCTCCGGCACCGGCGACGACACCCGCACCCTGCGGACGGTCGAGACGAGAACCACCCACGAGACGACGCACGGCCTGCCCACACACATCGAGTCGCTCGGCGACACCGGCAAGACCGGCGACGAGTCCTGCACGTACGTGGAGTACCTCAACCGCGACGACAAGAACATCATCGGGCTGACCAAGCAGACCCGCACCAGCCCGACGACCTGCGCCGCAGCCACCTTCGACAACCTGTCGACGCTCAGCTCGGCGGGCCGGGTCGCCTACGACGGCCAGGCGTACGACGTCGCCCTCGGCACCTCCACCCGCGGCCTGGCCAGCCAGACCTGGTCGCTGAAGGGCGACGGTTCGGGCTTCCAGCCCGACGGCACCACCGGTTTCGACGCCATCGGTCGCGTCGTCAGCAGCACCGACCCGGACGGCAAGACCTCCAGGATCACCTACACCCCGGCCACCGGCCAGGCCACCTCGGTGACCGAGGAGAACTCGCTGGGGCACAAGCAGGTCCGGGAGTTGGATCCGGGCCGCGCGGTGACGACGAAGACCACCGACCTGAACGACCGGGTCAGCGAGGCGAAGTACGACGCGTTGGGTCGTCTCGTCGAGGCGTGGGGCCCCGGGCGCACCCCGTCGTCCACTGCCGTCCCGGACTTCCGGGCCCAGTACGTCGTGCCCGCCGGAAAGCCTCCGGTCGTCACCACCTTCAGCCGTGGGCACGAGAACCGGGTCCAGACCGCCGTCACCATCTACGACGGCCTGGGCCGCGAACGGCAGAGCCAGGAAGAGGCCACCGGCAGCGGCCGGCTGATCACCGACACGGAGTACAACAGCTCCGGCGAGGTGTGGCGGACCAACAACGCCTACCTCGCCAACGGTTCTCCCAGCGGCCAGCTGTTCATGCCGTTCGTGGACCCCGAAAACCCGGCGCCCGTACCCAACGCCACCCTCTACACCTACGACGGCCTCGGCCGGGTGACCCAGGAGCTGCCCGTCCTCAACGGCACCGAGCAGCCCGCTCGTGCCACCCGCTACGCGTACGGCGCCGACCACTCCACGGTGATCAACCCGGCGGGTGCGACGTCCTACCGGCTGTTCACCGACGCCCTGGGCCGGACCACCCGCGTCGACACCTTCACCAACAGCGCCCGCACCGAGTTCACCTCGATGCGCTACCAGCACGACGCGCGCGGGCAGCTGGAGAAGGCCACCCACTCCGCCAACCCGACCCGCCCGTGGACCTGGACGTACGACCAGCGCGGCCGGATGGCGACCGCCACCGACCCGGACTCCGGCACCACCCGGATCACGTACGACCACCGGGACCGGCAGCTGACCTCCACCAACGCCCGCAACGTCACCGTCTGGAACGGCTACGACCAGTTGTCCCGCCCGACATCCCAGCGGCTCGGCAGCAGCACCGGAACGCTCCTGGGCGAGTTCACCTACGACACCGTCGCCGGTGGCAAGGGCCTGCCGGCGAGCACCACTCGTTACACCGACGGCCTGCCGTACACCCAGACGGTCGGCGGCTACAGCAACGACTACCAGCCCACGTCGGCGACGCTCACGCTGCCGCAGAGCGTCGCCAACACGTGGGGCCTGCGGAGCTCCTACACCTACGAGTACAACTACACCGACACGGGTCTGCCCGAGTCGACCACGCTGCCCGCCGTCGGCAGCCTCCCGTCCGAGAAGCTCCTCGTCCGCTACACGAAGGACGGTCTGCCACTCTCGGTCTCCGGCAAGGACTGGTACGGCGCGGAGACCGTCTACTCGCCGTACGGGCAGGTGCTGCGGTCCACCCTCGGCGCCCAGCCGTACCGGGTGTGGACGATGGCCTCGTACGACGACGCCAGCGGTGCGCTGAACAGCCAGCAGGTCTACCGCGAGCAGACTGGCGACAAGAGCATCGTGGGCGGCAACCTCGTCTCGAACCGCTCCTACGCCTACGACGACAGCGGCAACGTCCTCGCGATCCGCGAGGAGGCGACCGGGATCGAGGAGCGGCAGTGCTTCCAGTACGCGCTCGGCCGGTTGAAGACGGCCTGGACCGCCAAGAACCAGGCGCAGTGCTCGCCGGGGCCGGTGAACCCGGACGCCTCCCTCAACGTGGCGCTCGGTCCGGACAAGTCCGGCTACTGGCAGGAGTACGAGTACGACCTGCTCGGTAACCGCACCAAGCTGGTGGAGAAGGACCTGACCGGCGCGACCGCCAAGGACGCCACCACCACGTACACCTATGGCAAGGCCGACGGCAGCCAGCCGCGGACCCTCACCAAGGTGACCAAGAACTACGTCACCCCGGCCGGTGCCGCGATCACCGCGGCGGCCGAGCGGCTGTACGAGCTGACCGGCGAGACCAAGTCTGTCGCGTCGATCCAGAACGGCGACGAGCAGACACTGTCCTGGACCCATGACGGTCAGGTCGACCGGATCGTCGGTGCGGGCAGCAGGGGCAAGAGCCCGTACGTCGGTCTGGCCGACAAGTGCCTCGACCTCAGCAACGGACTCGCCGTCCCCAACCAGCCCCTGATGCTGTACCCGTGCAACGAGTCGCCCGCCCAGAAGTGGGCCTTCGCTGCCACCCCGAACCAGAGCAACCCCAACCTGGGCACGCTCGCCGCGTACGACAACTGGTGCGTTCAGCCGGCAGCCAACACCGCGGGCTCGGTCTTCGCCGTGCAGAGCTGCAACGGCTCGGCGGGCCAGCAGGTGGAACGCCTGTCGACCGGCCAGCTCAAGCACATTGCCTCCGGGCTGTGTGTCGCCGTCAAGGACGCGGCGACCGCCGACGGCACCCCGGTCGTGCTGGCCACGTGCGCCAACGTGCCCGCGCAGCAGTGGGAGGCGCAGGACGAGACCCGGCACATCTACGGGCCGGGCGGCACCCGCCTGCTGACCATTCAGCAGCGACAGGCCACCCTGAACCTGGGTGAGGCGCAGCTGACCGTGCAGAGGGGCGGGGTGCAGGTCTCCGCCCAGCGGTCCTACGCCGCGCCGGGTGGCACCGTGGTTCGCTACGCGAACCGTGCCGTCTCCGGCTCCAACCTGCTGGCCCTCGCCGGCGACCACCAGGGCAGCACGTACGCGGAGATCGGCCTGCACGACACGGCGATGCCGGTGCGGATCCGCAAGCAGGACCCGTTCGGCAACCAGCGGGGCACCGCTCCACTCGGCGTCAACATGCAGAACAACACCGGATTCCTCGGTGCCGTCCGTGATGACGCCTCCGGCTACACCCCGCTCGGCGCGCGTCTGTACGACCCGGCCGTGGGACGGTTCCTGTCCGCGGACCCGGTCCTGGACCTGGCCGACCCGGCACAGTCCAACGGGTACGCGTACGCCCACAACAACCCGGTGACCCACTCCGACCCGACGGGTCTGTCGGTGTCGCTGACCGCCTCGGAGACGGCGGCGGCGCTGGCCGGCGCGGGGCTGTCGGCGGCGATGATCTCCCAGGCGCAGGCCAACATGGGCCGTTCGCTGATGTCGGTGGTGCTCGACTCGGCCTGGTACATCCTCAAGGAGTTCATCGGCATCAACGACGCCATGAACTGCTTCGGCGGTGACATGTGGGCGTGCGGCAGCCTGATCATCGGGGCGATCCCGTGGGCCAAGCTCGGCAAGATCCCGGCCGTGATGCGAGCGGTGAATCGGACGATCGACGCCATCCAGGCCTGGCGGGCGGCGAAGAAGGCCGCCGAGGCTGTCCTGGCTGCCGCCCGAGCGGCGGAGACAGCGGCGCTCAACGCCAAGAAGTTGGCGATCGAGCGGGCGAAGAAGGCCGCGCAGGCGGCGAAGAAGAAGGCCGCCGACAAGGTCAACACGACAAGTAACAAGGCGACGAACGCCTCGAAGAAGACCGGTAGCCCGGTCCAGAAGAACGCCCAGGCCAAGAGCAATCCGAAGGGATCCTCGGCCGGGTCCAGCGGCGCCGGCAAGTCCGGTGCCGGCAAGGGCGACTCGAAGCCCGGCGGAAAAGCAGGTGCCTCCGAACGCAGTAACGGCGGCTCCAGCGGTGGATCCTGCAAGGCTTCCGGAAACAGCTTCGTGCCCGGTACCAAGGTCCTCATGGCCGACGGGTCGGCCAAGCCGATCGAGGACGTCAAGCCGGGTGACAAGGTCCAGGTCACTGATCCGGAGACGGGTCGGGTCGAGGTGGAGACGGTCACCGCCGCGATCAAGGGTGACGGTGTCAAACACCTGGTGAAGGTCACCATCGACACCGACGGTGAGCGGGGTTCGGACACGGCCGAGGTCACCGCGACCGACGGTCACCCGTTCTGGGTGCCGGAGCTGAACGAGTGGGTCGACGCCACTAATCTGCGATCGGGCCAACTGCTGCGAACCAGTGCCGGCACGCTCGTGCAGATCAGGGCGATCGAGCGCTGGACCACCCCTTGGGCTACCGTCCACAACCTCACCGTCGCCAACATCCACACGTACTATGTGATCGCCGGCCAAGAGTCCGTGCTCGTGCACAACTGCGGCACGGGGTCGGTTCAGCCGACCCGCACCTTCCGAACCGAATCGGCCGTCGACCAAGAGCCGCAAGGCCCGCTACCCGCGTCCTCCTTCAACGTGGACGGGCAGAACCTGGCGAACGGCGACCACCACTACGTGGTGATGCGGAACGGTTCGGTTCGGTCGATGCGCAGCGACGACATGTTCGCGATCGATGACACATCCGGCCACACCAGCTTGGCAGGGGGCGAGCCAGTATTCATGGCCGGGCACTTTCAGGTATCTGGCGGGCGAGTAGTCGAGTTCGACAACTGGTCCGGCCACTATTCGCCGAACGACGACGTTCTAGGCTATCGGCCGATTTCGGACGTCGCCAGGGAGGCCCTGATAAGTAACGGCTTCCCGGGTGCCCGAACCGCGAAATGGGATGATATTACGAAGTAGGATTTGAAGGCTCGATGCAGTGGGAGGCGACGGTCAATCAATGGGATCAGGTGGATGGACGGCAGGCCCAGAGAACTTCGTTGCGATGGTGGCTCGGCTGTCAGCGAAGCGGAGGCAGGACGTCGACAGCTTGATGCGTGCTGCCCAAGTCGATCAATCCGAGCTCGGTGCGGCCTTCAAGGGCGAGGTGTCCGGCCCGTCAGTCCTGCGACGACTCGCTCCCGCGCTCGGTGTGCATACGGCAGACCTCTTCGTCCTGGCCGGTCTAGATGTGCCGAGTGACCTAGCACCGTTCGCGGCTCCGCCCGACCCGATCCTGGACCACGTCGTGAGGACTGCTCTTCGTCTGCCCCTCGAGCGGTGCGAAGAACTGCTTGGAGTGGCCAGATCGATGCCACCACCGGACCCGATTGCGCCGATCGTACGGGAGCGCGACCCGTTCCCGTACGGTCCGGGCGCGGTGATCGTGCGCCTGCTCCGCAACCGGAATCTGAATAATCTGAACTCGGCGAAAATGCTGTACCGGTTGGCCGGAATCGGGCCGTTGTCGGCGGCGACTATCCAGGTGGTGGGCCACGGCCGTAGGGAACTGAGTCCGGAGCTGCTGTCCGGTTTCGCGACCGTGCTCTCCTTCCAGGTCGAGGAACTTGCCGCGCTGATCGATATCGAGTTGCCGCAGGCCTGCCCGCCTGCAGACGCCAAAACGCGTCAGGTGGCAGAGCTGATCTGGGAGGTGCGTCACCTGAGCTCAGCTCAGCTTCGCGCCCTGCAGGACGAGTTCGGGGCTGACGCCTGACTCGCCTGAACCGCGGGGGTTGAATGGTCGAATCCTCGGGCGTTCCTTCCGGGTCCTATGATGTGCCGAAAAACGCCCGCGGCGAGTTGCTCAGGCGTCAGTTGGCGCATACGGGGAGTGACCGCTGATGGGTGCATGGTCTGTTCGGATTTCTGAGGTTGATTTATGTCTGATCAGGCCGGATTTTCGGCAACCTATCGGCATGGCATTCCCTGGAGTACGCTTCGAATCGAAGGTGTGGGGACGTCTGGGGAGATCCCTGAGATCGACTTCTCTGAATCACTCTTCGCCTTCAGTGAAGGGTGCCTGACGCTTGCTGTTGCACCAGCGGAGGTTGAGGTTGAAATCAGGGTTTCAGCCGAGGGTCCGCCGCCTGGTCAGACGGTGATCTTCACAGGAGTGCTAGCGGTTCCTGACGGTGTGCTCGAGGTCGGCGATCTAGTCGGTGATGACTTTGTGCACCGATTCCGAGTTCCTGCCGGCGCGACGGAGATAGTCGTCTCGGTCGACGTTCCGGAGGAGGCTATAAAAGTCGGGATAACCGTGCCGGCGACTTTAGGTGATCTGCTCTGAGGAAGAACGTGGGTGACGGACTGGGTGTGCGATCCCGCGCAACTGGGGCTGCGGTGGTTAGGCTGACCTGAGCAGGATGGTCCGCTGAGGGGGTGAGCCCGGATGGCCCAGGCCGCGTTCGCGCCGGAGCCGGCGCCGCAGCACACCGAGCCGTCGTTCGACGTGCTGCGGTGGCACGACGAACCATGGACTGCGCAGCTCGCCCTCGACCTGTTGCCGGAGACCAACGGCCCCAAGGTTGAGGTCCTGAGCGGAAGCGTGATCGTGACACCACATGCCGGATACGACCATCAGGATGCGGAGCTGGACCTCGCGTATCACCTCAAGCAGGCAGCCCGCCGCGCAAAGCTGTGGCTCTATCTGGAGACGAACGTCGTCTCTGGTGAAGATCTCTTCATCCCTGACATCGTCATCCTCGATGCGCCGGGCGGTGGTCGGACGACGATGGACATTGGGCACGCCGTGTTGCTGGGCGAGATTGTCTCCCCCGGGAACCGGCGCAAGGACATCATTGACCGTCCGCGTGAGTACGCCGCAGTGGGCGTTCCCTTCTTCCTCCGCGTCGATCTGCGCAACCGGTTGCCCACCCTCGCGCTGTACGAGTTGATCGAGGGGGAGTATCGGCCGGTGGCCGCTGCGGCTGCCGGAACACGGTTCGTCATGCGAGAGCCCTTCGAGTTCTCCATCGATCCGGGCGACCTGCTGGGCGAGGAGGCGGCACCGACCGGGCCGGGGCCCGAGTCGGCCGACGAAGAGGCTTGATCGACACGGTTTCCTGGAAATCGGGGTGTCGGGGTGCTTGGGATGCCGCGACTTCCTTGAACCCGAGTCGATCATCGTCCGGCAGCGGCAGCGGCAGCGGCAGCGGCAGCGGCAGGGGACGCCTGAGGCTCCCAGCGGGTGTGCAGCGGGGGTGGGGGAGAATGGCGGCGTGACTTCCCCCCGCGACCTTGTCCTGCTCGGGTCCACCGGTTCGATCGGCACGCAGGCCATCGACATCGTTCGGCGCAACCCGGACCGGTTCCGGGTGGTCGCCGTGGGTGCGGGCGGCGGCAACGTCGAGCTGCTCGCCGCACAGGCCCTCGAACTGGGCGTCGAGGCGGTCGGGGTGGCCAAGGCGTCCGCCGCGCAGGACCTGCAACTGGCGTTCTACGCCGAGGCGAGCCGGCGCGGCTGGGCCACCGGCGACTTCAAGCTTCCCAAGATCGTGGCCGGCCCCGACGCCATGACCGAGTTGGCGCAGTGGCCGTGCGACATCGTGCTCAACGGGGTGGTCGGCTCGCTGGGCCTCGCTCCTACGCTGGCCGCGCTGCGTGGTGGTCGTACCCTCGCGTTGGCCAACAAGGAGTCGCTCGTCGCCGGCGGCCCGCTGGTCAGGGCCGCGGTGACGCGGCCGGGGCAGATCGTGCCGGTCGACTCGGAGCATTCGGCGCTGGCCCAGTGCCTGCGCTCCGGCTCGCGCGCGGAGGTGCGCCGGCTGATCGTCACGGCCAGCGGCGGCCCGTTCCGGGGCCGGCGGCGCGACGAGTTGACGCAGGTCACACCCGAGCAGGCGCTCGCGCACCCCACCTGGAACATGGGGCCGGTCGTCACGATCAACTCGGCGACCATGGTCAACAAGGCCCTTGAGGTGATCGAGGCGCACGAGCTGTTCGACGTGCCCTATGCCGACATCACCGTGATGGTGCACCCGCAGTCGGTGATCCACTCGATGGTCGAGTTCGTCGACGGGTCGACGATCGCCCAGGCCAGCCCACCGGACATGCGGCTGCCGATCGCTCTGGGCATCGGCTGGCCGGACCGGGTGCCGCAGGCTGCCACGGCGGTGGACTGGACGACCGCGCACACCTGGGAGTTCGCGCCGCTGGACGACAAGGCGTTCCCGGCCGTCGCGCTGGCCAAGGCCGCGGGCGAGGCCGGGCGTTCCCGGCCGGCGATCTACAACGCGGCGAACGAGGAGTGCGTGGCGGCGTTCGTGGCGGGCCGGCTGCCGTTCCTCGGCATCGTCGACACCCTCGAACGCGTGTTGGAGGACGCTCCGGACTTCGGCGAACCAGGTACCGTCGAGGACGTGCTCGCGGCCGAGTCGTGGGCGCGCGCGCACGCGCAGGAGATCATCGCGGGTTCGGTGGAAGGAGCTTGATGTCGTACCTGCTCGGGGTGGTCCTCTTCGCCCTGGCCATTCTCATCTCGGTGAGCCTGCACGAGGCGGGTCACCTGCTGACCGCCAAGGCGTTCGGGATGAAGGTCACGAAGTACTTCGTCGGCTTCGGCCCCACCATTTGGTCGTTCCGGCGGGGTGAGACCGAGTACGGGCTCAAGGGCATCCCCCTCGGCGGCTTCTGCAAGATCGTCGGGATGACTCCGCAGGACGACGACGTCGAGCCGGGCGACGAGTCGCGGGTGATGTGGCGCTACCCGGTCTGGAAGCGGACGATCGTGATGGCCGCCGGGTCGATCACGCACTTCGCGCTCGCCCTGATCACGATCTGGATCCTCGCCGTCTCTGCCGGCCTGCCCAACCCGGACTTCCCGACCACCGACGCGCAGGCCCGCCAGGAGCCCGCGGTCATCCAGCTCAGCCAGTGCGTGGTCCCGGAGAACGCGGTGCGCGCGTGCACGAGCGCCGACGCGGCCAGCCCCGCCGCGCAGGCGCAACTGCGCAACGGTGACCGGATCACCTCGGTCAACGGCACGCCGGTCAACTCCTACGGCGACCTGCTCACCACGCTGCGCGGGCTCAAGCCGGGCGACACCGCGCAGATCGCGTACGTCCGCGACGGGCAGCCGGGCACCACCAGCACGGTGCTCGCGCAGACCCAGCGTCCGCCGCTGGACAACCCGACCGGTGCCGCCGCGCCGGTCGCCGCGCTCGGCGTCGGGCTCGTCCCCAGCACGCCAACCCGCGTGACGTACGGGCCGGTCGGCGCCTTCGGCGCCACCGCCGACTTCACCGGTGAGCTGGCCGTCGGCACCGTCAAGGCGCTCCAGCGCCTCCCGCAGAAGGTGCCCGCCCTGTGGACCGCCCTCACCGGCGGCGAGCGGGACGTCGACACCCCGATCAGTGTGGTCGGCGCCAGCCGACTCGGCGGCGAGGCGGTGGAGAACAACGCCTGGCTGGTCTTCTTCATGCTCTTCGTGTCGCTGAACTTCTTCATCGGCGTGTTCAACCTGCTGCCGCTGCTCCCGGTCGACGGCGGCCACATCGCCATCGCCTGGTTCGAACGGGCCCGCTCCTGGGTCTACGCGCGGATCGGCCGCGCCGACCCCGGCCGGGTGGACTACCTCAAACTGATGCCCTTCACGTACGTGGTGATCCTGATCGGTGGCGCGTTCACGCTGCTGACCATCGCCGCGGACGTGGTCAACCCCATCACGCTCTTCTCAAGGTGAGTGCCTGAAGTGACCGCAATCAGTCTCGGTATGCCCGCCGTGCCGCCCCCGCCGCTCGCTCCCCGCCGGGCCAGCCGCCAGATCATGGTCGGTTCGGTGCCGGTCGGCGGCGGTGCGCCGGTGTCGGTGCAGTCGATGACCACGACCCTCACCTCCGACATCAACGCCACCCTCCAGCAGATCGCCGAGCTGACCGCGTCCGGCTGCCAGATCGTCCGGGTTGCCGTGCCCTCCCAGGACGACGTCGAGGCGCTGCCCGCCATCGCCAAGAAGTCGCAGATCCCGGTGATCGCCGACATCCACTTCCAGCCCAAGTACGTCTTCGCGGCGATCGACGCCGGCTGCGCGGCCGTCCGGGTCAACCCCGGCAACATCCGCCAGTTCGACGACAAGGTCAAGGAGATCGCTCGTGCCGCGGGGGCGGCGGGGGTGCCGATCCGCATCGGCGTCAACGCCGGGTCGCTGGACAAGCGGCTGCTGGCCAAGTACGGCAAGGCCACCGCCGAGGCGCTCGTCGAGTCGGCGCTGTGGGAGTGCTCGCTGTTCGAGGAGCACGGCTTCCGCGACATCAAGATCTCGGTGAAGCACAACGACCCGGTCGTGATGATCCGCGCGTACCGGCAGCTCGCCGAGCAGTGCGACTACCCGCTGCACCTCGGCGTCACCGAGGCCGGCCCGTCCTTCCAGGGCACCATCAAGTCGGCGGTCGCCTTCGGCGCCCTGCTCGCCGAGGGCATCGGCGACACCATCCGGGTGTCGCTGTCCGCCCCTCCGGTGGAGGAGATCAAGGTCGGCAACCAGATCCTGGAGTCGCTGGGCCTGCGCGAGCGGGGCCTGGAGATCGTGTCCTGCCCGTCCTGCGGGCGGGCCCAGGTGGACGTCTACAAGCTCGCCGAGGAGGTTACCGCCGGCCTGGAAGGGCTGCCGGTGCCGCTGCGGGTCGCCGTCATGGGCTGCGTCGTCAACGGTCCCGGTGAGGCCCGCGAGGCCGACCTGGGCGTCGCCTCCGGCAACGGCAAGGGCCAGATCTTCGTCAAGGGCAAGGTCGTCAAGACGGTGCCCGAGGCCCAGATCGTGGAGACGCTGATCGAGGAGGCGCTGCGGATCGCCGACGAGATGGGCGCCGAGCTGCCCGAGGAGCTGCGCGGGCTGATCGCCGGCCCGACGGTCACCGTGCACTGATTCCCCAGCTGGACAAAGCGGCCGTTCCCCACGGGGAACGGCCGCTCTGTGGTTCCCGGCCCGGTCGGTGCGGGGCGCGGTTTCGCGTGACTGCGGGGCGGCCTCGCGTGACTGCGGGCTCGCAGCGGCGGTGGTGGGCTCGCGTGACTGCGGGCTCGCGTTGCGGTGGTGCGGGTTTGCGTCACTGCGGGCTCGCGTCAGTGCGGGCTCGCGTTGCGGTGGTGCGGGTTTGCGTCACTGCGGGCTCGCGTCAGTGCGGGTTCGCGTTGCGGTGGTGCGGGTTTGCGTCACTCGGATTCGGCGAGGATCGCGTACAGCTTGCGCCGCGTCTCGTCGAGCACCTGGGCGGCCCGTTCACGCTGGTCGTCGGTGCCGTTCATCATGACCTGTCGTAGCGCGTTCATCGCCTGTGCGCCGGAGTCGCGGATGTCGTGCCAGCTGCTCACCGTGCC
This sequence comes from Micromonospora cabrerizensis, assembly GCF_022230955.1. Lineage (GTDB taxonomy): Bacteria > Actinomycetota > Actinomycetes > Mycobacteriales > Micromonosporaceae > Micromonospora > Micromonospora cabrerizensis. The sequence continues at coordinate 37,373 of NZ_JAKKFI010000064.1, forward strand.
CTGGGCGACGTCCGCCCACGCCGGGGTCTGCGCGGCCTCGGTGGCCTCGGCCTGACCGGCCTCGGTGACCGTGAACCGCTTGCGCCCGCCGCCGGACTCCTCGGTGCTGGCGACGATCACGCCCTCGTCCTCCAACAGTTGGAGGGTGGGGTAGATCGAGCCCGGGCTCGGCCGCCACGCGCCGCCGGTGCGGGAGTCGATCTCCTGGATCATCTCGTAACCGTGCATCGGCCGCTCGGTGAGCAGAGCCAGCACGGCCGCCCGGACGTTGGGGCGTCGGCCCCGACCCCGCCCACGGCCCCGACCGCCCCAGGGGCCGCCGTGTCCGTGCTCGCCATGCCCGTGCGGGCCGGGCGGAACCGGCGGGAAGCCGAACCCCCGCATCCGGGCCTCGTGCATCGCGTGGTGCTGTCGATGGAACCTCATCGGGTTCTCCCTCTCGTCGTACTGTCGCTGATGCATCAACGATATATCGGCAATGCATCGTCGACAAGTCGCTTTTACAAACCGTACGTACGTCTTGTTAAGGTGTCGGCCATGCGCCTGCTTCCACCACCGGGCCCGGCCCGGGTCCTCACCCTCGGCACGCTGGTCAAGACCGTCGGGCGTGGCCTGTGGCTCGTCGCCAGCGTGCTGTTCCTGACTCGCTCGGTCGGCCTGTCGGTGACCCAGGTGGGCATCGGGCTGACCATCTCGGCACTCGTCGGCGTGCTGGCCAGCACGCCGAGTGGCTACCTGGCCGACCGCCTCGGCCCGCGCGGCGTCCAGGTCGGCGCACTGTTCGCCGCCGGCACCCTGACCGTCGGCCTCGTCGCCGTCCGGTCGTTCCCCACCTTCGTGCTGGTGGGAGCCGCCACGGCACTCGCCGACGCGGTCGAGCGCGGCGCCCGGGGAGCGCTGATCGCCGGAGCGATCCCGGCCGACCAGCGGGTACGCACCCGCGCCTACCTCCGGGCCACCACCAACGTCGGGATCTCCGTCGGGGCGGTCCTCGGCGGCTTCGCCATCGCCGCCGAAACCCGCAACGGGTACGTCGCGCTGATCCTGGCCGCGGCGGCGGCGTCACTGGCTGCGGCGGTGGTCTTCGTCCGCCTGCCCAGCTTCGCCCCGGTCGCCGCCCCGGCACACGGCCCCCGACTGGTCGCCCTGCGGGACCGCCCGTTCCTGGCCTTCACCCTGGTCGACGGGCTGATGTCCATGCACTTCAGCCTGCTCACCATCGCCCTGCCGCTGTGGATCGCCGGGCACACCCGGGCGCCCATCTGGATGATCTCCGCGTTGACGCTGGTCAACACCGTGCTGGTGGTGCTCCTCCAGGTCCGCGCCGCGCGTACCGCCGCCACCCTGCCCGCAGCCGCCCGTGCCGCCCGTCGAGCGGGGGTTGCCATCGCCCTGGCCTGCGTACTCTTCGCCGCCAGCGGCGCACTGCCCACCGCTGGCGCCGTCGGTCTGCTCGGTCTCGGGGCGGTCGCCCACGTGATCGGGGAGCTGTGGCACTCCGCCGCCGGCTGGGGGATCTCCTTCGGGCTCGCTCCCGCGGACGCCCAGGGGCAGTACCAGGGGACGTACGGCATGGGTTACGAACTGGGCAAGATGCTCGCGCCGGTGGTGGTGACCACCCTCGCGCTCGGTTGGGGCGTACCGGGCTGGCTCGTGCTCGGTGGCCTGTTCCTCCTGCTCGGGGCCCTGGTGCCGCCGGTCGTCCGGTGGGCCGGACGGACCCGGCCGCTCAGCGGGCCGGCAGAGCCGGAACCGGCCTTGTCACTCGACCGGCGGAGCGGGGGGTCGATCTGGCAGGCTAATAGTCGTGCTGACGGTGCCGGTACGCCAACTGGGGGAATCGGAGCGCCGCGCGGTCGAGCGACTACTCGACCATGACCCGTTCGCGGGCGCGCAGGTCGCCGAACGGATCGCCGCGCGCGGCCTCTCGTGGTGGCGCGCCGAGGGCAGAATCCTGGGGTACGGAGCACGGCGCAACCTCGAATCGCTGTGCTGGCTCGGCGGCAACCTGACGCCGGTGCTGGCGAGCGACGCAGCGGTGGCCGCCTTCGCCGACCTGCTCGCGGGCGAGGAGCGCTTGTGCTCGTCCATCGTCGGTCGGGCCGATGCCGTGCTCGGGCTGTGGGACCGGCTCTCCGACACCTGGGGGCCAGCGCGAGACGTCCGCCCCAACCAGCCGCTGCTGGCCGCCGACTCCCTGCCACCCGTGGCGGCCGACCCGGAGGTACGCCAGGTCCGCCCCGGCGAGGTCGACCGGCTCTTCCCCGCGGCAGTGGCCATGTACACCGAGGAAGTCGGCGTCTCCCCACTGGCCGAGGACGCCGGGCGCAGCTACCGCCGGCGGGTCAACGACCTGGTCCGCGCCGGTCGGGCGTACGCTCGCTTCGTCGACGGCAAGGTCGTGTTCAAGGCCGAGCTGGCCGTGGTGACCAAGCGGACGGCGCAGGTCCAGGGCGTCTGGGTGGCACCCGAGTGGCGCGGTCGAGGGATCGCCACGGCCGCCATGGCAGCGGTGGTCCGCGACGCGTTACTGCGGGTAGCCCCCACCGTCAGCCTGTACGTCAACGACTTCAACCTCCCGGCCCGCCGGGTCTACGAACGCTGCGGCTTCCAACCGATCGGCACCCTCGCCACCGTCCTCTTCTGACCTGAGCGTCCGGCCGCGCGCCTTGAGGGGAGGGCCGCGCGCCGTTGGGCCGTGCGGCCGTGGGTGTGGGCCGTTGGGGCTGTGGCCGTGCTCGGTGGGCAGGGGCTGCGGGCCGTGCGCCATGGGTTGTGGGCCGTTGGGGCGGTGCCCGTGCTCGGTGGGCTGGGGGTCGTGGGTTCTGCGCCGTTGGGTCTGCGGCCGTGGGTTGTGCGCGTTTGGGCCGTGCGGCCTTGGGTTGTGCACCGTTGGGCTGTGGCCGTGTCGGTGGGCCGTGGTTCAGGGCGTCATGGGTTGGGCCGTGGGGTCGTGCGCCGTGGGGTCGTGCGCCGTGGGGTCGTGCGCCGTGGGGTCGTGCGCCGCCGGGCGCGGGCAGCGTGCCGTGGGTCGTGCGTCGTCGGGCGTGGCAGCGTGCCGTGGGGTCGTGCGTCGTCGGGCGTGGCAGCGTGCCGTGGGGTCGTGCGTCGTCGGGCGTGGCAGCGTGCCGTGGGTTATGGGCCGCGAGCTGATCCCCGCCGGGTGTCGCGTGGGCCTGTCTCTGCCGCTTCCCCCTAGATCTTGGACAGTTTCCGTTCGGGGCTGACGGTAACTGTCCAAGATCTACCGGGGTTTGGTTTGCGTCCTGGTGTTCGTGGGGGAAATGCCGCTGGCCGGCACCCGGGTGGGGTGCCGGCCAGCGGTCGGCGGTCGGTGTCGTGCTGCTGCTGTGGTGCTGTGGTGGGGGTCAGCTGTTCCAGTGCTGGGCGACCAGGTCGGTGGCCTGCTGCTCCCACTGCGCGTACGCGTCCGGGTACGCCGAGACCTGCACGGTCTGGGCGGCGTCGGTCAGGGGCATGTCCTGCCACCCGTCGACCTGCTTGAGGCCCTTGAGGAACGCCGTCGTCGAGTACTCCGGGTTCGTGATCTGCTCCGGGGTGCCCCAACCGCTGGACGGGCGCTGCTGGAACAGGCCCAGCGAGTCGTGGTCGTTGGCGTCACCCAGGTGACCCAGGTTCTCCAACTTCGACTCCTGCAGGCTCGTCGCGATCGAGATGACCGCGGCGCGCTCGGGCAGGCCGGCCTTCTTCGTCGCGGCGATGATCGCCTTGACGTTCGCGGTCTGCTCGTCATTCAACGTGATTCGGGACTGGTCGCCCTGCGGCTTCGGCGCACCCGACTGCACCGCGACGGCGACGGGCTTGGCATCCACCGGGTTGGCGTGCGCGGCGATCGGACCGGCGAAGACACCACCGGCGAACGCGAGACCAGCAACGGACAGCATGCTCTTGCGGATGATCGTGTTCATGGGGGTAGCTCCTTCGGGGGTAGGAAACACCCGCACACCGATGGGGGTCGGCGGTACAGGGTGTGAGCACCTCGTCCGGCGCATCAGATTCAAGGGGAAAGTCTTGGGGGAGGTCGGCGCCTGACAAGCCGGGTTCATGGCGCCGGGTCGGCGGCCTGCGAGCCGGGGCTCGGGCACCGCAGTTCGGGGGCACAAGCCGGGGGCTTGTGGCGCCGGGTCCATGTGTAACGACCGGGGGGCCAGGGTCATTCCGGGGTTGGCCCATCCACCGGCACCCGATCGGGCAGGGCACTCGGGCGGTCGCTTACGGAAGGCTTCAACGACCCGGTGGGGCAGGCATTCCAACCCCGCCACCAGCGCCCCCGACCCCATGGGCGGGGTGGTGAGCCGGTGGTCCTGCGATCGTCAGGGTGTGTAACGACCCCGCCCCGGCCATCATTCCGACCCATGGGTGCGACCGGTCACAACCTATGGAACACCAGAACCCGACAAATTCCCCAAACACCTCAGACTGGCGGTCACAAACCCCCTGGCCGGGCGTGATCCACTCGTCTTTACAGAAATCGCGGCATCCGAGGCGTCTGGATGCCCCGACTTCCTGAAAGTCGAGTCGATCAAGACCAGGTCGTGGGTGCCACCGGCTCCACGAACCGGACGAACGCACCAGGTCGTCCCATTTCACCCCTACGCCACGTAAGCCGGGGGCAGCACTGCCCTGCGGTCCAGGGTGTTGGGGGCTCGGCTGGACATGGGTCGCCAGACAGGCACCCCAGGTGGGCATGATCCACTCAACTTTACGGATATCGCGGCATCCGGGACGGGCTGCCCCCCGGCTTACGGCAGTCGAGTCGATCACCGGCTCGGGGGCTGGCTGACACCCCGACTTCGCGGAAGTCGAGTTGATCACCCTGGTAGGCGGACGGGCTGACGCCGTGACTTCGCGGAGGCTGAGTTGATCACCCGGGTAGGCGGACGGGCTGACACCCACGCTTCACGACAGCTGAGTCGATCATCGGTCGACGGGGACTGATGCCCTGCTCAGGGCCGGAAATTCGGTTGAATCTAGGCGCGGACGCCGGCAGGCTGAAGTCTCCGCCACCCCACGTCCGGAGGACTTTCCATGCGCCTGCTCCGTGATCTGTGGGGCACCTCGGCACGTCGTATGACGGTCGTGGCCGTCCTGATCGTGCTCGGCGCTGCCGGTCAGGCGGGCGCCTCGGCGCTGGCCGGCGCGGTGCTGGTGCATCGCTCGGCTGGCTTCTTCGCCGTGCTGGCCGGGGCGCTGGTCGCCGTGGTGCTCAGCGACCTCGTGGTGAGCCTGCTGATGGCCGGTCTGACCGCCGACTGGTCCGCCGACGTACGCCGCCGGCTCTGCCGGGTCGCTTTCGGGCAGGATCTGCCGACCCTGGAGACCACCCCGGTGGGGGAGTTGCTCGACCGCATCGACGGGGATGTCTACCAGGTGGCGTCGGCGATCCGTAACCAGGGCACCCGGCTCGCCCAGGGTCTCTGCGTCGGCCTGTTGTCGATGGTGGTGGCGTTGGTCGTGTGGTGGCCGGCCGGTGTCGCGATGCTCCTGCTCACGGTGGTGCTCGCTGTCAGTCTGCGACGGCCCACGGCACGGATCGCCCCGGCCCGGATGGCCGAGGAGGAGGCGTGGTCCGACCTGGCCGCCGTGATGGAGGAGGCGGTGCACGGCCAGGACGACGTACGGACCAGCCTGGCCCGCCCGTACGTGCTGCGGTTGTACGCCCGGCGGGCCGCCGCCGTGCTGTCCCGGGGCGGCCTGGTCTGGGTGTTGTCCGCCCGGGTGGCCACGGCCGCCACCGCGACGATCCGGGCCGGCATCGGCGCGGTGGTGCTCGGAGGGGCCTGGGCGTTGACCACCGACCGGATCGACGCCGCCCGGCTCACCGCCATCTGGCTGCTCGCCCTGGCCTTCGGGGCCACCGCGGAGCACGTCAGCCGGATGGTGCCGGAGATCCAGGAGGCTCTCGGCGCGTGGGCCCGGGTGCAGTTGCTGCACAGGTCGCGGCAGGAGCCCGTGGGTGGCGCCAGCCCGACCGAGGGTGACCTGCGCATCCGCGACCTGACCTTCGGCTACCAGGTGAGTGGCCCGGAGGGCGGCCGCGGGGCCGCGCTGCGCGGGCTCAGCCTCACCTTCGCCCGCGGGCGCTCGTACGCGCTGATCGGGCGGACCGGCTCGGGCAAGTCGACACTCGCGAAGGTGCTCACCAGGGCGGTCGACGTGCCGCCGGGCACAGTCTTTCTGGGCGGCACCGACCTGTGTGACCTCGACGTCGAGCAGTTGCGCCGCTGGGTGGCGCTGGTGCCGCAGCGTACCGAGATCGTGGCCGGCACCCTCGCGGAGAACGTCGCGCTCTACGACCCGGAGCTGCTCGACGCCGCGGCCCAGGCACTGAACGAGCTGGGCCTCGCCGCCTGGATCGCCGAGTTGCCGGACGGGTTGGCGACCCGGCTGGGGGAGGGCGGGCACGTGCTCTCCGCCGGCCAGGAACAGCTGGTGGCGTTCGCCCGGATCCTGGTCCGTGACCCGCACGTGGTGATCCTCGACGAGGCCACCGCGCGTCTGGATCCCGTCACCGAGGCTCGGGTGCAGCGGGCCACCGAACGGCTGCTGCGCGACCGGATCGGCATCGTCATCGCGCACCGACTCTCCTCGGTGCGCCGCTGTGACGAGGTGGTCGTGCTGGCCGACGGCGCGGTGGTCGAGGCCGGCCCGCTGGAGACGTCGACGCGCTTCGCCGAGCTGCTGGCGACCAGTCACGCCGCCGCGTACGCCGCGGTCACACCGTCCGGCCGCGCTGGCGTCGGCACCGACCTGCTGGTCGGTCCCGACCCGGCCGACGCCTGGCCGAGCGAGCCCACCGCGCACGCCGAGCCCACCGCGCACGCCGGGCACCCCGAGCCCACCGCGCACGCCGAGCCCACCGCGCACGCCGCGCGCGTTGGGCAGGTCGAGCACGCCGGGCACGCCGGGCACGCCGGGCGCGCCGGGCCCACCACGCACGCCGAGCAGGTCGAGAAGGCCGGGCCGACGCGGGCCGACCCGCCACCGCTGCCGCCCGTGCCGCCGGCCCGGACGCTGCGCGAGATCTTCCGACTCTGCACCAACGATCCCCGGTACGGGTTGGCCGCGATCGGGTTGTTCCTCGGGCTCAGCCTGCTGGGGCTGGACGGCCCGGTGCTGCCCTGGCTCTGGGCCGACCTGGTGGACGGCACCGGCAACCCCTACCTGCCGGCGATCGGGATCGTGGCCGGGCTGCTGGTCACTCTGCCGCTGCCGTACTACACCCACGTCTGGTTCCCCCAGTGGTGGGTGCGGCAGATGCTGCGGATCGGCCTGCGGCTGGTGCACGGCCAGACCGGGCCGCGCCGGGTCAGCTCGCACACCCCGGCCGAGGTCGTGGCGCAGGGCGGCGACACCGAGCGGGTGGTCCAGCTCGCCGACAACGTGCTGGACCAGGCCGTCGCGCTGGTCCTGGTGGTCGCCATGACGGCGGTCACCGGCAGCGTCGTACCGGGGCTGTTCTTCCTCGGCACGATGGTGGTGTCCGGGCTGGCCGCGACGCTGTTCGGGCCGAAACTCGAACGTGCGGCCCGGGCGACGGTGGCGGCGCGGGCCGCCTTCGCGACGGCGCTGGTCTCCGCGCTCTCCGCGGCGCGGACGGTGAAGCTCGCCGGCGCGACCACTGCGGTGCTGCGTCACCTGGCCGGCCTGGACGTGCTGCGCAGCGACCGGCAGCGGAGGGAGATCTCGGTGCAGGTGTGGGCGCGTTCCACGCCGTCGGTGGCCAGTGGGCTGTTGCCGATCGGTGCGTGGGCGCTCTACCTGAACGGGTCGCTCTCCGCCGGGGCGGTGCTGGTGGCCGTCTCCACGCTGGGCGCGGCGCGTTGGTTCGCCTGGACCACCGCCTCGTTGATCTCCCAGCTGCCCTCGGCGCGGGTCTGGACCCGGCGCACGGCGGCGATGACCGGAGTGAGCGCGTACTCCGCGGGGGTTTCGGCCGTCGACCTGGCCGCCGGGACGGCGCCCGCGCCGACGCCACCACCCCGGCATCCGCTGCGCCGCCTGGAGCTGCGCGGCTTCGGGGTGGTGCACTCCGACGGTACGGTGGCCGTCCGGGACGTGGACCTGACCGTGCAGCGTGGGCAGTTGGTGCTGGTCGTCGGGCCGGTGGGGTCGGGCAAGTCGTCGTTGCTGCGGGCGCTCGCCGGGATCGTGCACCACACCGGTGAGCTGGCCTGGAACGGCGACCCGGTCACCGAGCCGGAGCTGTTCCTGCGCCCCAACCAGGTCGGTTACGTCGGGCAGTTGCCTCGGGTGCTGTCCGGCACCGTGGCCGACAACATCGCGCTCGGGCACCAGGTGGACGCGGCCGGGGCGGTCAGCACCGCCCAGCTCGACCACGACCTGGCCGCCGCCGGCGGTGGGCTGGGTCTGCTCATCGGGCACAAGGGCACCCGGCTCTCCGGCGGGCAGTTGCAGCGGTTGGCGTTGGCCCGCGCGCTGGCTCCGCGTACCGAACTGCTGGTCGCCGACGACGTGTCGTCGGCGCTGGACGTCACCACCGAGCTGGCGCTGTGGCAGGCGTTGCGCGACCACGGGGTGACCGTGGTCGGGTCCACCGCCAAGCGCGCCGCGCTGGTCCGGGCCGACCACGTGGTGGTGCTGCTCGGCGGGCGGGTGGCGGCGCAGGGCACCTGGCAGAACCTGGAGGGTCGCTGGTCACACCTGGCCGGCTGAGAGCGGGGCGACCGTCGGGCGGCTGCGCACGGCGGCAGCCGCCCGACCGGACGATCAGGCCGCGCGTGCGTACTGGGCGGGGCCGGAGTACGCGACGCCGAGCTTGGCGGCGGCCCGGCGCGGCCAGTACGGGTCGCGCAGCAGCTCCCGGCCCAGCAGCACCAGGTCGGCCTCGCCGCTGGCGACGATCTGTTCGGCGTGCTCGGGCTCGACGATCAGGCCCACGGCGCCGGTCGGCACACCGGCGTCGCGGCGGATCTGGGCGGCCAGCGGCACCTGGTAGCCGGGGCCGAGCGGGATGCGCTGGTGGGTGCTGACGCCACCGGAGGACGCGTCGACCAGGTCGACGCCGACGCCGGCCAACTCGCCGGCGAGCACCACGCTGTCCTCGATCGTCCAACCGCCCTCGACCCAGTCGGTGGCGGAGATCCGGGTCAGCACCGGCACGTCCTCACCGACGGCGGCGCGCACCGCGCGGGCCACCTCCAGGGTGAGTCGCATCCGGGCGGCCCGGTCGCCGCCGTAGGAGTCGGTGCGGTGGTTGGTCAGCGGCGAGAGGAACTCGTTGAGCAGGTAACCGTGCGCGGCGTGGATCTCCACGGCGGCGAAGCCGGCGTCCAGCGCACGCTCGGCGGCTGCCGCGAACGCCTGGACCACGCCGGCGATGCCGGCCTCGTCGAGGCTGGTCGGCGTCCGGTAGCCGGCGGTGAACGGCTCCGAGCCGGGCGCGACGGGCGTCCAGCCACCCTCGGTGTCGGGCACGCCGCCGCGTTCCGGAGCCCACGGCCGGTAGGTGGAGGCCTTGAACCCGGCGTGCGCGAGCTGCACGGCCGGCACGGCGCCGTGGGCGGCGACGAACGCGGTCACCGGTCGCCAGGCGTCGACGTGCGCGCCGGACCACAGCCCGGTGTCCTGCGGGCTGATCCGGCCCTCGGGGAGCACGGCGGTCGCCTCGGTCAGGATCAGGCCGGCGCCGCCGACCGCGCGACTGCCGAGGTGGATCAGGTGCCAGTCGGTGGGCAGACCGTCGGGGCCGGCCGAGTACTGGCACATGGGCGCCATGGCGATCCGGTTGGGCAGGGTCACCGCGCGCAGGGCCAGGGGGGCGAACAGGGAACTCATGGGGTCATCCTCTCGAAGACGGCGACGGGCCCCTCCGGGGAGGGGCCCGTCGCCGTCGGTGCCAACTGGATCAGGCGGGTACGGGGCTCAGCTCGTCCTGTCGGGCCGGCCGGGGGTCGGCGACCGGCTCCGGGTCGGTCAGGTCCCGCCGACCGGCGGACTCGTACGCGGCCCGGTCGAGGGTGCCCTCGCGGGCGGCGACCACGGTCGGCACGAGTGCCTGGCCGGCCACGTTCGTGGCGGTGCGGATCATGTCCAGGATCGGGTCGATGGCCAGCAGCAGGCCGGCGCCGGCCAGCGGCAGACCCAGCGTGCTGAGGGTCAGGGTGAGCATGACGATCGCGCCGGTCAGGCCGGCGGTGGCCGCCGAGCCGACCACCGAGACGAAGGCGATCAGCAGGTAGTCGGTCACGCCGAGCTGCACACCGAACACCTGGGCCACGAAGATCGCGGCGAGCGCCGGGTAGATGGCGGCGCAACCGTCCATCTTCGTGGTGGCGCCGAACGGCACCGCGAACGAGGCGTACTCGCGGGGCACGCCGAGCCGCTCGACGGAGCGCTGGGTCACCGGCATGGTGCCGACCGAGGAGCGGGACACGAAGGCCAGCTGGATCGCCGGCCAGGCGCCGGCGAAGAACCGCAGCGGGTTGAGGCGCCCAGCGAGGATCAGCACCAGCGGGTAGACCACGAACAGCACGATGGCGCAGCCGACGTAGACGGCGGTGGTGAACTTCGCGAGGGGGGCCAGCAGGTCCCAGCCGTACGAGGCGACGGCGTTGCCGATCAGGCCGAGGGTGCCGATCGGGGCGAGGCGGATGACCCACCAGAGCGCCTTCTGCACGATCTCCAGCAGGGACCGGTTCAGCGCCACGAACGGTTCGGCGGCGTCGCCGACCAGCAGGGCCGCGGCACCCACGACGACGGCGAGGAAGACGATCTGCAGGACGTTGCCCTCGACGAACGCGCCGACCGGGTTGGTGGGCACGATGCCGGTGAGGAAGTCGGTCCACGAGCCGGTGTTCTTCGGCGGGGCCGCACCACCCAGGTCGAGGGTCACGCCCCTGCCCGGGTTGGTGAGCAGGCCGAGGCCGATGCCGATGCTCACCGCGATCAGGGCGGTGATGCCGAACCACATCAGGGTCTTGACGGCGAGCCGGGCGGCGTTGGCGACGCCGCGCAGGCTGACCACGCTGACCACGATGGCGGTGAAGACCAGCGGAGGCACGGCCAGCTTGAGCAGCTGGATGAAGAGGCTGCCGACGGTGTGCAGGGTGCTGGTCAGCCAGCTCAGGTCGTTGGCGCGGGCCAGGAAGCCCAGCGCGACGCCGAGCACGAGGCCGAGCAGGATCTGCACGGAGAAGGGAATCTTGCGCAGGCCGAAAGGCATGAGACGTTGTCCAATTGTCTGGTTCCGAGCGGGTGGGCGTAGGTGGTGCGGCTACGCCGGACAGACGCCGCTGGCCTGCAGTCGGAGATCGACGTACAGGCGCTCGGTGAGGCCCCAGACATTGGTCATCGCTCGCCGACGTTACGCCGATTCCCGCGCAAAGGAAGGGGTGATCGGCGTGAGGCTCCTTACATCCCGTCGCGCGTCGCCCTACCGGCGGGCCAGGGCGAGGATGGTCCCGGTCGCGACGCCCCACAGCACCGCGACAGCGAGGACCAGCCGCTCCAGCACGCCCACCACCGGACCCCGGCCGAGGACGAGCATCGCCAGCCCCACCGTTGCGCAGAGCGGCAGGGCCACCACGGCGGCCATGCCGGCCAGCCGACGGAGCACCGGGCCCGCCGGCCCGGACACCGCGAGCGTGACCATGGCGAGGACCACCGAGGCGGTCGCCGCGATGCTCGTGCCACCGTGCACCAGATCCGCCGCCGTCGCCCGCTCGAACGGTGGCAGTGGGCAGCCGGCGGAGCAGGTCACCGCCCCGGACACGGCGGTGAAGACGGCGCCGGTGGCGAGCAGGGCCGGTGCCGCCCACACCCCGGGAGGCAGCGCCGCGCCGACCAGCAGCAGAGCGGCAGCCAGGGCGAGGATCCCGATCCGGTACGTCGTGGCGTGACCGCTGCCGGCGATGCCCGCCTCGCTGACGTACCCGGTGAGCCCTGGACCGGGACCGGCGATGACGGCGGCGGTCACCGCGACCGCACCGGCCAGCGCGCAGCCGGCCGCGGCGGACCCGGCGACGCGGCGGGCGACGTCGGCGTAGGCCCTCGGCGCGGTCGTGGTGCCGGGCCGACCCGGCTCAGCCACGCCCGTGCGGCGTGCTCCACCCGGAGTCGTCAGGCCCGAGCGGCACGATCCCGCTCGGGTTGATCTCCCGGTGGGTGCCGTAGTAGTGCCGCTTGATGTGGTCGAAGTCCACCGTCTCGCCGAAGCCCGGGGTCTGGAACAGGTCCCGGGCGTACGCCCAGAGCACCGGCATCTCGGTCAGCTTCTGCCGGTTGCACTTGAAGTGGCCGTGGTAGGCGGCGTCGAAGCGGACCAGCGTGGTGAACAGCCGGACATCGGCCTCGGTGATCGCGTCACCCATCAGGTAGCGCTGCCCGGCCAGTCGCTCGGACAGCGTGTCCAGCCGGGCGAAGAGTGCCCGGAACGCCTCGTCGTACGCCTCCTGGGAGGTGGCGAACCCGCACCGGTAGACGCCGTTGTTGACGTCGGTGTGGATCTCGGCCATCAGCGCGTCCATCTCGGGGCGCAGCGCGACCGGATACAGGTCCGGCGCCCCCGCACGGTGCAGCGACCGCCACTCGGTGGAGAGGTCGAGGGTGAGCTGCGGGTAGTCGTTGGTGACGACCCGGCCGGTCAGGGTGTCGACCAGCGCCGGCACGGTCACCCGGCCGGTGTAGTCCGGGTCGGTGGCCAGGTACGCCTCGGAGAGGAAGCTCACGCCGAGGACCGGGTCGAAGCCGTCCGGGTCGAGGGCGAACGCCCAGCCCCGTTCGTCGCGGATCGGGTCGACGGTGCCCAGCGAGATCGCGTCGTCCAGCCCGAGCAGGCCCCGCACGATCCTCGCCCGGTGCGCCCACGGGCAGGCACGGCACCAGATCAGCCGGTACCGGCCGGCCTCCAACGGCCAACGGTCCTGCTCGTCGGGCCCGCCACCGGGCGGGGAGGTCGAGTCGGCGGTCACCCGACCGGTGAACCGGTTGGGCTGACGGACGAACGCGCCGCCGCCGCTGGTCTCTGCGCTGAACTGGGCCCGGGCCATGCCGTCAACCTATCCGCTGCCGACGCGGATATCCTGGCGGCCGGCAGCCCCCGCGACCCGGTGGGTGTGCCCCACCCCCGCCGTCTGCACCCCCGAAGGACTCGCGATGACCGTGGCATACCTGGTGGCCGGTGTCCGCACCCCGATCGGCCGGTACGCCGGCGCGCTGGCCGGCGTCCGCCCCGACGACCTGGCCGCGCACGTGATCCGCGAGTTGGTCGCCCGCCACCCGTCGGTGGACTGGGCGCGGGTGGACGACGTCGTGCTCGGCTGCGCCAACCAGGCCGGCGAGGACAACCGCAACGTGGCCCGGATGGCGGCGCTGCTGGCCGGCCTGCCGCAGGAGGTGCCGGGCAGCACCGTCAACCGGCTCTGCGGCTCGGGCCTGGACGCCCTGGCCACCGCCGCCCGGTCCATCGTCGCCGGGGACGCGGAGCTGGTGGTCGCCGGCGGGGTGGAGAGCATGAGCCGGGCCCCCTTCGTCATGCCGAAGGCCACGTCGGCGTACTCCCGCTCGGCCGAGGTGCACGACACCACCCTGGGCTGGCGGTTGGTGAACCCGCTGATGCGCGACGGGTGGGGCGTCGACTCGATGCCGGAGACGGCGGAGAACGTGGCCGCCGAGTACGGCGTCAGCCGCGCCGAGCAGGACGCCTTCGCGTACCGCTCGCAGCAGCGCGCGGCCAGGGCGCAGGCCGAGGGCCGGTTCGCCGAGGAGATCGTGGCGGTGTCCGTGCCGGCCGGCCGTCGGGAGACCCGGCTGGTCGAGGTCGACGAGCACCCCCGGGAGACCACGCTGGAGAAGTTGGCCTCGCTGCCAACCCCGTTCCGCGACGGCGGCACGGTGACCGCCGGCAACTCCTCGGGCGTCAACGACGGGGCGGTGGCCCTGCTGGTCGCCAGCGAGGCGGCGGTGCACCGGTACGGCCTCACTCCACTGGCCCGGATCGGTGGGGCGGCGGCAGCCGGCGTACCGCCCCGGATCATGGGGATCGGCCCGGTGCCGGCCACCCGCAAGCTGCTCGACCGGGTCGGCGTCGGGCTGGGCGCGGTGGACGTGGTGGAGCTGAACGAGGCGTTCGCCGCGCAGTCCGTGGCGGTGTTGCGCGAGCTGGGGCTGCCCGTGGACGCCGAGCACGTCAACCCGAACGGCGGCGCCATCGCGCTGGGGCACCCGCTCGGCGCCAGCGGCGCGCGGCTGGCGCTGACCGCCGCCCTGGAGTTGCGCCGTCGCGGTGGTCGCCGGGCTCTGGCCACCATGTGCATCGGTGTCGGTCAAGGGATCTCGCTGTTGCTGGAGTCAGCCGCCTAGAGTGGTCCACACCACACGACCCGCGGGTCGACCGGTGCCCACGCGTGCCCGCTGCGCGCCCCGACGCCGGTGCTGTCCCGCGCCGCGGCGATGAACTGGGGAGCACGCTGATGCCGGACGGACTGCCGACCGAGATCGATCTGACCAGGCCCAGCGCGGCCCGGGTGTACGACTACTTCCTGGGCGGGGCGCACAACTTCGAGATCGACCGGCAGTTGGCCGAACAGATCGCCAGCATGACCCCGAATCTCGCCGCCACCATGCGCTCCGGCCGGGACTTCCTGCGCCGGGCCGTCCGGGTGCTGCTCGACGCCGGCATCGACCAGTTTCTCGACATCGGCTCCGGAATTCCCACCGTGGGCAACGTGCACGAGGTGGCCCAGGGGGTCAACCCCAAGGCCCGGGTGGTGTATGTCGACATCGACCCGGTGGCGGTCGCGCACAGCCGGGAGCTGCTGGCCGGCAACGAGCTGACCGGGGTGATCCACGCGGACCTGCGTGAGCCGGAGCGGATCCTCGCCGAGACCCGGCAGCTCGGGCTGATCGACTTCAGCCGGCCGATGGGCATCCTGCTGGCCGGGGTGGTGCACTTCATCCCCGACGGCGACCGGCCGGAGGAGATCCTGGCCACCCTGCGGGCCGCCGCCGCGCCGGGCAGCTTCCTGGTCGTCTCGCACTCCACCTTCGAGGACCAGCCGCAGGAGATGCTGGACGCCCAGCGCCTCTCCGCGCGGACGGACACCGAGATCACCCTGCGTTCCCGCGCACAGGTCACCGGTTTCTTCGGGGACTGGACGGTCCTCGAACCGGGCGTGGTGCACATGCCGCTCTGGCGTCCCGACTCACCGTCCGACGTGGACGAGCACCCGGAGCGGTTCGGCGCCTTCGGGGGCGTCGCCCGGTACGACCAGCGCGCCGGCTGATCCCGTGGCCGCCGTCCCGGACCCCGCCGGGGTCGATGCCGGCCGGGACCCCGCCGGGGTCGACGCCGGCCGGGACCCCGCCGGGGTCGACGCCGGCCGGGCCGATGCGCAGGGGTACGCCGCCGACTGGGCCCGTGCGGTACGCCGCCTCGGGTTCGTGCCGCTCAGCGCGGCCGAGACCGAGCGGCTGCTGCTGGTGCACACGATCCGGCTGGCGCAGGCGGTGCGGGCGGAGCCGTTCACCGCCCGCACCGCCGAGGAGGTCGGGTGGGCGCTGGTGGAGGCGCACCTGACCGAGCCGCAGGCCCTGGACTGGACGCTGCACGCCCTCGGTGCGGATTTCGCCGACCGGGTGCTGGGTGCCGTCGACCGGCCGGTGGACCTCACCGACCGGGTGGCGGCGATGCAGGGCGCGTTGGCCGCCGGGTTCGCCCGCGCGCTTCGCGACCGCACCTTCAGTCAGCAGGAGCGGATCGCCCGGTCTGCCTGGCAGGCGCGCGACGAGGTCGAGCAGGCGCTGCGCGACAGCGAGGCACGGTTCCGGGCCGTCTTCACCGGCGCCGCGATCGGGATCGGCATCGCGGGCGTGGACGGTCGGATCATCGACGTCAACCAGGCCTTCGCCGACATGCTCGGCTACTCGATCGAGGAGTTGTGCGAGACCAACGTGGCGGCACTGTTCCACGCCGACGACGCCGCCGGGATGTGGGAGCTGTACCAGGAGCTGATCGAGGGCAAACACGACGCGGCCCGGGTGGAGAAGCGCTACCACCGCAAGGACGGCAGCGTGGTCTGGACGGATCTGGCCGTCTCACTGATCCGGCACGACGACGGCCGCCCCCGGTTCACCGTCGCGATGATCGAGGACATCACCCAGCGGTACGAGCTCCAGCAGCGGCTGCGCTTCCAGGCCCTGCACGACCCGCTGACCGGGCTGCCCAACCGCACGTTGTTCTTCGAGACGCTGGGTCGGGTCCTCGACGGCGCGGGCACGGGGCGGCGGGTCGGGGTCTGCTTCCTCGACCTGGACGGCTTCAAGGCGATCAACGACAGCCTCGGTCACGACCTCGGTGACCGGCTGCTGGTGATGATCGGCCGGAGGCTGGCCGCGTGCGTGGCCGACCGCGGCCACCTGGTCGCCCGGATGGGCGGCGACGAGTTCGTGATCCTCGTCGACGGAGGGGACGACATCGACGACGCGATCGCCGTCGCGGAGGCCGCACTGGAGGCCGTCGCGTCCCCGGTGCACGTCGGTGACCACCAGTTGGCTGTCTCGGCCAGTGTGGGCATCGTGCAGTGCCCGGCCGCGGAGACCACCCCGTCCGAGCTGATGAAGGCCGCGGACACCACGCTGTACTGGGCGAAGGCGGCGGGCCGGGGCCGGTGGGCGGTCTACGACCCGGAGCGCAGTGCCCGGGACATCGCACGGTCGGCGCTGGTGGCCGGGCTGCCGGCCGCACTGGAACGGGGCGAGTTCGTCCTGCACTACCAGCCGATCGTGTCGCTGCTGGAGGGCAGGATGCTCGCGGTGGAGGCGCTGGTCCGGTGGGAGCACCCGGAGCTGGGCCTGATCGGGCCGGACCGGTTCATCGGCCTGGCCGAGGAGACCGGCCTGATCATCCGACTCGGTGAGTGGGTGCTGCGGCAGGCCTGTCACGACGCCGAGCGGTGGTGGCGGGAGTTCCCCGAGGCCAGGCTGGTGGTCAGCGTCAACCTGGCCGGGCGACAGGCCGACGACCCGGCGATCGTGGAGACCGTGGCCGACGCACTGCACACCAGCGGGCTGCCCGCGGATCTGCTCCAACTGGAGCTGACCGAGAGCGCGGTGATGGGCAGCGCCGACGAGCCTCTGCGCAGCCTGTACCGGCTCGCCGCGCTCGGTGTCCGGCTGGCGGTGGACGACTTCGGCACCGGGTACTCCAACCTGGCGTACCTGCGGCGGCTGCCGATCCACTGCCTGAAGCTCGCCGGCCCTTTCGTCGAGGGCATCCGCGCCGACGGGACCGACGTCGCCGCCGACCACCGCGACGAACGGATCGTCGACGCGTTGGTCCGGTTGGCGCACGCGTTGGAGCTGTGGGTGACCGCCGAGGCGGTGGAGACCGGGGTGCAGGCGGAGCGGTTGCGGGCGCTGCGCTGTGACACCGGGCAGGGACGATTCTTCGGTGCCCCGGCCCCGGCCGACGCGATCACCGCTCGGCTCCGTGGCGGGGTGACGGCGTGAGCGGGGGACCACTACGGTTCGGTCGGCACCGATGGCGACGATGGAGGGTGGCGACGTGAGCCTGACGGACTCGCAGACCGTGGTGACGGTGGTGGCCGGGCTGGCCATCCTGGCCGGGTTGGCCGGCGTCGTGGTGCCCGGCCTGCCGGCGTTGCCGCTGTGCTGGGGTGGTGTGCTCGTGTGGGCGGTCTTCGGCGGTGCGGGCATGGGTGGCTGGGCCGTGTTCGCCGCTGCCACGGTGGTCGCGGCGGGCGGCGCCGTGATCAAGTACGCGTGGCCCGGCCGGAACCTGAAGCGCACCGGTGTGCCGACGTCCACACTGCTCGCCGGCGGGGTGCTCGGCATCGTCGGTTTCTTCGTGGTGCCGGTCGTGGGGCTGGTGCTCGGCTTCGTCGCCGGGGTGTGGGCGGCGGAGCGGCTGCGGCTCGGCAGCAACCAGCTCGCCTGGCCGTCCACCGTGCAGGCGCTCAAGGCAGCCGGTCTGTCGATGCTGGTCGAGTTCCTGGCCGCCTTTGTGGTGGCGGCCCTCTGGGTGACCGGCCTCCTCCTGACGTGACCCGCTGCCCTCGTTCGGACGAGTTCGGGGCGGGCCGGCGGCGCCGCGGCGGCTAGGGTCGAGGCCATGCGCGTCGTGGTGCTTGGCGGTCTTGGTGGCTGGCCCACCGCCGAGCAGGCGTGTTCGGGCTTTCTGGTCGAGCACCAGGGCTTTCGGCTGTTGATCGATCCTGGCTACGCGACCCTGCAACCGCTGCTGGCCCGGCTGCCCGCCTCGGCGGTCGACGCGGTGTACGTCAGCCACGGCCATCCCGACCACTGCGCCGACCTGCAGCCGCTGCTGCGGGCACGGGTGTTGCCCGACCGTCCCGCGCCGGCCCTGCCGGTGTACGCGCCTGGCGGCAGCCTCGACCCGTTGCTCGCGATCGACGAGTCCGGGCTGGTCGACACGGCGTACGAACTGCACGCGTTCGCGCCCGGTGACACCTTCGACGTCGGCCCGTTCACGGTGCGGACCTGGTCCCTGCCGCACTGGGTGCCGAACGCCGGGGCGCGTTTCTCCGCCGACGGGACGGTGCTGGCCTACACCGGGGACACCGGGCCGAGCCCGGCGTTGGTCGAGTTGGCCCGTGACGCCGACCTGCTGATCGCCGACGCGACATACGTCGACGAGATTCCGGAGCGAAACGTCGGATTCTTGTCGAGCGCAACCGAGGTGGGTCGCTATGCCACTGCGGCAGGGACCAGAGCGGTCCTGCTGACTCACCTGTGGCCGGGCACCGCGCCCGACGCGGCGGTCGCCGCGGCCCGGCGGGCGTACACCGGTTGGGTCGGCGTGGCCCGTCCGGGCCTGCTGGTCGACCTGCCCGCCTGAGCGTGAGGGCTCGTCGTGCCGGGGTTCGGGGGCGCGGGGCACTTGTCGGGCACGGCGGATCGCCGCGCTGAGAGAGAGGTTGTGCCCCGCGCCGCCGCGGTCCGGGCGGTCCGAGCGCCCGGGGGTGAGCCCTGCTGTCGGGCCAGGTCACAGGCTCAAGGATGCGGCCGGCGTGGCCGCAGCGGCAACACAATTAGCCGCCGGCGGTGACATTCCCGGCGGGTATGTATTGACCGTCTTGATCGCCCGGGATCACACTTTGCCCACTCGCACGCGGAACCACCTCAGGGAGGTGTGCAGTGGCAACGACCCCCGTGCCGACCGCCGAGCAACCGATGGACGACGACGCCCGACGGCTCGCCGAACTCGGCTACAAACAGGAGCTGCGCCGCAAGTGGAGCGGCTTCTCCAACTTCGCCATCTCGTTCTCGATCATCTCGATCCTGGCCGGCTGTTTCACCACCTTCGGGCAGGCGTGGAACAACGGTGGACCGGTCGCCATCTCCTGGGGCTGGCCGCTGATCTCCCTGTTCATCCTGATCATCGGTTTCTGCATGGCGGAGCTGGTGTCGGCGTACCCGACCGCGGGTGGGATCTACTGGTGGGCGGCCACCATGGGTCGCCCCGTGCACGGCTGGTTCACCGGCTGGCTGAACCTCATCGGTCTGGTGGCGGTCACCGCGTCGGTCGACTACGGCTGCGCCACGTTCCTCAACCTCACCCTGTCGGCGCTCTTCGACGGCTGGGCCGGGACGCTGCGCCAGGCGTTCTTCCTCTTCGTGATCATCCTGGTGCTGCACGGGCTGATCAACATCTTCGGGCACCGGATCATCGACGTACTCCAGAATGTCTCGGTCTGGTGGCACGTGGCCGGCGCGGCCGTCGTGGTGGCCATCCTGGTCTTCGTGCCGGACAACCACCAGAGCTTCCAGTTCGTGTTCACCGAGCGGTTCAACAACTCCGGGTTCGGTGACGGCGACATCGGGGGGTTGACGTTCTGGTTCTACGTGCTGCCCCTGGGTTTCCTGCTCACCCAGTACACGATCACCGGCTTCGACGCCTGCGCGCACGTCTCGGAGGAGACCCGGGGCGCCTCGCAGGCCGCCGCGCGGGGGCTCTGGCAGTCGATCTTCTATTCCGCGGTCGGCGGCTGGATCCTGCTGCTGGCGTTCCTCTTCGCGGCCACCGACGTCGAGGCGGTCAACGCCGCGGGTGGGTTCTCCGGAGCCATCTTCGAGTCGGCGTTGACGCCGGTCTTCTTCAAGATCGTCATCATCATCTCCACCATCGGCCAGTTCTTCTGCGGGATGAGTTGCGTGACCTCGATGAGCCGCATGGCCTACGCGTTCAGCCGGGACCGGGCGGTACCCGGGTGGCGGCTCTGGTCGAAGGTCGACCGCAACGGCACCCCGGTCAACGCGATCATCGGCGCCACCCTGGCCGGCCTGGTGCTGACCCTGCCGGCGCTCTACGAGAGCTCGGCCGGCATCCCGGTCGCCTTCTACGCGGTGGTCTCGGTGGCGGTGCTCGGGCTCTACCTGTCCTTCCTCATCCCGATCGCCCTGCGGCTGCGGATGGGCGACCGGTTCGTGCCGGGGCCGTGGACGCTCGGCCGCAAGTACAAGCTGCTCGGCTGGATCGCGGTGATCGAGATCGCCGTGATCGCGGTCTACTTCGTGCTGCCGATCGTGCCCGCCGGGGTGCCCGGCAACGACGGGTTCACCTGGTCGGCCGTCAACTACGCGCCACTCGCCGTCGGCGGGGTGCTGCTGGTGGTCGCCGTCTGGTGGTACGCCTCGGCCCGCACCTGGTTCACCGGACCAGTCCGTACCGTCGAGGAGCCGGCCGCCAGGTCAGAGCCGGCGGCGGTCGACGGCGCCGATTGACCCGCGCCGGGCCCGGCGCGGGGTCAGGGCTGCGCGGACCGGACTCCGACACGACCGGCGGGCGGCGGCTGCCGCTCGCCGGTCGTGAACCGGAGGATGCGGTCGTCCTGCGGCCTCGGCGTGCCGTTGCCGTCGCGGTTGCTGGTGGCCACCCAGAGAGAGCCGTCCGGGGCCACCTCGACGGTACGGAGCCGGCCGTAGGCGCCCACCAGCTCGGCGGACGGTGTGCCGACCGTCCCGGCGGGGCTGATCGGGACGGCCCACAGCCGGGCCCCGCGCAGCGCGGCGACGAACAGGGTGCCGCCGGCGAAGGCAGCACCACTCGGCGACGCCTGCACCGGGGGCCAGACGACCACCGGGGCACGGAACCGGGGATCGGTGCTCGGGCCCTCCACGACCGGCCAGCCGTAGTTGCCGCCCGGGACGATGCGGTTCACCTCGTCCCAGGTGGCCTGGCCGAACTCCGTGGCGAACAGGCGGCCCTGCGCGTCCCAGGCCAGACCCTGCACGTTGCGGTGGCCGTAGCTGAACACCGGCGAGCCGGGGAACGGGTTGCCCGCCGGGACACCACCGTTCGGCCGGATCCGCAGGATCTTGCCGTTGCGGCTGGCCAGGTTCTGCGCGTTGGCGGGGACACCGGCGTCACCGACGCCGACGTAGAGCATCCCGTCGGGGCCGAAGGCGATCCGCCCGCCGTTGTGGATGGAGGCCCGCACGGGGCCACTGAAGATCACCTGCTGGCGTTGCGGCGCGTTCAGCCGGAACCGCGCGACCCGGATGTCGGACGCGGTCGTGAAGCAGACGTAGACCCACCGGTCCAGGCGGTACCGGGGCGAGACGGCCAGGCCGAGCAGGCCCCCCTCGCCGCCGCCGACGACTCCCGCGATCCGGGCGACCTGCACCGTCGGCTGGCCGGGTCGGACCCGCAGCACGGTGCCCTGGTCGCGCTGGGCCACCAGGGCGCTGCCGTCGGGCAGGAAGCCGAGCCCCCAGGGCGCTTCGAGCCCGGTCGCGACGACCTCCGGCTGGGCGAGGTCGAACCCGCCGACGCCCACGGCGGCGACCGACCCGTCCCGCGGACGAACGCCCGCCTCGGCGCTCACCGCCGTGCCGAGCGCGATGGCGAGAGTGACGACGGCCAGGACTGCTCGAAGACGCATGACAACTCCTCGCGTGGTTTGCCGCCGACCACGCCGGGGGCATTGACGGTGATCCGGTTTGCCAGTAGACCTTGGTGATGGAGGCCCGCTCATGAGCAGAACGCCGTTGACGCTGGAAGAGTTGCGGGTCGCGGTCGAGGCCGGCGAGATCGACACCGTGGTGCTGGCCCTGGTCGACATGCAGGGCCGCCTGCAGGGCAAGCGGTTCCACGCGCCCTTCTTCCTCGACCAGGTGGTGGCCAACGGCAGCGAGGGCTGCAACTACCTGCTCGCCGTGGACGTCGACATGAACACCGTCGACGGGTACGCGATGTCGAGCTGGGAGCGCGGCTACGGCGACTTCGCGATGGTGCCGGACTTCGGCACGTTGCGCCGCACGCCCTGGCAACCCGGCTCCGCGATGCTGCTGGCCGACCTGACCTGGCTCGACGGTTCGGGCGACGTGGTCGCCTCGCCCCGGCAGATCCTGCGCCGGCAGCTCGACCGGCTGGCCGAGCACGGGCTGACCGCGTACGCGGGCACCGAGCTGGAGTTCGTGCTGTTCCGCGACTCGTACGAGGACGCCTGGCAGCGCGGCTACCGCGATCTCACCCCGGCCAACCAGTACAACGTCGACTACTCCCTGCTCGGCACCGCCCGGGTGGAGCCGCTGCTGCGCCGGATCCGCACCGAGATGGCCGCTGCCGGGCTCACCCCGGAGAGCGCCAAGGGCGAGTGCAACCTCGGCCAGCACGAGATCGCCTTCCGCTACGACGAGGCGGTCGCCTGCGCCGACCACCACGTGATCTACAAGAACGGCGCCAAGGAGATCGCCGCCCAGGAGGGCATGTCGATCACCTTCATGGCCAAGCCGAACGAGCGGGAGGGCAACTCCTGCCACATCCACTTCTCGCTGCGGGACAGCAGCGGTGGCTCGGCGATGCTCGGCGACGGGCCGGCGCACCTGTCACCGACCGGGCAGCGGGTGCTCGCCGGGCTGCTGGCAACCATGCGGGAGTTCAGCCTGCTCTTCGCCCCGAACATCAACTCCTACAAGCGCTACCAGCCCGGGTCGTTCGCCCCGACGGCGCTGCGCTGGGGAGTGGACAACCGCACGTGCGCGCTGCGGGTGGTCGGGCACGGGCAGGGTATGCGGGTGGAGAACCGGGTGCCCGGCGCCGACGTCAACCCGTACCTGGCCATCGCCGGGCTGGTCGCCGGCGCGCTGCACGGCATCGACCGTGAGCTGGAGCTGGGCGACGAGTGCACCGGCAACGCGTACGACGACCCGGAGGCCGAGCGGGTCCCCGGCACGCTGCGCGACGCCCTGGCCCTCTGGGAGGGCTCCACGGTTGCCCGCGAGGCGTTCGGCGACGAGGTGGTGGCCCACTACGCCAACCAGGCGAGGGTGGAGCTGGCGGCCTTCGACGCGGCCGTGACGGACTGGGAGCTGACCCGTGGCTTCGAACGCCTGTAACGCACCCCACCCCGCCCCCGCCCCCGCGCCCCGCCCCGCCCCCGGCCGCGTCGATCATGGACTTGTGGTGCCGGGAGTGCGGCAGATTGCGGCTTTGGTGGGGCACCACAAGTCCATGATCGGCAATGAGGGGCGGGTGGGGGTGTGACTCTGGTTGTGGATCCGGCCACCGGGGTGGGGTTTCGGGACGTGGCCGGGGCCTCGGTGGCGGAGGTGGACGGGGCGATCTCGCGGGCCGCCACCGCGTTCGAGGCCTGGCGCAGGGTGGCTCCCGGGGACCGGGCGCGCCTGCTGCGACGGTTCGCCGCCGTGATCGACGCGCACCTGGACGAGCTGGCCGCGCTGGAGGTCCGCAACTCCGGCCACACCATCGGCAACGCCCGGTGGGAGGCCGGCAACGTACGGGACGTCCTGGACTACTACGCCGGGGCGCCCGAGCGGTTGACCGGGCGGCAGATCCCGGTGCCGGGCGGGCTGGACGTCACCTTCCACGAGCCGCTCGGCGTGGTCGGCGTGATCGTTCCCTGGAACTTCCCGATGCCGATCGCCGCCTGGGGGTTCGTCCCGGCTCTCGCCGCCGGCAACACCGTGGTGCTCAAACCCGCCGAGTTGACCCCGCTGACCGCGCTGCGGCTGGCCGAGCTGGCCCGTGAGGCGGGCCTGCCCGACGACGTGTTCACCGTCGTACCGGGCGAGGGTGCGGTGGTGGGGGAGCGGTTCGTCAGCCACCCGGCGGTCCGCAAGATCTGCTTCACCGGCTCCACCGAGGTCGGCACCCGGATCATGGCCGGCTGCGCGGCGCAGGTGAAGCGACTCACCCTGGAGTTGGGCGGCAAGAGCGCGAACATCGTGTTCGCCGACGCCGACCTGGAGCGCGCCGCCGCGACCGCGCCGGGCGCGGTCTTCGACAACGCCGGCCAGGACTGCTGCGCACGGTCGCGGATCCTGGTCCAACGCCCGGTGTACGACCGCTTCCTCGCGCTGCTCGAACCAGCGGTACGCGCGGTGCGGGTGGAGGACCCGTCCCGGGACACCGCCGAGATGGGCCCGCTGATCTCCGCGGCCCAGCGCGACCGGGTCGCCGGCTACCTGACCGGCGCAGACGTCGCCTTCGCCGGCTCCTGCCCCGACGGCCCCGGGTTCTGGCACGCGCCCACCGTGCTGCTGGCCGAATCGCCGGCCGACCGGCACTGGCGGGAGGAGATCTTCGGCCCGGTGGTCTCGGTGCTGCCGTTCGACGACGAGGCCGACGCGGTCCGGCTCGCCAACGACACCGAGTACGGCCTCTCCGGCTCGATCTGGACCCGGGACGTGGGTCGGGCCCTCCGCCTGGCCCGCGCCGTCGAGGCGGGCAACCTCAGCGTCAACTCGCACTCCTCGGTGCGCTACTGGACCCCGTTCGGCGGGATGAAGCGTTCCGGGCTCGGCCGTGAGCTGGGCCCGGACGCGCTGCACTCCTTCACCGACGTCAAGAACGTGTTCATCGCGACAGAGGAGTGACGCCAGTGCAGGGTCGATTGCAGGACCGGGTGGCCGTGGTCACCGGAGCGGGCAGCGGCATCGGGTTGGCCACCGTCCGGCGGTTCGCCGCCGAGGGGGCCCGGGTGGTCTGCGTGGACATCGACGTGGCGGCCGGCGAGAAGGCAGCCGAGGAGTGCGGCGGCGAGTTCGTCCGCACCGACGTGGCCGACGAGTCGGCGGTACGCGACCTGTTCGACGGGGTGGTCGAGCGGCACGGCCGGGTGGACGTCGCGTTCAACAACGCCGGCATCTCGCCACCGGACGACGACTCCATCCTGGACACCGGCCTCGACGCGTGGGAGCGGGTGCTGCGGGTCAACACCACCAGCGTCTACCTCTGCTGCAAGTACGCCATTCCGCACATGCGCCGCCAGGGCAAGGGGTCGATCATCAACACCGCCTCGTTCGTGGCGCTGATGGGCGCGGCGACGTCGCAGATCGCCTACACCGCGAGCAAGGGTGGCGTGCTGGCGATGACCCGGGAGTTGGGTGTGCAGTTCGCCCGTGAGGGCATCCGGGTCAACGCGCTCTGTCCCGGCCCGGTGGCCACCCCGTTGTTGCTGGAGTTGTTCGCCGCCGACCCGGAGCGGGCCGCCCGCCGGCTGGTGCACGTGCCGATGGGCCGCTTCGGGCAACCCGAGGAGATCGCGGCCGCGGTGGCGTTCCTGGCCAGCGACGACGCCTCGTTCATGACCGCCGCGCAGTTCGTGGTCGACGGCGGCATCACGGGCGCCTACGTCACTCCCCTGTGAGCGCGAGGAGTGAGCCGGTCTTGCGAGCCCCGCAGTCGCGAACGACGCCAGCCCTGTGAGCGCGAGGAGTGAGCCGGTCTTGCGAGCCCCGCAGTCGCGAACGACGCCGGCCCTGTAAGCGCGAGGAGTGAGCCGGTCTTGCGAGCCCCGCAGTCGCGAACGACGCCAGCCCCGTGAGGCCGCTGATCGGGATCAGCGCGTACGTCGAGCCGGCCGACTGGGCGGTCTGGAGAGGGGTGCCGGCCGTGTTGGTGCCGGCGGCGTACGCGCGGGCGGTGACGGCGGCGGGTGGTCGGGCGGTGGTGCTGCCGCCGGACGACGTGGACGGTGAGGTGGTGGCCGTCCTGGACGGGTTGCTGCTGGCCGGTGGCGCCGATGTGGGTCCGGGGCGGTACGGCCAGCGACCGGATCCGCGTACCGAGGACCGGCCGGACCGGGACGCCGGTGAGTTGACCCTGCTGGCCGCCGCGCTCGCCGCCGAGCTGCCGGTGTTGGGGGTGTGCCGGGGGATGCAACTGCTGGCCGTGGCCTACGGCGGGGCACTGCACCAGCATCTGCCCGATGTGGTCGGTCACGAGGCACACCGCCCGGCGCCCGGTGTCTATGGCAGCCATCGGGTGCGGTTTGCGCCGGGCAGCCTGGCGGCGACGGTGCTGGCCGGGGTGGACCGGGTCAACTCGTACCACCACCAGGCGGTCGCCGACCCGGGCCGTTTGTCGGTGACGGGTTGGGCGGAGGACGGCGTGGCCGAGGCGGTGGAGGACCCGGCCCGGCCGTTCGTGCTGGGCGTGCAGTGGCACCCGGAGAACGAGCCGGATCCTCGTCCGATCACCGCACTGGTCGGGGCCGCCGGCCAGCGGCGTCACGGCGGGTGTGACGTACATCGCCCCGACGCCCTGGTGCCGCCGGTGGGAGGATCGGCGCATGGGCAAGGTCTATCCGGAGATCGACGCTCGACTGCGTGACTTCATCGCGGCCCAGTCGGTCTTCTTCGTGGCCACCGCGCCGTCGGGTGCGGAGGGTCACGTCAACGTCTCGCCGAAGGGTATGCGGGGCACGTTCGTGATTCTCGGGGCGCACCGGGTGGCCTACCTCGACTACCACGGCAGCGGGGCGGAGACCATTGCCCACCTGCGGGACAACGGCCGGATCACGCTGATGTTCTGTGCGTTCGACGGGCCGCCGAAGATCGTCCGGTTGCACGGCCGGGGGAGCAGCGTCTCCGTGACCGAGGACGCCTTCGCCGACCGGCTCGCCGAGTTTCCCGCACCACCGGACGTGCACGCCGTCCGGGCGGTGATCACGGTCGAGGTGGAGCGGGTCAGCGATTCCTGCGGCTACGCGGTGCCATTGATGGACTTCCGCGCCGAACGCGATCTGTTACTCACCTCACACTCCCGCCGCACGGCCGACGACCTGGTGGCCTACCGGGCCACCAAGAACGCGGCGAGCATCGACGGGCTGCCTGTCTTCTGACGTGCCGGGGCGCTCCGGCGGCCGCCGTCCGACGCCTCCCCGGGCTCGCGGTGTCCGGTGCCCGACCGCTCAGGCGAAGGTAAACAGCGTCCGCCTGTCGTGATGCGTTACGTTGCTGGTCCGCTTGGGTACAAGTCGAGGCACGGCGGGTGAAGATCAACGGCCGAGGGGTACGGCCGGAGCGGGGAGGCTGCATGAGCTCGGCCCAGGGGGGCGCGGACATCGGGCATCCCGTCGTGTCCGGCCGCGAGGTTCCCCCGATGCTGGCAGCCGCGTTCGCGGCCGGCGGTGAGATGGGCGAGCGGCTGAGCAGCTTCGACTGGTCCACCACCTCGCTGGGGGAGCCCGGTCGCTGGCCGTTGGCGCTCTCCAACGCGGTCGGCATGATGCTCGCCTCCAGCGCGCAGATCGTCATGTTCTGGGGCGACGAGCAGTCCGCCTTCTACAACGACGCCTACCGGCCGACCATCGGCGCCAAACACCCGCACGTCATCGGCCAGCCGGCCCGCCAGCACTGGGCGGAGACCTGGGCGGTGCTCGGCCCACTGCTCGACGGCGTCCGGAGCACTGGTCGTTCCTACCGCGGCGAGGATCACCCCTTCCTGCTGGACCGTTCCGGCTTCGTCGAGCAGACCTACTTCAACGTCTCGTACGACCCGATCCGGGGTGACGACGGCTCGGTCAGTGGCGTCTACTGCATCGTCAACGAGACCACCGGGCGGGTGCTCGGCGAGCGCCGGCTGCGGGCACTTGCCGAGCTGGGTGCCGAGCTGAACGGCATCGGCAGCGCCGTCGAACTCGGCCGGACCGCCGCCGAGGTGCTCGGCCGACATGGGGCGGACGTGCCGTTCGCCCTGATCTACCTGGCCGACGACAGTGGCCAGCTCGCCCTGGCCGGCGCCACCGGCGCCGCCCCGCCCGCCATGGACGTCACGTCGCAGGTGCTGGCCCGGGTGACCGCCGACGGGGCGCCCACCACGGTCGAGGTGGCCGAACTGCTCGACCCACCGCCGGCCGATGCCACCGACCAGGCCCTCGTGCTGCCGCTCACGGCGACCAACCAGACGGTCGGCGCGCTGGTCGTCGGCGTGGCCCGCCAGCTGCCGCTCAACGACGACTACCGCGACTTCCTCGACCTGGTCGCCGCCCAGATCTCCCGGGCGGCAGGCACGCAGCGGGCTCACGAGCAGGAACGGGCCCGCGCCGCCGAGTTGGCCGCGTTGGACCGGGCGAAGACCAACTTCTTCGCCAACGTCAGCCACGAGTTCCGCACCCCGCTGACCCTCGTGCTCGGCCCCCTGGAGGACATGCTGGCCGACCCGGAGCTGCCCGCCGCCGACACCGAGCGGCTCACGATGATGCACCGCAACGCGCTGCGCCTGCTCAAGCTGGTCAACACCGTGCTGGACTTCTCCCGACTGGAGTCCGGTCGGCTGGCCGCCCGCTATCAGCCCACCGATCTCGCCGGCTACACCGCCCGGCTGGCCAGCACCTTCCGCTCGGCCACCGACCGCGCCGGCCTGCGGCTGGTGGTGGAATGCCCGCCGCTGCCGGCACCGGTCTTCGTCGACCGGGACATGTGGGAGAAGATCGTCCTCAACCTGGTGTCGAACGCCGTCAAGTTCACCTTCGACGGCGAGATCCGGGTGCGGGTCCGGGCCGTGGACGGCGTGGCCCGACTGGACGTGACGGACACCGGCATCGGCATCGTGCCGGACGAGTTGCCCCACGTCTTCGAGCGGTTCCACCGGGTGCCGGGGGTGCGCGCACGCACCCACGAGGGCACCGGCATCGGCCTGGCTCTGGTTCGGGAGCTGGTCGAGATGCACGGCGGTGAGGTTGGGCTGACCAGCGAGGTCGACGGGGGCAGCACCTTCACGGTGAGCGTGCCGTTCGGGTCGGCACACCTGCCCGCGGACCGGGTGGCGGCGTCTCGCCCGCTACCCGCGGGGGAGCCCGAGCAGGCCCGGCTCTACGTGGCGGAGACCGCCCTGTGGACCGGCGTCGAGCCGGCGGCCGAGTCCGGCAGCCGACCGACGACGGCCACGCCGGCCGGCCGGATCCTGGTCGTCGACGACAATGTGGACCTGCGCGAGCACGTCACCCGGCTGCTCTCGCCCACCTGGGAGGTGGTCACCGCCAGCGATGGGCTGGCGGCGCTGCCGCTGGCCCGCGAGGGCGGGTTCGACCTGGTGCTCACCGACGTGATGATGCCTCGGCTGGACGGGTTCGGGCTGGTCAGCGCGTTGCGCGCGGATCCGGGTACCCGTCATGTGCCGATCGTGCTGCTCTCCGCCCGGGCCGGCTCCGCGGAGGCCGTCGCCGGCCTGTCCGTCGGTGCCGACGACTACCTCACCAAGCCGTTCACCGGCCAGGAGCTGATCGCCCGGGTCCGGTCCAACGTCGAGCTGGGTCAGCTCCGTGGGCAGATCATCCGGCGGCTCCGGGCGCTGGCCGACGCGGCGGTGGACGTCAACACCGCCCGTTCCACCGGCGACGTGCTCCAGGTCGCCGCCGGGCACGCGCTCAGCCTCGCCGAGGCCGCCCGCGTGGTGATCACCGCGACCGGCGCCCGGGCCGAGGCGGACACCGGCGGCGAAACCGTCACCGACCCGTCCTTCGTGGCCGAGCTGACCGGCACCACCGGAAAGCCGCTCGGTGAGCTGCGGGTCTGGGGGCCGGCCGCCGATGACACGCAGGCCGACGAGGCCGCGCTGACCCAGCTGGCCCGGCTGGTCGGGGTGCGGCTGGAGAACGCCCAGCTCTACGAGGCCGAGCACCGCATCGCCAGCACGTTGCAGCACAGCCTGCTGCCCCGGTCGCTGCCTCGGCTGCCGGGCGCGGTCGTGGCCAGCCGTTACCTGCCCGGCAGCGCCGACGTCGAGGTCGGCGGCGACTGGTACGACGCGATCGCCCTCGAAGAAGACGAACTGGTGCTGGTCATCGGCGACGTGGTGGGCAAGGGCGTCCAGGCCGCTGCGGCGATGGGGCAACTCCGCAACGCGCTGCGGGCGTACCTCTTGGAGGGCTACGACCCGGGCGAGTCACTGACCCGCCTCAACCGGCTGGTCGTGTCCACCGAACGCCGATCCTTCGCCACGGTGGTCTGTCTGCTGTTCAACCCGCGCACCGGCCGTCTGCGGTACGCGAGCGCCGGCCACCCGTCGCCGCTACTGATCACGGGAGGCGACGTGACGTTCCTGCACGACCGCGCGCTCGGTCCGCCGGTCGGGGCCATCCCGACCGCGACGTACGAGGCGGTCGAGGGGGAGTTGCCCCCCGGCAGTCGGCTGCTGCTCTACACCGACGGGCTGATCGAGGACCGCCAGCTCGACATCGACGCCGCGCTGGCCCAGCTGCGCGTCGACGCGGCGGCCCCCAGTGAGCACATGGCGGACCTGATCGACGCGGTGGTGGAACGGGTCTCCGGCCGGCCGCGCCGCGACGACGTGGCGGTCCTCGCGCTGGAGGCGGTGGAGCTGAACCGTTTCGCGTTGCGGCTGCCGGCGGACCCGACCCGGCTGAGTGTGCTGCGCAAGCGTCTGGAGGACTTCCTGGTCGCGCACGCCGTCGACGAGACGGACGTGTTCGACCTGACCGTTGCGGTCTCCGAGGCCGCCGCGAACGCCATCGAGCACCCGATCCACCCCGCCGAGGCCGTGATCGGTGTGGAGGTGGCCATCGAGGATCGGACGGTGACGGCCACCGTGCGCGACAGCGGGCAGTGGCGCGAGTCGACCGGCTCCGGGTTCCGGGGGCGCGGCCTGGCCCTGATCAAGGCGCTGGGCGACCTCACGGTGCGGCGTACCGATGAGGGCACCGAGGTGACGCTGCGCCGGCAGCTGCGGGACTGACCGGGCGGCCGGCGGCGTCGCTCAGGCCGGGTCGAGCCAGGTCTGCTCACCCAGGCCGGAGATCTCCAACACCCGGCGGACCTGCCGGGACGGCAGGACGGTGAGCGCGTTCGGAAACTGCTGGGCGAGCCGGACCAGCGCATGGATGGCGGCCGAGTCGAAGAAGGTGACCGCGCTCAGGTCCAGGGTGATCTGCCCGGCGGGTTCGCGCAGCGCGGTCTGGAGCATGGTGTCGGCGGTGGCCATGTCGACCTCACCGGCCACCACCACGTGGAGGTGGTCACCATCGATCTCCGCGCTGGCGGAGAAGACTGGTGGTGCTCCCCCTTGATCCACGCAGACACCATGGCACAGCCGGCCAGGCTGGGCAACAACCCCTCCCGAGTGGCCGTGGCGCGGGTCACCGGCGGCCCCGGCGATAGGCTTGTCGCATGACCGTTCGCCCGCCGCTGACACCAGGCACGCTCACCCCGCTGCGACCGGTGCCATCCCAGATCGCCCGACCGGAGTACGTGGGCAAGAAGCGCCCGCAGGAGTGGCGCGGCTCGCACGTGCAGACGCCGGAGACCATCGAGAAGATGCGGGTAGCCAGCCGGCTCGCCGCCCAGGCGACCCAGCTCGCGGGCGAGCACTGCAAGCCGGGCGTGACCACCGACGAGATCGACAAGGTGGTGCACGAGTTCCTCTGCGACCACGGCGCGTACCCGTCGACGCTGGGCTACAAGGGCTTCCCGAAGTCCTGCTGCACCAGCCTCAACGAGGTCATCTGCCACGGCATCCCGGACTCCACCGTCCTGACCGACGGCGACATCATCAACGTCGACGTGACCGCGTACATCGGTGGGGTGCACGGCGACACCGATGCCACCTTCTGTGTCGGTGAGGTCAGCGAGGAGGCGCGGCTGTTGGTCGAGCGCACCCACGAGGCGATGATGCGCGGCATCCGCGCCGTCGCCCCGGGGCGTCAGATCAACGTGGTGGGCCGGGTCATCGAGTCGTACGCCAAGCGGTTCGGCTACGGGGTGGTCCGTGACTTCACCGGCCACGGCATCGGCGAGTCCTTCCACAGCGGGCTCTACGTCCCGCACTACGACAGCCCGCGCCCCACGGACATCATGGAGCCGGGGATGACGTTCACCATCGAGCCGATGATCACGCTCGGCACCTACCAGTACGACATGTGGGACGACGGGTGGACCGTCGTCACCAAGGACCGCAGGTGGACGGCCCAGTTCGAGCACACCATCGTGGTGACCGACAGCGGTCACGAGATCCTGACCCTGCCGTGAGCGCGAGGAACGCAGCGAAGCGAAGTCCCGCAGTCGCGAACGAAGGGCAGGCGCCGTGACCGACGCCCCGGCAGCTCTGCGCGAGGCGCACCACGCGGACGTGTCCGGCGGTTGGCTGCGCCCGGCCGTCTTCGGCGCGATGGACGGCCTGGTCACCAACATCGCCCTGATCGCCGGTGTCGGCGGCGGCGGGGTGTCGTCGCACAGCATCGTGCTCACCGGTTCCGCCGGCCTGGTCGCCGGCGCGATCTCGATGGGGCTCGGCGAGTACACCAGCGTGCGCTCCGCCAACGAGCAGGTCGCCGCCGAGGTCGCCAAGGAGCGACGGGAGCTGGAACGGCACCCCGAGGCCGAGGCCCGGGAGCTGGCCGACGCGTGGGTGGCCCGCGGTCTTCCGCGGGATCTCGCCACCCAGGTCGCCGAAGCCGTACGGCGCGACCCGGAGGAGGCGCTGCGGGTGCACGTCCGGGAGGAGTTGGGGGTCGACCCCGACGACCAGCCCAGCCCGTGGGCCGCCGCGATCTCGTCGTTCCTCTTCTTCTCGCTGGGTGCCCTGATTCCGCTGCTCACCTACCTGTTCGGCGCCACCGAGCTGTGGCTGGCACTCGCCGTCGGCGGGCTCGGGCTGTTCGTCGCGGGCGCGGTGGTGGCCCGCTTCACCCACCGGCCCTGGTGGACCAGCGGCCTGCGCCAGCTGCTGCTGGGCGCCGCCGCGGCCGGCGCCACGTATCTGATCGGCTCGCTGATCGGCGTGCAGGGCGGGCTGTGACACCGGTCAACCGGTGAGCAGCTCGTCGATGGTGCCGTCCACCGCGCGACCACGGGCGGCCAGCTCCTCGGCCTGCCGGGTCAGCACCACGCCCACCTCGGTCATGTCCGCGCCGGCCAACCCGGTGCGTCGGACGGCGTCCCCCGGGTCACGGAAGTAGGTGCGGCTCAGCAGGCCGGTCACCGTGGCCGCCGCCAGCCGGGCCTCACCCAGCATCAGCAGGGCCTGGTCGGTCTCGTACCACTCGGCCAGCCGGGCGGCCCGGGCGTGCGCCGCACTGCCCCGGTACCAGGCCTGCCGCGCCGCGGTGCTGAACTCCGCCGGCCGGGCCCGGGCCAACCGGCCGAGGTGCTCGTCGCGCAGCGTCCGCAACCAGCCCGTCGGGTCGTGCAACGCCTGCGTGGTGACGTACCGGTCGGCGGTCAACGGCCACAGTGGGGAGAGCACCCGGGCCTGCGCCAGGTAGTCCTCGGCCGCGGCCACGGTCAGGTCGACCAGCACCCCGTCCACCCGCCGGGTCGCGGGCGGTGGCCCCGCGCCGGACCGGTAGGTGACCACCAGCATCCCCGCCTCGCGGTCCCCACCGCCGTCGTCGTCGCCGTGCGCCAGGGGCCCGTGCACCGCCACCGCCAGCACGTCGGCCGGAAACCGCCGTCGGACCGCCTCGGCGACCCGCTCCGCGACTGTCCACCGACGATCGTCGAGGCCCCGCTCGCCAGTCGGCTCACTCCTCGCGCTCACGGGACCGCTGCTGTTCGCGGCTGCGGGGCTCGCAAGCCCGGCTCACTCCTCGCGCTCACGGGGTCGCCTTTGTTCGCGACTGCGGGGCTCGCAAGCCCGGCTCACTCCTCGCGCTCACGGGGTCGCCTTTGTTCGCGGCTGCGGGGCTCGCAAGCCCGGCTCACTCCTCGCGCTCACGGGACCACCTCGCCTCGGCTACCGTGCGTCAGCCTAGCCAGCCGACGGCGGGCCGGCAGGTGCGCCGCGCCCGGCCGGCACCAGCCGGAAGATGCGGATCTCCCGGCCGCCGGCCCGCTGCACGTAGGTGCGGTACGCGGGCCACTCCATGACCAGCAGTTGCCACAGCCGGTCCCGTTCGGCACCGGACGCCAGGTCGGCGCGCACCGGGACCCGTCGGCCCTTCACGTCCACCTCGGCGGTCGGATCGGCCAGCAGGTTCATCGCCCAGCCGGGTTGGGTGGTCTGCCCCCAGTTGGAACCGATCACCACGTACGCGTCGCCGTCGGGCACGTAGAGCAGCGGGTTGCTGCGTGGCTTGCCGGAGCGGCGGCCGGTGGTGGTGATGACCAGGGACGGGATCAGGCCGAGTGCGACCACCCGGCCCCGGGTGAGCCGACCGACCACCCGGTCGGCGGGCACGAGAAGGCGTGCGGCGGCACCGAACCAGCGATGATGACCGACTCGACGGGTGAGAGTTCCCAGCACTGACACGCGGGTCAGTCTGCCGGCTGTCGGCCTCCGGCGGCACCCCCCGTACGCGCCCGGATCGCCGACCGGCCGGCCACCGCGCGACGGTCAGTCCATCTGCCGCTCGATCGGCAGGCGGGCGCGGGTGAACAGGCCGGCCCCGAGCATCGCCACCACCGGCACCAGCACCAGGACCCCGAGCGCGGGCCACGGCACCAGGATCGGGTACGGGTCGACCAGCGGCCAGTCGTCGGCGTACTGCCGGTTGGCCGAGAACAGCACGATCGCCGCGGTGCCGAGCCCGGCCACGATGCCGAGCACCGAACCGAGCCCGGCGATGACCCCGGCCTGGCAGATCGCCAGTAGCCGACGCAACGCGGGTGCCGCGCCGACGGCCGCGAGGGTGGTCAGCTCGGCGCGTCCCTCGGCGGCGGCGAGCGCGGTGGCGATCCCCGCCGCCCCCACCGTGATCACACCGGCCGCCGCCGCGAGGAGCAGCAGCAGCGGTGACACGTCACGGGGCGCACCGCCGTACTCCACGGTCAGCGAGACCGTCCCGAACGACCGCAGGGCGGTGGCGAAGCGCTTTCGATGGTCGTCGTCGGGCGGGCTGGTGGTGCCGATCACCCAGCCGGCCGGGGACCAGCTCAGGCCGAGTTGTCGGGCCGCGGCCTCGGACAGCAGCAGGCGGGGCTGGCCGACCGCCCGGGGCAGCGCGTACCCCGGGAGGTCGCGGACGGCGACCGCCCGGTCCGGTCCGGCCTCCACCTCGTCGACGCGTACGGTCACCAGGCCGTCATGCAGGTAGCGCGGGTCGGTCACCACCACGCCACCGGCGCGCAGGACCACCGCGGCGGCGGCGGTCGTCGCCGGGTCGGCGCCGGTGAGCAGTGGCAGGGCGGTCCCGTCGTCCACCCCCGTCTGCACGTACCCGCCGAAGTAGTCCGCCTCGCGGATGCGACAGCGGGGGTCGGCGCGGGCCTGCCGGCGGTCCGACTCGGTAAGGTCGTCCCGGGCCTGCCAGGGGCAGGCCCGCTCCACCGGGACCACGGGCGTGACGTCGCAGTAGCCGGTGCCCTTCGGCCCGCAGCCCAGCGCGTGCAGCGGTGCGACAGCGCCGGTGCCCAACTGTTCCCGGGCCGCGGCGGCGACCTGGGTCAGCGTGGGCTGCCGGGTCGAGTCGATCGGGTCGACCCGCACGTGGCCGGCTGGCAGCGCCGGCTGGTAGGCGCGCGCGTCGCGTGCGCCGTCGCTGGCGAGGTACCCGCCGAGCGCGACGCTGCTGGCGACGGCGGCCATCACGGCACAGATCGCCGGCGCCGCAGCGGCCCGGTTGCGGCTGGCGTCCCGCAACGCGATGCGTGGTGCCAGCGGCAGCACCCGACCGAGGCGGGCGAGTGCCCCGATCAGGGTGGGCGTGCAGCACACCAGGCCCAGTTCGCCGAGGATCAGGCCAGCGAGGATCACCGCCGGTGAGGTCCGGGTGGCCCCGACGGCCGCCAGCCCGGCCCCGCCGACCACCAGCCCCAGGCCGAGGGCCAGCCAGCGGGCCCGGGACGCCGGTGGGGTGCCTCGCCCGGTGAGCCCGGCGCTGACGTCCTGCCGGGCTGCCGACCACGCCGGTGCCAGCGCGGCGAGCACCCCGGCCAGCACCGCGACCCCACCGAGCAGCACCAGCGCGGCTGGCCAGCAGCGATAGCCGCCGAAGCGGGCGCCGAACACGTACTGCTCCACCAGCGGACGACCGGCGAACGCCACGCCGACACCGACGAGCAGGCCGGCGGCGGCGCCCAGCACACCCAGCACCACGCCGTCGGCCAGCACGACCCGGCGGAGCTGGGCGGCGTCCCCGCCGGCCACCGCGACGAGCGCCAGATCCCGCCGACGGCGGCGGACGCCGACGGCGAACGCCGGCCCGACCAGGAGTACGACCTCCAGCAGCCCGAGGCCGGCGATCAGCACGCCGGTGCTGAGGTCGTTCGTGTCGCCCAGACTGACCGAGCCGAGCCACGACAGGCCGGGCTCGGTCGCCGCGTCGGCCGGCGGACGCGGGGTGACCACCACCCCCCGCTCGTTGAGCCGGGACACCAGGGCGGCGTCGACGGCTCCGGGTACGTCCGCCAACCACACGCTGTCGATCTCCGGTCCGGTCGGCGGCACAGCGCCCGGATGCAACGCCACCACCGGGCCGAGATCATCGGGGAACTCGACCACCCCGACCACGGTGTACGCCCTGCTCCCGTCGGCCACGGCGACGGCATGGCCGAGGTGGAGGTCCAGTCGGCGCAGTGCCACCGGACTGACCGCGACCTCGCCGGGCTGCTGCGGCGCCCGGCCGGCCCGGAACCGGACGAGCCCGCGGGCCAAGGGGTCGCCGAGGTCCAGCACCCGACCGCTCACGTCCTCGTCGCGGTGCGGGCCCCGCAGCGTCAGGGTGATGTACGTGCGTACCTCGGTGACCCGGCTGCCGGGCCCGAGCAGCGCGGTCAACTGGGCCGCGTTGGCCTTTGCGGGCGGCAGGTACGTGTCGTCCCGCGTGAACCAGCCCTCACCCCGCTCGTCCTGTCCCACCGGGTTGTCGGCGATCCAGCGCAGCTCCGCGTCGGCCACGCCGAGCCGGCGGTCGACGCGTTCCTGCGGAGTCAGCTCGGCCATGTCGTAGCTCGCCGCCAGGAAGGCCAGCACCGCCACCGGCAGGGCGATCATCGCGAGCACCAGGGCGGTCCGTCGTCGGGCCCGACGGGACTCCCGCCGGGCGATGCGCAGTGCCGTCCGCCAGGAGCCGGTCAGCTCGGCGATCCGCCGCCGGCCGACGAGGGCGGGTGGCTCGACCGGCCGCGCCGTCGGGGTGT
Organism: Micromonospora cabrerizensis; assembly: GCF_022230955.1. Lineage (GTDB taxonomy): Bacteria > Actinomycetota > Actinomycetes > Mycobacteriales > Micromonosporaceae > Micromonospora > Micromonospora cabrerizensis. The sequence continues at coordinate 74,675 of NZ_JAKKFI010000064.1, forward strand.
CGACCCGGTCCGGGGCGTGCCTCGTCCGCCGGATGGTCACCGGTCGCTGCCGGACAGCAGTTGTTCCACGCTGCCCAACGGTGCCGTGGTGTCGACCAGCACCCCGTCGCGGAGGAACACCACCCGGTCGGCCCAGCCGGCATGTCGCGCCTCGTGGGTGACCAGCACGCCGGCGGCGCCCGCGTCGATCCGGCGGCGCAGCAGGTGGAGGACCGCCTCACCGGTCTGCGAGTCCAGTGCCCCGGTGGGCTCGTCGGCGAGCACCAGCCGGCGTTCTCCCACCAGTGCGCGGGCGATGGCCACCCGCTGCTGCTGACCGCCGGAGAGCTGGTCCGGGAAGCGGTCACCCAGTGCGGGCAGCCCCACTTCGGTGAGCGCCGCCATGGCCAGCGCCCGGGCCCGGCGTCCGCTGGTGCCGTCGAGTTCCAGGGGGAGCGCCACGTTCTCCAGTGCGCTCAGGCTGCCCAGCAGGTTGAGCTGCTGGAAGATGTAGCCGATCCGGCGGCGACGCAGTTGGGCGAGCCCGCGGCGGTCCAGTGCCCCCAGCGGTTGGCCCTCGACCCGGACCTCGCCGCCGGTCGGGCGGTCCAGCCCTCCGGCGAGGGCCAGCAACGTCGACTTCCCGGAGCCGGACGGCCCCATCACGGCGACCAGCTCACCGGGCCGGACGGTCAGGCTGACGCCGCGCAGCGCGTGCACCGCCGCCGGTCCGACGCCGTGGGTGCGGTGGACGGCGCGGAGTTCCAGCACCGCGTCGTCCGACCCGCTCACCGTCGCGCCTCCTCGCCGGCCCATCTGGCAGCGGCACGTGCGTCGGCGTCACCCGGTCGGGGAGGTGCGGGTGCCTGGTCACTGGGCTGGTGCCGGACCAGACTTGTCTCGCAGTGGTCCAGCCAGCGCACCTCGGCCTCGGCCTGGAACACCATCGAGTCCAGCACGAGACGCCAGGGGAGGTCCTCCGGTCGGTTGCTGCCGTACTTCAACCGGGTCAACTCCTGCAGGGCCCGCATGGTCGCGCTGCGCTGGGCCTGCACCACGGAACGGACGTCGACGCCGGGGGTGGTCAGCGCCAACGCCAGCTTGATCGCCAGCTCGTCGCGGGGCCGGTCGGTACGGCTGACCGGCGTCGCGAACCACAGCGCCAGGTCCGCCCGGCCGGCGTCGGTGATCTGGTACGGGCGCTGCCCGGCCTCGCTCTCCGGCAGCGGGCGCACCAGACCGTCCCGTTCCAGCCGGGACAGCGTGGTGTAGACCTGCCCGATGTTGAGCGGCCAGGTCGAGCCGGTCGACTCCTCGAACGCGGCGCGCAGCTGGTAGCCGTACATCTGGCCGCGTTCGAGCAGGGCGAGCAACCCGTGACGGATGGACATGGCAACGGAGTATGCATACCTGGTATGCGCACCGCAACCGGAGCGGACCCACTCAGGCCGGACGACCGGGAAACGGGACAGTCAGCGGGCTCGACCCGGCCGTCCTGCGCCACCGGGTGGCGCGCACGGCGTACTCGACCAGGGCCGCCAGCGCCTGGTCGCGGTCGGCGCCGGTGGTGGACGCCAGAGCCGCCCGCCAGTGCGCGGCCGCGCGCTCCTCCACCTCGGCGGCGAGTCGCAGGGCGCTCGCCCGGTCGGTGACCGGGAAGGGCAGCGCGTACCCGGCGCGGTCCGGGGGGACGACGCCGCCGGCGGTGGTGAGCTGCACCACCAGGGTGTCGCGTCGGCGTCGATGCGCGGCCTCCGCCTGGTGCGCCGCCTCCCGGGCGGCGCCGGTGAGCCGGACACCGATCCGCCCGTAGGCGTAGATGGCCGCGTACTCGGCGGACAGGGCGGAGGCGAGGGCCTCGCCGGAGGACGGCTGCCTCACTTCAGTGCCTCCTGGTGGGTTGCTCGGGCGGCGACGATCGACCCGAGCAGCGCGGCCCGTTCCGCGGGCGCGGCGGCGCAGGCCTGGGTGGCGGACTGCTGGGCGGTCTTCTCCAGGGCGCGCAGCGCGGCGAGCGCGCCGGCCGGATCGGCCGCCGGGGCGGTGGTGGGGGCGGTGGCCGCCGCCGACGGCAGGGCGACACCGATCACCCGGGCCAGCTCGGTGGCGTGTGCGGTGTGCGCCTCGGCGATCGGGCCGAGCCGGTCGGCCAGGTCGGGATGGGCGGTTGCGGCGCCCCGGTACGCCTCGGCCAGCGCCAGTGACTCGTCCACCATCGGCCGCAGCGGGTCCGGTGGTGGCGCCGGCTGGTCGTCACGGTCGAAAAGATCACAGCCGGTCAGCGGCGCGGCGGCGCCGCCGAGCACCAGCAGCGCCCCGCCGCGCAGCAACTTTCGCCGGGAATGTCCGGATGCCTGGTCGCGCTGAGTCCTTCTGCCGATCCCCACCGGGCAAGTCAACACCATCCGCGTCGCTCCAGGGGCGACCGGCGTCGGTGCGCCGCCCGGTCCGCTGCCGGGCAGGCGCGTTACGCTCTGCGCAGCCACCGGCGTGTCCGCTCCGGTGGCGTGCCGGCATGGCGGTACGACCGATCACCGTCGACCAGGGAAAGGGTGCGGAGATGACGCAGCGTGGCCGTGCCACCAGGCCGACAGGTCGACCCCGCGATGCCGCGGGACCCCGCGGCGGTGATCTCGCCGGGCGACGTGCCCGACTACGAACCGTGATCGAGCCCGTCGTCAACGACGCTGGCTACGACCTGGAGGACCTGTCGGTTTCCCGGGCCGGTCGCCGGCACGTGGTGCGGGTGATGGTGGACGCCGACGGCGGGATCGACCTGGACGCCGTCGCGGACGTCTCCCGGGCGGTCTCGGCCGCGCTGGACGCCGCGGAGGAGGCCGGCGGCGACATCGTCGCCGGGGAATACCAGCTGGAGGTCAGCTCGCCGGGCGTCGACCGGCCACTGACCCTGCCCCGGCACTGGCGGCGCAACGTGAGCCGGCTGGTCAAGGTCACCGTCCGGGGCGCGGCCGCGCTGCCCGAACAGCGCGGCGAGCTGCCCACCGGTGACCGCCAGCTGACCGGTCGGGTGATCGCGGCCGACGACGAGGGCGTGCAGCTGGAGACCGAGGACGGCCGCACCTCCTGGGCGTACGCCCAGCTGGGCCCGGGCCGCGTGCAGGTCGAGTTCACCCGGCTCGCCGAACTCGGTGAGCCGGACGAGGAGTTCGACGACGCGGACGATTCAGACGAGATCGACGATTCAGACGACATCGACGACGAAGATGATGTGGAGGACGAGGAGAGGTGAACATCGACCTCGCGGCGCTGCGCGCACTCGAGCGCGAGCGGGAGATCCCGTTCGACACGATTCTCGCGGCGATCGAGACCGCGTTGCTGACCGCCTACCGGCACACCGACGGCGCCGAGCCGCACGCCCGGGTGGAGATCGACCGTAGGTCCGGCGCCGCCCTGGTGTACGCGCAGGAGATGGACGCCGACGGCAGCCTGGTGCGGGAGTGGGACGACACCCCGCACGACTTCGGCCGCATCGCCGCCATGACCGCCAAGCAGGTGATCCTCCAGCGTCTGCGGGAGGCCACCGACGAGGTGCACTTCGGCGAGTACGTGGGCCGCGAGGGTGACCTGGTCACCGGTGTGGTGCAGGCGCACGAGACGCGCACCGAGAAGGGCATCGTCAGCGTCGACCTGGGCAAGCTGGAGGGCGTGCTGCCGCAGTCCGAGCAGGTGCCCGGTGAGCGGTACGCCCACGGTGAGCGGGTCCGTTGCGTCGTGGTGCACGTGGCCAAGGGCATGCGCGGGCCGCAGATCACCCTGTCCCGGTCCCACCCGGCGCTGGTCAAGAAGCTGTTCGCGCTGGAGGTGCCGGAGATCGCCGACGGCACGGTGGAGATCGGCGCGATCGCCCGTGAGGCAGGTCACCGCACGAAGATCGCCGTACGCTCCACCACCCCCGGGGTGAACGCCAAGGGCGCCTGTATCGGCCCGATGGGCCAGCGGGTGCGGGCCGTGATGAGTGAGCTGCACGGCGAAAAGATCGACATTATCGACTGGTCGGACGACCCGGCCACCTTCGTCGGCAACGCGTTGTCACCGGCCAAGGCGCTGCGGGTCGAGGTGGTCGACCTGGCCAACCGGGCCGCACGGGTGACCGTCCCCGACTTCCAGCTCTCGCTCGCCATCGGTCGGGAGGGGCAGAATGCCCGACTCGCTGCCCGCTTGACCGGTTGGCGGATCGACATCCGCTCCGACGCGGAGCAGACCGCCCCCGCCGCGCGAGGGTCGGCTGATCACGTGCGGGAGCCGGGCGGAGCGATCTCGGGCAGCTAGGGGTAGACTTCCTCCAGTGGTACGACGCGCGCAGCCGGAGCGCACCTGTGTGGGTTGCCGGCAACGTGCGCCGGCCAGCGAATTGCTGCGGATAGTCGCGGTCAGGGACGAGGCTGGTCACAGTCTCCGGCCTGATCCGCTTCGCAGGCTGCCGGGTCGGGGAGCGAACATGCACCCGGATCCGGCCTGCTTCGCGCTGGCGGTGCGGCGCCGCGCCTTCGGGCGTGCGCTGCGCATCACCGAGGTCCTTGACCACGGTGTGCTGGCGGAGCACGTCGATGCGCCAACCACTACGTCCGGTCAGCCCGACCGGGCGAGGGTCGCTAGCAGGGTAGGACGACCGACATGAGCACACGATGAAGTCCCTGAAATGACCAGGCTTCAAGTGCACGAGTGAGGTCGCTGCGGGTGCTGCCCGCACGACCTCGGAGTGAGGAGTGCAGTGGCAGGCAAGGCCCGCGTACACGAGCTTGCAAAAGAGCTCGGGGTCGAGAGTAAGACCGTTCTCGCCAAGCTGAAGGAAATGGGCGAGTTCGTGAAGTCCGCGTCGAGCACCGTCGAGGCGCCCGTCGCCCGGCGACTGCGTAACGCATTCGTCGCGTCCGCCGGTGCTCCGGCACCGGCCGCCGCCCCGTCGGCGCCCGCGTCGACGCCGGCTTCGACCCCGACCCCGACGACGGCCCCGACCCCGGGCGCGCCCCGGGTCTCGGCCAAGCCGATGCCGCCCCGGCGGCCGACCGCGCCGGCTCCCGGCCCGAAGCCGAAGGGTCCGGTGCCTGGTGCGCCGCAGCCTGCGGCTCCGGTCGCCAAGCCGGCGAGTGCCCACGACATCGAGGTGGCGGCCGCGGAGGCGCGTGCCGCCGCGCTGAAGGCTGAGCAGGAGGCCGCGGTCAAGGCCGCGCAGGCCGCCCGCCAGCAGCAGCGGGACAACCCCGTTCGCCGGGAGCCCCCGGCAGACGGCAACCGCCCCGGCCCTCGGCCGGGTCCGGCCGCGATGCCCCCTCGTCCCGGTTCACCGGCAGCTCGTCCGAGCACGCCGGCCCCGGGTCCGGGTGCCCGTCCCGGTGGTCGCCCGCCGGCGCGTGGCGCCGGTAACAACCCGTTCGGCATCCAGGGTGGCCAGCAGCAGCGGCCCCCGGCCGCGGGTGCGGGTGGCCCCCGGCCCAACAGCCCGGCGGGTATGCCGCCGCGGCCCAGCCCGAACTCCATGCCGCCGCGGCCCAGCCCGGCGTCCATGCCGAGTCAGCGTCCGGCTGCCGGTCGCCCCGGCCCCGGTGGCGCTGGTCGTCCCGGCGGCGGTGGCGCTGGTCGTCCTGGCGGCGGTGGCGGTGGCTTCCGTGGCGGTCCCGGCGGTGGCGCCGGTGGCGGTGGCGGTTACCGAGGCGGCCCTGGTGGCGGCGCGGGTGCCGGCGGTGGCGGTGGCTACCGTGGCGGTCCCGGCGGCGGCGGCGGTGCTCCCGGTGGCGGTTTCCGTCCGGGTGCTCCGTCCGGTGGCGGCGGTCGTCCGGGTGCGGGTGGTCGTGGCCGTGGCGGCGGTGCCGCGGGTGCCTTCGGGCGTCCGGGTGGCCGGCCGACGCGCGGTCGCAAGTCCAAGAAGCAGCGCAGACAGGAGTTCGACAACCTGTCGGCTCCGACCATGAGCTCGGGTGCTCCCCGGGGTCAGGGTCAGATCGTCCGGCTCTCCCGTGGCGCCTCGCTGTCCGACTTCGCGGACAAGATCAACGCCAACCCGGGTTCGCTGGTCCAGGAGATGTTCAACCTGGGCGAGATGGTGACCGCGACCCAGTCCTGTTCTGACGACACCCTGCACCTGCTGGGTGAGCACCTGGGCTTCGACATCCAGATCGTCAGCCCGGAGGACGAGGACCGCGAGCTGCTGGCGCAGTTCAACATCGACCTCGACGCGGAGGTGGCCGAGGAGCGTCTGGTCAGCCGTGCGCCGGTGGTGACCGTCATGGGTCACGTCGACCACGGTAAGACCAAGCTGCTCGACGCGATCCGCAAGGCGAACGTCGTTGCCGGTGAGGCGGGTGGCATCACCCAGCACATCGGTGCCTACCAGGTCCACGTCCCGCACGAGGGCGAGGACCGGGCGGTCACCTTCATCGACACCCCGGGTCACGAGGCGTTCACCGCCATGCGTGCTCGTGGCGCCCAGGTCACGGACATCGTGATCCTGGTCGTCGCGGCCGACGACGGTGTGATGCCGCAGACGATCGAGGCGTTGAACCACGCCAAGGCGGCCGACGTGCCGATCGTGGTCGCGGTCAACAAGGTCGACAAGCCGGACGCCAACCCGGACAAGGTCCGCCAGCAGCTGACCGAGTACGGCCTGGTCGCCGAGGAGTACGGCGGCGAGACCATGTTCGTCAACGTGGCAGCCAAGCCGGGCATCGGCATCGAGGAACTGCTCGAGGCTGTCCTGCTGACCGCCGACGCGTCGCTGGAGCTGACCGCTCCGATCGACGGGCCGGCGCAGGGTGTGGCCATCGAGGCACACCTGGACAAGGGCCGCGGTGCGGTGGCGACGGTGCTGGTGCAGAAGGGCACCCTGCGGGCAGGCGACTCGATCGTCGCCGGTGGGGCGCACGGCCGGGTCCGGGCCATGCTCGACGAGAACGGCAACCAGCTCACCGAGGCTGGGCCGGCGCGTCCGGTCATGGTGCTGGGTCTGACCGCGCCTCCCGGCGCGGGCGACACGTTCCTCGCCGCGGCGGACGACCGCACGGTGCGGCAGATCGCCGAGCAGCGGCAGGCACGGCGGCGGGCGGCGTCCTTCGCCAACTCCCGTGGTCGGGCCACCCTCGAGACGCTCATGGAGCAGCTCAAGGAGGGCGAGAAGACCTCGCTCAACCTCATCCTCAAGGGCGATGTCTCCGGTTCGGTGGAGGCCCTGGAGGACGCGCTGTTCAACCTCGACATTCCCGAGGAGGTTCAGCTCAAGGTCCTCGACCGGGGCGTGGGCGCGATCACCGAGAGCAACGTCATGCTCGCGAGTGCTTCGTCCGAGCCGGTCACGATCATCGGCTTCAACGTGCGGGCCTCCAACAAGGTCCGCGAGATGGCCGACCGCGAGGGCGTGGAGATCCGGTACTACACCGTCATCTACCAGGCCATCGAGGAGATCGAGGCAGCGCTCAAGGGCCTGCTCAAGCCGGAGTACGAGGAGGTCGAGCTGGGCAGCGCGGAGATCCGCGACGTCTTCCGCTCGTCCAAGATCGGCAACATCTCCGGTTGCATCGTCCGGTCCGGTGTCCTTCGGCGCAACGCGAAGGCGCGCCTGCTGCGAGACGGGGCGGTCGTGGCGGACAACCTCACGATCAGCTCGCTCAAGCGGTTCAAGGACGACGCCACGGAGGTCCGCGAGGGCTTCGAGTGTGGTCTGACCCTGGGTGGTTACAACAACGTCCAGGTCGGCGACGTCATCGAGACCTTCGAGATGCGGGAGAAGGTTCGCGCCTGATCCGGCAGTGACACGCTGATCAAGGGGTTTACGCCGTACGGCGTAAACCCCTTGATCATGCGGGGCGGGTTGGCGGTATCGTCCGGGGCGATGTTTACCGGAACCGCGGTCTTCGACCTGCTGCTGCCGGGTGACTCCCGGTCGCTCAAAGCCAAGAGATCATATGTACGGCCGATCGTGGCGGCGCTGCGCCGCTTCGAGGTGTCGGCCGCCGAGGTGGGTGCGCTCGACCTGCACGGTCGGGCGCAGATAGCGGTGGCCGCGGTGGCCGCCGAGGCGGCGCACGTCCGCGAGGTGCTCGACTCCTGTGAGCGCCTGGTGGCGGCCCGTCCCGAGGTCGAGCTGCTGTCGGTTGGACGCCGGTTGTACGGCGTGGACGACGACTGACGGCGGTGCCGGCTGTGCCGGGCGACCGGCGCGGCCGCGAAGGTAGTGTTCGAGATGTTGGCCGGTCGGCCGGCGGCCCCCGGGTCGCCGGGTCGGCCGGGAGCAGGACGCCGTGGAGGTGGCGAGATGTCTGATCCGGCCAAGGTACGCCGGCACGCGGAACGGGTGCGTGAGCTGGTCGCGTCGGTGGTGCGGAGCCAGATCAAGGACCCGCGGCTCGGGATGATCACCATCACCGATGCCCGGATTACCGCTGACCTGCGTGACGCGACGGTCTTCTACACGGTGCTCGGTGACTCGGTGGCCCAGGCGGACACCGCGGCGGCTCTGGAGAGCGCCAAGGGGCTGCTGCGCAGCACCGTCGGCAAGGCGCTCGGGCTGCGTCACTCGCCGACCCTCACGTTCGTCCTCGACGACGTTCAGGACCAGGTCAAGCACATCGACGACCTGCTCGCCGCCGCCCGCAACGCCGACGCCGAGGTGCAGCGGATCGCCGCCCAGGCGAAGTACGCGGGTGAGGCCCAGCCGTACCGGGTGGACGACGACGAGACGGACGAGGCCGACGAGACGGACGAGGCCGAGGAGGCCACCGACGTCAAGGAGACCCCGCGGGGTGGGGAAACGCGGTGACCAGCACCGCCAGCGTCCCGCTAGCCGGGGCGGCCGTGCTTGTCCCCGCCGAGGCGGACTGGGCCGCGGCCGAGGCGTTGCTGCGGGCTGTGCCGCCGAACGGTCGGGTGCTGCTGATCTGTCACGTCAACCCGGACGGCGACGCGCTGGGCAGCATGCTCGGCTTCGGTCTGGGTCTGCGGCAGCTCGGCGTACGCGAGGTGCAGGCGACCTTCCCGGGGCCGCCGGAGGTGCCGGAGCCGTTCCACGGGCTGCCCGGGCTCGACCTGTTGGTCCCGGCGGACGCCGCGGACGTCGCACCCGATCTGGTGATCTGCTTCGACGCGGCGAGCGAGTCGCGCCTCGGTGAGTTGGCCGGGCGGCTGTCGTCCGCGGGTGCGGCGCTGGTGCTGGACCACCACGCCTCCAACCCGGGCTTCGGCACCGTCAACCTGGTCGACCCGGGTGCCGCGGCGACGTCGGTGGTGGCCGAGCAGTTGCTGGCCCGGCTCGGGGTCGTGGTGGATCGGGCCATCGCCGAGTGCCTCTACGTGGCCCTGACCACGGATACTGGTTCGTTCCGGTTCGCGGCGACCACTCCGGCGGTGCACGAGATGGCCGCCCGGTTGCTGGCGACCGGCATCTCGCCTGGTGACATCTCCCGGCGGGTCTTCGACACGCGGCCCTTCGGCGCGGTCCGCCTCTTCGGTGAGGTGCTCGGCCGGGCGCAGCTGGAGCCCAGCGCTGCCGGCGGCCGGGGGTTGGTCTGGACCTTCGCCACCCTCGACGACCTGGCCCGGCACGACCAGCGGCCGTACGTGCTGGAGGCGTTGATCGACTCGGTGCGCTGCACCGCCGAGGCCGATGTGGGCTGTGTGTTGAAGCAGACCACGTCGGGTGAGTGGGCGGTGTCGATGCGCAGCAAGGGCGCGGTGGACGTCAGCCGGGTCGCGGTCGCGCTGGGCGGTGGTGGGCACACGTTCGCGGCCGGGTTCACCGGTCGGGGCAGCGTCGAGCAGGTGGTCGAGTCGATCCGCGGCCAACTGGACGAGGCGCTGGTCCGCCCCGCACGCTGACGCGGCGTTCGTCGCCATCGATCCGTGATCCGGAAGATCAGGGTCAGCTCCGGGGAGTGTTGGTCTTCCCGCGCTCCGTGAGACCGGGAAGAATTGCGGGATGGAGCAGCCGCACGACCTCACCGTGGAGGCCCCCCGCGCATGGGACCGGCCCGCCGTCTCCGTTCCCGTCCTGGTCTGCCTGTCGCTCGTCGGTGGCCGGTTCGCGTCCTTCTCCACCGAGGCGAATCTGTTCACGCTCGGCACCGGCGGGGTGCTGATCTGGCTCGGTCTGAGCAATCGGGTGCCCCGCCGACCGGCGCCGCGTCGTCTGGGTCCGGGAGCGGCCTGGTGGGCGGTCCCGGTGGTGGTCTTCGGCGTCTTCGAGGGGGCGACCTTCGTGCTGGCGGTCGGCGATGACTTCCCCACCTTCTCCCGGCTGGCCGACCCTCTCCTGGAGGACCACCTGACCCGCTCGGCGGTCTGGTTCGCCTGGCTGGCCGCCTTCTGGGGGCTGGTGCGGCGATGATGCGGGCTCTCGCGATCGGCGGTTTCCTGACCTCGCTGGTCCTCTTCGCCGTGGTCGAGTGGATGGCTCGGCGGGAGGGCTCCCGGATCCCCACGCTGGGCGAGGTCTGTGCCTACGTGATGCGCTACGAGGTCGGTCCGGTGCCGGTGGGCCGGATCGGTCTGTTCGGGTTCTGGTGGTGGCTGGGCTGGCACTTTCTGGCCCGCTGAGGCTGGTTGCCGACTGTCCAGATGGCGGGAACCGAGAGCAGCATGTGGACCTGAACGATAACTTGGGAGAGGGCCGGCGCCGCACGGCGGCGCAGGTCATGGGTGGTGGTGCCACACCTCGTGCCGCCTCCCTCCAGGGTCGCACCGACCCGGGCTCACGCTGCCCAGTCGGCTGCTCCGGTAATCCCGGACCGCCGTGGGGCGCTCAGCAGGACCGCCCGTGAGGGCCGCCGCGTGCCGGTGGCTCGCTCCCTGGAAGGACCCCACCATGCCGAACAAGCCCAAGCCCGAGACCACCGACGACGCCCGCGAGCAGGCCCGCCGCGCACTGCAGACGTCGATGGACACCCGTCAGTGATTCGACGCGTCCGGCGGTGATGTCGCCGACGGCCTCCGTCGACCGCGTCACCGCCTGACCGGCCACCCGCCCGGCGACCGTCTGGCCCGGGCTGGCCCACCGGTTCGTCGACCACTGACCCGGCAACCCCAGAGCCACCCCCGGTAAGTGCTGCTGATCCTTGCGATCCTTACTCGGGGCGTGACAGGATCGCCGGCGATGAACACCAGCACCCTTGTCGCGTCCCCTCGGCGGATCGCCAGCCTGGCCCTGCCGGCCCTCGTGGTGCTCGCCGCCGAGCCGCTCTACGTGCTGGTCGACACGGCCGTGGTCGGTCACCTCGGCCGGGTGCCGCTCGCCGCGCTCGCCGTCGGGGGCACCGTGATGACCCTCACCGCATGGGTCGGCACCGTTGTCGCGTACGGCACCACCGGTCGCGCGGCCCGCCGATTCGGCGCGGGTGACCGGGCCGCCGCGGTGGCCGAGGGCGTCCAGTCGTCCTGGCTGGCGTTCGGTGTCGGTCTGCTGATCGCGATCGGCATGCAGTTCGGCGGCGGCGCGCTCGCCCGTACCCTCGCCGGCGGTGGTGGCGAAGTGGCCGACGCCGCCGCGCACTGGCTGCGGATCGCGGCCCTCGGCGCCCCCGGCCTGCTGCTCGCCGCCGCCGGCAACGGCTGGCTGCGCGGCGTGCAGGACACCCGCCGCCCGTTGTTCTTCGTGCTCGGCCCCAACCTGCTCTCCGCGCTGCTCTGCCCGCTGCTGGTCTACCCCGCCGGGCTCGGCCTGATCGGCTCGGCGGTGGCCAACGTCGTCGCGCAGACCCTCTGTGGCGCGCTGTTCGCCGCGGCGCTGGTCGCCGAACGGGTGTCGCTGCACCCCCGGCCCCGCGTGATCCGCCAGCAGTTGGTGCTCAGCCGGGACCTGCTGATCCGAGGGCTGGCGTTCCAGGCCAGCTTCCTCTCCGCGACCGCCGTCGCCGCCCGCTTCGGCGCCGCCGCCGTCGGCGCCCACCAGATCGCCCTGCAACTCTGGTTCTTCACCGCGCTGGTGCTCGACGCGCTGGCCATCGCCGCCCAGTCGCTGGTGGGCGCCGCGCTCGGTGCCGGGGACGACGCGGAAGCCCGGGCGCTCGCCCGCCGGATCGGGCTGCTCGGCGGCGTCTGCGGCGTCGGCTTCGCGCTGCTCATCGCCGCCGGCGCCGGCGTCGTACCGTCGTGGTTCAGCTCCGACACGGGGGTACGCGAGCAGGCCATGGCGGCCTGGCCGTGGTTCGTCGTCATGCTGCCGCTGGCCGGGGTGGTGTTCGCCCTCGACGGCGTGCTGATCGGCGCGGGAGACGTGCGTTACCTGCGCAACCTCACCATCGTGGCGGCGCTCGGCGGCTTCCTGCCGGCCATCTGGCTGGCGTACGCCCTCGACCTCGGGCTGGGCGGTATCTGGGCCGGGCTCACCCTGTTCGTGGTGATCCGGCTGGTCGCCCTGCTGCTGCGCCTGCGCAACGGCGGTTGGGCGGTCACCGGCGCGGTCCGCTGACCGGGTCGGCGGCCCCGCCGGTCAGCAGCGCGTGGTCGTCGGCGTGGGCGCGTCGAGGTCGAAGATCGTACCCGGGTCGCCCGCGGGAATCCGGTCCTGGTGCGCGGAGGCCACCCAGAACTGCTCGTGCACCCAACCGTCGCGCAGCGCTGCACAGTCCGCGTTCCAGGTCACGGCGTCTGCCGAGGTGATCCAGAGACCCCGGGCGGGTGCCGGCACGTCGTCCGGGTGCGGCACCTGCCACACGACGCTGTCGCGCACTGCCACCAGGCTGGCGCCGGCGGGCGCCCGCAGGTCCACGTCGAAGGGGTACGCCCAGACGAACTCCGTGGAGACCTCCAGCACCCGGATGCCGTTCGCCCTGGTGGCCCGGTAACTGATCCGGCCGTCGGCGCGGGCGCCCGGCTCCCACTCCGACGGCGACGCCATCCGCGTCGCGTACCGCAGGAAGCTGTTGTTGGAGAAATCCGACCGGAGCTGCTCGCGGGCGTCCGGGGCGAGCAGCGCGAGGAACGGCTCCGGGTCGCCCAAGAACATCGACGTGTCGACCCGGCTCTCGATCAGCGCCTTGCGCACCGACTCCAGCGCGGTCCGCACCTGGCCCTCGGTGAACGGGCCGGTGCCCTTGGCCGCCGGCATCCGCACGGCCTCCTCGGCTGGGGCGAAGGAGGCCGCCGGCGACCCGGCGAACAGGTCGCGCGGCTCGCCGACCCTGCTCAGCGGTGGCGTGGGGCTCGCCGAGGCGGACGCGCCGCCACCTCCGGAGATCCGGCCGACCAGCACCACGCCACCGACGACCATCAGCAGCGCCAGCACCGGCCCGAGGCCGACCATCAGCGCCCCGTTGTGCCGGGCCGAGAAGAAGCGGACGCGGTCCCATCCGGTGGGCTGGCGCTCGGTCTGCGACGACCGCATCCACTCCGGTAGCTGCACCGGGTTGACCTGCGCGACCGCGGCCGGTGGCGGCGGCTCGACCGGGTCCGTCGGGGTGGGCTCGTTCGGCGACGTGTGCTCCATCGTTCCTCCGTCAGTATTCGCCGCTGATGGCCAGCGCAAGCAGGTAGTAGGCGCCGGCCACCAGCGCGGTCCCGAGGACGGCCGCCACGACGAACGACAGCACGGCGACGAGGTTCGGATGCGACTCGCTCCAGCGGACCCGGCCGCGCCAGTGCCACACCGCCCGCCGGACGCTCCGCAGCGCCGGCCAGCTCTCGATCAGGTCGTCGACGTAGCGCGCCAGGGTCCGTCGCCTCGGCGCGGGATGCCGCATCCACTCCGGCAGGTCGACCCTCTCGCGGTGCTGGTGGGCGCGACGGCGGTCGGGGGTCATCGGCGGTCCTGATCTCACGTCGGGGTCAGCGGACGGATGATCTTCGCACCCGTCGGGGCCGGCCGGCTGCCCCGGCCTGACAAACCGCCTGATCGGCACCTCGGCCCGACAAAGCCGCTCAGCCCGGCGGGCGGAGGCTCGGGTCACGCCGGGCCTGCCCACACACCGCCGGGTGCCGGGCATCTGGCAGGCTTGGCCGACGTGAGCACCGATGGTCTGATCGTGGTCGACAAGCCCGGCGGCATGACGTCGCACGACGTGGTGGCGCGGATCCGCCGACTGGCGAAGACCCGGCGGGTCGGGCACGGCGGCACCCTCGACCCGATGGCCACCGGAGTGCTGGTGATCGGCGTGGGCCGCGCCACCCGCCTGCTCACCTACGTGATCGGCGCGGGCAAGAGCTACACCGGCACCATCCGGCTCGGCCAGGCCACCGTCACCGACGACGCCGAGGGCGACGTGATCGCCACCGCGCCCGCCGGTCACCTCACCGACGACGCGATCCGGTCGGCGTTGACCGCGCTGAGCGGCGAGGTCGACCAGGTGCCGAGCGCGGTCAGCGCCATCAAGATCGACGGGCAGCGGGCGTACAAGCGGGTCCGCGACGGGGAGAGCGTCGAGCTGCCCGCGCGCCGGGTCACCATCTCCCGGCTGGAGGTGCTGGCGATCCGCCGTACCGAGCCGGACGTGGTGGACGTCGACGTGGACGTGACCTGCTCCTCCGGCACGTACATCCGGGCCATCGCCCGCGACGCGGGCCTGGCGCTCGACGTCGGAGGCCACCTGACCGCGCTGCGCCGCACCGCGGTGGGCGGCTTCACCCTCGCCGAGGCGGCGACCCTCGACGAGTTGGAGCAGCGCGCCCCGGACGTGGTGAACCTGCCGCTGGACGCGGCGGCCGACCGCTTCTTCCCGCGCCGCGAGGCCACGCCCGAGGAGGCTCGGGTGCTCGCCCACGGCGGGCCACTGGACCCGGCCGGCCTCAGCGGCCCGTACGCCGTCTTCGGGCCGGCCGGCGGCCTGATCGCTATCGTCAGCGAGCGGGACGGGCGGGCCCGCGCGGAGATCGTGCTCGCCCCGGCCTGACAACGGGGAGCAGTCCGCCGGCCCGGAGCCGGCGGTGTCGACCCGCCGGCCGGCGGGACAGCAGGGAGGAACGGCATGCAGCGGTGGCGGGGGTACGACGCGGCGCCCGGTGGGTGGGGGCGCTCGGTCGTCACCATCGGCGTCTTCGACGGCGTGCACAGGGGGCACCAGGCGACCATCGGGCACGCCGTGGCCCGGGCCCGGGAGTTGGGCGTGCAGTCGGTGGTGGTCACCTTCGACCCGCACCCGGCCGAGGTGGTCCGCCCCGGTTCGCATCCGGCGGTGCTCACCGAGCCGGCCCGTAAGGCGGAGCTGATCGAGGAACTCGGCGTGGACGTCCTCTGCGTGGTGCCGTTCACCCCCGAGTTCTCCCGGCTGCCGGCCGAGCAGTTCGTGCACGACGTCCTGGTCGAGCACCTGCACGCGGCGCTGGTGGTGGTCGGCCGCAACTTCCGCTTCGGGCACCGGGCAGCCGGCGACGTGGCGCTGCTGGAGCGGCTGGGGCAGACCTTCGGCTTCGGCGTGGAGGGCGGCCCGCTGGTCGCCGAGGACGGCACCGTCTTCTCCTCCACGTACATCCGCTCCTGCGTCGACGCGGGCGACGTGGGTGCGGCTGCCGCCGCGCTGGGCCGCCCGCACCGCCTGGAGGGCGTGGTGGTCCGCGGCGACCAGCGGGGCCGCGAGCTTGGCTTTCCCACCGCCAACCTGCTCTGCCACCGGTACGCGGCGGTGCCCGCCGACGGGGTGTACGCCGCCCGGCTGATTCGCCGTGGGCAGCGTGAACCGCTGATGGCGGCGGTCTCGGTCGGCACCAACCCGACGTTCTCCGGCCGGGAGCGGCGGGTGGAGGCGTACGCGCTGGACTTCTCCGGTGACCTGTACGGCGAACGGCTGGCCCTGGACTTCGTGGCGCGCCTGCGGGGCCAGATCCGCTACGACTCGATCGAGCCGTTGATCGCCCAGATGAACCAGGACGTCACGCGTACCCGGACCGCTCTGGCCTGACCGGCACCGGCCGGCGGGGCCCTGCCGAGGCCCTTGGCCGGGTGTTACCGGCGAGTGCTGGTAGTCTTGCCGAGACGTCGGGTGACCGGCGTGGGGCCTCGCGTGCCTGCTCGACGCCGCGGGTGCGAGGTACCGGTCCGTTCCCGGTCCATCGGGACGACGGACACCTACTTGATCAACCCATCGAAACAGGGAGAACATGGCGCTCGACCAGGAAGCCAAGGCCAGCATCCGCGCGGAGTACGCGACCGCCGAGGGCGACACCGGTTCGCCGGAGGTTCAGGTCGCGGTCCTCACCAAGCGGATCGCCGAGCTGACCGAGCACCTGAAGGTGCACAAGCACGACCACCACAGCCGCCGTGGGCTGCTGCTGCTGGTCGGCCGTCGCCGTCGGCTGCTCAACTACGTTCAGAAGAAGGATATTGCGCGCTACCGGTCGCTCATCGAGCGGCTCGGCCTGCGCAGGTGACGTGACGGGGGAGTGGCCGACCGGCCGCTCCCCCGTACCGCGTCCCACCTGAGGAAACACGGGCCGCGCGACCACCCGAGAGGGAGCCGGTCAGCGTACCGGTCTCCGGTAGTGGCCCCCGGGAACCCCGGCATCATGCCGGCCACCCGGGCGCTTCGATCGAAGACCGGCCGGCTGAGCAGCTCCCCGATGTCGTGGGCCCACGACGCGAAGGAGCACGACAGCACATGACCGAGACCAAACTCGGCACCGAATCCCGCACCGCCGTGATCGACAACGGGTCCTTCGGCACCCGTGAGATCACCTTCTCCACCGGTCGGCTGGCTCGCCAGGCCGCCGGTTCCGTCATCGCCCAACTGGGCGAGACGGTCGTTCTCTCCGCCACGACCGCCGGTAAGCACCCGAAGGAGCAGTTCGACTTCTTCCCGCTGACCGTCGACGTCGAGGAGCGGATGTACGCCGCGGGCCGCATCCCCGGCTCGTTCTTCCGCCGTGAGGGCCGGCCGAGCGAGGACGCGATCCTCACCTGCCGCCTGATCGACCGGCCGCTGCGCCCGTCCTTCGTGAAGGGCCTGCGCAACGAGGTCCAGGTCGTCGAGACCATCCTCGCGCTGGACCCGCAGCACCCGTACGACGTCGTGGCGATCAACGCCGCCTCGATGTCGACCAAGCTCTCCGGCCTGCCGTTCTCCGGCCCGATCGGTGCGACCCGCGTCGCCCACATCGACGGCCAGTGGGTCGCCTTCCCGACCCTGGAGGAGCTGGCCCGGGCCACCTTCGACATGGTCGTGGCCGGCCGCACGCTCGAAGACGGCGACGTCGCGATCATGATGGTCGAGGCCGAAGCCACCCCGAACGCCGTCGCCCTGATCTCGGCCGGTGCCACCGCACCGACCGAGGAGGTCGTCGCCAGCGGCCTGGAGGCCGCCAAGCCGGCGATCCGTGAGCTGTGCCGCGCGCAGAGCGAGCTGGCCGAGGTCGCCGCCAAGCCGGTCACCGAGTTCCCGGTCTTCCTGGACTACCAGGACGACGTGTTCTCCGCCGTGGCCGACCTGGCCCGTGGCGACGTGACCGAGGCGATCACCATCGCCGGCAAGGCCGACCGCGAGGAAGCCCTGGACCGGATCAAGGCCCGGGTCGCCGAGGAGCTGGGCGCCCGGTTCGAGGGTCGGGAGAAGGAGCTCAGCGCCGCCTTCCGCTCGCTGACCAAGTCCGAGGTGCGCAACCGCGTGCTGCGCGAGCAGGTCCGCATGGACGGCCGCGGCCCGCGCGACATCCGGTCGCTGACCGCCGAGGTCGGCGTGCTGCCCCGGGTGCACGGTTCGGCGCTGTTCGAGCGGGGCGAAACCCAGATCCTGGGCGTCACCACGCTGAACATGCTCCGGATGGAGCAGATGGTGGACACGCTGTCCCCCGAGAACCGCAAGCGCTACATGCACAACTACAACTTCCCGCCGTACTCGACCGGTGAGACCGGCCGGGTCGGCTCGCCGAAGCGTCGCGAGATCGGCCACGGCGCTCTCGCCGAGCGCGCGCTGATCCCGGTGCTGCCGTCGCGCGAGGAGTTCCCGTACGCCATCCGGCAGGTCTCCGAGGCGCTCGGCTCCAACGGCTCCACCTCGATGGGTTCGGTCTGCGCGTCGACGCTGGGCCTGCTCTCCGCGGGTGTCCCGCTGAAGGCGCCGGTCGCCGGTATCGCGATGGGGCTCATCTCCGACGAGGTGGACGGCAAGACCCAGTACGTGACGCTGACCGACATCCTCGGTGCCGAGGACGCGTTCGGTGACATGGACTTCAAGGTCGCCGGCACCCCGGAGTTCGTCACCGCGCTCCAGCTCGACACCAAGCTCAACGGCATCCCGTCGGACGTGCTGGCTGCCGCGTTGCAGCAGGCGAACGAGGCCCGGCAGGTCATCCTCGGTGTCATGAAGGCCGCGATCGAGGCTCCGGCCGAGATGTCGGACTACGCGCCGCGGGTCACCACCGTCAAGATCCCGGTGGACAAGATCGGCATGGTGATCGGCCCGAAGGGTCAGACCATCAACGCGATCCAGGACGAGACCGGCGCCGAGATCTCCATCGAGGACGACGGCACGATCTACGTCGGCGCCACCAACGGCCCGTCGGCCCAGGCGGCCGTCGACCGGATCAACGGGATCGCCAACCCGACGCTGCCGAAGCAGGGCGAGCGGTTCCTCGGCACGGTGGTCAAGACCGCCGCGTTCGGTGCGTTCATCTCGCTGCTGCCGGGCCGCGACGGCCTGCTGCACATCTCCAAGGTGGGCGACGGCAAGCGGGTCGAGCGCGTCGAGGACTTCCTCAACGTCGGTGACCGGGTCGAGGTCGAGATCGCCGACATCGACGCCCGCGGCAAGATCTACCTGGACAAGGTCCGGCCGGAGGGCACCGAGGCGCCCGCCGCCGGCGAGGCCGCCGGTGGCGACCGGCCGGCTGGTCGCGACCGTGGCGACCGGGCTCCGCGTGACCGCGGCGACCGCGAGCGTGGCGGCGACCGGGGCGGGCGTGGCCCGGAGCGCGGCAACGGCGGCGGCGAGGGCGGCAACGGCGGCGGCGGCGAGGGTGGCGAGGGCGGCGAGCGTCCGCGCCGCCGGACCCGGCACAGCTAATCGTCGTACCTCGCATCACCCACCCCTCGTCGAACCGGGCGCAGTACGTGAGTCGGGCCATCAGCGCTCCGTTTCCACCGGATCGTCGGGGGGTGGCCGCTCGGGACACCCGGGCGGGCCGCTCCGGCGGCACCGCCCGCCGGTGGGCCCGACCGCGCGGCGGCTACCCGCC
>NZ_JAKKFI010000065.1 GCF_022230955.1 Micromonospora cabrerizensis
GTCGGAGCGGCGACCGGCAACAGCAGATCGGTGCGGGACAGGAGCCGGAAGTAGAGCTCCTGGTCGTTGGCGCGCAGCGCGTCGCGCATCGCCACCTCGGCCTCCGTGGCCGGCTCCCATGCGGTCACGGCCACCTCCCCTTCCGAGAACAGGCCACAGGTATCGCGTACAACCTACAAGGTGGTATCAAGATCACAATGGCTGGCCGTCGGCGGCCTGCCGGGGCGCGGGTGAGGCGATAACATCCCGTTCCGGAGCCGACACGATACGGAGGCTGTCGATGTCCCGATCGCTCGCGCGCCCGGTCCTCGCAGGTCTGGCCGCCGGCTTGTTGACCGTACCGGCCCTCCCCACCGTCGCCGCCACCGCCAGGCTCCGCGCGGCGCCGGCCTGTGCGACCCCGCTCACCCCGGCCCGGCCGGTCACGGCCGCACCCTGGCCACAGCAACGGTACGACCCCGCCCGGCTCGCGCCCCTGGCAACCGGCGCCGGGGTGACCGTCGCGGTGGTCGACTCCGGGGTCGACCGGGCACACCCCCAACTGGCCGGACGCGTGCTGGCCGGCACCGACCTGCTCGACGCCGGCGGGGACGGCAGCCGGGACTGCGCCGGGCACGGCACCGGCGTGGCGAGCATCATCGCGGCGACACCGCGCGCAGGGGTCGCCTTCCACGGTCTCGCACCGGATGCCCGGATCCTGCCGGTGCGGGTGAGTGAGCAGCAGGTGGTGCAGGGGCGTGAATCGGGGCGAACGGTCAGCGCCGACGAGTTCGCGCAGGCCATCCGCTGGGCCGTCGACCACGACGCCGACGTGGTCAACCTGTCGGTGGTGCTGTATGCCGACGACCCGGAGGTGCGCTCGGCCGTGCGGTATGCGGTCGACCGGGACGTGGTGCTGGTGGCCGCAGCCGGCAACCTGCACGACAGCGGTAACCCCCAACCGTTCCCCGCCGGCTATGACGGAGTGCTCGGCGTGGGGGCGATCGGGGCGGACGGTGGGCGGGCGACCTTCTCGCAGACCGGGCCGTACGTCGACCTGGTCGCGCCGGGCAGTGAGGTGCTGACCGCCGCACCCGGCGCGGGCCACCAGCAGGTCGAGGGCACCAGCTACGCGGCACCCTTCGTGGCCGCCACCGCCGCGTTGCTGCGCCAGTATCGGCCGGAGCTGACCGCGGCCCAGGTGGCGGAGCGGATCATCGCCACCGCCGATCCCGCTCCCGGCGCGGGCCACGGCGGTGGGTACGGTGCCGGTGTGCTGAACCCGTACCGGGCGGTCACCGAGACCAGCGGCAGCCGTGCGGGCGACCCTCGACCGGTCACCGCGCTCGCCGACGACCGACCCGACCCGGCGGTGCTCGCCCACGAGGCGCGACGGGCGACGGCACGGGACCGGGCCCTGCTGGTCGGCGCGGTGGTCGGCACCACGGCGGCCACCGTGGTGCTGCTCGCGCTGGTGCTGCCCCGAGGTGCCCGCCGACGCTGGCGCCCGGCCGGCCAGGCCTGACCCGGTCAGCCCACCGCCCTGGCCGCTGGGCCCCGGCGGCCGGGGCACCGACCTGGACACGGTCAGCGCTCCCGGCCCACCGCGCTCACTGGAACAGCCCGGTGTTCTTCTTCTCGGTGTCCAGATAGTCGTTGGCGGAGTCGCCCACCGCCAACTTGATGTCGCGCAGCATCGCCTGGAGGTCCTGCGAGGCGGAGCGCCACCGTGCCTGCCGCTGCTCATAGGCCTCGCGGGCCTCGCCCGTCCAGCTCGCGACCAGCGGGGCCGCATCCCGCTCAAGCTGACCGAGTTGCGAGTCGAGCCTGTTCAGGGCCTTGTGGATGTCAGCGCCGGCCTGCTGAAGCGCGGCGAAGTTGACGACCAGCACACCATGGTCCATCGGATTTCCTTCCCGGGCGGGATCAGAGCGGCAGCTGGATGCCGCCGCGGTTGGTGCCGGCTACCCGGCTGGCCACCTCGTCGTCGGAGACGTCGTACTGCCGGCCGGCGGTGCGGATCGCGCCGGCGGTCTCGCGCAGCGCCCGGTGCAGCGCCGCCTGGTCCTGTGACCACTGCTGCTTGACCTGCTCGAACGATCGGCCGCCTGCGCCACGCCAGGCCTGCTGCAACACCTCCAGCTCGGCCAGCAGGCCGGTCAGCATGGACTGCAACGACTGGTCGACCTGCTCGAACTTCGCGGCGGTCTGCTGCATCACCGCGGCTTCTGCCTGCGTCTGGGACACCCCGATGTCACCTCGTCTCTCTGCTCGCACCTGGCCCTCGAACGCGCCCACCCTGGGGGCGCGTCGTTCGCTTGGCCCGGTCGTCGAACACTGAGACACGGGTCAGCGACGAACTTCGTGGCTGACGGTAGCGATCCCGTAGCAGTTCTGCTACCCCCCGCGTCTCCCCTGTGGACAACCACGGCAGCCATCGGTCGCTTACGATGTGCTGCAGCCACGTCGCGGCGCGTGACGGGCCGCCGAGGGCGGCCGACCGCCCGACCCGATCCCCCACTGGTCGAGGAGGCGCGGTGCCGGCGATCACCACCGGAGGGCCGCAATCGGCGACACCGGTCGGGTCCGGGCCAGGTGCCGCCCCCGGGGCGAGCGGGCCGGGCGCGTCGGGCCAACCCGCCGACCGCCCCGGCGACCAACGCGCACGGCGTCGCCGGTCGCCGCTCGGCCGCCGGGCGTCCCCCGCGCCGCGCACGGGAGCAGGGGTGCGGGCCGGTCAACTGGTCGCCGCGCAGGTCGCGGCGGCGCTCGTCCTCACCGCCCTGGGCCGGCCCGCGCCGATCACCGCGGCCGCCGCACTGGTCGCCGTGCTGCTGGTGGCGGTCGCCGTGCTCCGGGTCCGGGGCCGGTGGCTCTTCGAGTGGCTGGGCACTGCCGCCGGGCATCTGACCCGTCGTCGGGAGCTGACCGGGCCGGCCGGAGCGGCCGACCTGCTCGACCTCGTCGCTCCGGGCACCGTCGTCCACTCGACGGAGCTGACCGGTGGGCCGGCGGCGGTACTGGAGGACACCGAGGGCATGGTGGTGCTCCTGGAACTCGGGGACCCCGGCGATCTGCTCGGCGACGCGTCCCGGACGATCCCGGCGCCGTCCGCGTTGCTGCCCCAGACCGGGCCGGACGTGCCCCCACTGCGGGTCCAACTGCTGCTCAGCGGAGCACCCGCACCGGTGCCGGCGGCCGGCGGCACCGTCGGCACGTCATACCGCCAGCTCACCGACGGGCGGCTCGCCGGGCGGGAGCGGGCGGTGCTGGCGGTCCGGGTGCTGCGCGTCGACGGTTGGTCCGAGGAGGACCTGCGCCGGGTGCTCGCCGGCACCGTACGCCGGATCGTCCGTCGGCTCGGGTCGCTGACCGCGCGGCCACTCGGCGTGCCGGCGGCGCTGCGCGTCCTGGGCGAGCTGGCCCATCACGACGGCGACCCGGTCCGGGAGTCCTGGCCGACGCTCCGGTCCGGCACCCTGGTCCAGGCCACCTTCCGGCTGATCCGCTGGCCGGACGGCACCGGAGCACGACGGCTGGTGCCCCGGCTGCTCGCGCTGCCGGTAACCGCGACGACGGTGTCGATCTCCGCCGGGCCGACGCCGACAACCTCCGCCGTCGGGGCGCCGACCGAGCTGACCGTACGCCTGGCGGCTCAGACGGCGACCGAGCTGACCGTGGCCGCCGAAGCGCTGGAGCGCCTGGTGACCGACCTGGGCGGTGAGCTGCGGCGGCTCGACGGCGCACACCTGGGCGGGCTTGCCGCCACACTGCCGTTGGCGCTGAGCACCCGCGAGGCGCAGCCCCGCCCCGCCCTGGACGACTGGGACCTCACCCTGGGCGATGCCGGGATGATGGTCGGCACGAACCGGCACGGCGGGGCGGTCACCGTGCGACTGTTCCGGCCGGAGAGCACCCGGGTGCTGCTGGTCGGTGGGGTACGCGCCGCACAGCTGGTTGCCCTGCGCGCCCTGGCGCTCGGCGCCCTGGTGGTGGTGCAGACCTCCCGACCGCGCGCCTGGGAGCCGTTCGTCCGGGGGGTGGGCGCACCGGGTGGGACGATCCCGCTGATCCCACCCGGTCGACCGGTGGCCGACGGGGTGGGCAGCGCGCTGCGCCCGTTGCTGCTGGTCGTCGACGCCGGGCCGGTGCCGGCCGACGCCGAGCCGGGCCCGCCGTGGCGCGCCACCCTGGTGGTACGCGACGAGCTGACCCCGGCGGACGTGGACGTGTTGAGCCGGGTCGACCTGGCGCTGCTGCAACCGCTGAGCGTCGCCGAGGCCGCGCTGGCCGGGACCGCGCTGGGGCTGGGCGGGTCGGCGGAGTGGTTGACCCGGATCCGGGACGACATGGTGGCCGTGGTCAACCGGCGGGCGCTGCGCTGGGCACTGCTCTCCCCCACGCCGATCGAGTCGCAACTGATCGGGCGGCCGGCGCGCGGCTGATCCGGCGCGGCGGTCACCTGGCGGGTTACGTGGGTGCATGGTCCGTGGCACGATCCCCGCCATGGGTTTTCTGAAAGGTCTGCTGATTCGGCTGGCCAGCACAGCGCTGGCTTTCTGGCTGGCCACACTCCTCATTCCGGGCATCTCTCTGGAGTCGAACTCCGCTGGCGAGACGGTGACCACGCTGCTCCTGGTGGCGGTGATCTTCGGCGTGGTCAACGCTGTTCTCCAGCCGCTCATCAAGACGGTCGGCTGCGGCTTCTACCTGTTGACGCTCGGTCTCATCGCGCTGGTGGTGAACGGGCTGCTGTTCCTGCTCACCAGCTGGATCGCCGACCAGGCCGGGCTGCCGTTCACCGTGGACGGTTTCTGGCCCGCCGCTGTGCTCGGTGCTCTCTTCGTGAGCATCGTGACCTGGATCCTGGGCGCCGTCCTCGACCGGGACTGACCGCCGACCGCACCGGCCCGCCCCGGGCTCCGGCCGGGGCCCGGGCAGGCCGGTGACCAGAGTTCGGGAATTGGCCGGCACGGGCGCCCATCTGGGCGGTTAGCGTCGCGTCGTGTTCACGCTGACCCGCACCGACGGTTACCTGCTCAGCACCGACCCGGCCCTGCTCGACCTGGGTCTGGTGCACCACTGGTTGTCCACCGACGCGTACTGGGCACTCGGACGCGACCGGGACACGGTCGACCGGGCGTTCGCCGGCTCCCTGCCGTTCGGCGTCTACCGGCCCGAGGACGGCCGCCAGGTCGCGGTGGCCAGGGTGGTCACCGACCGGGCCACCTTCGCCTGGCTCTGCGACGTGTACGTCGACCGCGCCGCCCGTGGTCGCGGGTTGGGCGGGTGGCTGGCCCGCGCGGCCCGCGACCACCTGGACGAGCTGGGCGTACGCCGGATCCTGCTGGCCACGAACGACGCACACCAGGTGTACGCGCGGGTGGGCTTCACGCCGCTGGACGGACCCGAGCGGTGGATGAACCTCGACCGGCGAACTCCGGTGACCCCGGTCACCGGAAAGGAACAAAGCGACGGTACGCCCCTTACGGTGGAGGCGTGACGCCTCTCCGCCTGGGATACCTCTACGGCCTCGGCGCGTACCTGCTCTGGGGTTTCTTCCCGCTCTACCTCAAGCTGTTGCGGCCCGCCGGCCCGCTGGAGATCCTGGCCCACCGGATCGTCTGGTCGGTGGTGTTCGTGGCCCTGCTGCTGGCCGCGCTGCGCAACGTCGGCTTCCTGCGGGCGCTGCTGCGTCGCCCCTGGGCGATGGCCGGGATGGTCGCCGCCGCCGCGCTGATCGCGGTCAACTGGGGCACCTACATCTACGGGGTCAACTCCGACCGGGTGGTGGAGACCGCGCTTGGCTACTTCATCAACCCGCTGGTCGTGGTGCTGCTCGGGGTGACGGTGCTGCGGGAGCGGCTACGCCCGGCGCAGTGGGCGGCGCTGGGGATCGGCGCGTCGGCGGTCGCGGTGCTCACTGTGGACTATGGCCGGCTGCCCTGGCTGGCGTTGACCCTGGCGTTCAGCTTCGCCGGCTACGGCCTGGTCAAGAAGCGGCTGGGGCTGCCGCCGGCGGAGGGGCTCTTCGTCGAGTCGGCGGTGCTGGCGCTGCCGGCGCTGGGTTACCTCGCCTGGCTGATGGCGAGGGGCGACTCGACGTTCGGGCACGTCTCGGCCGGGCACACCGCGCTGCTGGTGCTCGCCGGTGCGGCCACGGCGATCCCGCTGCTGATGTTCGCCGGTGCGGCCAACCGCCTGCCGCTGAGCAGCCTCGGCATGGTCCAGTACCTGGCACCGATCCTCCAGCTCGGCTGCGGCGTGCTGATCTTCCACGAGCCGATGCCGCCGGCCCGCCTCGCCGGCTTCGCGCTGGTCTGGCTCGCCCTGATCGTCTTCACCGCCGACGCGGTCCGCAACTCCCGCCGCACGCGAGCCCAGACCCGGATCCTGGAACCCGTCCCCACCCCCTGACCCGTCGGAGTGGAGACGGGTGGTCAGGGGACCGCGTAGGTGAGCAGCGGTGTGCCATCGGCCCGTTGCAGCTCCACGCTGACCAGCTCGGCGTCGGTGAACCTGGTGGCGCCGGTGAACTGGAGGGCGTCGCCGGGGGCCGCCAGCCAGGAGCCGATCTGCTCACTGGCGCCGTTCGGGCCGTGCGCCACCAGCCGGAACGGGTACGCCTTGCCGTAGCTCGTCCGCGCGTCGTACCCGCACCGCATGGTCACCGCCGTGCCCCACTTGGTGCCGGACAGCCCGATGTCGGCGTGCACCGGCCCGGCGGCGGCCACCGGTCGCATGGCGACCATCGAGACCTGCGTGGCCGGGGCGCTGGTCTGCGCGACCGGCGGGCCGGACGGGCCGGTGGGCCGGGGCAGCACCACGGCCGTGCCCACACCGACCATCAGGGCCAGCCCGGCGGCGGCCAGCGCGGTCAGCGCGTACCGTCGGCGGTCCGCGGAGCGTTCCCCCCTGCGGCGACGCCGGGCCTCCTCGATCAGCGCGGGCACCCGGGGCGGGGCCGGCGGCGGCAGGATCTGCTCCAACCCCGCCGGGTCCAGACGCCCCAGCAACCCGGGCAGGACGGCGATCTCGGCGACCGCCTCCCGGCAGGAGGCGCAGCCGGAGAGGTGCCGCTCGTAGGCCGCCCGCTCGGCGGGGGCCAGGGCGCCCAGCACGTACGCGCCATCGTCGTACGCGAACTCGCACTGCGTCATCCCGTCACCCCCATCTCGGCCAGCACCAACCTAAGAGACCGCAGCGCGTAGTGGGTGCGGGACTTCACGGTCCCCGGCGGTACGCCCAGCCGAGAGGCCGCCTCGGCCACCGACCGCCCCTGGTAGAAGCACTCGACCAGCACCTCGCGGTGGGTCGGGCTGAGTCGGTTGAGCGCCTCGGCGACGGTCCACGCCTCCACCGCCCGCTCGGCCTCGTCGATCACGTCCGGCGGTTCGGGCAGATCGTCGGTGAACACCTCGCCGACCCGGGTGGACCGCCGCCGCCAGGCGTCGATGGCCAGGTTGCGGGCGGTGGTGAACAGCCAGGACCGCACCGAACCGCGCCGCGGGTCGAGGGATTCCGGGTGTCGCCAGGCCCGCAGCAGCGTCTCCTGCACCAGGTCCTCGGCGCGCTGCCGGTCCCCGTTGACCAGCCGCAGGGCATGGGCGTACAGCGCCTCCGCGTGCTCGTCGTGCAGCGCGCGCAGCAGTTGGGCGTCGTGGTCGCTGATGGCGGTCTCCTCGCTTCCGGCGCGCGTCCGGCGGTGCGTTCGCTCGGGAATACGTGCCGTCACGCCGATCGGTTCAGCCCGAGGTCAGACCGGTTGCGTGCCGGTTGCCGCCCGCGAAGGTGTTCATGCCCGGTTCACGCCGTGGCCGACGGGCGCTCACCACGTGCTCCTAGCGTCCGGCGGGTACGCCGCCTGTCGTGCCACCGACTCCCTGGAGGCTTCTCCCATGAGCGACCGCCCCCGGCTGCTCCCCCTGTTGACCGGCAAGCGCCACGGCACCCGTGACGCCATGACCTGTCTGTACCGCTGCGGAAACGCCTGTGACCACCCGGTGCCGAACACCTCCGACAACGCGTACTTCGGAGACGTGGTGAACGCGGAGGTCACGCGGCGCGGTGTGGTCCGCGCCGGCGCGGTCGGCGCTCTGGTCCTCGGTTTCGGCGGCGCGACGGCCGGTGCGCTCGCCGGCGCGGCCCCCGCCCTGGCCGCCCCCACCAACCCGGACGTCCCGGAGGCCTTCGGCTTCGGCCGTCCCGGCACCGGTGTCGGCAGCGGCGCGCTGACCTTCAAGCCGATCCCGCCGAACAAGCTGGACACCCTGGTCGTGCCGAACGGCTACGACCACGCCGTGGTGATCAAGTGGGGTGACCCGGTGCTGCCGGGCGCGCCGGAGTTCGACGTGCACCACCAGACCGCGGCCGCGCAGTCCAAGCAGTTCGGTTACAACAACGACTTCGTGGGTGTGCTGCCGCTGGACAAGCAGGGCAGGCGGGCGCTGCTCGTGGTCAACCACGAGTACACCAACGAGGACCTGATGTTCCCGGGCTTCCCCGGTCTGGACGGGCTCTCCGTCGAGCAACTGCGCACCGCCATGGCCGCGCACGGCATGTCCGTGGTGGAGCTGGAGCGGGTCGCGGGCACCGGGCAGTGGAAGCCGGTCGACAAGGGCCCGCGGGCGTACAACCGGCGGGTCACCGCGCTGAGCACCAAGTTCGACCTGACCGGCCCGGCCGCCGGCTCCGCGTGGCTGAAGACCGCCGCCGACCCGAAGGGTCGTACGGTCGTCGGCACGCTGAACAACTGCGCCGGTGGCGTGACCCCGTGGGGCACGGTGCTCTCCGGCGAGGAGAACTTCAACCAGTACTTCGTCGGCGCCGACGCCGCCCCGGCCGAGCTGAAGCCGAAGCTGGACCGCTACGGCATCAGCACCGCCAGCCGCTACCCCAGCGGCAGCCGCAAGTGGGAGCGCGCCGACGAGCGTTTCGACCTGGCCAGGCACCCCAACGAGGCGCACCGGTTCGGGTGGATCGTCGAGATCGACCCGTTCGACCCGGAGAGCCGCCCGCGCAAGCACACCGCGATGGGCCGGTTCAAGCACGAGGGCGCGAACGTGATCGTGGCCAAGGATGGCCACGTGGTCGCGTACATGGGCGACGACGAGCGGTTCGACTACCTCTACAAGTTCGTCTCGGACCAGAAGTTCATGAAGGGCAACTCCTGGGCGGCCCGCAAGCACAACCTGACCCTGCTGGAGTCCGGCACGCTCTTCGTGGCGAAGCTCGACCAGACCAGCGCCGCCGAGATCGACGGCACGGGCAAGCTCCCCACCGACGGCGCGTTCAACGGTCGGGGTCGCTGGATCAAGCTGGTCAGCGGCAACCGGTCGTTCGTCGAGGGCATGACCGCCGCGGACGTGCTCACCTTCACCCGGTTGGCCGGCGACAAGGTCGGCGCGACCAAGATGGACCGCCCGGAGGACGTCGAGCCGAGCCTGCTCACCGGCAAGGTGTACGTGGCGCTGACCAACAACACCAACCGGGGTGTGGGCAGCAACCCGAAGGCAGACGAGGCCAACCCGCGCATCGCCAACAAGCACGGGCAGATCCTGGAGCTGGTCGAGGACCGCAACGACAACACCTCGGAGACCTTCGCCTGGTCGTTGCCGATCGTCTGCGGCGACCCGACCGACGCGTCGACCTTCTTCGCCGGGTACGACAAGACCAAGGTCTCCCCGATCTCCTGCCCGGACAACGTCGCCTTCGACGCCACCGGCAACCTGTGGATCTCCACCGACGGCAACGCGCTGGGCAGCAACGACGGCCTGTTCGCCACCGCCGTCGAGGGCCCGGAGCGGGGTCACCTCAAGCAGTTCCTGACCGTGCCGCTCGGCGCGGAGACCTGTGGCCCGTTCATCACCGGCGACAACCGGTCGGTCTTCGTCGCGGTGCAACACCCGGGTGAGATCACCGGCGCCTCGGTGGAGAACCCGGCCTCGAACTGGCCGGACGGCGACTACGCCAAGCCGGGCGTGGTGGTCACCTGGCGTCTGGACGGCGGCCCGGTGGGCAGCTGACGTTTCCCTGGCGGTCCGGCGCTGGACCGCCCCGAGAGGCCCTCTCCCAGCCCGGGAGGGGGCCTCTCGGCGTCGGTGCGGTCAGTTGTCGGAGGCGATGCCGTCGGCGACGCTGCGGGCCACCGTGAGCAGCTTGGCCCGCACCACCCGCGCGGAGGTCATCATCTCGCTGGCCGGCAACGCGCAGGCCAGCACGACGCGGCGTTCCATGTCCTTGTCCGGCGCGACGAGCACCGCCGCGCAGGCCACCCCCTGACGGAACTGGCCCATCTCCAACTGCATACCGCGCCGGTCGCCGGCGGCCAGGTCGGCCTCGAACGTCTCGGTGGTGGTCAGCGTGGCGGTGGTGAACGGGCGCATGCCGTACTCCCGCAGGTAGCGGTTGCGCTGGTCGACGGTGAGGGTGGCGAGCAGCGACTTGCCGAGGGCTGTCGCGTGCGCCCCCTCGTCGAAGCCGGGCACCAGCTCCTCCAGGTAGGGCGAGCGGTGCCCCTCGGCGACCGCCGTGAGGGCCACCTGACCGCCGACGAAGCGACCCAGGTAGTGGCTGTAGCCGGTGTCCAAAGCGGCCCGCCGCAGCGTCTCACCGACCGCTGGCGGGCCCCGGAACGCGGTCACCAGCTCCCGGTACCGGTCGGCCACCTCCAACCCCACGATGTACGTGCCGTCCTCGCGACGGATCACGTAACCCTCGTAGGCGAGGGTGCGGACCAGGTGGTACGTCGTGGCCACGGTCAGCTCACACCGTCGGGCGATCTGCTTGACGGTCAGGCCTTTCGGGGCGCGACCGACCGACTCCAGCACCCGCAGCGCTCGGGACACGCTGCGGATCAGGTCCGAAGGTTCTGCCAAGGGGTCGCGCACAACCACCTCCGCCGCCGGGGACTTACACCATATGAAAAACAGGCCCGGTGCGAAATGCCTGTTCGGGTCGAGGATGCCAGATCACCATCCACAGGTTGTGCCCCGACCGTCACCAGGAGTGGTCTGAGCGAGTCTCACGTAGGTTTGCGGACGATGACCAACAACGCCATCACCCCCGACCCGACCGTCGCCCCATCCCACCCGATCAGGGCGAGCGCCGGCGCAGTCGCCACCACCGTGGCCTGCGTACTCCCCGTCTTCCTGCTCGGTGGTCTCGCCGTGCAGATGGGCAGGGACCTCGACTTCTCCCCGGCCGGCCTCGGCCTGGCCGTATCCGTCTACTTCGGGGTCAGCGCGCTGGCCTCGGTGCCCTCCGGCCGCCTGGTCGAGCGGTACGGCGCGGCCCCGGTGGCCCGCTGCGGCATCGTGCTGGCCGCCGGGTCGATGCTGGCCGTGGCGGCTCTCGCCCGGTCGTACCCGGTGCTGGTCGGGTTGCTGGCGCTCAGCGCCGCCGCGAACGCGCTCGGCCAGTTGGCCAGCAACGCCGCGCTGGCCCAGCACGTGCCGGCCCGACGGCAGGGGCTGTCGTTCGGCGTCAAGCAGGCGGCCATCCCGGTCTCCACGCTGCTGGCCGGGGCAGCGGTGCCCACCATCGCGCTGACCGTCGGCTGGCGCTGGGCGTTCGTGGCGGCGGCCGTGGCCGCGACGACCACGCTGGCCGCCGTACCCCGGCAGGTGCCTCTGCGGGCTCGGCGGGCCGGCGCGACGCGCGCTGGCCGGGCCACAGCGGCGTTGGTGGTGGTCGGCGTGGCGGCGACGCTGGCCGCGGCCGCAGCGAACGCGCTGGGCACCTTCCTGGTGGACTCCGCGGCGGGCCGGGGCATGTCACCGGGCCTCGCCGGCCTCACCCTGACGCTGGGCAGCGCGATCTGCGTGACCGCGCGGGTGGGTGCCGGCTGGCTGGCCGACCGCCGTGTCACCGGTCACGTCGCCGTCATCGCCGCGATGCTGGTCGTCGGCGCGGCCGGTCTGGGCCTGCTCGCGATGACCGGCACGGTGGCGCTGGTCGCCGGCGTGGTGCTCGGCTTCGGCCTGGGTTGGGCCTGGCCCGGCCTGATGACCTTCGCGGTGGTCCGACTCCACCCGCAGTCACCGGCCGCCGCCACCTCGATCACCCAGACCGGGGTGTACGCGGGCGGCTGCCTCGGCCCGTTGACCCTCGGCCCACTGGCCGCCCACCTCGGCTACCCGGCCATGTGGACCGCGTCGGCGGTGTCCATGCTGCTGGCCGCCGTCCTCATGCTCTGCGGCGGCCGCCTGTTGACCCGCGTCGCCAACGCGGCGAGCCGGGGCGACGATCAGCTGGTGCGGTCGGCGATGTAGTCGCAGAGTGATTCGAGGGCGTGCCGGGACGGGCCCTCGGGCAGCGGGGCCAGGCGCGCACGGGCGTCCTCGGCGTAACTGCGCACGGTCTCCCGGGCACGCTTGAGCGCGGGGCTCTCCCGGAGCAGGCCCAACGCCTCGGCGTGCAGCGCGTCGTCGGTCAGCGGGCCGGTCGCCAGGATCTCCCGCAGCCGCACCGAGGACGCGTCGGAGTCGTCCGCCGCGCGGGCGTAGAGCACCGGCAGCGTCGGGACGCCCTCGCGCAGGTCCGTGCCGGGCGTCTTGCCCGACTGCACCGACTCGGAGGCGATGTCGAGCAGGTCGTCGGAGAGCTGGAAGGCGACGCCGATCGTCTCGCCGTACCCGGCGAGCGCCTCCACGTGCTCGGCCGGTGCGCCACCGAACATGCCGCCGAAGCGTGCCGACGTGGCGATCAACGAGCCGGTCTTGTCGGCGATGACGTTGAGGTAGTGGGTCACCGGGTCGTCGTCGGCGCGCGGCCCGACCGTCTCCGCGATCTGGCCGTGCACCAGCCGGGCGAAGGTGCGTGCCTGCAACCGGACCGCCTCGGGCCCCAGGTCGGCGGCGATGTCCGCCGCACGGGCGAAGAGGTAGTCGCCGACCAGGATCGCGACCGAGTTGGTCCAGCGGGAGTTCGCGCTCGGCGCGCCCCGGCGGACGGCGGCCTCGTCCATCACGTCGTCGTGGTAGAGGGTGGCCAAATGGGTGAGCTCCATCACCACGGCGGCCGGAACCACCTGCGCCCCGGTGGGATCACCGAACTGGGCACCGAGCGCCACCAGCAGCGGCCGGAAACGCTTGCCGCCGGCCTCGAGGAGGTGCCGGGCGGCCTCGGTGACGAACGGGTCGGCGCTGGACACACTGGCCCGCAGCTCGACCTCGACCGTATCCAGAAGACCCAGCACGGACGCCTCGACGCGGGGATCGGCGAGGTTGAGGCCGAGCGCGCCGAACTGACTCGTGCTCGCCCGACCCCGCCGACCGCCGGAGCCGGAGGCACCTGAACGCTCGCCCGCCGGATTCACCACACCATCAACCATGCCACACCCGTTCGACCTGCTCCGGGTCGGGGATACGCACCGGGGGCCGGCGCGTGAACACGCGCCGACCCCCGGTGATCGAACCTTCCGTCATCGCACGAATTCGGCAGCTCCGGTGGCCAGATCGAGCAGCGGCGCCGGGGCGATGCCCAGCACCAGAGTGGCCAGCACACCGATCATCAGCGCGGCGGAGGTGAGCCCGCCGGGCACCGTGACGGTCGGGGTGGACTCGCCCGGCTCGGACAGCCACATCATCACCACGACCCGCAGGTACGGGAACGCCAGCACCATGCTGGTCAGCACGCCGGCGATCACCAGCCAGGTCTGACCATTCTCCAGCGCCGGCCCGAAGACCGCGAACTTGCTCATGAAGCCGCTGGTGAGCGGAATACCGGCGAAGGCCAGCAGGATGAAGGTGAACAGCGCGGCGAAGAACGGCGACCGACGACCCAACCCGGCCCAGCGGGACAGGTGGGTGGCCTCCCCGTCGGCGTCCCGCACCAGGGTCACCACCGCGAACGCGGCCAGCACCGAGAAGCCGTACGCGACCAGGTAGAACATCGTGCCGGCGAGGCCGTCGCGGCTCGGTGCCAGCACACCGACCAGCAGGTAGCCGGCGTTGGCGATCGAGGAGTACGCGAGCAGCCGCTTGATGTCGGTCTGGGTGACCGCGAGCACCGCGCCGATCAGCATGGTCAGCACCGCCACCGCGCCGAGGACCGGGGTGAAGTCCCAGTTGGCGTCGGTGAACGCGACGTGGAAGACGCGCAGCAGGGCGCCGAACGCGGCGACCTTGGTGCAGGCGGCCATGAAGCCGGTGACCGGGGTCGGCGCGCCCTGGTAGACGTCCGGGGTCCAGACGTGGAACGGTGCCGCCGCGGCCTTGAAGAGCAGCCCGATCGCGAGCAGCGCCATGCCGGCGAAGAGCAGCACCTGGCTGGCCGGGGACTCGCTCACCGCCGCGTGGATGGTGGCGAAGTCGACGCCGGCCGGCCGGCCCGGCATACCGGCGGTGAAGCCGTAGATCAGGGCCACGCCGAACAGGAAGAACGCGGAGGCGTACGCGCCGAGCAGGAAGTACTTCATCGCCGCCTCCTGGCTCAGCAGACGCCGGCGACGGGCCAGCGCGCAGAGCAGGTAGAGCGGCAGGGAGAAGACCTCCAGCGCGATGAACATGGTCAGCAGGTCGTTCGCCGCCACGAAGATCAGCATGCCGCCGATCGCAAACGTGGTGAGCGGGTAGACCTCGGTGAGGCCGTTGCGCCCCTCGGCCTGCCGCCGGTCGTCGGCCGACTCGGCGGTCACCGCGGCCTGGGCGACGAACGCCCCGCCGCGCTCGACCGAGCGGTCACCGATCAGCAGCAGCGCCATCGCGGCCAGCACCAGGATCGCGCCCTGGAGGAACAGCGTCGGCCCGTCGATCGCGAGCGCCTGGCCGGCGGTGATGATCCGCTCGTCGGAGTTGAGGACCACCATGGTCAGGGCCGCGAGAACCGCCAGCAGAGCCAGCGTCAGCTGCACCACGTGCCGCCAGCGCCGGGGCACGAGGGCCTCGACGAGCACACCGAGCAACGCGGTGCCCAGCATGATCAGGATCGGGGAGAGCGCCGCGTAGTCGATCGACGGCAGTTTCAGCTCGGTCACAGTGCTGACCTTTCGTTCGCGACTGCGGGGCTCGCAAGCTCACTCCTCGCGCTCACCGGCCTGCCTCCTGGACGGTGCCGCCCACGGACGGCGCCGGGTCGGTTCTGCCGATGTCGTCCATCGTCGCCTGGACGGCCGGGTTGATCACGTCAGTGACCGGCTTGGGGAAGAAGCCGAGCAGCACGATCAGCGCGATCAGTGGGGCGACCACGACCTTCTCGCGCAGGTTGAGGTCCCGGCGCATGCCGTCGACCTCGGTGAGCGCCGGGTTGAGCGTGCCCTGGGTGGTGCGCTGCACCATCCACAGCACGTACGCGGCGGCCAGGATGATGCCGAGCGTGGCGATGATCGCGACCGGCTTGTTCACCGTGAAGGTGCCGATCAGCACCAGGAACTCGGAGATGAACGGCGCCGTACCGGGCAGTGCCAGCGAGGCGAGACCGGCGAAGAAGAGCACCCCGGCGAGCACCGGGACCAGCTTGCCGGCCCCACCGAAGTCGCTGATCAACGCCGAGCCACGTCGGCTGATCAGCATGCCGACCACCAGGAAGAGCAGGCCGGTGGCCAACCCGTGGTTGAGCATGTAGAGCACCGCGCCGGTGCCTGCCTGGGTGGTGAAGGCGAAGATGCCCACCCCGATGAAGCCGAAGTGCGCGATCGAGGTGTACGACACCAGTCGCTTGAGGTCGTTCTGACCGACCGCCAGCAGCGCGGCGTAGACGATGCCGATCACGCCCAGCGCCAGCGCCCACGGCGCGAACCACTTCGACGCCTCGGGGAACAACGGCAGGCAGTACCGCAGGATGCCGAACGTGCCGACCTTGTCCAGCACACCGACCAGCAGGGCCGCCGCGCCCGCCGGGGCCGCTCCACCGGCGTCGGGCAACCAGGTGTGGAACGGGAAGAACGGTGCCTTGATGGCGAACGCGATGAAGAAGCCGAGGAACAGCCATCGCTCGGTGCCGGTGCTGATGTCGACCTGGGACAGCGTCTGCCAGTCGAGGGTCTTGCCACCCACCACCCACAGGCCGATCACCGCGGCCAGCATGAACAGACCGCCGACGAGCGAGTAGAGGAAGAACTTCACCGCCGCGTACTGCCGCTGGTGGCCGCCGTAGCTGCCGATCAGGAAGTACATCGGGACGAGCATGACCTCGAAGAACACGTAGAACAGGAAGACGTCGGCGGCTGCGAAGACGCCGATCATCGTGCACTCGAGGACCAGCAGCAGCGCGAAGTAGACCGGCACCGAGCGCTTCGACGACTCCGCGTCATGCCAGGACGCCAGGATCACCAACGGCACCAGCACCGCGATCAGCATCAGCATCACCAGCGCGATGCCGTCGGCGGCGAAGGTGAAGCTGATGCCCCAGTTCGGGATCCACGAGTACGACTCGCGGAACTGGAACCGCTGACCGTCGGCCTTGAAGCTGACCCACATCACCACCGAGAGCACCAGCACGAGCAGCGACCAGGCGAATGCCACCTGCTTGGCCAGCTCCGGCCGGTGGCGCGGCAGGAAGGCCACCACCAGGGCGCCCACCAGCGGCGCCACGGTGAGCACCGAGAGGAACGGGAAGTTGGACATTATGCGGCCTTACCTCCGTCGTCACTGCGTGGTCCGCCGGCGGGGGCGGCCGGGAACAGGTCGATCACGCCAACCACCCGGCCTGCACGGCCAGGAACGCCACCATCACCAGCAGCGCACCGGCCAGGATCGAGGTGGCGTACGAGCGGACGAAGCCGGTCTGCATCCGCCGGAGCCGACCCGAGCCACCGCCGACCGCGGCGGCAAGCCCGTTGACCAGCCCGTCGATGCCCCGGTTGTCGAGGTACACCAGCGCCCGGGTGAGGAAGATGCCCGGCTTCTCGAAGACCGCCTCGTTGACCGCGTCGGTGTAGAGGTTGCGCCGGGCGGCGGTGACCAGCACCCCGGCCGGCTGCGGCGCGGTGGCCGTGCCGGCCCGGAACAGGAACCAGGCGAGCCCGGCACCGAGCACGGTGACCAGCAGCGACAGGACGGTGATCACGGCGTGCGAGAGAACCGCCTCGTGCTCCCCGTGCTCGCCGCCCAGGCCGGCGGTTGCCGTCAGCCAGTCCGGAACGGACGTGGAGAGCAGGAAGCCGGCACCGACCGAGCCGACCGCCAGCAGGATCAGCGGGATGGTCATCAGCTTCGGCGACTCGTGCGGGTGCTCGATGTCCTCGGTCCACCGCTGCGGCCCGTGGAAGGTGAGCACGAACAGTCGCGTCATGTAGAACGCGGTCAGCCCGGCACCGAGCAGCGCCGCACCGCCGAAGAGCCAGGCGGTCCAGTCCTCCCGCTCGAAGGCGGCCACGATGATCGGCTCCTTGGAGAAGAAGCCGGAGAACGGGAACATGCCGATGATGGCCAGCCAGCCCATCATGAAGGTCAGCCAGGTGATCTTCATGTGCTTCGAGAGGCCACCGAAGCGGCGGATGTCGACCTGGTCCTTCATGCCGTGCATGACCGAGCCGGCACCCAGGAACATGTTGGCCTTGAAGAAGCCGTGCGCCAGCAGGTGCACGATGGCCAGCGCGTACGCGCCACCGCCCAGGCCGACGCCGAGGAACATGTAGCCGATCTGGCTCACCGTCGACCAGGCGAGCACCCGCTTGATGTCGTCCTTGGCCGCGCCGATGATGCAGCCGATCAGCAGCGTGAGCGCGCCGACGCTGACCACCACGAGCTGGAGCGTCGAGTTGGCGGAGAAGATCGGGTTGGACCTGGCGATCAGGTAGACGCCCGCGGTGACCATGGTGGCCGCGTGGATGAGCGCCGACACCGGGGTCGGGCCCTCCATCGCGTCCGGCAACCACGCCTGAAGGGGGAACTGACCGGACTTGCCGGCCGCACCGAGCAGCAGCAACAGGCCGAGGACCAGCACGGTGGTGCCGGTCAGCGCGCCGACGCCGTTGAAGACCTCGTCGTACTGGGTGGTGCCCAGGGTGGCGAACATGATGAAGATGCCGATGGCCAGGCCGGCGTCGCCGACCCGGTTCATCAGGAACGCCTTCTTGCCGGCGGTGGCCGCGCTCGGCCGGTCGGTCCAGAAGGAGATCAGCAGGTACGACGCCAGACCGACGCCCTCCCAGCCGAAGTAGAGCATCACGTAGTTGTTGCCGAGCACCAGCAGCAGCATCGCCGCGACGAACAGGTTGAAGTACGCGAAGAACCGGCGACGGCCCGCGTCGTGCGCCATGTACTCGACCGCGTAGAGGTGGATCAGGAAGCCCACCCCGGTGATCAGCAGCACGAAGACCGCAGCCAGCGGGTCGAACAGCAGGCCGAAGTCGACGCGCAGGTCACCGACCGCGATGAAGTCCCAGAGGCTCAGCTCGACCGACTTGTTCTCCAGGCCACGCAGCTGGAAGAAGAAGGACAGGCCGAGCACGAAGGCGGCGCCGATGGCGGCGACACCCAGCCAGTGCCCCCAGCGGTCGGCCCGCCGGCCGAGCAGCAGCAGGATGGCCGCGCTGAGCAGCGGGATCGCCACCAGCAGCCAGACGCCCCCGAGCAGCCCCGTGGCCTGGGCGTATTCCACAGTCTCTTCCACCGGTGGACCCCTCTAGTACTTGAGCAGGTTGGCGTCGTCGACACTCGCCGAGCGTCGCGTCCGGAAGATGGACATGATGATCGCGAGCCCGACCACGACCTCGGCCGCCGCCACCACCATCACGAAGAACGCCATGATCTGGCCGTTGAGGTCACCGTTGATCCGGCTGAAGGTGACCAGCGTCAGGTTGGCGGCGTTGAGCATCAGCTCCACGCACATGAACAGCACGATCGCGTTGCGCCGGACCAGCACCCCGGCGGCGCCGATGGTGAACAGCACCGCGGCGAGGACGAGGTAGTAGGTCGGCTCGACCGAGAAGAACGTTTCCATTACTTGTCCGTCCCCTTGAGCGAGGTCTCCTCGGCGGTCAGCTCGCGCTGCGGAAGGATCGCCGGGGTGCTGCGGTCGGTCAGGCGGCCGTCGGGCAGCCGGGCCGGGGTGGCCACCGAGGAGGAGGTCGCGAAGACGCCGGGGCCCGGCTTCGGGCCGGGGTAGTTGCCCGGGGCGAAGCGTGCCTTCATCGTCGACACCTGGTCGACCTTGTCCTGCTTACGCCGCTCGACGTGGGCCAGCACCATGGCACCGACCGCCGCGGTGATCAGCAGCGCCGAGGTCAGCTCGAACGCGAAGACGTACTTGGTGAACAGCAGCCGGGCGATGCCCTGCACGTTCCCCTCGGCGTTGACCTGCGCCAGGCCGACCGTGCTGGTCTGGTCCAGTGCCTGGTACAGGCCGGTGCCGACCAGGCCGGCGAAGCCCAGGCCGAGCACGATCGCGGCGACCCGCTGGCCGCGCAGCGTCTCGATCAGCGAGTCTGTCGAGTCCCGACCGACCAGCATCAGCACGAAGAGGAAGAGCATCATGATCGCGCCGGTGTAGACGATGATCTGCACCATGCCGATGAACGGGCCGGCCTGGAGCACGTAGAACACGCCCAGGCAGAGCATGGTCAGCACCAACCACAGCGCCGAGTGCACGGCGTTGCGCGCGGCCACCATCCCGATCCCGCCGAACAGCGCGAGTGGGGCGAGGATCCAGAAGGTGACCGCCTCGCCGGTGGAGACCGAACCCGCCGCGGCGAGCACCGTAGACGTGGTCATGCTTCCTCTCCCTTGCCGGCCGCCACGCGCTGGGCCGCCTGCTCGGCGCCCGGGAACGTCACGCCGGGGTGCTCCTCGACCTGGTAGCGGCCGGGACCCATCGGCGACTTCTCCGCACCGGCCGAGGTGCCCGGGTTGTCCAGCGCGCCGACGTAGTAGTCCTTCTCGCTGTCACCCAGCCGCATCGGGTGCGGAGGCTGCTCCATGCCCTCCAGCAACGGCGCGAGCAACTGCTCCTTGGTGAAGATCAGGTCCTGCCGGTTGTCCCGGGCCAACTCGTACTCGTTGCTCATCGTGAGCGACCGGGTCGGGCAGGCCTCGATGCACAGCCCGCAGAAGATGCAACGGGCGTAGTTGATCTGGTAGACGCTGGCGTACCGCTCACCCGGCGAGAAGCGCTGCTCGTCGGTGTTGTCGCCACCCTCGACGTAGATCGCGTCCGCCGGGCAGGCCCAGGCGCACAGCTCGCAGCCGATGCACTTCTCCAGGCCGTCCGGATGCCGGTTGAGGATGTGCCGCCCGTGGTAGCGCGGCGCCGACACCGGCGGCTTGAACGGGTAGTCGGTCGTGACGACCTTCCTGAACATGTGCGAGAAGGTGACACCGAATCCCTTGAACGTTCCGGTGATCGCGCCCACGTCACACCTCCCTGGAGTCCGAGCCGGCAACGATGTTGGCCGGCTCCCGCTCGGCGACCACGCGCGTGATGCGCGGGCTCGGTGGTACCTGAAGATCCATCGGTGGCAGCGGGAAACTCCCGTACGGCCGGTTGTCGACCTGTTCCTGAGTCGTCGGCTTCGGTTGCGGCCGCCGGCTGGGCCAGAAGAGCGTGGCGATCAGCAGGAGGCCGGCGGGGATGCCGACCGCGATCACCTTGCCGCGGGTGTCCCAGTCCTCGATGGAGCGCAGGCCCGACAGGACCAGGATCCAGACCAGGTTGATCGGCAGCAGCACCTTCCAACCGAGGCGCATGAACTGGTCGTAGCGCAGCCGGGGCAGCGTGCCGCGCAGCCAGACGAAGACGAAGACCAGCGCGATCACCTTGCCGAAGAACCAGAGCATCGGCCACCAACCGGAGTTGGCGCCCTCCCAGATGGTGATCGGCCAGGGTGCCCGCCAACCGCCCAGGAACAGCGTCGTGGTGACCGCGGACATGGTCACCATCGCGACGTACTCGCTGAGCATGAAGAGCGCGAACTTCAGCGAGCTGTATTCCGTCATGAAGCCGGCGACCAGCTCGGACTCGGCCTCGGGCAGGTCGAACGGCGCCCGGTTGGTCTCACCCACGGTGGCGATGAAGAAGATGATGAAGCTGGGCAGCAGCAGGATCGCGTACCAGCCGGGCGCCGGGATCTCGGTGCCGAAGATGGTCAGCCGCGTGGCGTCGCCCTGAGCGGCGACGATCCCGCTGGTGCTCATCGTGCCGGCGGTCATGAAGACCGCCACGATGCTGAGGCCCATGGCGACCTCGTAGGAGATCATCTGGGCGCTGGACCGCAGACCACCCAGCAGCGGGTACGTCGAGCCGGAGGCCCAACCGCCCAGCACGATGCCGTAGACGCCCATCGACGAGCAGGCAAGCAGCAGCAGCACCGCCACCGGCACGTCGGTGACCTGCAACGGCGTGTGGTGGCCGAAGATGCTCACCATCGGGCCGAAGGGCACCACCGACAGCGCGGTGACCGCACAGATCACCGAGATGGTCGGGGCGAAGAAGTAGACGACCTTGTCGGCCGCCTTCGGCAGGATGTCCTCCTTGAAGGCCATCTTCAGGCCGTCGGCGAGGGTCTGCAGCAGGCCGAACGGGCCGACCTGGTTGGGGCCGGGCCGCACCTGCATGTAGCCGACCACGCGCCGCTCGAACCAGACACCGAGCAGGGTGGCCAGCAGACCGAAGGCGAACGCAAAGACGATCTTGCCGAGAACCAGCCACCACGGATCCCGGCCGAAGTCGGCCAACGTCGGATCCTGGGCCAGGATTGACGAAGTCACTGGTTACCCCCGGAGTTGAGGAGCGGACCCGGGAGACCGGTCTCGTCAGCCGCCACGCGCCCGGCCGGGACGGCCGCGCTCGGTGCGGGAACGGAGATCCGGACGACCGTGCCGGACGTCGCCCCGAGGCTGCGTCGCACGGTCGAGCCGGGTGAGTTGGTCGGCAACCAGACCACGCCGTCCGGCATCTCGGTGAGCTCCGCCGGCAGGGTCAGTGCCCCACGGTCGGTGCCGACCGTGACCGCGTCGCCGTCGGCGACACCGAGTGCCTCGGCCGTGCCCTTGCCCAGCCGGACCACCGGCGGGCGGGCGGTGCCGGCGAGGTTCTCGTCGCCCTCGGTCAGGGTGCCGAGGTCCACCAGCTGGTGCCAGGTGGCCAGCACGGCCTCCCCGGCAGCCGTGTGCGGCACCCGGCCCGGCGCCACCGACGGTGCGGCCGGCCGGGACGTCCGCGTCGCCGGCAGCGTGCCCAGCTCGCGACGCACGCTCGGCACGTCCGCCGTGCCGAGCCGCACGTCGAGCAGCGCGGCCAGCGCGTCGAGCACCCGGCCGTCGGTCATCGCGGCGGTGTTCAGCACGGCCTCGAAGGGACGCAGCCGACCCTCCCAGTCCAGGAAGCTGCCGGCCTTCTCGACCACCGGGGCGACCGGCAGCACCACGTTCGCCCGCCGGGTCACCGCGCTGGCGCGCAGCTCCAGGCTGACCAGGAACGGCACCGCGTCCAAAGCGGCCTCGGCCAGTCGCGGGTCGGCCAGGTCGGCCGGGTCGACACCGCCGACGACCAGCGCGCCGAGCTGCCCGTTGGCCGCCGCGGTGAGGATGCCGTCGGTGTCCCGGCCGGCCTGGCTCGGGATCACCCCGGCCGGGATGTCCCACGCCTCACCCAGCTCGGCGCGGGCGGCCGGCTCGGTGACCAGCCGTCCACCCGGGAGCAGGTTGGGCAGGCAGCCCGCGTCGACCGCGCCGCGGTCACCCGCGCGCCGCGGCACCCACACCAGCTTCGCGCCGGTACGCCGTGCCACGTCCGCGGCGGCGGAGAGCCCGCCCGGCACGGAGGCCAGTCGCTCGCCGACGATCAGGATCGCGCCCGGTGCGCTCAGCGCCTCGGCGACCGTGGCGTGCTCGGCGAGCACGCTGGCCTCCTCGCCCGGCACGACCCGGGCCAGCTTGGCACCGAGCTTCTCCAGGCCACGGGTGGCGAACGGCGCCAGCGCGTACACCGTCAGGGTCTTCTTCAGGTACGCCTTGCGCAGCCGCAGGAAGAGGATCGGGCACTCCTCCTCCGGCTCCAGGCCGACCAGCACCACCGCCGGCGCGTTCTCCACGTCGGTGTAGGTGACGTCGGTGACCCCGGCGACCGAGCTGGCCAGGAAGTCGGCCTCCTCGCGGGAGACCGGCCGGGCCCGGAAGTCGATGTCGTTGGTGTTCAGCGCGACCCGGGCGAACTTCGCGTACGCGTACGCGTCCTCGACGGTCAGCCGACCGCCGGTGAGCACCGCCGTGCCCTGCCCGCTCTCCCGAGCGGTGTGCAGGCCCTCGGCGGCGACGGTGAGCGCCTCGCTCCAGGACGCCTCGCGCAGCTCACCGGTGTGCTCGTCGCGGACCAGCGGGGTGGTCAACCGGTCGGCGGCCCGGGCGTACTGGAAACCCCACCGGCCCTTGTCGCAGTTCCACTCCTCGTTGACCTGCGGCTCGTCACCGGCCAGTCGGCGCAGCACCTTGCCGCGCCGCCAGTCGGTGCGCTGGCCGCAGCCGGCCGAGCAGTGCTCGCAGACGCTCGGGCTGGACACCAGGTCGAACGGGCGGGCCCGGAAACGGTACTGGGCACCGGTCAGCGCGCCCACCGGGCAGATCTGCACGGTGTTGCCGGAGAAGTAGGAGTTGAACGGGACGTCCCCGGCGTCGCCCTCTTCGCCGTACGCGTCGTCCCGGTAGATGTTGATCTCCTCGGCGGACGACCGGCCCATCAGGTCGATGAACTTGTCGCCGGCGATCTCCTCGGAGAACCGGGTGCACCGCTGGCAGAGCACGCACCGCTCGCGGTCCAGCAGCACCTGGCTGCTGATCGCCATCGGCTTCTCGTACTCCCGCTTGTGCTCGTGGAAGCGCGAGTCGGTGCGGCCGGTGGACATCGCCTGGTTCTGGAGCGGGCACTCACCGCCCTTGTCGCACATCGGGCAGTCCAGCGGGTGGTTGAGCAGCAGCAGCTCCATCACCCCCTCCTGCGCCTTCTTGGCCACCGGGGAGGTGATCTGGGTACGCACGACCATGCCGTCGGCGACGGTCTGGGTGCAGGAGGCCACCGGCTTGCGCTGGCCCTCCACCTCGACCAGGCACTGCCGGCACGCGCCGGCCGGGGCCAGCAGCGGGTGGTCGCAGAACCGGGGGATCTCGGTGCCCATCTGCTCGGCGACCCGGATCAGCAACGTCCCCTTGGGGGCGGTGACCTCGACGCCGTCGATGGTGAGCGTGACGGTCTCGGTCTGCTTTGCTACGTCGGTCATTAGTGGGCTCCCACCAGCTGCTTGTCCGACAGCTTCGGCGCGGTACGTCCCTCGATGTAGTCGAGGTAGTCCTGCTTGAAGTACTTCAGTGACGAGGTCACCGAGCTGGTCGCGCCGTCACCCAGGCCGCAGAACGAGCGGCCGAGGATGTTGTCGCAGGTGTCCAGCAGGGTGTCCAGGTCTTCGTGGGTGCCCTGACCGGCGAGGATCCGCCGGTAGACCCGAACCATCCAGTAGTTGCCCTCGCGGCACGGGGTGCACTTGCCGCACGACTCGTGGTGGTAGAACTCCAGCCACCGGTACGTCGCGTAGACCGGGCAGTCCTGGTCGGAGAAGATCTGGGTGGCCGTGGTGCCCAGGATGGAGCCGGCCGCCGCCACCCCCTCGAAGTCCAGTGGCACGTCCAGGTGCTCGGCGGCGAGCAGCGGGGTGGACGAGCCGCCCGGGGTCCAGAACCGCAGGTTGTGCCCGGGCTGCATGCCACCGGCCAGCTCCAGCAGCTCACGCAGCGTGACACCCATCGAGCACTCGTACTGGCCCGGGTTGACGACCCGGCCGGACAGCGAGTAGATCATCGGCCCGGAGGACTTCTCGGTGCCCATGCTCTTCCACCAGTCGGCCCCACCGAGCACGATCGGCGGGACGCTGGCGATGGTGCCGACGTTGTTCACCACCGTCGGGCTCGCGTACAGGCCGTGGGTCGCCGGGAACGGCGGGCGCAGCCGGGGCTGACCCCGGAAGCCCTCCAGCGAGTCCAGCAGCGCCGTCTCCTCGCCGCAGATGTACGCCCCGGCGCCGGAGTGCACCACCAGCTCCAGGTCGTAACCGCTGCGCAGGATGTTCCGGCCGAGGTAACCCTTGTCGTACGCCTCCTGGACCGCGTTGCGCAGCCGACGCGCGGCGTGCACCGCCTCGCCCCGGATGTAGATGTAGGCACGGGCGGCCCGGATCGCGTACGACGCGATGATCACGCCCTCGACCAGCGCGTGCGGGTCGTGGGTCATCAGCGGCAGGTCCTTGCAGGTGCCCGGCTCGCCCTCGTCGGCGTTGACCACCAGGTAGTGCGGCTTGCCGTCACCCTGTGGGATGAAGCCCCACTTGAGGCCGGTGGGGAAGCCCGCGCCACCCCGGCCGCGCAGCCCCGAGTCCTTGATCAGCTGGATCAGGTCGTCCGGGTGGGCCTTGAGGGCCTTGCGCAGTGCGGCGTAGCCGTCCAGTTGCTCGTAGGTGCCGATACGCCAGGCGTCCGGCGACAGCCAGCGCTTGGTCAGCACCGGCGTCAGCTTGGCCACGGTCTCCGGGCGGGGAGTGGTCACTTCTGGGCCCCCGTTTCGTTCGCGTCCGCCGGTCCGGCGCCGTCG
Organism: Micromonospora cabrerizensis; assembly: GCF_022230955.1. Taxonomy (GTDB): domain Bacteria; phylum Actinomycetota; class Actinomycetes; order Mycobacteriales; family Micromonosporaceae; genus Micromonospora; species Micromonospora cabrerizensis. The sequence goes on from NZ_JAKKFI010000065.1 coordinate 25,492, forward strand.
GCGTCCGTGCCAGCCTTCGCTTCGGTGAGGTTGCGCTCCTGCGCCCCGGCCTCGTCGCCGGCGGGCTTGCCGTCGCCGGCCGGCGCGTTGGCCGCCACGCCGGCGGCCTCGGCCGACCGTGCGTCGCCAGCCGCGGGCGCGGTGCCGGTGCCGTCCGTCGGGACCTTGGTGCCCGGGGCGTCCGGCACTGCCGTGCCCGCGTCCGGCTGCCGGGTCTCGGCGGTACGCACCTGCGGCGACTTGTCGTCCGGTGCCTTGACGTCCCGCGTGGTGCTGCCGCTGGCAGCCGCCGGCTTCGCCGGCTCGGTGGCTTGCGCCGGCTTCGCCGGCTCGGCGACCCCGGCCGCCCCCGTCGGGGCGGACGCCCCGTCGCCACCCTTGACCGGTGCCGCGCTGGCCTCGACGGGCGCCGGCTTGGCGGCCTCCGCCTTCGCCTTCGCCTCGGCGGCGGCCTTGTCGGCCTCGGCCTTGCTGCGGATCGGGGTGTTCGGGTCGAAGCCGGGCACCGAGACGCCGTGCTGCTGCGCCAGCCGCAGCCCGCGCAGGGTGGGCTCACCCGGCCCACCGTCGGCGACCGCGCCGTCGCGCTCGTCGGCGAAACCGGCGAGCTGCACCGCCATTTCCTTCAGGGTGCAGAGCCGGGCACCGCGGGTCGGCATCGGCCGCCCACCCGCCCGAAGCTCGTCGACGACACCGACCGCGGTGGACGCGTCCACGCCGTCGAAGAAGTCGTAGTTGACCGTCATCACCGGGCCGTAGTCACACGCCGCCAGGCACTCGGCGTGCTCCAGCGTGATCGTGCCGTCGGCGGTCGTCTCGTCGTGCCCGACGCCCAGGTGCTCGGAGAGGGTGTCGTAGACCTCCTGGCCGCCGAGCACGTTGCACATGGTGTTGGTGCAGACGCTGACCAGGAAGTCACCGGTCGGCTTGCGCTTGTACATCGTGTAGAAGGTGGCGACCGCGCCGACCTGGGCCTTGTTCAGCCCCAGGACCTCGGCGCAGAACGCGACCCCGGCCGGGGAGACGTACCCCTCCTCGGCCTGCACGAGGTGCAGCAGCGGCAGCAACGCCGAGCGGGACCGGTCCGCCGGGTAGCGGGCGATGATCTCGCGCGCCCGCTCCCGGGTTTCGTCGGTGAAAGTCGTGGTCGTCATCAGAGCCGCCTTCCGTTCGCGACTGCGGGGCTCGCAAGCTCACTCCTCGCACTCACCGGTCACAACCCCCCATGACCGGGTCCAACGAGGCGCCGCCGGCGATCACGTCGGCGATCAGACCGCCCTCGGCCATCGCCGGGAGGGCCTGGAGGTTGACGAAGCTGGGCTCCCGGTAGTGCACCCGGTACGGCCGGGTGCCACCGTCGGAGACAGCGTGCACGCCCAACTCGCCCCGGGGAGCCTCGATGGCGACGTAGACCTGGCCGGGCGGAACCCGGAAGCCCTCGGTCACCAGCTTGAAGTGGTGGATCAGCGACTCCATCGACTGACCCATGATCTTCGCGACGTGCTCCAGCGAGTTGCCCATGCCGTCCACGCCGATGGCCAGCTGCGCCGGCCAGGCGATCTTGCGGTCGGCGACCATCACCGGGCCCGGACGGAGCCGGTCCAGGGCCTGCTCGACCAGCTTCATCGACTCCCGGATCTCGGCGAGCCGGACCTGGTAGCGGCCCCACACGTCACCGTCGGGGTGGGTCGGCACGTCGAACTCGTAGTTCTCGTAACCGCAGTACGGCATGGTCTTGCGCAGGTCCCAGGCGAGACCGGCGGAGCGCAGCACCGGCCCGGTGATGCCGAGGGCCACACAGCCGGTCACGTCCAGCACCGCGACGTTCTTCGTCCGCTCGGTCCAGATCGGCTGGCCGGAGAGCAGGTCCTCGTACTCCTTGAGCTTCTTCGGCATCATCTTGAGGAACTCGCGGATCTTGACGATCGCCGCGTCCGGCACGTCCTGGGCCACACCGCCCGGCCGGACGTACGCGTGGTTCATCCGCAGACCGGTGATGGTCTCGAAGATGTCGAGGATGTACTCCCGCTCGCGGAAGCCGTACAGCATGATCGAGATCGCGCCCAGCTCCATGCCGGTGGTGGCCAGCCAGACCAGGTGCGACGAGATCCGGTTGAGCTCCATCATCAGCACGCGGATGGTGGTGGCCCGCTCGGTGATGTCGTCGGTGATGCCGAGCAGCTTCTCGACGGCGAGGGCGTACGCCGTCTCGTTGAAGATCGGGGCGAGGTAGTCCATCCGGGTCACGAACGTCGAGCCCTGAACCCAGTTGCGGTATTCGAGGTTCTTCTCGATGCCGGTGTGCAGGTAGCCGATGACGGAACGGGCCTCGCGGACCGTCTCGCCCTCCAGCTCCAGGATCAGCCGCAGCACCCCGTGCGTGGACGGGTGCTGCGGACCCATGTTGACGACGATCCGCTCGTCGTTGATCGGGTCGGTGCCCGAGACGATGGTGTCCCAGTCCCCACCGGTGACGGTGAAGACCCGACCCTCGTCGGTCTCGCGCTCGCTGGCGTAGTTAGACGTCGTCACTGGTACGACCTCCGCTCGTTCGGCGGCTGGATCTCCGCGCCCTTGTACTCGACGGGCACGCCGCCGAGCGGGTAGTCCTTGCGCTGCGGGTGGCCCTCCCAGTCGTCCGGCATGAGGATCCGGGTCAGGTTGGGGTGGCCGTCGAAGACGATGCCGAACATGTCGTACGCCTCGCGCTCCTGCCAGTCCGCCGTCGGGTAGACGGCGGTCACGCTGGGCAGGTGCGGGGCCTCGACGGAGACCGCGGCCTCCAGCCGGACCTGCCGCCGGTACGTCATGGAGGTGAGCAGGTAGACCACGTGCAGCCGCCGCTCGTCGGCGCCCAGGTAGTCCACGCCGGACACCGACGAGCACAGCTCGAACCGCAGCGCCAGGTCGTCCCGCATCACCTGGCAGACCTCGGCGATCCGTTCCGGGCGGATGTGCAGGGTCAGCTCACCCCGGTCGACCACGACCTTCTCGATCGCGTCGCCGAAGGCCGGGTACGCCTCCTCCAACGCGTCGCGGACCTCGTCGAAGTAGCCCCCGTACGGCCGGGACGCCTCCTCGATGGGCTGGCGCTGGCGGACCAGGCCGCCGTACCCGGACACGTCGCCGGTGCCCTGGTTGCCGAACATCCCGCGACCGGCCGGGCTGGCCGGCGGGAACTCGGCGGGAGCACCACTGGTGGCCCCGGCCGGCACGACCGGCAGCGGTACGCCCCCGTCGTTGGGCTTGTCGGTGGGAGACGTCATTTGGGGCCTGCCTGCGGGTGGAGGTGGTTCTGGGCGTTCATCCAGTTCTCGATCCGCAACTGCTCCTCGCGGCCCTCGCGGACCGCCCGGGTCCACTCGGCACGGCGGGCCTTGTCGCTGCGGTACGAGGAAGGCATGGAGCCGTAGGGCACGATCGGAACGTCGCCGCGCTCCTGGCGGGCAGCCAGCATCTTGCGGCCGTTCGGGCCCAGCGGCTCATACATGATCTTCTCGCGGAGCTTGAGGATCGCGTCGATGAGCATTTCCGGCCGCGGCGGGCAGCCCGGCAGGTACATGTCGACCGGCACGACGTGGTCGACGCCCTGCACGATGGCGTAATTGTTGAACATGCCGCCGCTGCTGGCGCAGACGCCCATCGAGAGCACCCAGCGGGGCTCGGCCATCTGGTCGTAGATCTGGCGCAGCACCGGGGCCATCTTCTGACTCACCCGGCCGGCCACGATCATCAGGTCGGCCTGCCGGGGCGAGGCCCGGAAGACCTCCATGCCCCAACGGCCCATGTCGTAGTGCGGACCACCGGCTGCCATCATCTCGATGGCGCAGCAGGCCAGGCCGAAGGTCGCGCCCCACACGGACGACTTCCGGGACCAGTTGACCAGCTTCTCCACCGAGGTGAGCAGGACGCCGGCGGGAAGCTTCTCCTCGATGCCCATCTGACGTTCCTTCCTCAGTCCCAGTCCAGGCCGCCGCGCCGCCACACGTAGGCGTACGCAACGAAGACCGCGACGATGAACAGGACCATCTCCACGAAGCCGAAGATCGGCAGAGCGTCGAACGAGACCGCCCAGGGGTAGAGGAAGATGATCTCGATGTCGAAGACGATGAAGAGCATCGCCGTCAGGTAGAACTTGATCGGGAACCGCCCGCCGCCGACCGGCTGCGGGCTGGGCTCGATGCCGCACTCGTAAGCCTCGAGTTTGGCCTTGTTGTAGCGACGGGGACCGGCGAAGCGGGCGGCGCCGACGGAAAACAGCGAGAACGCCGCGGCGAGGGCGAACAGCCCGATGATCGGTGCGTAAGGCGAGAGCGACATCGTTTTCTCCTGCTCGTCCTTCCCTGCCCTCGGTGCTTGACGAAAATCACACTATTCACGTCCCTCGCAGTGGCAGTCGGCGGGGGTCGATCTTTGTCGGCGTCGGGGCTGTGACCAGCACCGATGCCGTCCTACTTATACGGCTGGAGCTGCCTTCGTCATCGCGTTGATGACCCGGTCCATCGCATCCCCGCCACGCGGGTCGGTCAGGTTGGCCAACAGCTTGAGGACGAAACGCATCAGCGTCGGGTGCGGCATGCCGTGTTTGGTGGCGATCCGCATGATCTCGGGGCGGCCGATCAGTTTCACGAAGATGCCGCCCAACCGGTAGTAACCACCGAGGCGGGCCTTCAGCTCGTTCGGGTACGCCATCAGTGCCCGCTCCCGCTCCGGGCCGGCAGGCCGGGCGAGGGCCTGGACGATGGCCTCCGCGGCCAGTTCGCCGGACTCCATCGCGTACGCGATGCCCTCGCCGTTGAACGGGTTGACCATGCCGCCCGAGTCGCCGACCAGCAGCACGCCGCGCGTGTAGTGCGGCACCCGGTTGAAGCCCATCGGCAGCGCGGCACCGAGGATCGGGCCGTCGGCGTTGGTCTCGTCGGTCATCCCCCAGTCCTCCGGGGTGTTGGCGAGCCAGTCGGTGAGCAGCCGGCGGTAGTTGGTCTTGCCGAACGCCGAGGACGAGTTGAGCACGCCGAGGCCGACGTTGACCCGACCGTCACCCAGGCCGAAGATCCAGCCGTACCCGGGCAGCAGGTTGTCGCCGCTGTCCTTGCTGCGCAACTCCAGCCAGGACTCCAGGTAGTTGTCCTCGTGCTTGGCAGGCGAGCGGTAGTAGCGGCGGACGGCCACGCCGATCGGCCGGTCCTCCCGCTTGGCCAGCCCGAGCGCGAGCGGGAATCGGCCGGAGACCCCGTCCGCCGCGACGACCAGCGGGGCGTGGAAGGTGGTCGGCTCCTTGCCCGGCCCGACCTCCGCCTCGACGCCGGTGACCCGGCCGTCGCCGTCGAGCACCGGGCCCAGCACGTTGACGTTGGTCCGCAGCTTGGCACCGGCGGCCACCGCCTGCCGTGCGAGCAGGTCGTCGAAGTCCAGTCTCGTCCGCACCAAGCCGTAGTTGGGGAAGCTCGCCAGCTCCGGCCAGTCCAACTCCAGGCGCACCCCGCCACCGATGACGCGCAGGCCACGGTTGTGCAGCCAGCCCGCCTCGGGCGAGGTGTCCACACCCATCCGGATGAGCTGACGGACGGCGCGCGGGGTCAACCCGTCGCCGCAGACCTTCTCCCGCGGGAACTCGGTCTTCTCCAACAACAGCACCCGTACGCCGTGCCGGGCCAGGTGGTACGCAGTCGCTGATCCACCGGGACCGGCGCCCACGACAATGACGTCGGCGTCGTGTTCCACCGGGGTCATTCGCGCCTCCTCCCGCACGCTCGTGAAATGCTTCACAAGCCAGACGGGACGAGTGTATGACCGGCGTCATACCAGCGCAGGATCAGGGGTACCTAACTCGCCGATGTGACACTCCCTGACCGTCCACAGCAGTCAGGTGTCAGGCCGGGCTGGAGGCGTCCAACCCCGCATCGACCCGGATCGTCTCCGGTAGGTGCTCACGCAGCGCGCCACCCGCCGCCCGGTCCAGTGCCGCCAACACCTCGGCGACCACCTGCCGGACCTCCACCGGGTCAGCCCCCGCCAACGCGCGCAACTGCGCGATGAGTTCGGCCGCGTCGTCGTCGGTGGCGGCCACCGGGTCCGCCGGGTCTGCTCCGGTCATGCGATCGAGCGTACGGGGCAAAGTGGACTAAAGACCGATATTCACGAAACCTGAATAATGTCCGTGCCGTCCGTAACGCTCGCCGACTACTCGCGAATGCCCCGATGCAGGGCCACCACACCACCGGTCAGGTTGCGCCACGCCACCCGGCCCCACCCGGCCGCGGCGACACGCCCGGCAAGCGCGGCCTGCGCCGGCCAGGCCCGCACCGACTCGGCGAGATAGACGTACGCCTCGGGGTTGCTCGACACCGCTCGGGCGACCACCGGCAGCGACCTCATCAGGTACGAGAGGTAGACCGTCCGGAAGGCCGGGTTGACCGGGGTGCTGAACTCGCAGACCACCAGTCGCCCGCCCGGCCGGGTGACCCGGGCCAGCTCCCGCAGGGCCGCGTCGGTGTCGTTGACGTTGCGCAGCGCGAAGGAGATGGTCACCGCGTCGAAGCTGGCGTCGGCGAACGGCAACCGCAGCGCGTCACCGGCCAGCAGCGGCACCTCGGGACGGGCCCGCTTGCCGGCGTACAACATGCCCAACGACAGGTCGGCCCCCACCGCGTACGCCCCGGACTGCGCCAGCTCCCGCGTCGAGACACCGGTGCCCGCGCCCACGTCCAGCACCCGCTCACCGGGCCGCAGCCCCAGTGCCGCACGGGTGGCCCGACGCCAGGAGCGGTCCTGACCCAGCGAGATCACCGTGTTGGTCAGGTCGTAACGCTCCGCCACGCCGTCGAACATCGCGGCGACCTCGTGCGGCTGCTTGTCCAGGCTGGCTCGCTGGCCCTGCGGGGTACGGCTCACCCCTTCACTCTGCCAGCCGCCCGCCAACCGACGTCAGCTGGGTGCGGTGCCACCCACCCGGTACGCGAAAGGGCGGGGTGGTCGCCCACCCCGCCCTCACGTCGCGCCAGTTCTGCCGCCGCTGAACCCCGTATCGAAGCGCTCGGGTCAGTGGCGCGGTGTTGTCAGTCGGTCGACTTCTCGTCGCCCGGTGCGACCAGGACGACCTTGCGCCGACGGGAGAGCACCAGCAGCGCCCCGCCCACGAGCAGGATGACCGCGCCGATGCCGCCGATCACGCCGACCTGCACACCGGTCACCGGCAACCCACCGCCGCCACCGCCACCGGCGACCGGCGACGTGGTCGTGCCGGGCGTCGTCGTGCCGCTCGGGCTCGGCGTGACCGTGGGCGTCGGGGTCGGGGTCGGCTGCGCGGTCAGGTCCACGAAGACGTCGAAGATCGCCTGGTTGTCGACCTCGTCGACCTCGGTGAAGGCCTTCCGCTGGGCGCTGGTCGCCTGCTCGGGCTGCTCCTCGGGCTGACCCGCCGCACCGTCCAGACCCTGCGCGAACAGCTCGCCAAGGCGCAGCACCGACTCGGTGACGTCCGTGCCCACCGTCACCTTGATGTCCGCCGTGTAGTACTGACCGGGCTTGATCACGGCGCCGTCGTCCTGGCAGAGCGCCTGGGCCAGTCCGTTGAGGGTCTGCTGCTCGCAGGTGTCCGGGAGGGTGGCGAAGGTGACGCCGGCCGGGAGCGTGAGCACGTAGGACAGGCCGGTGGCCTTGCGGCTGCCGTCGTTGTAGACCGCCCAGTCCAGCGGCACCGTCTCACCGCGCCGCACCGGCCGGAGGTTGGGGTCGTCGCCCTGGACGCCGTTGACCACCACGTTCGCGTTGACGTCCTGCACCCAGCTGGTCAGGTCGTAGCCGGGCTTCGCGACGGTGATGTCGTGCTCGACCTTGTCGCCCTTGGCGTTGGCCGAGTTGATGGTGACCACCAGCGTGCCGGCCTCACCGCGACCGCCGGTGGAGAACAGCGGGATGCCGAAGTCCTCGCTGGTGCCGGCCGGAACGTCGCCGAGCGGGCAGGTGAACGTCCTGCCCTGCACCTGGCAGCCATCGGGCACCACGATGCCGACCTTGTTCTTCTTCAACCGGCTGGTGTCCACGGTGTAGCTGACACCCTTGGCGGCGACCGTGCTCCGGGTGTTGTCGACCAGGAACTTGAACGGCTTGGCCTTGGCCGCCTTGACGCCCTTGGCCAGCTCGGAGCTGAGCGGCACCAGTGCCAGGTCGGCCTGGTCGGCGGCCTGCGCGGGGGCGGCCACGGTGGCCAGGCCACCGGCCGCGAGCAAGGCCACCACGCCAGCGCGGGCCAGGGCCGAGCGGTGGAACGCTGTCATCAGTCCCCCGAGGGATAGGGAAGAAGAAATGGTTGCGGAACGAGCGGACGCTATCGAACGTCGATCTCGCACGCCAGCGGGTGAAGATTTTTTCATCCGTCCGGCCCGAGCTGCTCAGACGGTACGGGCGGGATGGTCACCCATCCCGCCCGTACCGCCGTGCGTTATATGAACGACCCTCAGCGGGCCGATGGAGGACGGCCACGGCCATCAGACCAGCCGCCACCAGCACGGTTGCGCCGTTCTCGGCGACCGGAGGTGGCAACGGATACGAGCCGCGACGCTAGCCGCCGACGATCATCTCCACCAGCCCCGGAGCGGGCAGCCTGACGCTGCGGCGACGGGGACCACCCGTACCGCCGGGAGGATCCGGCAGGAGCATGAGCCTCGGTCAGCCGAACGGCCGGGCGTCGACCCGTGTCAGTTGACCTCGACCAGCGGCAGGGACTTGCCCGCGCCGCCGCCGGGCAGCGCGATCGAGGAGAAGTGCGAGACCACCCGCTCGTCGGTCGGGTCGTCGGCCGGGGTGTGGTGCACGGCAAGCCGGTTGTAGAGGGTGTCACGCTGCGCCGGGATCCGGTCCGCCGAGCGGATCATGCCGATCAGCTCGTGCAGGTTGGAGCGGTGCCGGGCACCGGCGGAGGAGATGACGTTCTCCTCCAGCATGATCGAGCCGAGGTCGTCCACGCCCATGTGCAGCGAGAGCTGCCCGACGTCCTTACCGGTGGTCAGCCAGGACGCCTGGAGGTGCGGCACGGTCTCGAAGAAGAGCCGGGCCACCGCGACCAGCCGCAGGTATTCCAGCGTGGTCGCCTGGGTGCGGCCCTTGAGGTGGTTGTTCTCCGGCTGGTACGTCCACGGGATGAAGGACCGGAAACCGCGGGTGCGGTCCTGCACGTCACGGATCATGCGCAGGTGCTCGATGCGCTCGGCGTGCGTCTCACCGGTGCCCATCATCATGGTGGCGGTCGACTCGATGCCCTGCCGGTGGGCCAGCTCCATGACCTCCAGCCAGCGCTCACCCGACTCCTTGAGCGGCGCGATGGCCTTCCGCGGGCGCTCGGGCAGCATCTCCGCGCCGGCGCCGGCGATCGAGTCCAGACCGGCGGTCTTGATCCGGGCGATCGCCTCGTCCAGGCTCACCCCGGAGACCTTCGCCATGTGCAGGATCTCGCTGGGGCCGATCGAGTGGATGACCAGCTGCGGGTACGCCTGCTTGACCGAGGAGAACAGCTCCTCGTAGTACTCCACGCCGTAGTCCGGGTGGTGCCCACCCTGGAGCATCACCTGGGTCGCGCCCAGCTCGACCGCCTCGCCGCACCGGCGCAGGATCTCCTCGGTCGGGTGGGTCCACCCTTCCTTGTGCTTGGGGGCGCGGTAGAACGCGCAGAACTTGCACGCCGTCACGCAGACGTTCGTGTAGTTGATGTTGCGATCGATCAGGTACGTGACGACGTTGTCCGGGTAGCGCCGCCGGCGCACCGCGTCCGCCGCCTCGCCCAACGCGTGGAAGGGCGCCTCGGTGTAGAGCAGCAGCGCCTCCTCGGGCGTGATCCGCCCGCCGTCCGCGCCGCGCTGCAGGATGTCGTCGATCTCCCGGCTCACCGTCACACCCCGAGCCTACGTCGCGCCCTCAGCGCCTGGCACTCCGCTCCGTCCGCCGTGACATGCACCCCAGCGCCCGCGACCTGTCCGACCGAGGCTCTTTATATTGTCAAGATCATAATATGATATTCAGATACTCTTGACATCTTGTGTCATCGGCCTTGAAGATATTGCTGACGTTGAGGGAGGCGCGATATGAGCGACACCGAGACCGCTCCGGGCATCGCTGCCCGTTGTCGAGCCGACGGCGGACTAACGCAAGCAACTCTCGGCGAGTTACGGGACGAGTTGGGCTACCGGAAGCTCGGCCGCTGGGTCCTCGCGGAGATCGCCGAGACACTCAGAGCGACCGGCCTCGGCTTCTTCCCTCCAGAACGGCTCACCGCCGAGCTCAACACCGAGCCGCGCCAGTGGCAGACGGTCTGGATCTACGTTCGGGATGGCGGGCCGCGGGCACGAGTGATCGACGCCGTGCTTCAGCCCGACGACTGCGATGTACGCGCAGAACTCGACGCGATCGGCACCAAGAACCCGGCAGCGCTGACGCCCCAGCAGAGGTTGGATCGCATCCGAGACATCCTCAACGCATAGGCCAGGGCCAGCGACCACCACAGGAAGGGCCGACGCGCATGAATGCGCACGTCTTCGTGGACGAGACGAAGGAGCGAGGGCTTCTCGTCGCGGCTGCGGTCGTGCTTCCGGCGGACCTGGTTGCTGCGCGCCGGACCATCCGCGACCTAATCCTGCCCGGCCAGCGCCGCATCCACTTTCACAAGGAGAAGGACGACAGGCGCCGACAGATAATCGCCGCGGTCGCCACCCTGTCCGCCCACGCCGTCATCTTCGATGCGAGAGACCACCGCAACGCCAGAATGGCTCGAGAGGCATGCCTCGTCGATCTCGTGGAGCACGCGGCCAAGATAAACGCAGCTCGTCTCGTCCTCGAACGGGATGACTCGACATTCCAGGCCGACCGACGCCTGCTCTTCGAGCAGGTGCGGAGATCAGGGTTGTCCGGCGCGCTCCGTTACGACCACCTACGGGCCCACGAAGAGTGCCTGCTGGCCATTCCCGACGCAGTGGCCTGGTGTTGGGCCAAGGGTGGGAGATGGAAAACATCCGTACAGCGCCTTGTCAGGGAATCGCGACAGGTCTGAAGAGATCCGGAAAGCGCGAGACCCGGCTCACCCACCGTCCGGAAGGCTGCCGGGTCCACTTCCACAGGGCTAATGCCCCTGGCAGTTGCAGGTTACCTCTGTCCGGAGCTTGCGGACAAGGATATGGCCGCCCCCCTGTCTCGGACTCCTCGTCAGGAGGCTGACCCTCGCATCGCTCGTCCAGCGCCCACCACTACCCCGACGGCGACCGCCTGCCATCGGGCGTCGTCAGGCGTCGTAGTCGACCGTGAGCCTGTCCGTCGTCGGGCTGGACTGGCAGGTCAGGACGTAGCCGGCGGCCAGCTCGTCGGGCTCCAGGGCGTAGTTGCGGGCCATCGTGACCGCACCGTCCACGACCTTCGCCTTGCAGGTCGAGCAGACACCGCCCTTGCAGGCGTACGGCAGCTCGCCGCGCACCTTCAGCGCGGCGTCCAGCACCCGCTCCTCACGACCCATCGTGAAGCTCGACGAGCGGCCGTCCAGCACGATGGTCACCTCGGCCCCGGCGCCCGCCTGGTCGACAGGCCGGCGGACCGGCTCCGGCGGCGCGTCGACGTGGAACAGCTCGGTACGCACCGCCGACTCGGGAAGCCCACGCGCGGTCAGCACGTCCCGAACGTCGACCACCATGCCGTACGGGCCGCAGAGGAACCACTCCTCGACCAGGTCGCCCGGCACGATGCTGCCCAGCAACCGGCCCAGCCTCTCGGCGTCGATCCGCCCGGAGAGCAGCGGCGACTCACCCTGCTCCCGGGAAAGCACGTGCACCAGGTGCAGCCGGGTGGGATAGCGGTCCTTCAGGTCGGCCAGCTCCTCGGCGAACATCACCGTGTTCGCCGTACGGTTGCCGTACACCAGGGTGAACGTGCTGGCCGGCTCGACGGCCAGGGCGGTCGCGACCAGCCCGAGCACCGGCGTGATGCCGGAGCCGGCGACGACCGCGCCGTAGTGCCGCACCCGGTCCGGCGCGAAGGCCGTCGTGAAGGTGCCCAACGGCGGCAGCACCTCGACCGTGTCGCCGCCGCGCAGCGCCCCACACGCGAAGGCCGAGAACGCGCCGCCGGGGATCTCCCGCACCCCGATCCGCAACCGGCCGTGCCGGGCCAGGTCGTCCGGGGTGGAGCAGATCGAGTACGACCGGCGCACGTCCGTGCCGTCCGGGCCGGCGGAGCCGGTGGGCCCGGCTCCGACGGGAAGACGCACCGTGAGGTGCTGGCCCGCCTGGAACGCGAAAGTGTCCCGCAACTCCTCCGGTACGGCGAACGTGACGGCCACGGAGTCGTCGGTGAGCCGGTCGACGGCGGCGACCGACAACGGGTGGAAGACCGGCCGGCGACGGACCGGGCGGGTGATGGTGACAGTCACAGCGCCTTCAGGTGGTCGAAGGGTTCGGAGCAGGAGCGGCAACGCCACAACGCCTTGCAGGCGGTGGAGCCGAACCGGCTGACCTGCTCGGTCTCCGGCGAACCGCACTGCGGGCAACGGACCGCGAGGGTCAGCGACACCACGCCGGCGGCCGGCACCGGGGCGGGCGGGGCGATCCCGGCGGCGGCGAGCTTCGCCCGGCCACCGTCGGAGATCCAGTCGGTGCTCCACGGTGGGCTGAAGACCGTGCGCACCTCGGCGTCGGTGTGGCCGGCGACCGCGAGCGCGCGGCGGATGTCGGCCCGGATCACGTCCATCGCCGGGCAGCCGGTGTAGGTCGGGGTGATGGTGACGGTGACCCGACCACTGGCCGGATCCTCCTCGACCGCCCGCAGAATGCCCAGCTCGTCGATGGTGATCACCCGAATCTCCGGGTCCACCACCGACGCGGCTGCCTCCCTGGGGCTCACCGTGCCACTCGCGTTCGCGACTGCAGGGCTCCGCTGCGCTGCACTCCTCGCGCTCACCAGTGCGCTCCGGGATGGGCGCGGTGCAGCACCTGCATCTCGGCGAGCAGGAAGGCCAGGTGCTCGGTGTGCACGCCGGTCCGCCCGCCGGCCGGCGCCCAGCCGCTCCCCGGCAGGGTGAGCGTCGCCTCGGCCAGCACCGCGCCGACGGTCTCGTCGAACGCCGGCCGCAGGGTGGCCGGGTCGACCGGCGCCGTCGGGTCCGCGGCGAACAGCTCGTGGGTGTACGGCCACACCTGGTCGACGGCGGCCTGCATGCGCCGGTGCGACTCCTCGGTGCCGTCACCGAGCCGCTTCACCCACAGCGCGCCGTGGTCGAGGTGGTACGCCGACTCCTTGCGTGCCTTCGCGCCGATCGCGGCCAACCGCTCGTCCGCGCAGCCGGCCAGCGCCGCGTACAGCGGCAACTGGTACGCCGCAAGGAAGAACAGCTTCGCCATCGTCACCGCGAAGTCGCCGTTGGGCAGCTCGACCAGCAGCGCGTTGCGGAACTCGCGGTCGTCGCGCAGGTACGCCAACGCGTCCTCGTCCCGGCCCGCGCCCTCCAGCTCGCCCGCGTACGACAGCAGCAGGCGGGCCGCGCCGAGCTGGTCGAGGGCGATGTTGGCCAGCGCCACGTCCTCTTCCATCTCCGGGGCGCGGGTGGTCCACTCGGCCAGCCGCTGCGCGGCGATCAGCGCGTCGTCGCCGAGACCGAGGGTGAAGTCGAAGGGCCCGTTCACAGGTGGGCCACCCCGTCCGGCACCTCGTAGAAGGTGGGGTGGCGGTAAACCTTGTCGGCGGCCGGGTCGAAGAAGGCGTCCTTCTCGTCCGGGCTGGACGCGGTGATCGCGCCGGCCGGCACCACCCAGATCGACACGCCCTCCTGGCGGCGGGTGTAGAGGTCCCGGGCGTTGCGCAGGGCCAGCTCGGCGTCGGGCGCGTGCAGGCTGCCGACGTGGGTGTGCGACAGCCCGCGCCGGGCCCGCACGAAGACCTCCCACAGAGGCGAGTGATCCGTCATGCCGCTACCTTCTCCCGCTGTTCTGCCCGCTTCGCGGCGTACGCCGCAGCGGCCTCACGTACCCATGCGCCGTCGGCGTGTGCGGCCCGGCGGTGGGCGATCCGTTCCCGGTTGCACGGCCCGTCGCCGGAGATCACCCGCATCAGCTCGTCGTAGTCCGGCTGGGTGTAGTCGTACGCCTGCCGTTCCTCGTTCCAGCGCAGGTCCGGGTCGGGGATGCGCAGCCCGAGGATCTCGGCCTGCTGGACGCACATGTCGACGAAACGCTGCCGCAGGTCGTCGTTCGAGAAGCGCTTGATCTTCCAGGCCATCGACTGGCCGGAGTGGGTGGAGTCGCCGTCGGGCGGGCCGAACATGGCCAGCGACGGGTACCACCAGCGGTCCACCGCGTCCTGAGCCATTGCCTGCTGCCCCGGGGTGCCGTGCGCCAGGGTGTGCAGGATCTCGTAGCCCTGCCGCTGGTGGAACGACTCCTCCTTGCAGACCCGGATCATCGCGCGGGCGTACGGGCCGTAGGAGCAGCGGCACAGCGGCACCTGGTTGACGATCGCCGCGCCGTCCACCAGCCAACCGATCGCGCCCACGTCGGCCCAGCTCAGGGTGGGGTAGTTGAAGATCGAGCTGTACTTCTGTCGACCGTCGAGCAGCAGCTGGACCAGCTCGTCGCGGCTGATGCCGAGGGTCTCGGCGGCGGCGTAGAGGTAGAGGCCGTGGCCCGCCTCGTCCTGCACCTTGGCCAGCAGGATCGCCTTGCGCTTGAGCGACGGCGCCCGGCTGATCCAGTTGCCCTCCGGCTGCATGCCGATGATCTCGGAGTGGGCGTGCTGGGCGATCTGCCGGATCAACGTCCGCCGGTACGCGTCGGGCATCCAGTCCCGTGGCTCGATCTTCTGCTCGGCGTCGACGACCTCGGCGAAGTACGCCGCCAGGTCCTCGTCCGGGGAGGGGCTGCCGCGTCGTCCGCGCGCTGCCGCCGCGCGCAGCTCGGCCTCGGCTGCCTCGACCTCACCCAACAGGCCGCTGCCGGGCGCCTCGTCGGAGGCGCCGTCCGGGGCGGAGAAGTCGTTGCCATACATGAGGCTAAGTGTTACAGCTTGCGCCACGATGCACCAGGGGGTGTAACAGGAATCCGAGGATCCCATCCGTAACGGAATGAGCGCTTTGTGTTACCTGGGTCTCCGGAAGTTGCCGTGACTTAGGCCACGAAACAAAGGTGAATCCCCGCAAGAACCGCATACCGGTCCCATATCCCGCCTTTATGGCGGGTTGCCTGGTGTCGGGCCCTGGCGAGTCCGGCAACCGGACGTAGACTTTCCGCCGTCACACCGATCGGCTTCAAACGATCGCCGCACCACAGAGGCCATCTCCCCCGGCCTCGGCGATCAGCCGGTTTGTCCGGACAACAAGCCGGTCCCCCCGGCCCTGACACCTGGAGCTCACCCACTCATGCGATCTCGCGTGACCATGGTGCTCGCCATCACGGCGGTCCTGCTCGGCGGCGTCCTACTGGTCCCCGCCGCGTACGCGCGCCTCTCCAACGGCGGCAGCAGCGGAGGCGGAGGCGGCGGTGCCGCCTCGACCGTCGCCGCGCCCGCGCCCACCCCGCCGCCGCCGCCCACGCTGGCGGCCGGGCCGGTGTCGGTGAGCTTCCAGGGTGAGTTCTTCTCGTGGGCGCTGCTGGATCGGCAGACGGGCACGATCTCCGGGTCGCCGAACATGAGCGCGACCAGCTCCACCGAGTCGATGATCAAGGCGTGGATCGTCTCGGACTACCTGCGACAGCTCAAGAAAGAGCCGTCCGCAGCGATGAAGACGGCCGCTAGCCTTGCCATCATCGACAGCAACGACGGTGCGGCCAACAAGGTGCACGCTGCTGCCGGCGGCTCGTACAAGCCCTCCACGAGCAGCACGCCCGACGCGGTGATCCAGCGGGCGATCAAGATCTGCGGGCTGACCGACACCAAACGCGGCAACGTCAAGCCGTACACCGGTTACTGGAGCTTCACCCGGATGTCCCCCCGCGACGCGGTCCGGCTCGGCAACTGCATCGCCGACGGCAGGGCCGCCGGCCCCAAGTGGACCAAGTGGGTGCTGGAGCAGATGAGCAAGGTCCGGGGCACCACCGCGGCCAAGGACCAGAGGGCCAGCTCGGGCGGCGGACGCTGGGGGATCATCGACGGTCTGCCCAAGTCGATCACCGCGCAGGGCCCGGTCAGCATGAAGAACGGCTGGACCCCGATCAACTACGACGGCAACTGGCACGTCAACTGCCTCGCCGTCAACGACAAGTGGAGTCTCGCGGTGATGCTGCGCTACCCGCAGAGGAGCGGTCTGGACTACGGCGCGAAGGTCTGTGCCAGCGTGGCCACCCAACTGGTCACCCCGCAGCCGGGCGCCGCGCTCAAGGTGCCGCAGCAACCGGTCGGGAAACTCTGATGGCCGGCAACCGTCGAGCCACCCGGCGCGAGGGCGCTGACGCTTCTCCCCTTCGGCTGGTCGCGATCGCGGTCATCCTGATCGGGCTGGTGCTGGTGTCGCTGCGGCTGCTGCCCGGGTCGCCGTTCGAGTCGTCCGCCGCCGCCACGTGGGGCAACGCCGGCACGACGACCAGCGACCGGTCCACCGGCAAGCCCACCGACCGCAGCGCCCGCCAGCCGGCCCCGCCGTCGCCGAGCCCCAGCCCCTCGCTGGCACCGCTGCCGTTCGCGGCCAAGGACCTCAACCTGGACATCGAGGGCTGGTACTCCTGGAGCGTCCTGGACCGGCGGACCGGGCAGATCATCGGCTCCAAGAACATGGGCGAGACCAGCACGACCGCCTCAATGATCAAGTCGTGGATCGTCGCCGACTACCTGCGTCGCTCGGCGGACGCCGGGCAGACGCCGAGCGACGCGAAGCTCGCCGACGCGACGCGGATCATCCGGGACAGCGACAACACCCGGGCCGAACAGTTCTACAACCAGGTCGGCCGGGACGCCTCGATCAAGCGGCTGATCTCCATGTGCAAGCTGACCGACAGCAGCGTCGCCCCGGACAAGGGTTGGAGCCGCACGGCCCTCTCCCCCCGGGACACCGCCCGCCTGGGCAACTGCATCGCCACCGGCACCGCTGCCGGGCCGAAGTGGACCAAGTGGCTGCTCAACGAGATGAAGCTGGTGCGCGGCGCCGGTGACTTCGGCATCCGCAAGGCCTTCCCGGCTGCCGAGCAGAAGCAGATCGCCATCAAGAACGGGTGGATCGACCGGACCAGGGAGCAGGAGATGCACATCAACTGCCTGGCCATCGGCGACACCTGGACGATGGGCGTGATGGTGAAGTACCCGATCAACATGGGCTACGACTACGGCATGAAGAACTGCGAGAAGATCACCGAGGCGCTGCTCCGCCCCGGTGCCTGAGCCGCACCGGCAGGCAGCGGCCCCGTCGGGGGCTGGCAGCCAATAGCGCAGGCTGACAGCGGGCCCGCTCAGGCGGGCGGGCGGTAACGGCCGCGCCGGCCGCTCAGCCGGCGAAGAACTCCGGGCCGCCGTCCGGCAGTGCCGGGGCCTCGCCGATGGCGGTGGCCCGCCGGGCCCACTCGCGCAGCCCGGCGACCTGACGGTCGCCGAGGGAGAAGTCCAGGGTCCGGAAGTACGTGGCCAGCGTCTCCGCGTCGAACGTCTCCCAGCGGGCCGCCGCCTCGGCGACCTGGTCCAACTCGGCCAGGCAGAGGTCCCGCGAGCGCAGGAACGCCTCGTGCACCTCCTTGACCATGCCCGGATGGGCGGCGGCGAAGTCGCGGCGGACCGCCCAGACGGCGAAGACCATCGGCAGCCCGGTCCACTCTCGCCACGCCTGCCCGAGATCGGTGACGGTGAGGCCCCGCTGGGGTGCCTCGTAGTACGCCCGTAGCGCCACGTCACCGATCAGCACCGCGGCGTCGGCCTCCAGCAGCATCTGGGTCAGATCCGGCGGGCAGCGGAAGTAGTCGGGCCGCACGTTGTACTGCTCGGTGAGCAGCAGTTGAGCCAGCATCACCCCGGTCCGCGAGGTCGAGCCGAGCGCCACCCGGGCGCCGTCCAGCTCGGCGAGGGGCCGGGTGGAGACCATGTTGACCGAGAGCACCGGCCCGTCGCTGCCCACGGCCAGGTCCGGCAGGAGCAGCAGTTCGTCGGCGTGCTTCAGGTATTCCAAGAGGGTGATCGGGCCGATGTCGAGGTCGCCGGCAACCAGCGCGGCGCTCAACCGGTCCGGCGAATCCTTGTGCAGGTCGACGTCGAGCAGGGCGCCGGAGCGCATCAGACCCCAGTAGATCGGCAGGCAGTTCAGGAACTGGATGTGCCCGACCCGCGGGCGTGCGATGCGCTCAGCCATGACCCGACCGTATCCCCGGCCTACGGCTCCGGCTCGGCGGGCCGGCCCGGAGTGGCCAACCCCGCATTCGCGCCGACCACCTGGCGATCCCGGTGGGCCTCGTTCGGCACTGGCCGTCGTACCGCCCGGGCGACGACCGGCACGAAGGCCAACACCACCACGAGCCCGGCCACGCCCGCTCCGGCGATCAGTGGTCGGGGCGGGACGACCGCCAGCAGCGCCCCGCCGATCAGATAGCCGGTCATCGAGCCACCCTGCACCGCCGCGCCGTAGCTGGCGTACGCCCGCCCGCGCATCGCCTCCGGCACCCGGCGGCTGGTGAGCAGGTTGGCGAAGACGTTCTCGCCGCCGTTCGCCGCGCCGGCCACCAGCCAGAGCGGCACGAGCAGGGCTGCCGTCGGCACCGTCGCGGCCAGCAGCACCAGCAGGCTGCACATGGCCAGCGTGATCAGCACCCCACGGATGAGGGCGGCGTCGTGGTCGAACCGACGGGCGAGTCGTGCGGCAACCCAGCTACCGGGCAACATACCGGCCATCCATGCCGCTCCCACCAGGCCGTACATGGTTGCCGAAGCGTGCAGTGTCTCCCGGATGAAGAAGACCTCGATCACGTTGATGCCGCCGATCGCCGCGATCACCACGGCGGTGCTGGCCACCATGACCAGCATCAGGGGGTCACGGCGCAGCCGCCAGTTCGCGCCCGTACCGCTCGGGTCGGCCTGGTTGGCGGGGCTTGCCGCGCCCCCCTGAGCGGCTGCGACGGTGGTGCGACGTCGGCCGCCCCGCCGGGTGCGCAGCAGCAGGCCCGCCGCCACCAGCGCCAGGTAGGTCACGGCATCGAGAAGCAGGGGTACGCGGGTGCCGAACTGCCCCACCAGCAGGCCGGCCAGCACCGGCCCGCCGAGCGCGCCGAGGGAGACGGCGTTCTGACTGATCGCGCTGGCCCGGGGCAGGTCAGCCGGGCGGACCATCGCCGGCAACAGCGCCGCCAGGCAGGGTTGGGTCACCGCGAGCCCGCAGGCGAGCAGGCCGACGAGGCCCACGACCAAGACCGGGTGCTCGGCGACGGCCAGCAGCGTACAGATGACCGCCTGCGCAAGCCCGACGGTGACCAGCAGGGTGCGGCTGTCCACCCGGTCGGCGAGCCGTCCGGTGAGCGGGGCGAGCACCACCAGGGGCAGGGTGGCCGCGAGCAGCAGCGCCGAGACGGCGAGCCCTCCGGCGCCGGAGCTCTGGAGCGCCAGCGCGAGCGCGGTGGCGGCCAGGAAGTCGCCACAGATCGTGGTGCCACGGGCGGTGGCGGCGAGCCAGACGTCCGGCCAGCGCGACGACTCAGCTGTGAAGGACATACTTCGAAGTTAATCCTTCACAACTGTTCGCACAACCCCTGCCGTCGCCAGACGGCGCACGGCCGGCGGCCGAGAGGGCTGTCCGAGCAGGCCACCGGCGTACGGTTCAGCGCACCGCGACCATCCAGCTAGGCCAGCGGCACGGACCGGTACTGCACGGCGACCGTGCGAGCCCCCGACGGAGGATCGGCCTGACGCCGACGAGCCTGGTACGGCCGCAGGATGGCCAGGACCGCCTGGTTCACCTCGGCCAACTCCTCGGCAGTGAGCAGCAGCAGTGTGTCGGTGAAGAGAGCGGTCTCGTACCACTCGGCAGGCTCACCCCCCGCACGCCGCAGCCAGTCCCGGGTCCGCTCCATGGCCCGGACCGCGTGCGCCTCGACCAGCGCCTGCTCGGCCGCGCGCCCCTCGGGCCCGGCATCGCGACCCGCCTCGACCAGCACACTCGCACTCGGCACGCGCCACAGCCGCTCGCGCGCGTCCCCGCGACTCGGCGCCTGCTCGACCAGGCCGAACTTCGCCAGCGCGCGCAGGTGGTAACTGGTCGCACTCGGCGACAGCCCGACGATCTCCGCGCACTCCGTGGCGGTCCCACCGCTCTCACGGCTACTCAGGTATTCCATGATCGCTATCCGGGCCGGATGAGCCATCGCCCGCATCACCTGCGGGTCACTGATCGTCATCCGACGCGAATCGTGGCTGGCCTCGGTCATGAGCCCATGATCCCGGGCGGTTCCCCGACCCGCCATCACCCCCACAGTGGGCAACAACCCGCTTCTGCCAACTGATCGTGGCCCGGCAGAGGTGGCCACCTCGGCGGGACAGCCGGCGGCGGGGATGGCCGGAGGCCCCGCCGCAATGCCCGGCGTTCAGGACGAGCCGGCCGGAGCGTGGTCCGTCGACGGCGGAATTCAGCGCCAGAGCAGGGGTCGACGCGGACCGAAAGTGTCGTACACCTGTTCTATCTTCTTTCTATGTTGAGAGCGTTGGCGCAGGCGGGCGGTGCCGTCGACGACTGTTCCGGCACGCCACTGTGGGCGCTCTCCGACGACGACCTGCTCGCGTCTCTCGCCGTGGCCCACGTGTTGGCGCAGCGACTGGCGGCCGTTCAGCTCGGCCTGGTGCGTGAGGTTGACTCTCGCGGCTTGGCGGTCGCCCAGGGCGCCTCGTCCACCTCCGTCTGGCTGCGGGAGCGGCTGAGGCTCTCCAGCCGCTCCGCCCGCCAGTTGGTCCAGCTCGCCGCCACCGTCGACGCCGCACCGCAGGCGGTGCGTGACGCGCTGCTCAGCGGTGCGATGACCCTCGAGCAGGGCCGGGTGGTGGCAGAGACGATCGCGGCCCTTCCGCCCGAGGCCGGCCCGGAGGTGGCGGACAACGCCACCCAACTACTGGTCACCTGGGCCGACCGCTTCGATCCGACCATTCTCAGCCGGCTCGGGGAGCGCGTCCTCACGCACGTCGCACCGGACCTGGCCGACCACGCCGAGCTGGCCGCCCTCGAAAAGGCCACCGAGCGGGGCCGTGGCCCGCCGGCACGTCACGCTCTCCGATCAGCAGGACGGGCAGGTCCGACTCAGCGGCAACCTCGACACGGAGACCGCGAGCCTGCTACGGGAGGCGATCGACCCGCTCTGCGCACCGGCAGGTGAGCACGACGATCGCAGTCCCGGTCAGCGCCGAGCGGACGCGTTGGGCGAGGTCTGTCGGCTGGCGCTGCGCACCGGCCAGCTGCCCGACAACGGCGGGGACCGGCCGCAGCTCGTGGTGACCGTGTCGCTGGACGAGCTGGTCAACGGCGTGCGCGCCGGCACCCTAGAGACCGGGGCTCCTCTCACGCCGGGCGCGATCCGCCGTCTCGCCTGCGACGCGGGCGTACTGCCGGCGGTGCTGGGTGGAGACAGTCAGATCCTGGACGTCGGGCGCCAGCGCCGGCTCTTCAACGGCCCGCTGCGCCGAGCACTGGTGCTGCGCGACGGCGGCTGCGCCTTTCCTGGCTGTGATCGGCCATCCCAATGGTGCGACGGTCACCACGTCCGGCACTGGGCCGACGGTGGAGCCACCGCGCTGGGCAATGCGGTGCTGCTCTGCGGCTACCACCACCGGCTCGTGCACCGCGGCGACTGGGTGGTCCCCATCGCGCCCGACAGCCGGCCCGAATTCCTTCCGCCGAGCTGGCTCGACCCGCTACGCGCGCCACCGCGCAACCTCTATCACCGGCGCTGCTGATACCCGGCACACATGCTTTCGCCACCCGAGAACGACATCAACCGCACGGGCCGACCGCCGACGTCCGGGCAGCACGTTGCCACCACCGACGACACGCCCACTTTCGTGCGCCGCGCCCGGCGACACGCCCTCTCGTACGGATGGTTGCGTGGGTAATTCGGTGGAAGGGACCGGCTCGGAAGCGTAGGGTTGCAGCCCGCTTGACGGCCGAGGTGAGCTGCACCGGAACGGACGTCTTCGCGCCGGGCGGCCGGCCATCCGCCCCCGGACACGCGAGCGCGCAGCAGATGTGAACGATGGGACGTCAGCATGTCCGCACTTGACCTCGACACCCACCTCGACACGGATCTGGCCGCCGAACGCACGCACCTCGCCGACTCGCGGGCAGCGCTACGCCGGATGCGGGAGCGAGCCGAAGCCCTCTTCGCGACCGGTGACCAGGTGGCCGGCGACGCCTACGCGGCCGAGACGCTGGGTCGCACCCTGGCTCGCCGGGTGGCCGAGTTGGCAGACGACCCGACGACGCCCCTCTTCTTCGGTCGCCTCGACTTCGCCGGAACCACGGACCAGGAAACCACCGACAACGCGAACGTCGGCAGCAAGACCAGCGGCAGCGCAACCGCCGGCAGTGCAACCGCCGGCAGCGAGGCCACCGGCACCGCCAGCAGCGCGACCACCGATAGCCGTCCGGCGCTGGGCGACACCGACAACGGCACCGGCACCGGCACCGGCACCGGCACCGGTGATCATGAAGGTCGGCGGTATCACGTGGGGCGGCGGCACGTCACTGACGAGCTCGGCGAGCCGTTGGTGCTGGACTGGCGGGCACCGGTTTCCCGCTCGTTCTACCGGGCCAGCGCGCGGGATCCGCAGGGGGTGGCGGTCCGGCGGCGGTTCGGGTTCAGCAACGGGGTGCTGACCAGCTTCGAGGACGAGCGGTTGGATCGGGGTGAGGAACTCGGCACGACCAGTCGGATCCTCACCGCCGAGATCGAACGACCGCGCGTCGGGCCGATGCGGGACATCGTCGCGACCATTCAGCCGGAGCAGGACGAGCTGGTCCGGGCCGACCTGGCCGACTCGATCTGTGTGCAGGGTGCGCCCGGGACCGGCAAGACGGCGGTCGGGCTGCACCGGGCCGCGTACCTGCTCTACCTGCATCGGGAGCGTCTGCGGCGGGCCGGCGTGCTGATCGTCGGACCGAACCGGGCGTTCCTGTCGTACATCGCGGCGGTGCTTCCGGCGCTCGGCGAGGTCGAGGTCGAGCAGGCCACGGTGGAGGAGTTGATCTCCCGGGTGGAGGTTCGGGCGGTCGAGGAGCCGACGGTCGCCGCGCTCAAGCACGACGTACGCATGGCGAGCGTGCTGCAACGGGCGGTGCGGGCACAGATCGGCACGCCTACCGAGTCGATCACCGTGTCGGACGGTTCGTTCCGGTGGCGGATCGGCGTGGAGCCGCTGCACCGGATCGTCGAGGAGACCCGTCGGGAAGGACTGCCGTACGGCACCGGCCGGGAGCGGGTCCGGGCGCGGGTGGTGAGCCTGCTGCAACGGCAGGCCGAGGCCCGTCGGGCGGAGTCACCCGGTGATGCCTGGCTGCGTCGGATGGGCCGCTGCCGCCCGGTGGTCGACTTCCTGGACGGGGTCTGGCCGGCGCTCACCCCGGAAGGTCTGCTGCACGGCCTGTTCTCCGACCCGAGCCGGCTGGCCGCAGCGGCGGAAGGCCTGCTCAGCGACGCCGAGCAGGCGTCGCTCGTCTGGGCGAAGCCGGCTCGCACCCCCAAGGCGACCCGCTGGACCGCCGCCGACGCCGTGCTGATCGACGAGGCGACCGGCTTGCTGGAACGACCTTCCGGGTTCGGGCACGTGGTGGTGGACGAGGCTCAGGATCTCTCCCCGATGCAGTGTCGGGCCATCGCCCGGCGCAGCGAGCACGGCTCGATCACCCTCCTCGGTGACCTCGCCCAGGGCACCAGCCCGTGGGCGGCAACGGACTGGAAGGAGTCCCTTGCCCACCTGGGCAAGCCGGACGCCGTGGTGGTCCCGCTGACCATCGGTTTTCGGGTGCCCGCCGCCGTGGTCGCGTTCGCGAACCTGCTCCTACCGGCGCTCGCGGTGGACGTACCGCCGGCCGAGTCGCTACGGCACGACGGCGGCCTGGATGTGCGTACGGTGACCGACCTGACCTCGGCGACGGTGGCGGAGGTGCGCGCGGCGCTCGCGCACGACGGCTCGGTCGGCGTGATTGCCGCGGACGGCGCGGTCGGCGGGTTGCGCGCCGCTCTGACCGATGCGGGCATCGCAACCGCGACCGCCGACGACGTGGCGGCCGCGGAGCGGGTCACCCTGGTGCCCGCGACGCTGGTCAAGGGCCTGGAGTACGACCACGTGGTGGTGGTCGAGCCCGCCGCGATCGTCGCGGCCGAACCGCGCGGGCTGCACCGGCTGTACGTGGTGCTCACCCGAGCGGTGTCCCGGCTGGCAGTACTGCACCACGAGCCGTTGCCCGCGCCGCTGTCGACCGCGCCAGCGCTCACCACGGCGACGCAGACCACGCCGGAGCTGACCAGATCAGCCACCACCGTGGACTGACCGCCAGCGCGGGCCGGCGGCCAGCGCGGGGCTAGCGGCCAGCGCGGGGCTAGCGGCCAGCGCGGGGCTAGCGGCCAGCGCGGGGCTAGCGGCCGGTGAGAGCTGCGGCGATCTCGCGCAGTGGCTTGCCGGGCTCGGCGATCGGCACGGTGAAGGCCAGCCAGGAGCCGTCGGTGAACTCGATGCGGAGGCGCTTCGGGTTGAGCCGGTGCCAGCCGACCCGGGCGTTCGCCACCGCGGCCCGAGGTGCCGACCAGACGACGCGGGTCCCGGCTACGGCCCGTTCGTCGTCGGCCTTGTTGGACCAGAGCTTGACCGGACCGGACGCGCAGACGAGGAACCGCTGGTCGGTGACGACGAGGATGGTGTCCTCGAGCGTGGTCACCGGGGGGACCGGCCGCCGGGAGTGTTGCAGGGTGGACGCCGCCGAACCCGGAGCCCCTCGACCGGCGACCCCGTGGGTGATGCGGTCGACGACCCGGTCGCCCGCCGGGAAGGAGATCACCGGTGAGATCAGGTTGAGCAACACCCCGGAGACACCGCCGCCGCGACCGCTGCCGGACGGCTCCGCGTTGTCGGCAGCCGGAGGATCCGCCGGCAGGGCGCCCTGGGCGACGTCCGTCTTCGCGACGGCAAGCACCCGTTCGCCCGGCTCGACGAGCTGGCCGACCCGTTCCTGGTAGCCGTTGTCCGCCACGGGCTCAGTACCAGTCCGGGCGGTCGTCAGCGGCACGACCGCCGTCGGCCACTCGACCACTGTCAGCCGCACGGCCGCTGTCAGGCGGTGGACTGCCGCCCGGCGCGTCGGCCATCACCTCGCCGACCAGTTCACGGACCCGGGCGGCGGCTGCCTCCTGGGCGCGCTTGGCCGCGGCCGTGAACTCCTCGGCCAGGGTGTACGAGTCGAGGCGCATCGCCCGGGCGTTGACGTCGGTGGAGACGATCGTGCCGTCCGCCGAGGCGGTGACCCGGACCAGGCCGGAGTCGCTGACGCCCTCGGCGCTGCTGTCTTCCAGCTCGGTCATCTTGCCGGCCAGCTCGCGCTGCCAGCTGTCCAGGTTGCGGGCCAGCGCCTCGATGCGGTCCAGACCGGGAAAGGTCATGTCGGTCCCTATCAGGTCAGGATGGAGTCGAAGACATTCTGCACGCCCTTGGTGTACGGGCCCAGATCCTCGCGGTACGTGCCGTCCACGAGGTAGTTGCGGTCCTTCGTGCCGTCGGAGATGTCGTGCATCCCGACGCCGGTGTCCAGTAGAGCCCCGCCGATGCCGGGGATGTTGACCGGGGACACTTGATTGATCACGAACTTGCCCGGGAAGAGCGTCTTGAACTTCTCGATCTGGAACGCTCTGCCCTCGGGCGTCCAGCCGGACTTGTTCCACACCTTGTACGCCTTCTTCGCCTTGCGGATCTCCAGGACCGCACGGCGGTAACGCATCAGCAGCTCGGCGACCTTCTGCATCTTGGCGGCCAGCTTCGTGAGGATCTCGGCGAACCGGGCGACGATCTTGACCATCCGCCCGACGGTGGTGGCCAGCCGCGCCAGCACCCGGACGACCGTTGCGGCAAGCGAGATGCCGGCGCTGAGCGCCGCCGCGACCGCCGCGATGATCACCTCGGTGAGGAACCAGAGCAGGAACTCGAGGATCAGCTCGACCAGCAGGTTGAACGCGTCGACTGCGGCGTTGGCCGCGTCGACCAGCACCTCCTTGGTGCCGTCCAGTCCCTTGGCCAGCTCCTCGATCGCCTCCTCCACCGACTCCATCGAGGCGTGGAAGCTCTCGGCGGCGTCGCCTGACCAGGCACCCCGCAGCCGGGCCCGGTCCTGGATCTGCTCCCCGGCGATCTCGCGGACCGCCGCGCCGGTGTCCAGGCAGAGTTGCGCGGCGCGCATCAAGTCGTCCGGCTCGCCCGCGACCAGTTCGAGAAGCTGCTCGAAGGGCCAGAGCACCGCGTTGGACAGCGGCTTGAACGGGTCGGGGGTGCCCGAGACGATCTGCTCGAAGTAGGTCTTGTTGCGCTGCAACGCCTCGGTGCTCACGCGGGCACCTGCCCGGTCGAGCTGCCGGGGGACGAGGTGCCCGGTGACCAGGGGCCGGGTGCGATGACGTCGGGAGCGGGCGGCCGGCCGGGCACGAACATGTCGGTGTTGGCCACATCGGTGCCGGTGTAGGCGGCGGCGGTGTCGGCCAGCCCCTCGGCGATGTCCGCCATCACCTCGGCGCCTTCGGCCAACCCCTGGAGGCAGGCCTCGAACTGCTCGGCGTACGCCGCGGCGAGACCGAAGGACGCCGGCATCACCCCGAACGCGTGCCGGGGCACGTGCCCGTCACCGAACGAGCGGTGCAACTCG
The DNA here is from genome assembly GCF_022230955.1 of Micromonospora cabrerizensis. Taxonomy (GTDB): domain Bacteria; phylum Actinomycetota; class Actinomycetes; order Mycobacteriales; family Micromonosporaceae; genus Micromonospora; species Micromonospora cabrerizensis. The sequence goes on from NZ_JAKKFI010000065.1 coordinate 52,301, forward strand.
CGAAAGCGCTCCGCCCGGTCGGTGGACGCCTTGGCGAACGCCGTCAGCGCCTCCGGCTGGACCTCCAGCTCACTGCTCGGGCTCGACACGGACCCTCCCCTGTGTCCTGTGCGACGGATCAGCCGCCACGACTCCCCACCATAGGCACTGCCCGCCGCCATCGGTGACCCCGCCCGTGACGTCGGGGTCACCGAGCCTGGACTTTGTCCCGTAAAGTAGTTTGCGTGGACCTAGACGATGACCTTCCACCCGCCGACGCGGCAGCGGCGCTGCGGCTGATCCAGGACCAGCGGTCGGCGACGGCACGGCGCCTCGATCCCGACGCCCGCCTGCTCTACTGGCCCTGGGGCGTCGCCTGGCTGGTCGGCTTCGGGCTGTTCTTCCTGAGGTTTCCCCCCGGCGACTCGGAGCTGGTCCGTCTGCCGGGCTGGCTGCCGCTAACCGTCCTCTTCGCGCTGCTGCTGGCCGCCGCGGCGGTCCAGGCGGTCGCCAGTGCGCGGGCGTACGGCCAGGTGACCGGCGACTCCGCGCGACGTGGCCGCTGGTACGGGTGCGCCTGGGGCCTCGGATCGGTGAGTGTCTACGCAGGGACAGGTCAGATCACCGAGTACCTGCCACACGATCGGGCGGGACTGCTCTGGTCGGCGACCGCGGTCGGGCTGACCGGCGCGCTGCACATGGCTGGTGGGGCTATCTGGCTGAACCGGGACCTGTTCCGGCTGGGCGTGTGGATCAGCGTGATCAACCTGGTCGGCGCGATCGCCGGGCCGGGTTGGCACGCACTGGTAGTGGCGGCGGCCGGCGGCGGCGGGATCCTGGTCGCCGGCGCACTCGCCCGACGGCGACAGCGAGAGCGGCAGCGACTGTGACCGAGCTGGACCCGGTCATCCACGCGCAGGCCCGGCTGCGGGTGGTCGCCAGCCTCTCCACTCTCGGCGAGGGCGACAAGATCGCTTTTCCCCGTCTACAGGAACTGCTCGCGATGACCGCCGGCAACCTCTCCGTGCACCTGCGCAAGCTTGAGGACGCCGGCTACGTGGAGATCAGCAAGACCCACCGTGGACGGACACCGGCAACCCTGGTCCGGCTCAGCCGGCGGGGCCGGCTGGCGTTCGAGGAGTACACCGAAGCTATCCGCAGCCTGCTCGACCTCACCCCGTCGAAGGAGCAGTCATGACCCTCGCCCGCGCCGACCAGGCCACTCGCCGGTACGGCGACGTCCTCGCCCTCGACCGCGTCGACCTCGAAGTCTCCGCCGGTGAGCTGGTCGGCCTGCTCGGGCCGAACGGCGCCGGCAAGAGCACTCTGATGAACCTGCTGGTCGGCCTGCGCCGGCCCAGCTCGGGGCGGGTCGAGCTGTTCGGTGGCGACCCCCGCGACCCGGCGAGCCGGCGGCAGATCGGCGTCACGCCACAGGAAACCGGCCTGCCCGGCACGCTGCGCGTCAGTGAGGTCGTCGACTTCGTCGCCGCGCACTACCCGGACCCGCTGCCTCGCGGTGAACTGCTCGACCAGTTCGGCCTGGGCGACCTCGCCCGACGGCAGACCGGAGGTCTCTCCGGGGGGCAGCGTCGACGGTTGGCGGTGGCGTTGGCATTCGTCGGCCGGCCCCGGTTGGTGCTGCTCGACGAACCGACCACCGGCCTGGACGTGGCGGCCCGGCACACCCTGTGGGAGGCGATACGCGCGTTCCACGCCGACGGCGGCACCGTGCTGCTGAGCAGCCACTACCTGGAGGAGGTGGAGGCGCTGGCACACCGGGTGGTGGTGATCGGGCAGGGCCGGGTGCTCGCCGACGACACGGTGGACGCCGTGCGCGGCATCGTCGGCGTACGACGGGTCAGCCTCGTCGCCGACCAACTGCCAGACCTGCCCGGCGTCGTCCGCACCGAACGCGTCGACGGCCGGCTGCACCTGCTCACCACCGACGCCGACGCACTGGTCCGAGCGCTGGTCACGGCCGGAACGGCCTTCACCGACCTGGAGGTACGACCGACCTCGCTGGAGGAGGCGTTCCTCGCCATCACCAGCGGGGACGCGCCCACCGGGGACCAGCCGGCCACCGAAGGCCGAACCGCCACCGCCACCGCCGCGGCCGGCGGCCGACCCACCACCGTCTGAGGAGGCCACCGTGCAGCTCGCCCTGGTTCACGCCCGCTACCAACTCCTGGAGATCATCCGGATTCCGGTGGCCGTCGTCGGCAGCGCCTTCTTCCCGGCCGCCGCCATGATCTTCTTCGTGGTGCCGTTCGCCGGCGAGGACTCGGCCGGCGCCACCCTGGCCACCGCGTCGATGGTCACCTTCTCGGTGATGAGCGCCAACATCTTCCAGTACGGTGTCGGCGTCGCCGAGGACCGTGACCAGCCCTGGAACCCGTACACCCGGACCCTGCCGGCCGGGCCCGCGCCCCGGTTCGCGGGCCGGGTGCTGGCCGGCCTGGCGCTGACGTACCTCTCGCTGATCCCGGTCGTGGTGATCGGCGCGACGCTGACCGCGGCCGAGATCACCCTGGCGGCGTTCCTGCTGACCATCGGCACCGTGGCCGTCATCTCGGTGCCGTTCACGCTGATGGGCCTCGCCATCGGCTACTCGCTGCCCAGCAAGGCGGCGATCGTCGTGGCGCAGGTCGTCTTCCTGCCACTCGCGTTCGGCGGCGGCCTGCTCTCCGCGCCCGGTGACGCACCCGGGTTCATCGAGACGATCGCGCCGTTCCTGCCCACCCGGGGCGCGGCCGAGCTGATGTGGTCGGCGGTCGGCGACTACCGCGTCCAGCCGCTGGCGATGATCATGCTCGGCGTCTGGGTGGTGCTGCTCGCGGCGCTCGCCGGCTGGGCGTACCGACGGGACGAGGGTCGCCGGTTCAGCTGACGATTCGTCCGTTTTCGCCCCGGGCCGCAGCGGGACGGTGCCAGGATTCCGGCAGGGGGTCGCCGTGACCGCCCGGGTGCGAGAGGGGTCTTGACGTGAGCACCGTCCCGCCGGGTACGCCCTGCTGGGCCGACCTGGCCACCCCGGACCTGACCGACGCGCGGCGCTTCTACCCGGAGCTGTTCGGCTGGACCGGCCGGGTGACACCGGAGCCCGAGGCGGGCGGCTACACGGTCTTCCTGCTCGACGGCAGGCCGGTGGCCGGGGCCGGGCCGCCGGCGATCCCGGACCAGGTGCCGATCTGGTCGACGTACCTGGCCACCGACGACGCGGAACTGGTCGCCGGCCGGGTCGAACGGGCCGGCGGGCAGGTCGTCGTGCCACCGTTCGAGGTCTTCGACCGGGGCTGGATGGCCGTCTTCGCCGACCCGGCCGGCGCCACGTTCAGCGTCTGGCAGCCGCTGGCCATGGCCGGCGCGGAGGTGTTCAACGTGCCGGGCGCGATGAGCTGGAACGAACTGGTCACCCCCGACCCCGAGGGCGCGAAGGTCTTCTACGAGCTGGTGTTCGGCTGGCAACCGGACGACCAGGCGGTGGGCCCCATGACGTACACCGGCTGGCGGCTCGGGACGCAGATCGTCGCCGGGATGATGCCGCCGCTGGCCGACGACTTCCCGGCCGACCTGCCCGCGTACTGGACGGTGTACTTCGCGGTGACCGACGCGGACGCCGCAGCGGCCCGCGCCGCCGAGCTGGGCGGAACGATCCTGGTGCCACCCCGGGACATCCCGGCGGGCCGGTTCGCGGCCCTACGTGACCCCCAGGGCGCCCTCTTCTCCGTCATCGACCTGGGCTCCTGAGCCGGACGACCTCGCGCACTGCCCGCAACTGCCAAGATCGCACTGGATCGTGGATGTAGTGGCTTCGTCCTCTTCCTGAGGCCACTCTTTCCACGATCGAGCGCGATCTTGCCGGTCGGGCTGGTGTCACAGATGAGCGCGGGGACGGACCGGGACCACCAGCGGGCCGTGGGTGCCCGGAACCACCCGGACGCTGGCCCGGTAGTGGGTCGCCAGCAGGTGCTCGGTCAGCACCTCGGACGGGGTCCCGGCGGCCACCACCTTGCCGGCGGCGAGCATCACCATCCGGTCGGCGTACTCGCCGGCCAGGGAGAGGTCGTGCATCGTGGCGAGGACGGTCAGGCCGTGCTCGCGGCGCAACTGGTCGACCAGTTCCAGCACCTCCTGCTGGTGGCCGATGTCGAGTGCGCTGGTCGGCTCGTCGAGCAGCAGCAGCGTCGCACCCTGGGCGAGCGCCCGGGCGAGGAACACCCGCTGCCGTTCGCCTCCGGAGAGGGTGGCCAGCTCCCGCCGGTGGAAGCCGGTGAGGTCCAACCGTCCGAGCACCTCGTGCACGGCGTCGAGGTCGGCGGTCGACTCCCGGCCCAGCGTGGGGATGTACGGCGTGCGGCCGAGCAGCACGTAGTCCAGCACCGACATTCCGGGCGGCACCACCGGCGACTGTGCCACGGTGGCCACCACCCGGGCGCGGTCCCGGCGGCGCAGCGCGGTGCTCGCCGTACCGAACAGGGTGATCGCTCCCGGCGCGGGCAGCAGGCCGCCGACGGCGCGCAACAGGGTCGACTTGCCGGCGCCGTTCGGGCCGATCACGGTGACCCACTCGCCGACGGCGACGGTGAGGTCGACGCCGGTCAGGATCGGTGTGCCGCCGAGGTCGACGTGCAGCCCGCGCACCTCGACGGCCGGCACACCGCCGTCGCCGCCCCCGAACGGAAGGCCGGCGGACGGAAGACCGGCGGACGGGCCGGCGGGCTCCCGGCTCACGTGAGCACCCGTCGGGCGGTCCGCAGCACGATCACGAAGAACGGGCCGCCCAGCAGGGCGGTCACCACCCCGATCGGCACCTCGGACGGGGCGGCGACGGTGCGGGCCACCACGTCGGTCAGCGCCAGGAACGCACCGCCGAACAGCAGGGACAGCGGCAGGATCGCCCGGTAACTCGACCCGGCGAGCAGTCGGACGGTGTGGGGCACGATGATGCCGACGAAGCCGATCAGGCCGGTCGCGGAGACCGCCGCCGCGGTGCCCAGGGAGGCGGCGGCGATCAAGAGGTAGCGGGTGCGCTGCGGGTGCAGGCCCAGACTCCTCGCCTCGTCGTCACCGACCGCGAGGACGTCCAGCTCGCGGCGGTGCAGCAGCACCACCACCGCGGTCAGGGCGGCGTACGGCAGCACCAGCAGCACGTCGTGCCAGCCGGCGGTGGCCAGCCGACCGAGCAGCCAGGAGTAGACCGGTTGGATGCTGTCGGAGTGTCGTTGCAGCAGGTACGTCTGCCCGGCGGAGAGGAACGCGGAGACCGCCACTCCGGCCAGGATCAGCATCGCCGGTGAGCTGCTGCGCCCGCCGGCCGCGCCGAGCACGTAGGTCATCGTGACGGCGAGCAGCGAACCGACGAACGCGGCCAACGGGATGGTCATCGGCAGCCCGGAGATCGCGCCCTGCCGGCCGGCGCCGCCGAGGGCGATCGCCGCGGTGACCGCGAGGCCGGCGCCGGCGGCCACGCCCAGGAGGTACGGGTCGGCGAGCGGGTTGCGGAACACGCCCTGGTAGCAGCCACCGGCGAGGGCGAGCAGCCCGCCGACCAGCAGGCCCAGCACCACCCGGGGCAACCGCAGCTCGGTGACGATCGCGATCTCCCGCTCGGAGAGGCCGCTGTCGAGGTGCACCCCCGGGATCAGGTTGAGCAGCTCGGCGGCGACGCTGCCCGCAGGCAGGCTGACCGGGCCGAGCGACACCCCGGCGACGAGCGCGACGAGCACCGCGAACACCCCGGCGACCAGCCACCGCTTGCGCAGCCCGGCGGGCCGCGGCTCGACCGACCGGTCGGCGGCGGAGGGCGCGGACGACCCGGCGGGCCGGCTGCCGAATCGCAGGCCGGCCCGCCGGGACGGAGGCGGAGTGGTGGTCACCGACGGACGACGGTCACGCGGGAACCTTGGCGACCGCGTCGATGATGACCCGGAGCAGGTCCACGACCCGTGGGCCCCAGCGGGAGGCGATGTCGTCGTCCAGCGCGACCACCTGGTTGTTCTTGACCGCGGTGAGCCCGGCCCAGCCGCTGCGCGCCTTGACCGAGTCGGCGTTCTGCTGGCAGCACTTGGAGTCGGCCAGGAAGACGAAGTCCGGGTTGGCCTTGACGATGAACTCCTGGGACAGCTGCGGGTAGCCGGCGTTCTTGCCGTCCGCGTCGGCGGGGTCGGCGATGTTGGTCAGACCGACCTGGCTGTAGAGCGAGCCGATGAAGGTCTTGCTGGTGGCGCTGTACAGCTCCGGGCCCAGCTCGTGGAAGTAGGTGAGCTTCGCGGTGCGCTGCGGCAGGTCCTTGACCAGCTTGGCGATGTCGTCCTTCATCCGGGTGGCGACGTCGGTGGCCTGGTCGGCGTGCCCGGTGAGCGTGCCCAGCTCGGTGATCTGCCGGTACGAGTCGTCCAGCGTGGTGGCCGCCGGGGTGAGGTAGACCGGAATCTTCAGCTTGGTGAGCTGGTCGACGATCTTGTTGGTGTCGTTGGCGAGCACCACCAGGTCGGGGCTCTTGCCGGCGATGGCCTCGGCGTTCGGCTGGAAGCCGGAGAGGTCGGTCTTGGGCGCGTCGGCCGGGTAGTTGGACTGGTCGTCGACGGCGCTCACCTGCGGCCCGGCACCGATCGCGAAGAGCATCTCGGTGGCGGTGGGTGACAGCGAGACGATCTTCTCGGGGCGCTTGTCGAGGGTGAGCGTGCCGACCGTGACCGGGTACGCGGCGGCCGCGGTGCCGGTGGTCGGCGTGTCGTCGGCCTTCTCGGCGCAGGCGCCGAGGGCGAGCGCGGCGACCGCGAGGGTCGCGGCGAAGAGCCGAGGGGTACGTCTGAACATGGGGGCCTCCTGTCGGTCGAGGAGTGTGGTGCTTCGCCGACAGGGACTTTCGTACGCCCGCCCACGAGGCGCCCTTCCTCGAGAGCGCGTATCGCGACCGATCCGTAGGCGACCTGGCTCGTCCCCACCGTCGGGTGGGGCATCACAGTTGCGGGACAGCGCCGGGTTTCGTACCGGCTTCGCTGCGGACTGGTCGGTAAGACGGTAGCGCACCGCCGGGACGTGCCGGATCGATCACGGGCCGATCGCCGCGAGTCGATCCCCCGAACCGCCACACGGTGGCCGCAGCAGGGCGTATGTCCGAGTTGATGGTGTTCCGGAACGGGTGGTGGGGCCCCGCGGGGCGGAGCGGGGCCCCACCCGATCAGGAGGACGTGATGGTGACGTTGTCCACAGCGGCCTCCACCAGGCTGGCGCCGGAGGCGTCAGCCGCCTCGACGAGGATGCGGACCGACTGGCCGGCGTACGGGGTGAGGTTGAGGTTGGCCACCGCCCAGCTCCCGTTGCGGTTGGTCGCCGCGCCGGCCTGGGTGAGCAGCGCGGTGGTGCCGCCGTTGTGCACCACGCTCACCCGCAGGTAGTCCGCCGACGAGGCGTTCGAGCCGTGCGCCAGATACCAGGCCAGCGAGAGGCTCAGCGTGCCGGACGACGGCAGGGTCACCGCCGGGGACCGGGCACTGGTCACACCACCGTCGACGTCGTAGTCACCGGCGGCCGAGCCGGCGAGCCGGCCGGTGACCAGGTCGTTGGATCCGGCGTACGGGGTGAGCTGCTTGGCGCCGGAGGACGTGGTCGCCTGGGCGGCACCCCGCTCGAACGCGCCGAGGGTGGCGGTGTCGGTGCCGGACGGGTTGATGGTCCAGCCGGTGGCGGTCTCGAAGGTGTCCGACCAGACCGTGGTGCCGCCACCGCCGCCGCCGCAGTACTGCGCCTGCTTGCCGATGGCCCGGTACGGGCAGTCGGCGTACTCGCTGAGCATCAGCACCGCGTCCCGGTTGCGGGAGGTCTGCGCCGGAATGACCTCGTCGGGCGGGTAGAAGCCGCCGCCGCCGGACGAGCCCGGGTACATCTCGAAGGTGTACGCCCAGATGTTGTGGGTGGCCCACATCCAATCCAGGCTGTCCCCGTCGGTGATGTAGAGGTCGCTGGACTGTTCCGGTGTGTAGCCGTTGGTGGCCGCCATCTGCTGGCCGATGGTGGCGAAGGTGTTGTACTGGTCCGCGCTCATTCCCGTCGCGGTGTTCGCCGTGGTGTAGCCGTAGGGCCAGAGCACCAGCTGCGAGTACGTGTGGAAGTCGATGTTGGCCTTGATCTGCTGTACGCCACCGACCACCCGGCCGTTGACGAAGTTGCGCAGCGCCTGCGTCTCCGGCGCGGAGAACGCCGACGGGCCCCGGTAGGTCTCCGACGAGGTGGTGCCGGACGAGCCGCCGCAGCATCCCCAGTTGTAGGACCAGTTGCGGTTCAGGTCGGTGCCGACGTTGGACGAACCGCTGTTGGGCTGCCGGTTCTTACGCCAGGACCGGTACGAGCCGGTGGCGATGTCGTACTCGCTGCCGTCCGGATTGACCGTCGGCACGATCCAGAGTTCCCGGCCGTTGACGATGTTGGTGATCCGGGAGTCGCTGCCGTAGCTGTCGGTGAAGAGGTTGAGCAGGTAGATCGCCATCTCGACGGTCAGGTGCTCCCGCGCGTGCTGTTGGGAGTTGAACAGGATCTCGGGTTCGTTCTCGTCGGTGCCGACGTTGTCGGAGATCTTCACGGCCATCAGGTCGCGGCCCTCGTACGACGAACCGATGCTGATCTTGCGAGCGATCGCCGGATGGTCGGCGACGACCTGGTTCACGACGGCGGTCAGTTCCGCGTAGTCGTGGTAGTTGGAGTCGGCGGGCGGGAAGGCCATCGTGCCGATCTCGCCGGCGCCGCGCTCGGCGTTGGGCGGCGGGGCCAGCGGTTCCAGCCGGAAGCCGAGCTTGCCGATCTCGGCGGCCTCACCCGCGGTCGCCGAGATGTGCAGGACTCCGTGTTCGGAGTAGTCGATGGCAGCTCCGGTGCGGGCCACCGCGTTGCGGTCGGCGAGGGTCCGGGGCCCGAGCACCCGGTAGCTGGCGGCGGCCTGCTCGGTGGCCCGGTCCGGTGCGGGTCGGGCGGCGACCGGGCCGGCGGCGACGGTGACGATGCCCAGCCCGGTGACGACGGCGAGCACCAGGACGCGGCGGAGAGGGGTGGGCGTGCGGAGGGCCATGGACTACCTCCTCGATGGGCGGGAGATCCCGCTCGGTGAAGGACACTTCACCACCTGTCACATGGTCATATCAATATCCTTCGCTGCCTTGTGCATCCCGAGCCGATCATCCCGGCGGCAAGGATTTTCCACTCAGGAACATCTGGCGAAACTTCCCTCCAAGCGGAAAACTGACCCACGACGATGCCCCTCTCGACACCGCGGAGCACCCATGGCCAGAACCCGCCTGCACGCGGCCGCCCTCGCCGGCGTCACCGCGCTCACCCTGCTCGCGACCACCGCACCCGCGACGGCGGCCCGCCCGCCCGCCGCCACCCACGACGAGCAGATCACCTTCCAGGACTGGTCCGGGCCCGCCGACTGGCACCGGGGCAGCCGGGCCGGCACCCGCGTGGTGCCCGGCGCCCGAGCGGGCCTCACCCTGGCCCGTCCCGCCGGCACCACCGAGTACGCCGACCCGCACACCGGCACCACCCGCACCTGGGAGTACGGCACCTGGACCTCACCGATGACCCGGATCGGGTTCGACGCCAGCGAACTGATCGCCTCGTGGAACGCGGAAACCCCCGCCGGCACCTGGATCCAGGTCGAGATGCAGGGCAGCTACACCACCGGTGAACAGACCCCGTGGTACGTCATGGGTCGCTGGGCGTCCGGCGACACCGACATCAAGCGGACCAGCGTCAACCGACAGGGTGACCCCTGGTCGACGATCTGGACCGACACCTTCAGCATCGACGACGCCACCGCCGGGGTGCTGCTGCGGTCGTACCAGCTGCGGCTGACCCTCTACCGGGCACCCGGGCAGACCGCAGCGCCGGTCGTGCGGATGCTCGGCGCGATGAGTTCCACGGTGCCGGACCGGTTCACCGTGACCCCGAGCGCCGGGCACATCGCCTGGGGCGTCGAGCTGCCGGTGCCGCGCTACTCGCAGAACGTGCACTCCGGGCACTACCCCGAGTACGACGGCGGCGGCGAAGCATGGTGCTCACCCACCTCCACCGAGATGGTGGTCGAGTACTGGGGTCGCAAACCGTCGGAGGCCGACACCTCCTGGGTGGACCCGACCTACCCCGACCCGACGGTCAACCACGCGGCCCGGATGACCTACGACTACGCGTACGACGGCGCCGGCAACTGGCCGTTCAACACCGCGTACGCGGCCAGCTTCCCCGGCCTGGAGGGTCGGGTGACCCGACTGCACTCACTGGACGAGCTGGAGCGTTTCATCGCCGCCGGCATCCCCGTCGTGACCAGCCAGTCCTTCCTCGCCAGTGAGCTGGACGGGGCGAACTACGGCACCTCCGGGCACCTGTTCGTGGTGGTCGGCTTCACGGCCGACGGCGACGTGATCGTCAACGACCCCGCCTCGTCCAGCAACGACGTGGTGCGCAACGTCTACAAGCGCGCGCAGTTCGAGCAGATCTGGCTGCGGACCAAGCGCACCAACGCCAGCGGCGGCGTCTCCGGCGGCTCCGGCGGCATCGCGTACCTGATCAAGCCCACGTCGAAGCCCTGGCCCAAGGTCCCCGGCTCCACCAACTGGTAACCAGAACCACCCACCCACCCGATCCAAAGCACCGTTGATCATGAAGTTATTGCCCGATCGCCCGGCGTGTCGGCGCAATAACTTCATGATCAACGCTTGGTGTCCGGGCCTTCGGCCGGGCGGGCGTCGGGGTTGGGGGTGTCGTCGTCTTCGCCGGCCAGGGCGGTACGGAGGCGTTCCTTCTCCGTGCGCCGGCGCTCGGCGGCGGTGCCGATCTCCTCGGCCATCTCGTCCCGCCAGCCGCGCAGCAGGAAGAAGGAGAGCGCGGCGGAGAAGGCCAGCGCCAACATCAGCTTCAGGAACACGTTCATGTCGATCAGCCAGAGGCCCGCCAGCACGGCGACGAACAGCCCGATCCGGCCCAGCGTGTACTTGAGCGCGGCGCTCACCCGTACCACTCCGTTCTCTCCGTCGCCCGCCGATCTCGGCGGAAGGGTCGATCCGCCCGGCGGGCGGTCGCGGTCAGCCGGTGCGGCGGGCCAGCCAGCGGACGCCCGGGAACCAGAGAGCCGCGTACGCCACGGTGAAGGCCGCCGCCGCCAACGCGCCGGAGAGCAGCGGTGGCAACCCGGAGCCCAGACCGGCGATCAGCAGCCCGACGAACACCCCGACGGCAGCGGCGGCCAGCGCCGCCACCACCCGGGCCGCACCGAACTCCCAGGCCCGGAAGTCGTCCCATAACAGCCACGCCGGCAGGATCACCGCCAGCCAGCCGTTGGTGTGCCCGAAATCACCGGCGCCGATCGAGGCGAACGCCCAGTCGAACAACACCAACGCCAGCACGCCGATGACCAGGCCGGCCAGGCACACCCCGAGCAGATCACCCAGGGTACGGACGCGCCCCTCGGCGTCCCGGCGGGGAAACCCACTCTGCTGCTCAGGTTCGCGTTGCTCGGTCATCGACTGCGAGGGTACGTGGTGGTTCAGGCCCAGACCTGCTGCGGCTCGGCGCGCCGCTCTGCCAGCGACGGGGCCTTGTCGTACTCCCGGACCACGTTGTAGCGGGTGTCCCGCTCGACCGGCTGGAAACCCGCGTCCCAGATCAGGTGCAGCAGGTCCTCGCGGTGCATCGTGTTCGGGGTGCCGTACGAGTCGGCGTCGTGCGTGATCTTGTATTCGACGACCGAGCCGTCCAGGTCGTCCACGCCGAAGTTCAGCGAGAGCTGGGCCACCGACAGCCCGTGCATCACCCAGAAGTTCTTCACGTGCGGCACGTTGTCGAAGAGCAGCCGGGAGACGGCGAACGTCTTCAGCGACTCGGCCGGCGACGCCATCGTGGTGCGCGCCTGGATCCGGTTACGGATCTTGCCGTCCGCCGAGTCCACGAAGTCGTGCTGGTAGCGCAGCGGGATGAAGACCGCGAAGCCCCCGGTCTCGTCCTGGAGCTCGCGCAGCCGCAGCACGTGGTCGACCCGGTGCCGGGGCTCCTCGATGTGGCCGTACAGCATCGTCGCCGGGGTCTTCATGCCCTTGCGGTGCGCCAGGGCGTGGATGCGCGACCAGTCTTCCCAGTGGCAGGCGTGGTCGACGATGTGCTGCCGGACCTCCCAGTCGAAGATCTCCGCGCCACCGCCGGTCAGCGACTCCAGGCCGGCGTCCATCAGCTCGTCGAGGATCTCGTCGGCGCTCAGACCGCTGATCTTCTCGAACCACTGCACCTCGGTCGCCGTGAAGCACTTGAGCTTGACGTTCGGCAGTGCCGCCTTCAGCTCGCGCAGCACCTTGGGGTAGTAGCGCCAGGGCAGCGTCGGGTGCAGGCCGTTGACGATGTGCAGCTCGGTGAGCTGCTCATCCTCCATCTCCTTGGCCTTGCGGACCGCCTCGTCGATGCGCATCGTGTACGCGTCCTTCTCGCCCGGCTTGCGCTGGAACGAGCAGTACGCACAGGACGCCGAGCAGACGTTGGTCAGGTTGAGGTGCCGGTTGACGTTGAACATCACCCGGTCGCCGTTGAGCTCGGTGCGCTTGTGGTGCGCCAACCGGCCCAGCCACGTCAGGTCGTCGCTGTCGTAGAGGGCGACCCCGTCCTCCCGGGTCAGCCGCTCACCGGCGTACACCTTCGCTTCGAGCTCACGCTTGAGTCCGGCGTCCATGGCACGTCCCTTCCACCTGCGGTCCTTGTCGAGCGTACGTCGGGACGCCGACAGCCACGGCGGCACGGTCGCTGACAGCGATCCACTTCACCAGACTCTCAGCCTCCCGTAACCCGGCGATGCATCGACATCACTGTCGCTGTGCGGTAAGACAGAACGGGGCGGAACACACACTGGTACCGTCCCGACCGCCGCGCCCACCAAGCGCGGTGACGGACTGCGGGACGGGGAGCGGAATGGTCGACAGCGGGCGCGGGCGACGGCAGCGACGACGGAACCCGGTGATCTCGCCGGTGCTGCGTCCGAAGCTCTGGGCCGCCCTGCTCGGCGCGATCGCCGCCGCCGTGCTGTCCACCCCCGCGTACGCCGAGCCCGGGGTGCCGACCACCGTGCCGGACACCGGTTCCCGCCCCGCGGTGACCGGCGCACTTCAACTGCCCGGTGGCGCTCCCGTCGCCGGTGTCCCGGTCCCGCCGGTGGTCAACGTCGGCACGGGCCCGCTGGCCGCCGCCATCTCCGCCGGCGAGGTCCAGGTCGGCGCGCTCGGTGAGAAGCTGCTGCTGACCAAGCAGAAACGCGTCGACGCCAAGGCGCAGCTCGACGCGGCCGGCAAGACACTGGCAACCGCGCAGGACGCTTTGCTCCGGGCCCAGCAGGCGGCCGACGCGGCCGCCGCCGACGCCGTGAAGGCAGCCGCCGCGCTGCCACCCGGCGACCTCGCCCAGGACATCCGCGAGCTCAACCGCCTCCAGCAGATCACCCGGGGCCAGAAGGTCGACGGCGGCACCACCGGAGTGGCCGGGGAGCTGTCCCGGGCCCGCACCAACGAGCAGCTCGCCTACCAGGCGCACGCCGCCGCCAAGGCCCGGGTCGACACCGTCGAGGCGGAGTTCACCGCCGGCGAGGCGTCGCTCCGTACGGCCGAGGCGGCCCTGCTCAAGTTGCGCCGCGACAACGCCACCGAGCTGATCGCGATCGAGCGTCAGCAGGAGGCCGCCGAGCAGCAGATCGGCGCCGGCTACGTCTCCAACCAGAACATCAGCGGCATGGCTGCCCACCCGCGGGCCCTCGCCGCGGTCCGGTACGCGCTCGCCCAGCTCGGTGACCCGTACAAGTGGTCCGAGGAGGGGCCGAACCAGTTCGACTGTTCCGGCCTGATGTGGGCGGCGTACCGGTCTCCCGGCGCCGACTACTTCGACCTGCCCCGGGTCTCCCGCGACCAGTACGCCGCCACCCGGGGCCGGACGGTGCCGCAGAGCGCGCTGCTCCCCGGCGACCTGCTCTTCTTCGCCTCCGGCAGCAGTTGGACGACGATCCACCACGTCGGCATGTACATCGGCAACGGCAAGATGGTGCAGGCGCCCACCACCGGCGACGTCGTCAAGATCTCGGTCGTCGGCTGGTCCCGCCTGTACGCGGCGACCCGGGTGATCGGCGCGGTGCCGGGGCCGATCGTGTCGATCCCGACCCCGCCGGTCACGACGCCCACCAAGCCGCCCGTGAAGCCGACGCCCACCCCGACGAAGTCGGCCACCCCGACGCCGACGGGTTCGACCACGCCGAAGCCGACCGACAGCGCGACGCCCACGCCCACGCCGACGCTGACACTCACGCCGACGCCCAAGCCGACCGGGAGCACCCCGCCGAGCACCCCGAGCAACACGCCGACGACTCTGCCGTCGGCACCGACCAACGCCCCGAGCAGCTCGTCCCCGGCGACCACCCCGAAGGCCACCACGAGCGCGTCGGGCGGCGACAGCCCGTCGGGCACCCCCAGCACCGCTGGTTGATCCGCCACGACCCGGCTCCGGCTGTCCGGTCGGGGCGATCTGTGGCACGGTGACAACCAGGCACATCCGACTCGACGTCACGAGTCCGGGTGCGAGCATGGCGCGGAGGGCGGAGATGGCCGAGCAGAAAGTTCCGGCGGAGACTGTCGACCCTGTGGTCGACCAAGCCGACCCGCCAGGGCTCGGCACCGGCGACCCGGTGTCCCCCACCGAGGCCGCCCCGGTCTCCCCTCCCGCTGACCCGGCCGCCAGCGGCACAGCGCCGGCCGCCACCGACGACACGCCGTCCCCCCGCAGCGACTCGGCCGGTACCGACGTCGACGCCGCTCCCGTCGGCAACGGCGTCGACACGGACGATCCCGCCGTCGGCCCCGAGCAGGCGGCCCCCGCCGACGCCCGCCCGGACCAACCCGCCGCACCGGTACGGGCCCGGGCCAGCGTCGCCACCGCCGGGGCTCTCCGCAGTGACCTGCCGGCCAGCGCCCCGGTCACCGCGACCACCTACCGTGCGACCGGCTCGGCCAGTCCGGCCGACGTGTCGTTGCCCGGGCAGCGCAACGACTCGACCACGCCGGCCCGGGCCAGCGCCACGGTTCCCGGCAGCGGCCAGGTCACGGCCGGCGCCTTCGGCACCCCGACCCCGCGCGGGAGCACGCCCACGGTCTACGGAGCCGGGCCGGTGAACCCCGAGCCGTCCGAGCCGGCGCAGCCACCGGAGCCGGCCCAGCCGTCGACCCCGGAACCGGAGCCGTCACCCACGCCACCGGGCCCCGGGCCGACCCAGCCGTCGCCACCCGAGCCGGAGCCCGCGCCGGCCCCGGGGCCGTACCCGCCCGGCCCGATGCCGACGCCAGGCCCCCGACCGACGCCG
The DNA here is from genome assembly GCF_022230955.1 of Micromonospora cabrerizensis. Classification (GTDB taxonomy): domain Bacteria; phylum Actinomycetota; class Actinomycetes; order Mycobacteriales; family Micromonosporaceae; genus Micromonospora; species Micromonospora cabrerizensis. Next base: position 67,650 of record NZ_JAKKFI010000065.1, read on the forward strand.
CCGCCCGGTCCGGTTCCGCCCGTCCCGGGCCCACCCGT
>NZ_JAKKFI010000066.1 GCF_022230955.1 Micromonospora cabrerizensis
GATGGCACGGTCGCGTCCGGGGCTGGCACGGCCGTGGTCGGCTGGTCGGCCGCGAGCCTGGCCTCCAGGTTGGCGACGAACTGGGCCACCAACTTGCCCGACACCTCTTTGATCATGCCGCTGCCGAACTGGGCCAGCTTGCCGGAGATCTTCAGGTCGGTGTCCACGCTGACCAGCGTGCGGTCGCCGTCCGGCCGCAGGTGGGCGGTGACCAGCGCGGACGCGTTCCCCGTCGACCGGGCGTCGCGGCCCCTGGCGTCGATCACCCCGCGATAGGCGGCGTCGTCCTTCTCGACGAACCGGGCGGTGCCCGCGAACTCCGAGATCACCGGCCCGACCTTGACCTTCACCCTGCCCCGGTAGACGTCACCGTCGACGCCGGTCAACTGGGCGCCCGGCAGGCACGGCGCGATCCCCTCCAGGTCGGTGAGCACCGCCCACGCCTCGTCGATCGGGACAGCGACCGCGAACTCGCTCGTGATCTTCATGGCTGGCTCTCCTGGTAGGCGCCGAGCGCGGCGGCGACCACGGCGCGGTCGTCGGGTGTCTTGGCGATGGTGCCGATGGTCAGCGCCACGTCATCGGCGGCCAGATCGGCGACGCCCAGCACGGACAGCGCGGCCACCCAGTCGATGGTCTCCGCCATCCCGGGCGGCTTCTCCAGGTCCCGGCCGCGTACGCCGCCGACGAACTGGACGGCCGTCTGGATCAGCGGCTCGGTGGCGCCCGGCACGGCGCGGCGGACGATCTCGACGGCGCGGGACGGGTCGGGAAAGTCGATCCAGTGGTAGAGGCAGCGGCGGCGCAACGCGTCGTGCAGCTCCCGGCTGCGGTTGGAGGTGAGCACCACGACCGGCGGCGTACGGGCGGTGAACGTGCCCAGCTCGGGGATCGTGATGCCGGCCTCGCCGAGGAACTCGAACAGCAGCGCCTCGAACTCGTCGTCGGCCCGGTCGATCTCGTCGATCAGCAGCACCGGCGGCACCGGCCCCCGGTGGCGTACGGCCCGCAGGATCGGCCGTTCCTGGAGGAACTCGGCGCTGAACAGGTCCGCGTCGGTGAGTCGCGCGTCCTGTGCCTCGGCAAGCCGGATCGCCAGCAGTTGTCGCTGGTAGTTCCACTCGTAGAGCGCCTCGCCCGCGGTCAGCCCCTCGTAGCACTGCAACCGGATCAGCGGCGTTTCCAGCGCGCGGGCCAACGCCTTCGCGGCGGCGGTCTTGCCGACACCGGGCTCGCCCTCCAGCAGCAGCGGCCGACCGAGACGCAGGGCCAGGAACAGGGCCATCGCCAGGCCGTCGTCGACCAGGTAGTCGACGGCGTCGAGGCGGTGCCGCACGGCCAGGGCGTCCCTCATGCCTCGCCCGCCAGCAGCCGTTGGTAGTCCGCGCGGGTGTCCACGTCGATCGGCACCGGCCCGTCGGCGGGCACCTCGGTCACCGGGTGACGGCCGGAGTGCAGCAGCTTCCAGACGGCCTTGTCGCCGTGCAGGTCGTACAGCTCGGGGAGGACCACCCGGCCGAAGCGGAACGGGTGGCCCAGCCCGTCCGCGTACCGGCAGACGGCCAGCGGGGTGGCGGCCTCGGCGACCCGGCGGACGTCCGTGGCGCGGACGCCGGGTTGGTCACCGAGGAGCAGCACCAGCGCGTCGGCACGGGGGTCCACCGCCCGGGCGGCCGTGCTGACCGACGACCCGCAGCCGGTGCTGAACGCCGGGTTCTCCACGACCTGGCACCCGGTCAGGTCGACCCGGTCGCGGATGCCGCTCGCCGCGCCGCCCAGGGTGACGAGCACCTGGTCGAAGCCGCACGAGCGGGCCAGGTCGAGGGTGGCGTCGAGCAGAGTCCGCCCCCGGTACGGCAGGAGTTGCTTCGCCTCGCCGAGCCGCACCGACGCGCCCGCGGCGAGCACCAGGCCGGTCAGGAACACGGGTTACGCCGCCGTGTAACTCGCGAGGCAGCCGGCGCAGCAGAACCAGAAGTCCTGCCCGACGACCCGCGCGTGCGGCGTTTCCGGCCCGACCAGCACGGTCATCCCGCACACCGGGTCGACGGCCTGCTGGGGTCGGGCGGCCGACGCGCCGGAGGCCGGGGCCAACCCGTCCACCCGGATCGCCCGGACCACCTCACCCATGATCGACAGGGCGATCTCGGCCGGTGTACGGGCGCCGATGTCCAGACCGGCCGGTGAGTGGACGCGGGCGCGTTCCGCGTCGGTCAACCCCAGCTCGTCGAGCAGGGCCGCGCCACGCCTGCCGCTGGCCACCAGCGCGATGAACCCGACGCCGGCGTCCAGCGCGGCCCGGATCGCCTCCTGCTCGCCCTTGCCCAACCCGGCCACGACGACCGCGGTGCAGCCGGTGCCGTCGTCGGCCGCGACGACGTCGAAGTCGAGGAACGCGGCGAGGTTGGCCACCGCCGCGCTGATCGGCGTGCTGCCGACCACGCGCAGGGCCGGCGCCGGCAGCATCGGTCGGAGGAAGACCTCGATCGCCCCACCGGAGTGGCACGGGTTGACCACCACCCGCGCCCCCGGGGTGTCCGGGAACGGGGTCGCGCCCTCCGGCAGCACCCGCAGCAGCAGGGCGGTGCCGTCGCGCAGGGTGTCGAGTGCGGCCGCCCGCACCGAACTCTCGGCGCACACCCCGCCCACGAAGCCCTCGATCGAGCCGTCCGACCGGATCACCGCGGCGTCGCCCGGCCGGGCCGACGTCGGGTCCTGGGCGCGGACCACTGTGGCGTGGACGAACGGCTCCCGGGTGTCGGTCAGCTCCCGGGCGCGCTCCGCGATGGTGGTCATCTCGGCTCCCTCAGATCGGCGGCCGGGCCTGGCCGCGCATCGCGTCCCAGACCCGCGACGGCGTCAGCGGCATGTCGGCGTGGCGTACGCCGAAGGGCTTCAGGGCGTCGATGACCGCGTTGACGATCGCGGGTGGGGACCCCACCGTGGCGGACTCACCCACACCCTTCGCGCCGATCGGGTGGTGCGGCGACGGCGTCACGGTGAACCCGGTCTCCCAGTCCGGCACTTCCAGTGACGTCGGGATCAGGTAGTCCATCAGGGACGCGCCGAGGCAGTTGCCGTCCTCGTCGAACGCGATCATCTCCATCAGGGCCATGCCGACCCCGTCGGTCAGCCCGCCGTGCACCTGCCCCTCGATGATCATCGGGTTGATCCGGGTGCCGCAGTCGTCGACCGCGATGAACCGTCGGACCTTCACCTGCGCGGTGCCGGGGTCGACGTCCACCACGCAGATGTACGCGCCGTGCGGGTACGTCAGGTTCGACGGGTTGTAGCAGATCTGCGCCTCCAACCCGCCCTCGATGCCCTCGGGCAGGTCACCCGCGCCGTGCGCGCGCAACGCGATGTCCTGGATGGTGACGGACCTGCCCGGGTCGCCCGCGACGCGGAACGTGCCCTTCTCCCACTCCAGGTCGGCCACCGACACCTCCAGCATCCCCGAGGCGATGATCCGGGCCTTGTCACGCACCTTGCGGGCCACCAGGGCCGCCGCGGCTCCCGAGACGGGCGTCGACCGGCTGCCGTACGTGCCGAGGCCGAACGGCGTGTTGTCGGTGTCGCCGTGCAGCACCTCGATGTCCGCCGGTGGAATCCCGATCTCCTCGGCGACGATCTGCGCGAACGTCGTCTCGTGCCCCTGACCCTGTGACTGCACGCTGAGGCGTACCACGGCCTTTCCGGTCGGGTGGACGCGCAGCTCGCAACCGTCGGCCATGCCCAGCCCGAGAATGTCCATGTCCTTGCGCGGCCCGGCGCCGACGGCCTCGGTGAAGAACGCGATGCCGATGCCCATCAGCTCGCCCCGGGCCCGCTTCTCAACCTGCTCGCGGCGCAGCTCGTCGTAGCCGGCCATCTCCATCGCCAGCCGCATCGTCGGCTCGTAGTTGCCCGAGTCGTACACCCATCCGGTCTTCGTCGTGTACGGGAACTGCTCCGGCTGGATGAAGTTCTTCAGGCGCAGCTCGGCCGGGTCCATGCCGAGTTCGTCGGCGAGGCAGTCGACGATCCGCTCGACCAAATAGACGGCCTCGGTGATCCGGAACGAGCACGCGTACGCGACACCGCCGGGGGCCTTGTTGGTGTAGACCGCCGTCATCTTGCAGTACGCGGCCTCGATGTCGTAGCTGCCGGTGAACACCCCGAAGAAACCGGCCGGGTACTTCACCGGGGCGGCGGTGCCGTTGAACGCGCCGTGGTCGGCCAGCACGTTGGTGCGGATGCCGAGGATCCGGCCGTCGCGGGTCGCCGCGATCTCCCCGCGCATGATGTAGTCGCGGGCGAAACCGGTGCTGATCAGGTTCTCCGAGCGGTCCTCCATCCACTTCACCGGCTTGCCGGTGACGATCGAGGCGACGATCGCGCAGACGTACCCGGGGTAGATCGGCACCTTGTTGCCGAACCCGCCGCCGATGTCCGGCGCGATCACCTGGATCTTGTGCTCGGGCAGGCCCGCCACGATGGCGTAGAGGGTGCGGTGCGCGTGCGGCGCCTGGGTGGTCGACCAGAGCCGCAGCTTGCCGTCGACGGCGTCGTAGTCGGCGACCGCCCCACACGTCTCCATGGGCGCCGGGTGCACCCGGGGGTAGACGAGGTCCTGGCTGACCACGACGTCGGCGCGGGCGAAGACCGCCTCGGTGGCCGCCTCGTCGCCGGTCTCCCAGTCGAAGCAGTGGTTGTTCGTCTTGCCGTCCAGGTCGTCGCGGATCAGCGGGGCGTCCGGCTCCAACGCGCGACGCGCGTCGATCACCGGGTCGAGCACGTCGTACTCGACCTCGATCAGCTCCAGCGCGTCGCGGGCCGCGTACCGGTCCTCGGCGACGACGAACGCGACCTCCTGACCCTGGAAGCGCACCTTGTCGGTGGCGAGGACGGCCTGCACGTCGTTGGAGAGGGTCGGCATCCAGGCCAGGTTCTGCTGCGCCAGGGCGGCCCCGGTCACCACCGCCCTCACCCCGGGCGACGCCTCGGCGGCGCTCGTGTCGATGCTGACGATCCGGGCGTGCGCCACCGGCGACCGGAGGATCGCGAGGTGCAGCATGCCGGGCAGTTGCACGTCGTCGACGTACCGGCCGCGACCCCGCAGGAACCGCGGGTCCTCCTTGCGCAGCATCCGGCCGTACCCGACGGGTTTCTGGTCGTTGTCGTGGAACGTGTCCACGCGCTCGTGCACGGTGGTCATGCGACGGCCTCCGCGGGCTGGCCGGCGTTGTCGATCTCGCCGGCCTCGGTCGATTCGGTGGTCTCGGTGACCTGTGCCGCGGCCTGCGCCTCGGCCACGGCCGCCCAACGCACCGAGCGGACGATGGTGGCGTAACCCGTGCACCGGCAGATCTGACCCGAGATCGCCTCCCGGATCTCCGTCTCACTCGGGTCGGGGTTGCGGTCGAGCAGCGCCCGCGCGGTCATCATCATGCCCGGCGTGCAGAAGCCGCACTGGAGACCGTGGCACTGCATGAAACCCTGCTGGATCGGGTCCAGCTCGGCGCCCTTGGCGAGACCCTCGACGGTACGCACCTGGTGGCCGCCGGCCATCGCCGCGAGCACGGTGCACGACTTCACCGGCTCGCCGTCCATCCAGACCACGCAGGTGCCGCAGTTGCTGGTGTCGCAGCCCCAGTGCGTGCCGGTCAGACCGAGCACGTCCCGCAGGAAGTGCACCAGCAGCAGCCGGGCCTCGATCTCCCGGGTGACCTCGACGTCGTTGACGGTCATGGTGACCTGCATGCTCAGCTCCTCGCCCGTTCGACGGCCCGGCGCAGGGTCCGCCTGGTCAGCTCGGCGGCCAGATGCCGCTTGTACTCCGCGCTGCCGCGCTGGTCGGTCACCGGGTCGCAGCTGCGCGCCGCGATCGCCCCGGCCTGCTCGTAGAGGCCCTCCGAGGGTTCCTGCCCGCGCAGCGCCGCCGAGATCTCCGGGATGCCCGTCGTGTTGGGGCCGACCGCCGCGAGCCCGACCCGGGCGTCGACGATCGCGCCGCCGTCGAGCCACACCGCCGCGCCGGCCGACACCACGGCCCAGTCGCCGGCCCGACGCTCGACCTTGGCGTACGCGCTGCCGCAGCCGGGCCGCACCGGCACCCGGATCTCGACCAGGATCTCGTCGTCCGCGACGGCCGTCTCGTACGGACCGACGTGGAACTCCTCCATCGACACGACCCGCTCCGCGCCGCCCGGCCCACGGATCACGCACCGCGCGTCCAACGTGGTGCACACCGCCGAGAGGTCCTCGGACGGGTCGGCCTGGCAGAGCGAGCCGCCCAGCGTGCCCCGGTTGCGCACCACCGGGTCGGCGATCACCCGTTCGGCGTCGGCGAAGATGGGGAACGCCGCCGCCAGCACGGGGGATTCGAGCAGCTCCCGATGGCGGGTGAGCGCCCCGATGCGTACCTCGTCCGGGCCCGTCTCGACGTAGCCCAGCTCGGCGTGCAGGTCGTTGATGTCGATCAGATAGTCGAAGTTGGCCAGCCGGAGCTTCATCATCGGCAGCAGGCTGTGCCCGCCGGCGATCAGGCGGGCAGTGCCGCCGAGGCGCTCCAGAAGGCTGATCGCATGGTCCACACTGGTGGCTCGCTCATACTCGAACGGTGCCGGCACCTGCATGTCGTACCTCCGCAGTCCGGCAAAATCTCTGCCGGACGGTGACCAAAGTCAACGGCGACCTAAGCACTTGCTTAGGTCGCCGTTGACGGTGCCGCCGGGGCTCGCGGATCGTGCGGCCATGCGGGACATCGTCGACGGGCTGACGACCTGGCGGGCGGCCGGCGTCGCTTTCGCCGTCGCGACCGTCGTGCGGACCTGGCAGTCCGCGCCCCGGCAACCCGGCGCGGCGATGGCCGTGTCGGCGCACGGCGAGGTCCTGGGCAGCATCTCCGGCGGCTGCGTCGAAGGCACCGTCTACGAGCTGTGCCGCAGCGCGCTGGAGACCGGGACGGCTCACACCCAGACCTTCGGCGTCAGCGACGACGACGCGTTCGACGTCGGCCTGACCTGTGGCGGCACGATCCAGATCCTGGTGCAGCCCGGCGTCGCGATGACCGGGGCCGACGAGGTGCTCGCCGCGATCTCCGACGGCCGCCCGGTCGCCACCGCCTCGGTCGAGAACGCCCAACTGGTGATCTGGCCCGACCGGGTCTCCGGCAGCCTCGGCGCACCCGACCTGGACGACGCGGCGACCCGACAGGCGCGGGGGATGCTCGCCCTCGGTGCCACCGGCACGATCCACCTGGGCCGGCGGGGAGAGCAGCGCGGCGACGACGTGGCGGTGTTCGTCCAGTCGTACGTGCCGCCACCCCGAATGATCATCTTTGGCGCGATCGACTTCGCCGCCGCGATGGCCCGGATCGGCAGGTTCCTCGGCTACCACGTCACGGTCTGCGACGCCCGCCCGGTGTTCACCACCCGCGCCCGCTTCCCGGACGCCGACGACCTCGTGGTGCAGTGGCCGCACGCGTACCTGGAGTCGACCAGCGTCGACGACCGCACGGTGCTCTGCGTGCTGACCCACGACCCCAAGTTCGACGTGCCGCTGCTCCAGGTCGCCTTCCGCACACCCGCCCGCTACATCGGCGCGATGGGCAGCCGCCGCGCACACGACGACCGGATGCGCCGGCTCCGCGAGGCGGGCGTGAGCGAGGCCGCGCTCGCCCGACTGCACTCACCGATCGGTCTGGACCTGGGCGCGCGGACACCCGAGGAGACGGCCGTGGCAATCGCCGCCGAGATCACCGCCCAGGCCTGGGGCGGCTCGGGCCAGCCACTCAGCAACCTGACAACCCCCATCCACCACCCCTAAAGCCCCACCCCCCGCCCCGCAGGGCAGTTCGAGCTAGATCATGCGCAGGACCAGCGCCGCGGAGACCGCCAACTCACGGTCGAGCACCTCGTCCCGGGGGACGAACACCATGGCCTGCCCCTCGCCGAGAACCACGTCCTCCTGCCGGGCCGTGGTGGTGCCCCGGAACACGTGGACGGTGACGGTGTGGGGAAACCCGGGCTCGTACGGACGTGGGCCGCTCCACAGCAGGTGCAGCTCACCCGCTGTCAGACCCGTCTCCTCCTGCAGCTCGCGGCGGGCCGCCTCCTCCGGCGACTCGCCCGGCTCGATGTGGCCACCCGGCAGACTCCACTGACCGGGCGAGGCGGCCGCGTCCTCGTCGCGGTGCTGGAGCAGCACCGCGCCCGACGGATCGACCAGCAGCACGAGGGCGACGCCATAGGTGGCCACCACAGGACCGTGTCATGTCGCCACGGGCTTGTCGACGGCGGTCCCTCACCGCGCGCCGCATCGCATACCATCCGCGGATGGAAATCGATGATCTTCCGCTGGCCGAGTTCGCGTTTCCGGGACCGCTGCGCGACAGCCTCGTCGCCGCGATCCTCTCCGGCGCGAAGACCTCGACCACCGGCCTGCTGATCGGGTACGAGCGCGCGAACGAGCCGCTGCCCGAGGTGGGCCAACGGTCTGCCCTGGTGGACTCCGAGGGTCGGCGCGTCGCGGTCATCGAGCTGACCGACGTACGGGTGGTCCGGCTCGCGGACGTCGACCTGCAACACGCCCTGGACGAGGGCGAGGGCGACGAGTCGGTGGCGCAGTGGCGCGCGGGGCACGAGACGTTCTGGCACAGCGCTGAGGTGCGCGCCGAGTTGGGCGATCCGGGCTTCACGGTGGACGACGACACTCTGGTGGTAGCCGAACGGTTCCGGCTGGTGCACGTCGTCCGACCCTAGGTCTGCGCGTCTCCAGGCGAGCACGGGCGGCAGTGGCCGGTTGGCCTCCGGGGCGGGCGATCGGTGGCAGCTCAGCAGTGCGGTGCTCGGCGTGTCGAGCTGCTCAGCTGCCAACGATCAACGGGCAAGCACCATGCCGCTGGCGTTCATCAAGCTGAACAACCGCTGCTGATCTCGCAGCCAGACTCGATGTCCTAGTTCGATTGGCCAGCCTCGGCTACGTAGACACCTTTGCCCGGATGCCCCTCGACCACCCCTCGATCCTTGAGAATCGTCATGACGCGGTTGATGGTCGAGATGTGCACCTTGTGTTGCTCGGCCAGCTCGCGTGTGGACGGCAGCTTCTCTCCCGGCGCGAGTTCGCCGGATTTGATCTTTTCGGCGATCTCGTTGGCGATGCGCCGGTAGTCCACTCTCTCGGTCGGCATGAGTGATCTCCGTGGGTTCCCTGGTTTCGGCACCCCGATTCGATCACGAGCGGACCTGTTCCAACAAGTTCCATGCTGTAGCTTGACCTACTCCTACAGGTTGGATTAGGTTGATGGCTCAGTCGGGTTCCCTGGTTTCGGCAAACTCCCGGGATCCCGGCGGCAGACCCACCTGGGGGAGTACGACGCACGGACTCTGCCTCCCAGGTGGGGACCAATCATGATCGCGGGGAGGGTGCCGATCGTGTCGATCGACGAGCCGATCACTGCGGCAACCCAGTTGATCCCTGCCAAGAGGGTTCTGGACGCGCATTGGACCCGGGCGCTCGACCGGCCGTGGCGGGTAGGTGGATGCCTGGAGTGCCGCAGTCGCAATGCCTGCCCGCAGCTCGACTGGGCGATCGAGGTGATCGCCGACGTGGCGGCGTTGATGTTCCAGAAACGCTGATCCGTGAGAGGGCGGGACGTTGTCAGGATCTCAACGCCGTGGCTGGTCTTCGTAACCTTGGTCCGCCAGACTGCGCGGTATGGGTGATCGTTGGCGCCGGTGGGCGTGGGTCGGGGTGCTCGTCGTCGGGCTGATCCTTTACGTGGCGGTGCTGCGGACCCTGGTCAGCACCAAGAATCCGAACTTCGTACCGGCATTGATCCTGCTCGGGGCGACGCTGGTGCCGCTGACGTTCCTGACGTTCGCGCAGGCTCGCACCGGGCGGTGGCAGGTGCCGGCCTCGGTGCTGGTGACGTCGGCGTTCTTCGGTGGCGTGATCGGCACGGTGGTCGCCGGCACGCTGGAGTACGACACCCTGCGCGGGCTCGGCACCCTGCCGATGCTGTTCGTCGCGCTGATCGAGGAGTCGGCGAAGCTGATCGTCCCGGTGGTGCTGCTGTTCACGGTGGTGGCCCAGCATCGCCGTCGGGTGCCCTCCGACGGGTTGGTCATCGGCATCGCCGCCGGCATGGGCTTCGCCGCTCTGGAGACGATGGGCTACGCCTTCAGCGCGCTGCTGAGTTCGCAGGGCAACATCGGTGCGGTGGAGCAGACGCTGTTCATTCGTGGTCTGACCGCGCCCGCCGGTCACACCGCCTGGACCGGGCTCACCGCAGGCGCGTTGTGGGCGCTGTTGGCCAGCCCGAGCGTCGGGCGGCTCTTCGGGTTCATCGGCACGTTCCTGGGCGTCGTCGTCCTGCACACCCTCTGGGACACGTTCTCCGGTTCGCTGGTCTTCGTCGTGCTGGCGATCATCAGCATCGGCTGGCTGCTCTGGGAGCTGCGCCGTTACCGGACCTTCGGCGAGCACCCCGTCGGGCAGCTCCAACCGAACTGACCATCGCCGTACCCCATGCCTCTCCCGGCCCGCACGAAAGGTCGGGAGAGGCATGACTGTTGGTGATCTCGCTGCGACCGGACCGGCACCTCATCTAACGTCAGAGTGTTCATATTTGGCGTGCTTGGTCGGGAAGGTGCCGCGATGGGGGTGCGTAGCTGGATCGAGGGCTGGCCGGTCTACCGCCAGCTCACCGGCACCGACCCGCTGGGTCGGGGTGCCGCGGCGAAGTCCGACGGGTCCCGCGCGCTGACCGCCCGCACCGACACGGCCGACTCGGTGGCCCGGTCGGTGTGCCCGTACTGCGCCGTCGGCTGCGGTCAGCGGGTGTTCGTGAAGGACGGGCAGGTCAGCCAGATCGAGGGCGACCCGGACAGCCCGATCTCGCGGGGTCGGCTCTGCCCGAAGGGCGCGGCCAGCAAGAGCCTGGTGACCAGCCCGCTGCGGCAGACCACGGTCCGCTACCGCCGGCCGTACGGCACCGAGTGGGAGGACCTGGACCTCGACACCGCGATGAACATGATCGCCGATCGGGTCCTGGCCGCCCGGGACGAGACCTGGGAGGACGTCGACGCCGAGGGTCGACCGCTCAACCGGACCCTGGGCATCTCCAGCCTGGGTGGGGCGACGCTGGACAACGAGGAGAACTACCTCATCAAGAAGTTGTTCACCGCGATGGGGGCGCTCCAGATCGAGAACCAGGCCCGTATTTGACACTCCTCCACCGTCCCCGGTCTGGGGACCAGCTTCGGTCGTGGCGGTGCCACCCAGTACCAGCAGGACCTGTCGAACTCCGACGTCATCGTCATCCAGGGTTCGAACATGGCCGAGGCACACCCGGTGGGTTTCCAGTGGGTGATGGAGGCCAAGCGCCGCGGGGCGAAGGTTTTCCACGTCGACCCGCGTTTCACCCGCACCAGCGCGCTGGCTGACTCGTACCTGCCGATCCGCGCGGGCACGGACATCGCGTTGCTCGGCGGCGTGATCCGCTACATCCTCGACAACGAGCTGGACTTCCGGGAGTACGTCGTCGCGTACACCAACGCCGCGACCATCGTGACCGAGGAGTACGCCGACACCGAGGACATGCACGGCCTCTTCTCCGGCTTCAACGACGACAACGCCACCTATGACCAGGCCAGTTGGCGCTACGAGGGCCACTCGCAGACCCAGACGACCCGCGACAGCGAGACGCAGCGGGAGACGGCGGCCGGGCTGGAGAACGAGTCGCACGGCGCGCCGGTCGGCGGCCAGACCGAACGTGACGAGACGTTGCAGCACCCGCGTTGCGTCTACCAGATCCTCAAGCGGCACTTCGCCCGCTACACCCCGGAGATGGTGGAACGGGTCTGTGGCATCCCGCAGGACAAGTTCTTCGAGCTGGCCCGCGCGTGGACGGAGAACTCCGGCCGGGACCGCACCGGCATGCTCGTCTACTCGGTGGGCTGGACGCAGCACAGCGTCGGCGTGCAGTACATCCGCACCGGCGCGATCATCCAGCTGCTGCTCGGCAACGTGGGCCGCCCCGGTGGTGGGGTGATGGCCCTGCGCGGGCACGCCAGCATCCAGGGGTCCACCGACATCCCGACGCTGTTCAACCTGCTCCCGGGCTACCTGCCGATGCCCCACCACGCCAATCACCCGACCCTGGACAAGTGGGTGGACAGCATCGCGCACCCCGGGCAGAAGGGCTTCTGGGGCAACGCCCGCACCTACGGCGTCAACCTGCTCAAGGCGTACTGGGGGGACGCCGCCACCGCCGACAACGACTACTGCTACGGCTACATGCCGCGGATGACCGGCGACCACGGCACCTACCAGCAGGTGCTCGACATGATCGACGGAAAGATCAAGGGCTACTTCCTGCTCGGGCAGAACCCGGCGGTCGGCTCGGCGCACGGCCGGGCGCAGCGCCTCGGCATGGCCAACCTCGACTGGCTCGTGGTCCGGGACCTGTTCGAGATCGAGAGCGCCACGTTCTGGAAGAACGCGCCGGAGATCGAGACCGGCGAGATCGCCCCCGAGGAGTGCCGCACCGAGGTGTTCTTCCTGCCCGCCGCCTCGCACGTGGAGAAGGAGGGCACGTTCACCCAGACGCAGCGGCTGTTGCAGTGGCGCGAGAAGGCCGTCGAGCCACCAGGCGACGCCCGCTCCGAGCTGTGGTTCTTCTACCACCTCGGCCGCATCATCCGGGAACGCCTGGCGACGTCGACGAAGCCGCGCGACCGCGCGCTGCTCGACCTCGCCTGGGACTACCCCACGCACGGCCCGACCGTCGAGCCGAGCGCCGAGGCGGTGCTGCGCGAGATCAACGGGTACGACGTGGCGACCGGCCGGCCGCTGGCGTCGTTCACGGAGATGAAGGACGACGGCTCCACCGTCGGCGGGTGCTGGATCTACACCGGGGTGTACGCCGACGGCGTCAACCAGGCGGCCCGGCGCAAACCCGGCTCGGAGCAGTCCCTCGTGGCGCCCGAGTGGGGGTGGGCGTGGCCGGCGAACCGGCGCATCCTCTACAACCGTGCGTCGGCGGACCCGGACGGCAACCCGTGGAGTGAGCGCAAGCGCTACGTGTGGTGGGACGCGGACAAGAGCGAGTGGACCGGCTACGACGTGCCGGACTTCGAGAAGACCAAACCGCCGTCCTACCGACCGGAGCGCGACGCCTCCGGTGTGGCGGGCATCGCCGGGGACGACCCGTTCATCCTCCAGGGCGACGGCAAGGGCTGGCTGTACGCGCCCACCGGCGTGCTCGACGGACCGATGCCCACGCATTATGAGCCGGTGGAGTCGCCGGTGCGTAACCCGCTCTACGAGCAGCAGGCCAACCCGACCCGGAAGGTCTACACCCACCCGATCAACACGCTCAACCCGAGCCCGCCGGAACCGTACAGCCAGGTGTTCCCGTACGTGTTCACGGTCAGCCGGCTCACCGAGCACCACACCGCCGGTGGGATGAGCCGGACGGTGTCGCCGCTGGCCGAGTTGCAGCCGGAGATGTTCGTCGAGGTGTCCCCGGAGCTGGCCGTCGAACGGGGCCTCACCCACCTGGGCTGGGCGCACCTGATCACCGCCCGTGCGGCCATCGAGGCGAAGGTGCTGGTGACCGACCGCCTCACCCCGTTGCGGGTGGACGACCGGATCATCCACCAGGTCTGGTTGCCGTACCACTTCGGTTTCGAGGGTCTGGTGACCGGCGACTCGGCCAACGACCTGTTCGGCATCAGCCTGGACCCGAACGTGCTGATCCAGGAGAGCAAGGTCGGCACCTGCGACGTCCGGTCCGGGCGACGCCCGCGAGGCGCCGAGCTGCTGGCTCTCGTCGTCGACTACCGGCGACGGTCCGGGGACCTCAGTCCGCACTACCCACCGCAGGTCACGACCGACTCCGCCGACAGCGGCCCGGACCAGGAGGTCTGACCCATGCCCCACACCAATGCCCTGTACGGTCCGCTGGATCCGGCGCCGGACGCCGGCTACGAGAACCCGCCGCCCCGGATGGGGTTCTTCACCGACACCAGCGTCTGCATCGGCTGCAAGGCGTGCGAGGTGGCCTGCAAGGAGTGGAACGGCGTCCCGGAGAGTGGGCTCGACCTGCTCGGCATGTCCTACGACAACACCGGCGCGTTGACCGCGAACTCGTGGCGGCACGTCGCGTTCGTGGAGCAGCCCCGCTCGGCCGGCTGGGCGACCCCGGCGTTCGCGGGGGACCCGGACGGCCCGGCGATCAGCCCGGTCACGGCGGCGGTCGGCGCGCGGACCAGCACCGACACCGGAACGGACCCCGGCCTGGACACCGGCTCGCCCGCCGCGGCGGCCCGCATGTCGGGTGGCCCGGAGTTCCTGGGTATGCCGGGGGCGCAGCCGCCGGGGCGTGGGACGGGCGAGGAGGGGCGGACGGATTTTCGCTGGTTGATGATGTCGGACGTGTGTAAGCACTGCACGCATGCGGCGTGTCTGGATGTCTGTCCGACGGGTTCGTTGTTCCGGACGGAGTTCGGCACGGTGGTGGTGCAGGAGGACATCTGCAATGGCTGTGGTTACTGCATCTCCGCCTGCCCGTACGGGGTGATCGACCAGCGTAAGGACGATGGTCGGGCGTGGAAGTGCACGCTGTGTTATGACCGGTTGGGTGCGGGTATGACGCCGGCGTGTGCGCAGGCGTGTCCGACGGAGTCGATCCAGTACGGGCCGCTGGACGAGTTGCGGGAGCGGGCGGCCGCGCGGGTCGAGACGCTGCACGAGCGCGGTGTGCCGGAGGCGCGCCTGTACGGGCACGACCCCAACGACGGGGTGGGTGGTGACGGGGCGTTCTTCCTGTTGCTGGACGAGCCGGAGGTGTACGGGCTGCCACCGGACCCGATCGTGACCACCCGCGACCTGCCGAAGATGTGGAAACGCGCCGGTCTGGCGGCGGTGACGATGGCCCTCGCCACGGCGGTCGCGTTCCTGGGCAGGCGGCGATGACCGACGAGACGCCGTCGAACGAGCCGGTCGGCGCCCGGTTCCGCGAGTTCCAGGCCGGCCTCGATCAGCCCGACGGACAGCGCCACCGGAAGCCCCGCCGAAAAGGTGGCGACGGTGAGCAGCTCACGGTGCCGCCAGCCGAGTTCGCGTCCTACTACGGCCGGCCCGTGCTGAAGCCGCCGGTGTGGAAGTACGACATCGCCGGCTACCTGTTCACCGGCGGCCTCGCCGCCGGAGGCGCGCTGATCGGCGCGGGCGCCCAACTGACCGGACGACCCGGGCTGCGCACGGTGGGCCGTTGGACAGCCCTCGGTGGTGTCGCCGCCAGCACGTACCTGTTGGTCCACGACCTCGGCCGGCCGTCCCGGTTCCACCACATGCTCCGCGTGGCCAAGGTGACCTCACCGATGTCGGTCGGCACCTGGATCCTCGCGGCGTTCGGGCCACTGGCCGGCGTGGCCGCGGTCGCCGAACTCGCGCCGCTGCTCCCGCAGCACGGTGTGCTCGGCCTCGCCCGTCGAATCGCACCGCCCATCGGCACCGTCGCCGGTCTGGCCGCCGCGGCCACCGCGCCGGCGCTGGCGACGTACACCGGGGTGCTGCTCGCCGACACGGCCGTGCCGTCCTGGCACGACGCCTACCCGTCGCTGCCGTTCGTCTTCGCCGGCAGCGCGCTCGCCGCCGCGTCCGGGGTCGGACTGATCGCGGCACCGGCCGCGGAGACCGCCCCACTGCGACGACTCGTCCTGGCCGCCGCAGCCATCGAGCTGGGCGGGGGGCACCGGCTGGAACGGCAGGGCCTGACCAGCGAGCCCTACACGCAGGGACGCAGCGGCCGGTTGGTGAAGGCGGGACGCGCCCTGCTGGCCGTGGGCACCGCCACCGCGCTGGTCAGCCGACGCAGCCGGGTCCTGTCGGTGCTCTCCGGCGCAGCGCTGGTGGCATCATCGGTTGCCACCCGGTTCGGCGTCTTCGAGGCGGGACGGGTGTCGGCACGCGATCCGAAGTACACGGTCGTGCCACAACGGGAGCGGCTCGCCGAGAGCCGGTCGACCACCCCGGTCTGAGCGGATCGGAATGAACGGGAGGCGCCCCGGTGATGGGGGCGCCTCCCGTTTCGACACAGGAGCGTCAGCCGGTGAACAGCTTCGCGGCGGTGATGGCGGTCTGAACGATGCCGTACCCGAGCAGCACCGCGATCAGCAGCCAGGACAACCAGAGCCGTCCGGTCTGGTTGCCGACGCGCGGCGGCGCGGGCGGCCGGCTGTCCCGCCCGAGGGCGACCGGGTCGGTGACGGTCGCCTTCGCCACGGGCGAGGTCGGCCCTCGGTTGGGTTCGTGGAACCGCTCGGGCACGGAACGGACCAGCAGGTTCGCGATGAAGCCGATGGCGAGGATGCCGACCATGGTGAACAGCGCCGGCCGGTACGCAGACGCGGTGAGGGTGCCCGGCTTGCCCTGCGTGTCGAGGATCCCGTTGACGATCAGCGGGCCGGCGACACCCGCGGCCGACCAGGCGGTCAGGATCCGGCCGTGGATGGCCCCGACCTGGAACGTGCCGAACAGGTCCCGCAGGTAGGCGGGCATGGTGGCGAAGCCACCGCCGTAGAAGGAGATGATCGCGGCGGCGATCAGCACGAAGACCGCGGTCGCGGAGTGGCCGGCCACGGCGAGCAGCACGTACAGCACCATGCCGACGCCGAGGTAGACCATGTAGATGGGCTTGCGGCCGATGAGGTCGGACGTCGTGGACCAGACGAACCGCCCCGCCATGTTGAACAGCGACAGCACTCCGACGAAACCGGCCGCCGCCGACACCGAGATCGTGGTGGCGGTGCCGTTGTCCCGGAAGAAGTCCTGGATCATCGGGCTGGCCTGCTCCAGGATGCCGATGCCCGCGGTGACGTTGCAGAACAGCACGATCCACAGCAACCAGAACGACCGGGTACGCACGGCGTTCGACGCGGACACGCTCGCCGTCGTCACCAGAGGTCGGGCGGCGACGGTCGCGGGGTCGAACCCGGCGGGCCGCCAGTCCGGCGCGGGAACCCGGACGTTGAACGGGCCGAACATCATGATCACGAAGTAGCCGATGCCGAACGTGACGAAGAGCGCCACGAGGGCATGGCCCGACGCGACGGCGGCCGGATTGTTGGGGTTGTAGCCGGAGTCGTAGAGGGAGAGCAGTTGGCGCGCGAGCGGGCCGGCGACCAGGGCGCCGCCGCCGAACCCCATGATGGCCAGCCCGGTGGCGAGGCCGGGGCGGTCCGGGAACCACTTGATCAGCGTGGAGACGGGCGAGATGTAGCCGATGCCGAGCCCGATGCCGCCGATGACGCCGTACCCGAGGTAGAGCAGCCACAGTTGCTGGGTCGCGATGCCGAGCGCGCCGACCAGGAACCCGACGGCCCAGAAACAGGCGGAGACGAACATCGCGCGGCGCGGTCCGTTCCGCTCCACCCAACGGCCACCCACCGCCGCGGACGAACCCAGCATGACGATGGCGATACTGAAGATCGCCCCGATCGCCGTCTGGCTGGTGTCGAAGTGCGCGATGAGGGAGTTCTTGTAGACACTCGTCGCGTAGACCTGGCCGATGCACACGTGCACGGCCAGTGCCGCGGTCGGGATGAGCCAGCGGCTGTATCCCGGGGGAGCGACCGTGTGCCGGGGATCGAATACCGACAGCATGGGCATCGTCCACACCTCCTGCGGCTGCGTGGGCCGCGACGTTGCCGAGCTGTCCGACGCGGCAGTTGGCCGAGCGGCGCCGCCGCAGTGGCGGCCCGGCGCACGTCTGGCGTCAGCCGATGACCGGCTCTACCTCACGTTACGTGTCAGTCGGTTCGCACCATGTCGTTACCGAAAAACGCGGCGACACGTGGCACAGGGACGGGGGCGGGCCCACCGGCCCGCCCCCGTCCTGCTGTCGTACCGCTCAGTGGATCGCGGCCTTGGCGGCCGCCTCCTCCTGGGCGCGTCGCTCGTCCCCGCTGAGGGTGTGCAGCGGCTTCTCCCTGATGAACAGCACGACGATAAACGCGAGCAGCGCGAAGGGCGCGCCGACCAGGAAGAGGTCGGCGGTGGCGATGCCGTACACGTCCTGCACGATGCGCAGCACCGGCTCGGGCAGGGTGGAGAGGTCGGGCACCTCGGCGGAGCCACCGCCGGCGGTCGCCGCCGGGCCGAGCCGCTCGGTCGTCAGCGAGGTCACCCGACTTGCCAGGACCGCGCCGAGGGCGCTGACGCCGATCGCGCCGCCCATGCTGCGGAAGAACGTCAGCACGGAGGTGGTGGCACCGAGCTCGTGGGCCGGCACGTCGTTCTGCGCGGCGAGCACGAGGTTCTGCATCAGCATACCGACGCCGACGCCCAGCACGGCCATGTAGATCGACAGCACGACGACGCTGGTGGTGGCGTCGATGGTGCCCAGCAGCAGCATCCCGACGGTCATCACCGCGGCGCCGGCCACCAGGTACGCCTTCCAGCGGCCGTACTTCGTGATGAGCTGACCGGCCACCGTCGAGGAGACGAGCAGACCGAAGATCATCGGAAGGCTCATCAGGCCGGCGACGGTGGGCGACTTGCCCAGCGAGATCTGGAAGTACTGGGACAGGAAGACGGTGCCGCCGAACATCGCGACACCGACCAGCACGCTGGCGATCGTGGCCAGGGAGACCGTGCGGTTTCGGAAGATGCCCAGCGGGACGATCGGCTCCGCCGCCCGCGACTCGACGACCACGGCCAGCGCCAGCAAAACCAGACCGCCGACGACCATCAGGGCCGTCCAGTTGGAGGCCCAGTCGAACTTGTTGCCGGCCAGCGACGACCAGATCAGCAGCGTGGAGACGCCCGAGGTGATGAGCAGGGCGCCCAGCCAGTCGATCTTTGCCTTGCGGCGGACGACCGGCAGGTGCAGGGTGCGCTGGAGCAGGGCGATGGAGATGATGCTGAACGGAACGCCGATCAGGAAGCACCACCGCCAGCCCAGCCACGACGTGTCGACGAGCAGGCCGCCGATCAGCGGACCGGCGATGGTGCCCACACCGAAGACCGCGCCGAAGATGCCGGCGTAGCGGCCCAGCTCACGTGGCGGGATCATCGCCGCCATGACGATGGTGGCAAGCGCCGTCATGCCGCCGGCGCCGATGCCCTGGACGACACGGCTGAGCAGCAGGACCTCGACGTTCGGCGTGAAGCCCGCGATGAGTGAACCCACCACGAACAGGCCGAGTGACAACTGGATCAGCAGCTTCTTGCTGTACAGGTCGGCCATCTTGCCCCACAGCGGCACCGTCGCCGTCATGGCGAGCAGTTCGCTGGTGACGATCCACGTGTAGACGGTCTGGCTGCCGTTCAGATCCGCGATGATCCGCGGCAGCGCGTTGGCCACCACCGTGGAGGCGAGGATGGACACGAACATGCCGACCATCAGGCCGGAAAGGGCCTGGAGAACCTCCCGACGCGACATGCGCGTGCCGACGTCGGCGGTGTCGGCGGGCGGGACGGTGGTGGTCATTGACGCTCCCTTGTCGGGTTTCTGGCGAAGTGGCTGGCCCCGGAGCTGGTGCGGCGGGGCGGGGACTGGCGGTCAGGAGGGGGACGGGGGATCCGGCAGGCCGGCGGCGATCGCGGTGAACGCCTCGTCGACGAAGTCGTGCAGGGGCCGGGCGTCGTCGTCGGCGGCCCAGCGCAGCATCGCGGTGCGGAAGGCGGCACCGGCAACGGCGGTGACCAGCGGCGGGTGGCCGTGGTCGAGGCCGACGCCGAGCCGGCTGGCGATGACCGCGACCATGGCCTGCTCGGTCGCGCTGTTGCCGGCCACCAGACGGGGCAGCAGCGCGGGGTTCTGGGCGATGACCGCCAGTCGCAGCCGCCACAACTCCCGGTCGGCCTGGATCGTGTCGATCGCCTCGCCCAGGGCGACCCGGACGGCCTGCAACGCCGACACCTGTGCGGGGGCGGCCGCCAGACGTGCCACGACCGGGTTCCCGTCGAGCGCCGGATCGTCGGTGAGCGCCTCGTCCTTGCAGGTGAAGTAGTTGAAGAAGGTCCGCGAGGACACGTCGGCGGCCTCGCTGATCTCCTCCACCGTCACGTGTTCCAGGCCGCGTTCGGCGACCAGCCGCAGCGCGGCGGCGGTCAGTGCGGCCCGCGTCTGCGCCTTCTTGCGGTCGCGTCGCCCGGTGCCAGCGTGGTCGGTGTCGGTCACGCGGGCGAGACTAGGAGCGAACTTGCACACGCTGCAAGTTTTTAGACTGTGAAGTGATCTTCCTGACCCGGTGACGCTAGGCGGCGACCGACGGATCCGGTCGGTCGGTGCGGGGCACGGCGCCCGTGGTCTCCAGGATGAGCGCGGCGACCAGGTCCGGGTCGTCGCTCATCGGCACGTGGCCACAACGGGGGAGCGTCACCACCCGTGCCGCCGGCAGGCCCGCCCGGGCGCGCTCGGCCTGGTGGACGCCGAAGATCCGGTCGCAGTCCCCCCACCCGATGGTCACCGGCACCGTCGCCTCGGTCAGCCGAAGGCAGTCGAAGCGATAGTCGCGGGCGGCGCGGGCCACCGCGTTGAAGCCGAGGCCCCGTCGCAGGGCGAGGGCGTCGCCCAGCGCGCGCTCGACATCCAGCAGCGTCGGGCGGGCCATCAGCGGCGCGAAGCACAACGTCCGCAGGTACGCCGAGCGCAGCGCGACCCGCATGATCGGGGTGGGCAGGTACGAGTTGGCCCGCAGCATCCGCAGGATGGCCAGTGCCCGGCGGCGCTCCGCCGGGGTGAAGAAGCCGGCGGGGGAGAAGGCGGTGGCCGAGGCGACCGCCCCGGTGGCGGCGAGCTCCAGGCCGATCGCCCCACCGAGGCTGTAGCCGGCGACGTGCGGGCGCTCCAGCCCCCACTCGGTCAGGACCGGCAGGACCCCGGCCACGGTGGCGGCCATGTCGGCGGGCATGCCGGTGCCGGGCACCGGGGAGTTCCCGAATCCGGGCAGGTCGAGCGCGATCACCTCGTGGTGGGCGGTGAGCCGGTCGAACACCGGCTCCCACGCCTGATGGCGGTGACCGATGCCGTGGATGAGCACGAGGGGCTCTCCGCTGCCCGCACGTCGGAAGTGAACGCTCATGGCCGCCCTTCCACCGAGGTCCTGCCGAAGGAACGCCCGAGCTGGCGTACCTCGTCCTCCATCTGGCCGACCATGGTCTGGCCGCCGAAGCGGGTGATCAGCGCGTCCGAGAGGCCGCTGAGCACCACCGGACGCAGCGCCTGCACCACGGCGAGCGCCCGTGGCACGTACACCTTGCGCCTGCGGCGCTCGATGCCGCGCAGCAGGGCCTCGACGCACTGCTCGACGGGCACGACGGTGGACAGCGGCCACGGCAACCGGCGCAGCGTGGTGCGGAAGGACGCCAGGTCGTCACGGATGTCGCGGACCAGGTCGGTGTCGATCCAGATCGGGTGCGCCGTGCCGACGGTGACGCCCCGCGGGCGGGTCTCCAGGCGCAGCACGTTGGCGAACTGCTCCACACCTGCCTTGGACGCGCAGTAGGCGGCCATCCCGGGCATCGCCGTGAAGGCGGCCGCCGACGAGATGATCAGGACGTGGCCACGGGCGGCGGTGACGTGGGGCAGCGCCGCGCTGACCGTGCGGATCGCGCCGCAGAGGTTCACCTCGACGGTACGGACCAGCGCGTCGACCGGTCCGACGGCGACGGTGCCGAGGTTCGCGATGCCCGCGTTGGCCACGACGACGTCGATGCCACCGAAGCGGTCCACCGTGGAGGCCACCGCGGCGTCCAACGCCGCCTGGTCGGTGACGTCACACTCGTACCAGTGCGCGTCGAGCTCGGCGCTGAGCTGCCTGAGCAGGTCGCCTTCCAGCCCGACGAGGGCGACCCGGGCCCCGCGGGCGACAGCCTCGCGGGCCAGCTGCGCCCCGATGCCGCGCGCCGCGCCGGTGATGAGCAGAGTCCTGCCCTCCAGGTCATACCGCATCAACGTGCTCCCGCTCCGGTTCGTTGGGGGTGCTGCCGGTCGAGGCGATCTGGTAGTCCGCCGGGCGGAACCGGCGCAGCCGCATCCGGAAGCTGGTGGCGAAGCCCGGCCAGATGGTCGTGTTGCGGCCGGTGGCGTCGAGATACCAGCTCGAACAGCCGGTCTGCCAGACCGTGCCGGCCATCTTCTGGTCGACCCGCTCGGTCCAGCGTCGTTGCGCCCGCGCGGTGGGCTCGATGGCCTGGATGCCGGTGGCCCGCATGTGACGCAGGGCCGCGAGCACCAGGTGCAGCTGCGCCTCGATCATCAGCACCACGGAGGTGTGCCCGAGCCCGGTGTTGGGGCCGAGCAGGAAGAACAGGTTGGGGAAGCCGGCGATCGTCGTGCCCTGGTACGCGTGCATGCTGGGCGTCCACGCCTCTGCCAGGCTGCGCCCGCCCCGGCCGTAGATGCGCCGGACGACGGGGGAGTCGGTGACGTGGAAGCCGGTCCCGAGGATGATCGTGTCCGCCCGGTGGTGGACGTCGTCGTCGGTGACGAGGCCGTCCGGCACGATCCGGGCGATGCCGGCGGTGACCACGTCGACGTTGGGTCGGGTGAGCGACGGCCAGTAGTCGTTGGAGATCAGCACCCGCTTGCAGCCCATCGCGTAGCGGGGGGTGAGCTTGTCGCGCAGCTGCGGGTCGGGGACCTGATGCCGCAGCGTACGCAGGGACAGCCGCGAGGCGAGGCGGTTGACCGCCGGGTGCAGGAAGCCCAGAGCCATGCTCTCGCGTACCAGATAGAGCCCTGCCCGGACGGCCCGTTGCGCGCCGGGCACGGCGCGGAACGCGGCCTGCTCGACGCCGCTAATGCGGCGCGACCGCCTCGGCATGATCCATGCGGGGGAGCGCTGGAAGAGCGTCAGTTGCCCGACCGTCGGCTGGATCTGTGGCACGAACTGGACGGCCGAGGCGCCGGTGCCGACCACCGCGACGCGCCGGCCGGTCAGGTCGTGGTCGTGCCGCCAACGGGCGGAGTGGAACACCGTGCCGGCGAACGCGTCGATCCCGGGCAGGTCGGGGATGGCCGGGTCGCTGAGCGGGCCGGCGGCACAGATCAGGACCCGGGCGCTGTGGTCGCCGCCGGAGGTGCGCAGCAGCCAGCGTTGGCGCTGCTCGTCCCACCTCGCCTCGCGCACCTCGTGGCGCAGGCGCAACCTCGGGCGGAGCCCGAAGCGGTCCACGCAGCCGCGCAGGTAGTCCCAGATCTCGGGCTGGCTGGAGAACGTGTTCGACCAGCGGGGGTTGGGGGCGAAGGAGAACGAGTAGAGGTGCGACGGGACGTCGCAGGCGCAGCCCGGGTAGGTGTTGTCGCGCCAGGTGCCGCCGACGTCCGCACCCCGGTCGAAGACGAGGAAGTCGGTGAAGCCGGCCCGCTGGAGGCGGATGGCGGCGCCCAGGCCACCGAAGCCGGCGCCGATGATGGCAACGTCTGTCTCCATTCACTCCTCCGTGAGCTGGGGCGCGGGTGTCGGGTCGGCCACGGGCGGCCAGGGTGGGTCGCCCACGCCGGTGATCCGTACGCCGCCCCACGGGTCGACCTCGGCCAGTCGGGCGGCCCGGACGCGGTCGGCGATGCGCACCTCGACGTCGCGCCGGCCGGAGCGCAGCAGGTGGACGATCCGTGGCTCGGGCTCGATCCGGCCGCCCCAGTGGAAGCGGCCGTCGACCGGCTCCCAGCGCCCGCTGAGGTGCACGTGGACCGAGGTGCCCTCGACCCCTGCCGGGCCGTGGTAGCTCACGGCACGATCCGCTCGTGGGCTCGGGTGAGCTCGTGTGGCAGGTCAGCGCTGGCGCGCACCCCCTCGATGCCGCTCCACAGCAGAGCGGTGAGGTAGTCGGTGAGGGCGGCCCGGCTGATCGGCTGGCCGTGCGTGGTCCACCAGTCGCCGACCGCCTGCACGAAGCCCACCAGGCCGTACGCCCAGGGCTCGGCGGGGCCGGCGTCCAGGCCCAGCGTGCGGAGCCGGTCGCCGATCACCCGGGCGAGCCCGGCGGCCACCTGCCGGCTGGTGCCGGCGATCACCTGGTGGATGCCGGGGTCGCCGGACTGGTGCATCAGGAACCGGTAGAGCCTCGGCTCCGACTCGATCACGCCCAGGTAGGCGTCGATCGTCGCCTCGACCAGGCCGCGTTCCTCACGGACCTGCGCGACGGCGGGCGCGATGGTGTCGACCATCCGGGCCGCCACCACCTCGCTGACCGCGACCCAGAGCTGCGACTTGTCGGCGAAGTAGCGGTACAGAACCGGTTTGCTGACCCCCGCGGCGGCGGCCACCTGTTCCATGTCGACCTCCGGCCCGTGCCGCAGCAGCGCCTGCACGGCGGCCCCGACCAGCTCCTGCCGCCGTTGCTCACGATGGCCCGCCCAGCGGTCCCGGCGGCCGTTTCCCTTCGCCTTCGGACCGCCGTCGGGGGGCGGGGCCGACGGGTCGGACGCATTGACATCGGTGAGCGGCGATTGCATGCTACTACTCGTAACAGTTACCAGTCGTCACGTCAATGTGGAGGAGCCATGGAGGCCGCACCGACGGAAACCGGGCGTGCGGCGGTCGCCGAGCGACTACTCACGTCCTCGCTGCGGACCAGCTACGACCCCACCGTCGAGATCGACTGGGCCGCCCCGCACACCCCCGGCGCCTACTGGCTCCCGCCGCAGCGCAGCAGCCTCTACGGCACGCCACTGTGGGAGCAGCTCAGCGAGGAGCAGCGCGTCGAGCTCACCAAACACGAGGTGGCCAGCGCGGCCAGCGCCGGGCTGTGGTTCGAGACGATCCTCATGCAGATGCTGATCCGGGAGTACTACCGCGCGGACCCGACCAGTCGGCAGGCCCAGTACGCGCTGACCGAGGTCGCCGACGAGTGCCGGCACTCCATCATGTTCGGCCGGCTGATCGAGGCGATGGGTTGTCCGGTCTACCGGGCGAGCACCGTGGACCACCACCTCGGGCGCTTCCTCAAGGCCACCGCCAGCGGCCCCCGGATGTACGCCGCGATCCTCATCGCGGAGGAGATCCTCGACGCGTTCCAGCGCGAGATCATGGCCGACGAGTCGCTCCAGCCGCTCATCCGGATGGTCTCCCGCATCCACGTGGTGGAGGAGGCGCGACACGTCCGGTTCGCCCGCGAGGAACTGGCCGCCGCGGTCGCCGCCACCGGCCCGGTGGGTATGGCGTACGCCCGGCTGCTGGTCGGTCGCGCCGCCTCCACGATCGCCAACCGCCTGGTCCATCCCGACGTGTACGCGGCGGTGGGCATTCCGCCGGCGGTCGGTCGTGCCGCTGCCCGCGCCAACCCGCACTGGCGTGCCACCCTGCGCTGGTCGGCGGCCCGCGTGCACGCCAATCTGGCCGGGGTTGGCCTGGTGGCGGGGCCGGGGCGTCTGCTGTGGGCCCGGGCCGGGCTGATCTGACCCCCCGATGAGACGCGTGAGGGCTGAGACGCGTGGGGGCCGAGCCGTGTCCGGCCAGCCCCCACGCTCTGCGCCCACTAGCTGCGGGCGAAGCCACCCTTCGGCGCGATGATCTCGAGGTTCGTGCCGTCGGGGTCGTTGAAGTACGCGACCTCGGTGCCGACCGCAGCCGGCGGGTTCACCTCGCCGGACGCGAAGGTGTACGGCTGCCCGAGGAACTCGAACCCGGCCTCGCTCATCCGGTCGAAGACCGAGCGCACGTCGTCCACGTGGAAGCACAGGTGCATCGAGCCGGGGCGGTTGGCCGCCACCTGGGCCGCGTCACCGACCGGCTCCTGGAACTGGATCAGGTCGATCCCGAGGTTGTCGAGGTTGAACGTGGCGTACCGCAGCTTCGTCGTCGGCAGCCCCTGCGACTGTGCGAAGCCGGCGCCGTGCATGTTCTCGTCCCGTACGACCGGTTCCTCGCCGAGCAGGGCCTGGTAGAACGCGACCGAGCGGTCCAGGTCACTCACCGCGATCCCGACGTGTGCGGCCGACTTGAGGCCGATGGACACGTTTGAGGGGTTCGGGAATGGCACTTTGACTCTCCTAACCAGCGTTCGTCGTCGCCTGTTCTGTTGCTGATCTTCACGTCGTACCCCCCGTGAGACCGGTTCATGCGACGTGGCGTCAGGCTCGTTCGACCCGCGCCTGCTGGTGGTCGGTCAGCCGGAGCCCCACGCCTCGAACGACGTCGATGGTGGCCCCGGTGCCGAGGTCGTGCAGCTTGCGGCGCAGCCGCTTCACCAGTGACTGCACGTCCGCCTTGCGTTCGCGCCCCTCGTCACCCCAGACCGAGCGGTGCAACTCCGCGTAGCTCCAGACCCGGGCCGGCTCGGTGATCAGGCAGGTCAACAGGTCGTGTTCCAGCCGGGTGAGATCGATTTCGCGGTCACCGCAACGGGCGCTGGACCGGGACGAGTCGATCACCAGGGCGGCGGCCGGCGCCGGCTCGGACGCGGCGGCGGCCATCTGCTGCGGTGCGGCGATCAGCCGGCGGAGCTCGTCGAGGTCGGCCACCAGCAGCAGTGGGGCGATGCCGTCGAGGCGCTCCGCGAGCCGGATGCGCTCGGCCGGCGACGGGGTCACCGCGATCAGCAGCGGGAACGGCTCGTCGGCCGGATCACCCCTGTCCATCGTCGCCTCGTCGTCCTCGGCCACAGCACCGCCCGGGATCGATGGGCATCCCTGCCCAGCTCTCGTCATGGTCCTGACAATGATTGGCAAGCGCGCCGCCAGCAGGGCAACTCTTAGCGACAAGTTGCTCACGGCAAGTTCTTGATCGTCCTTTCTTCTCGATCATAGTGTCCAGTCGGGCAACCGGCGTGACCCGCGCGGTGCATGGGGGAGGTCACCATGGCCCATTTTCACCCTGGGTCGTTCTGAGGGAGGCAGCACCGATGTTCAGACGTCCACAATGGCGGCGCACAGCCAGATCACTGGTGAGCGCCGGCGCGGCGACGATCCTCGCCGCGACATGCTTGGCCACGATGGGCTCGGGCGCGCAGGCCGCGCCGGGCGGCGGGATGGAGGCGGGCGCCCCGACCGGCGACAAGATCCGACCGGAGCTCGCCAGGCAGCTCCAGGCCAAGAGTGAAGGGGACTTCTGGATCCGGTTCAAGGACCGGGCGGACCTCAGCAAGGCCAGCGCCATCAAGGACTGGTCGAAGCGTGGCACCGCGGTCGCGGACGCTCTGCGCAAGACCGCCGCGGCGAGCCAGGGCAGGATCCGGGCCGACCTCGACAGCTCGGGCGCGAAGTACCAGACCTTCTGGGCCACCAACGCGATCAAGGTGAGCAGCGGCTCGCTGGCGATGGTGCAGAAGTTCGCCGGCCACTCCGAGGTCGAGGGCCTCTACGCCCCGGTTGCCTACAAGGTGCCCGAGACCACCAAGGGTGCCGACGAGAAGACCGTCAACGCCCTGGAGTGGGGCGTGGCCAACATCAACGCCGACGACGTCTGGTCCCAGTACGGCGTCAAGGGCGAGGGCATCACCGTCGCAAGCATCGACAGCGGGGTCCAGTTCGACCACCCGGCGCTGGTGAACTCCTACCGCGGCAACAACGGCGACGGGACGTTCGACCACAACTACAACTGGTTCGACGCCGCCGGGGCCTGCGCGACCGCGCCCTGTGACGACGACGGCCACGGTACGCACACGATGGGCACCATGGCCGGCTCCGACGGCGCGAACCAGATCGGTGTCGCGCCCGGGGTCACGTGGATCGCGGCGAACGGTTGCTGCCCCAGCGACGCCGCTCTGATCGAATCCGGTCAGTGGATGCTCGAACCGCTGGACCTCAACGGCCAGAACGCGGACGCGAGCAAGCGACCGAACGTCATCAACAACTCGTGGGGCACCCGGGACCCGTCCAACGAGCCCTTCATGGAGGACGTGACGCAGGCCTGGACCGCGTCCGGGATCTTCGGTGTCTGGTCCAACGGCAACAGCGGCCCGGCATGCCAGACCAGCGGCTCGCCGGGCAGCCTCGCCAGCAACTACTCGACCGGCGCGTACGACGTCAACAACAACGTCGCAGGCTTCTCGGCCCGGGGCGCCGGGCAGAACGGCGAGATCAAGCCCAACATCTCGGCCCCCGGCGTGAACGTCCGGTCGAGCATCCCCGGCAACTCCTACGGCAGCATCAGCGGCACCTCGATGGCCGCTCCGCACCTCGCGGGCGCGATCGCGCTGCTGTACTCGGCGGCCCCGTCGCTCATCGGTGACGTCGACGCGACCCGTGCGCTGCTCAACGGCGCCGCTATCGACAAGGCCGACGACCAGTGCGGTGGCACCGCGGCCGACAACAACGTCTACGGCGAAGGCCGGCTCGACGCCCTCGCGCTGCTCAACGCCGCCCCGACCGGTGACATCGGCACCCTGGCCGGCACGGTCACCAACGCGACCACCGGCGCCCCGATCGCCGGCGCGACCCTCACCCTCACCGGCCCGAGCGCCCGTGAGCTGACCACCGGTGCCGACGGCACGTTCTCCACCCAACTGCCCACCGGTGACTACCAGGTCGCCGTGTCGGCCTTCGGTTACGCCAGCACCACGAAGCCGGCGACGATCACCAAGGCCGCGACCACGACGCTCGCCGTCGCGCTGACGCCCGTGCCGAGTGTCAACGTCACCGGCGCGGTCACCGACGGCTCCGGCCACGGCTGGCCCCTGTACGCGAAGGTGACCGTCACGGGCGTGTCCGGCGTCTACGACTACACCACCCCGTCGAACGGCCGTTACAGCATCTCGCTGCCGGCCGGGCAGACGTACACCCTGAAGTACGAGTCGCAGTACCCGGGCTACCAGACCGTCACCAAGGAGGTCGTGGTCGGCTCCGGCAACGTCACCGCCAACGTCGCCGTGCCGGTGGACACCACCACCTGCACCACCGCCCCCGGATACACGTTCGGCTCCGACGGTGAGTACGAGACCTTCGACGGCACGACCACGCCGGCCGGCTGGACCGTCGTGGACAACGCGGGCAGCGGTCAGGTCTGGAAGTTCACCGACGACGGCGACCGGGGCAACCTGACCGGCGGCAGCGGCAACTTCGCGATGATCGACAGCGACGCCTACGGTGCGGGCAGCAGCCAGGACACGTCCCTGGTCAGCCCGGTTGTCGACCTGACCGGTGTCACGGCCCCGGTCGTCCGCTTCAACCAGGACTTCAACCAGCTCAACGACGACACCGCCGACGTCGATCTGAGCATCGACGGTGGCACCACCTGGACCAACCTGCTCCGGCAGGAGACCGACGTCCGGGGACCGAAGGTGACCGAGATCCCGATCCCGCAGGCCGCCGGCCAGGCGCAGGTGCAGGTGCGGTTCCGCTACTACGACGCCACGTACGAGTGGTGGTGGGAGGTCGACAACGTCCTGATCGGCAGCCAGGTCACCTGCGTGCCGGTCGACGGCGGTCTGGTCGTCGGTAACGTCCGCGACAAGAACGACAACAGCTACGTCAACGGCGCGACCGTCACCAGCAAGGACCGGCCCGCCGAGAAGGCCGTCACCGTGGCGACCCCGGACGACCCGGGGCTGGCCGACGGCTTCTACTGGATCTACTCGACGCTGACCGGCACGCACCCGTTCACCGCCACCGCCGGCAACTACGTCAGCCAGACCAAGCAGGTCGACGTCGAGGCCGACTGGGCGACCGTCGCGAACTTCCAGCTCGCGGCCGGACGACTGTCGGTGACGCCGACGCAGGTGAGCGCGACGCTGCAGATGCCCAACGGCAAGGCCAGCAGGACGTTCACGGTGACCAACACCGGCGGCGCGCCGGTGGAGGTGAAGTTCAGCGAGCGGGACAACGGGTTCGAACTCCTCCGCGCGGACGGTTCGACGGTCACCCGGCAGCAGGTGCTCGGGGCCACCGGCGCGCCCGAGCAGCGGCTCAACGCTCCGACGTCGTTCGCGGCCAAGGCGTCCGGCACGTTCGGCAAGGCCGCCGTGGCCGGGGTCGGCCCGAACGCGGCACCGTGGACCGACATCGCCAACTACCCGTCCGTGATCATGGACAACCGGGTCGTGCACCTGGACGGCAAGGTGTACTCGCTCGGTGGTGGCAACGGCAGCGCGTCCACCGCGAAGAACTACGCCTACGACCCGGCCACCCAGGCCTGGACGGCGATCGCCGACCTTCCGGGCGCCCGCAACGCCCTGACCGCGGGTGTCGCCGGCGGGAAGATCATCGCCACCGGTGGGTGGGGCGACGCCGGCCCGGACTCCGCCACCTGGTCGTACGACCCGGGGGCCAACACCTGGACCGAGCTGGCCGACAACCCGGCGCCACGGGCCGCGGCCGGTCAGGCCGTCGTCGACGGCAAGCTGTACGCCGTCGGTGGCTGCACCACCGCGGACTGCCTGCCGATGTCGAACAGCGTCGTCCGGTACGACCCGGCCGCCAACACCTGGGAGACGATGGCCAACTACCCGAAGTCGGTGGCCTTCGCCTCCTGCGGCGGGATCGACGGCATCCTCTACTGCACCGGCGGCAACGACGGTTCCGCCTCGCAGAAGTCCAGCTACGCCTTCGACCCGGGTGCCAACACCTGGACGGCGATCGCCGACGCGCCGGCCGACAACTGGGCCAGCTCGTATGCCGTCGCCAGCGGCAAGCTGCTCGTCGTCGGTGGTTCGCAGGGTGGGGCCATCAGCAACGCCGGCTTCGCCTTCGACCCGGCCGCCGGCTCGTGGTCCAACCTGCCGAACGCCAACACGGCCCGCTACCGCGGCGGTGCGGCGTGCGGCTTCTACAAGGTCGGCGGATCGTCCGGCGCCTTCAACGCGGCGGCCAACAGCGAGGTGCTCCCGGGCTTCGAGGGGTGCGCCGAGTCGGCGGCCGACGTCAGCTGGATGACCATCGACAAGTCGTCGGTCACCCTCGCGCCGGGCGCGAAGGTCACGGTCACCGTCGCGATGACGGCGAACGTCGACCAGCCGGGTACCTACTCCGGCTCGGTCGGGATCTCCGAGAACACCCCGTACTCGGTGGCACCGGTCGCGGTGACCATGACCGCGAACCCCCCGAAGACCTGGGGCAAGCTCATGGGTACGGTCACCGGCACCAGTTGCCAGGGTGCGACCTCGCCGATAACCGGCGCGGTCGTCCAGGTCGACTCGTGGGCGGCGTCGTACACCTTCGCCACCGATGCCGAGGGCAGGTACGCCTACTGGATGGACCGCCGCAACAACCCGCTCACCATGATCGTCGCCAAGGACGGCTGGAAGCCGCAGACCCGTCAGGCGAAGATCGCCACCGCCGCTCCCACCGTGGAGGACTTCGGGTTGACGCCCATCAAGTGCTGACGCCCGCGCGGTAGCGAACAACCTCCGGCCCGCCTGGTCACCGAGCAGGCGGGCCGGACCGTGTCCCGAGGAGTCGTCGCGGTGACCGACACCGCTCGCCGGCCGCCGGCCAGACTGATTTGCCCTCCCGCCGTGGCGTGCGAAGATCCGCCGATGTCCCACAACACACAGCAGCGCCGGCTGGCCGCCCAAAGCGTCTGCGACCGAATCCTGTCCGGCAGCCGGCCCGCGACCATGCGGGAGCGGCTCGCCGACCTGGCCGCGGGAGGCGACCTGGACGGTCAGCCCGACTTCTACGGCGACGGCCCGGTCACCACGCTGGAGGAGCGCGTGGCGGAGCTGTTGGGCACCGAGGCCGCGGTCTTCTTCCCGACCGGCACCATGGCGCAGCAGGTGGCGCTGCGCTACGGCGCCGAGCGCAGCGGGCACCCGACGGTGGCTCTGCACCCGCTCGGCCACCTGGAGGTGCACGAAGGTCATGCCTACGCCAACCTGAGCGGGCTGCGCAGCACCTGGCCGACCACCGCACCTCGAAACCCCACCGCCGCGGAGATCGGCGCGCTCGCCGAACCCGTGAGCACCGTCGTCATCGAACTCCCGCTGCGCGACGCCGGCTTCGTCCTCCCCACCTGGGACGAACTCGCCGCCGCGTCCGCCGCGACGCACGACATCGGTGCCCGCCTCCACCTCGACGGCGCCCGACTGTGGGAATCCACCCCCTACCTCGCGCACACCCTGAGCGAGATCACCGACCTCGCCGACAGCACCTACGTCTCGTTCTACAAGACGATCGGCGGTCTCAGCGGCGCGGCGCTCGCGGGCACCGCGCAGTTCGCCTCCTACGCCCGCCTCTGGCGGCACCGCTACGGCGGTCAGGTGTTCCAGCAGTGGCCGGCCGCGCTGAGCGCGCTCGCCGGTCTCGACCGGGAGCTGCCCCGCATCCCCGAGTACGTGCGACACGCACGGACAGTCGCCGCGGCACTCGCCGTGCTGCCCGGCGCGTTGGTCTTCCCGCAGCCTCCGCACACCCAGAGGTTCCGTCTGTGGCTGCCGCATCCGGCGCAGGCGCTCGACGACGCCGCGCTGGCGCTCGCCGAGGACGAGAAGGTGTGGTTCGCCGCCGGCTGGCAGGACACGGACCTGCCCGGCATGGCGATGACCGAGATCACCGTGGCCGCACCCGGTCTCGACTGGACCACCGAGGACGTCACCGAGATCGGTGAGCGGTTCCTCAGCCGGGTCCGGGACCGCTGATTCGCCGCAGCGAACAGGGCCCGCAGGCCGGCCTAGATCGGGGCCAGCCGGAAGCCGACCCCGCGTACCGAGTGGATCGTCGTCGCGGCGTTGAGTCGCGCGAGCTTGCCGCGCACCCGGCGGACCACCGAGTGCATGTCGGAGTTGCGGCCGAGGTGCCGGTTGCCCCAGACCTCGAGGTGCAGCCGCTCGTAGGTCCAGATCTGCCCGGGCGCGTGCACCAGACAGAGCAGGACGTCGTGCTCCAACCGGGTCAGGTCGATCTCCTGGTCGCGCCACCGCAGCACCCGGCGGTCGGAGTCGACCGCCAGATCCGGTGGCGGCGGCTGCGGGCTCGGCGCCACCTCGGCGAGCACGGCGACGGCCTGCGGGGCCGCGACCGCGGGCGCCTCGATCACCCCGAGGAACTCTCGGGCCTGGTCGACGTTCGAGACGATCAGAAAGGCGTCGCTGCCGCCGAGCAGCCGGGCCAGGTGACGGCGTTCGGCCGGCGAGGACGCGATGCCGATGACCAGGCTGGCGACTGGAGTTTCCTGCATTCCCCAACCCCTTCCGGTTCCCCAACTCACTCCGGATGGATTTCTCGCACCGTCGATGAGACATCGATCGGCGTCCTGACCCTAGTGGTGGCTGATCTCGGCCGGGTAAAACATCGTTGCATACAGGCACGTGGATCCCGCTGCGACGTCCAGGCTCACCCGGCCCCACCGCCGACGATCCGCTTTCCGGCAGCGGCGGGGGTGGTTGTGACAGAACCAAGACAATTCGAGTACGGCGTACGGACGTGCCGGGGCGAGCATGGTCGGCATGTCCATCGGATCGTCGTACCCCGTCGGGCGGTCGACGCCCGGTCCGCAACCGGCGCGACCGCTGCCACACGCCCACGCGGCGGCCCCTCTCGGCCTCCGGCTGCTCGCGGTGGCGCTGTGCTGTGTGCTCGCCCTGACCCTCACCGCCACCGTCTTCGTCCGGACGTACCCCGGCCAGTGGCTGGACGGGGTGCTCCTGCCGAGGGCGGAGCGGGGCGGGGGGTACGAGCAGCAGACCGTCCTGGTGGGTCCGGCCAAGACCGTGCTGGCCACGTTCGGCAGCCCGACACTGCTCGCTGCCCTGCTCGGCGCGATGCTGCTGGTGGGTGTGCTCCGCCGTCGGCTGGTGGCGGGCATCGTCGGCGTGGCAATGGTTCTCTGCGCGGTGGTGGTGGCCGGTGCGGTGAAGTCGGCGCTGCCCCGCCCGGACCTCCAGATCGAGAGTTCGACCACCCACAACAGTTTCCCCAGCGGCCACGTCGCGGCGGCGACGGCACTGCTGCTGGCGTTCATGCTGGTCCTGCCCGGGTGGGCTCGACGGTGGCTCGCGCTGCCGGGCGCGGCAGGTGTCTCGGTGATCGCGGCAGCCACGATGATCACGGGCTGGCACCGGTTCAGTGACGCGCTCGGCGGCGTACTGCTGAGTGTGGCGCTGTTCTGCCTGGCCGCCGCCTTGCTGGCGGGCTGGCGTGGCGACCACGTCAGGGCCGGCGGACCCGACGGTGGCGGTCTGTGGCGCAGGCTGGCCGAGGCGGCGCTCGCGCTGGTCGGGCTGGTCTGGGCGCTGGTGGTCGTCGTGCCCGGCCTGGCCGCGTCGGTGCAGCGCGGGGCGCTCGTCGCCATCGTGGCGGCGGGCGCGGCCACGATGTTCCTGGTGGGTTCGGTGGTGTTCCTGGTGCGTTCGGCCGATTTCGCGGTCCCGCTCTCCGCGCGCCGCACCGGACCACCGCAACCGGTGGCCGAACCTCAAAAGATCTCATGATGGGATACTTGACGACATGTCCCAGGTCCTGCTGATCGAAGACCACCAGACGGTGCGCGACGGGCTTCAGTTGGCGCTCACCCGACAGGGCCACACGGTGCAGGCCGTGGCGACGGGCGAGCAGGGCCTGGAGCGCCTGCGCACCACCCCGGCCGACGTCGTCGTCCTCGATCTCATGCTGCCCGGCATGGACGGGTTCGAGGTCTGCCGCCGGATCCGGCAGCTCGGCGACCTGCCGATCATCATGCTGACCGCCCGCAACGACGACATGGACGTGGTGGCGGGCCTGGAGGCCGGCGCCGACGACTACGTGGTCAAGCCCGTGCAGGCCCGGGTGCTGGAGGCACGCATCCGGGCGGTGCTCCGACGGACCGGTGGCGAGTCGCGGCGTGCCGGTGGCGAGCGGGCCGGCCTGGAACAGCACGGTGCCCTGACCATCGACCGGGCCGCGCTGGTGGTCAGCAGGGACGGGGCACCGGTCAGCCTCGCTCCGACGGAACTGCGCCTGCTGCTGGAACTCTCCCACACCCCGGGCCAGGTGCTCAGCCGCCAGCAACTGCTCGAGGCGGTGTGGGAACACGGCTATCTCGGCGACTCGCGGCTCGTCGACGCCTGCGTCCAGCGGGTACGCGCCAAGATCGAGGCCGACTCGTCGGCGCCGGTCTTCATCCAGACCGTGCGCGGTTTCGGATACCGGTTCGGGCCGCTGTGACACCGTGGCGCTGGGTCGGCGCCCGCGTCTCGGGCCTGCGGGTCCGGCTGCTCCTGGCGTTCGCGTTGCTGGGCGTGACCACGACGGCGGTCGTGGCCAGCGGCAGCTACGTCCAGGCCCGGACCGTCATCCTCCAGCAGGCACAGGACGCCGCCGTGATGTCGCTGACCGACCAGATCACCAAGATCTACCCGATCGCCCAGCTCCCGCCCACCCAGGGCGAGCTGGACCTGCTGGCCCAGCGCCTCTCCGACCGGGAGGGCTTCGCGGTGGTCGTCTACCGGGACATGCGGTCGCGGGGTGGCTCCGAGTTCGCCGACCCGCTCACCCCCGAACTGCGCCAGGAGGTCGGCGACGGCCGGATCGCCTGGCAACGCGTCTCGCTCGACGGGCAGCCGTGGCTGCTCATCGGCACCCAGCTGGAGCTGGAGCGGCCCGACGGCACGTCCCGATCGTCCGGGCTGGAGGTCTACTCGGTGCGCAACCTCGCGCCCGAGCAGCAGAGCATCAACCGCCTCGCCAACCGGGCGTGGATGACCGGCGGCCTGTCCCTGATCCTCGCCGTCCTGCTGGCCCTGCTGTCCGCCCGGGGCGTGCTGCGACCCGTCCGCGACCTCGGCCGGGCGGCGCGCCGCCTCGGCGAGGGCGACCTGAGCACCCGGCTGACGGTTCGGGGCGCTGACGAGCTGGCGGACGTGGCGCGGACGTTCAACGACACCGCGGGCACGCTGGAGCGGCAGGTCGGTGAGCTGCGGCGGATGGAGTCCGACGCCCGCCGCTTCGTGGCCGACGTCTCGCACGAGCTCCGTACGCCGCTGGCCGCGATGACGGCGGTCACCGACGTCCTGGACGAGGAGGCGGACCACCTGCCCGGGGACGCGGGACGGGCCGCCCGGCTGGTCAGCCAGGAGACGCAGAACCTCACCCAACTGGTCAACGACCTCATCGAGGTCAGCCGGTTCGACTCCGGCACCGCGCGGCTCGCCCTGGACGACGTGGACGTGGCCGCGGCGGTGACCGCGACCCTGCGGATCCGGGGCTGGCTGGACCGGGTGCACACCGAGCTGCCACCCGCGGTGGTGGCCCGCCTCGATCCCCGTCGGCTCGACGTCATCGTCGCCAACCTCGTCGGCAACGCCTTCCGCCACGGTGCCGAGCCGGTGTCCGTACGCCTGGATGCCGACCCGGACTGGGTCACCATCGAGGTGGCCGACGAGGGGCCGGGGCTGGACCCGGAGGTGCTGCCGCACGTCTTCGACCGCTTCTACAAGGCCGACACCGCGCGCACCCGCTCCGAGGGCAGCGGCCTCGGCCTCGCCATCGCCTGGGAGAACGCGCGCCTGCACCGCCACGGCGAGCGGCGGGGGAGTCTCGTCGCGGCCAACGGCCCCGGCGGCGGCGCGGTGTTCACGCTTCGCCTGCCCCGGGACACGGCGGACACCGGAGATGCCCGGTGACCGGCCGGCGGACGGGCCGCGCCCTGCTCGCCGGTGGGCTGCTGCTCGCGCTGCTCGCGCCCGGTTGCGGGGTCCGCCCCAGCGACGTCATCAGGGGGCGCCCGGCGGTCAGCGGCCCGGCACAGGGCATGGGGCTCTACCTGCTCGCGCGGGGCGAACTCGTGCTGGTCCTGCGCCCCGCGAAGGCGGATCCGTCGCCCGCCGACGCGCTCGCCCTGCTCGCGGCCGGTCCGGAGGAGAACGAGCGCCGCCAGGGTTTCACCAGTGACGTTCCGGCCGGGCTCGACCCGGTCACGGTGACGTCGGGGGCCGATCCCTCCGGTGGACTCACGGTCCGCACGACCACCGCCGCGCGACCGTTGTCGGCCGACGCGGCCGACCAGATCATCTGCACGGTCGCCGACGCCGCCGCGCAGGTCGGCTTCGCGGAGAACTCCGCACCGGTCACCATCGTCGGGCCCGACGGCGCGCGACCGCCCCGGCGGTGCCCGATCCGGTGAGCGTGGCCGGCCACCGCCTCAGACCAGGTTGGCCGCTCGTGGCCGGGGCAACGCGCTGTGCCGGCTCCGGTCCCGGTCGACCAGCGCACCGGAGATCAGAATGTCGATCAGGGCGGCGAACCCGATGCCGGCCTGCTGCCAGATCTGTGGGAACTGCGACGCGGCGGTGAAACCGGGGAACGTGTTGACCTCGTTCACGATGGGCTCGGGCGACCCCTCGGCGGGCAGGAAGAAGTCGACCCGCAGCAGACCGCGACAGTCGAGGGCCCGGAAGGCGCGGATCGCACGGTCCTGGAGCACCTCGGTGGTGGCCGCGTCGAGCGGGGCGGGGATCTGGAAGACCGCCCCGCCGTCGTACTTCGCGTCGTAGTCGAAGAAGCCGGCACCGGTCACCCGGATCTCCAACGGCGGGCCGGCCTGCACCCGGCCGTCCGGGTGTTCGAGGACCGCCACGTCGATCTCCCGGCCCCGCGCCCCCTGCTCGACGAGCACCTTCGGGTCGACCTGTCGGGCCTGCTCCAGAGCGGCGGGAACACCGGCCCAGTCGTCCACCTTGACCACGCCCAGGCTGGACCCGGCCCGCGCGGGTTTGACGAAGACCGGCAGGTCCAGTCGTCGCTGGTCGTCGGACGACAGCTCCTCGCCCGGCCGCAGGGTCACTCCCGGGCTGACCCGCAGGCCCTCCGCGGCGAGGAGTCGTTTGGTGACACCCTTGTCCATCCCGGCGGCACTGGCGAAGACACCGTTGCCGACGTACGGCACGCCGAGCCACTCCAGCAACGACGCCACGGTGCCGTCCTCGCCGTACGGGCCGTGCAGGGCCGGGAACACCACGTCCTGGGCGCGCAGGACGCGCAGCGCCGCAGGCAGTGGCGTCGGGCGTCCGCCGACGTGCCACCCGCCGTCGCGGTCGATGAGCACCTCGGTGACCTGGTACCGCTTCCGGTCCAGGTGGGCGAGGATGCTGGCCGCCGAGCGGCAGGACACGTCGTGCTCGCCGCTCTGCCCGCCGTACAGCACTGCCAGTCGGATCGTCATGAGGTACGTGCCCTTCCGTGGAGGTGCTCTCGGGCCACCCGGGCCCCGATGCCGGTCAAGATCTCGTGCGGGTTCGTGCCCGCCCAGCGGGCCCACTCGACGACCGTCGGTGGGCGCTGGTCACCCTCGGTGGGACCGAACACCACGACCGGGTCGCCGATCGTCACGGGAAGGTCCCCGACGTCGACCACGCACTGGTCCATGGCGATGCGCCCGACGATCGGGCACCGCCGACCGCCGACCCACACCTCGGCGCGGCCCTCGGCGGCCCGGGGCAGCCCGTCGGCGTAGCCGAGCGGCAGCAGCGCCAGCGTGGTCGGCGCCCCGGTCACGTGCTCGGGCCCGTAGGAGACGCCCGTGCCGGCGGGCACCCGTTTGACGTTGATCACGCTCGTGCGCAGGGTCATCGCGGCGCGCAGGCCGAACTCA
This sequence comes from Micromonospora cabrerizensis, assembly GCF_022230955.1. Classification (GTDB taxonomy): domain Bacteria; phylum Actinomycetota; class Actinomycetes; order Mycobacteriales; family Micromonosporaceae; genus Micromonospora; species Micromonospora cabrerizensis. Next base: position 38,442 of record NZ_JAKKFI010000066.1, read on the forward strand.
CCCGGGCCGGTCGCGCCGAACGGGTCGACGCCGTACAACGCGATCCCGATCCGGCAGAGGTCGAAGCGGGTCCGTGGCGCCGACAGCGCGGCCGCCGAGTTGGCCAGGTGGACCAGATCGGGGTCGAGACCCGCCGACCGCGCGATCCGCAGGGCCTCCTCGAAGGTCGCCACCTGCCGGTTCAACTCGGGAGCGCCGGGCAGGTCCGCGTCGGCGAGGTGGGACCACACACCCCGCACCCGGATCCCGCCCTCCCGTTCGTACTTGCGGGCCCAGGCGACCAACTCGGGCCAGTCGTCCCCGGTGGCCCCGTTGCGCGACAGGCCGGTGTCCGCCTTGAGCTGGACCATCGCCGGTACGCCGAGCAGGCGCGCCGCGTCGGCGACGGCGTGCAGGTGCGTCGTCGTCGACACGCCGATGTCGACGCCAGTGTTGGTCAAGGCAGCGAAGTCGTCGTCCGGCCCGTGCAGCCAGCTCAACATGGGCGCGGTCACACCCGCGTCGCGCAGGGCCAGCGCCTCGGTCACCGAGGTCACCCCCAACCAGGTGGCGCCGGTGCCAAGCGCTGCCCGGGCCACCCGCACCGCGCCGTGACCGAACCCGTCGGCCTTCACCACCGCCATCAGGTTCGTGCCGGTGACCGACGTGACGGCCCGCACGTTGCCGGCGATCGCGTCGAGGTCGACCAGCGCCTCGGCCAGGGCGCTCATCCGGCCGCCCCCACCCGGCGCGGACCGGGGAGCGCGAACAGCCAGCCCGCGCGTACCGCCAGGAGCCCGCGGTGGACGGCCAGGCTCAACCCGATCACCAGGCCGGTCAGCAGAATCGGATAACCGAGCACGATCAGGCCCTGAGCGGACCCACCCAGGCCGGAAATCGGTACGAGCAACAGCCGGTGCAGTAGGGCCAGAACCGGCATGTGCACGACGTAGATCGGCAGGGTGATGCGGCCGAGCCTAGCCAGCGGCCTGCTGATCGCCGACCAACGAACCAGTCGGGCGGCGGCGGTCACACCGAAGGTGACCGCCACCACCGAGACCGCGGTCCACACGCCGAACCACTGCTGGGCGCCGGCCGCCGCCATCGCGGCGAGCGCGAGGACGTAGGCGCCGGCGGTCAGCACGAGCCGACGCCGGCTCGCGGTGGCGGCCCACTGTTGGATCTGCGGCCGCAGGGACAGGCCGGCCAGGAAGAAGACCAGGTTCTGGTAGAGACCGCCGCGGTTGCCCGGGGTGTCGAGCAGGCCGGCGGCGGCGACGGCGGAGAGCAGACCTGCGGGTACCAGCACCAACGCCCGGGGCACCCGGCGGGTTGCCTTGGCAATCGTGAAGTACAGCGCCAGGGCGTACAGGTACCAGAGGTTGGACGGCGTGATGGTGAGCTGCTCCAGCAGGCCGAGGGCGGAGGTGGCGCGGTCGGTCGGCAGCTGTGGGGCGGCGGCGAGGATCGCGGTGTGGATCAGCAGCCAGACGGCGTACAGGTAGAGGAACCCGGCGATCCGGCTGCGGGCGACGACCCGCCAGGGCCGCTGGGCGGCGTTCGCCGCGAAGACGCCCGAGATGGTGAAGAACAGCGGCATCCGCAGCGGCAGGAACTGCTCACCCAACGTCCCCCACAGGCCTGGCACGGGTACGCCGACGTGCCAGTCGATCTGTAGGTAGTCCTTGACGACGACGTGCCACAGGACGACGAGAATGATGCAGACGCCCTTCGCGGTGTCGGCCCACTCAGCCCGTTGTGGTCGTCCCACCGCGAGGGTGGTCCTGGTCCGGTGACGGAACCGGACGCGCGTCGCGTCGGGCTCCGTCTCGGTGGGCCTGGACTCGGTGTGGGACAGCTCTTGGATCACTCGTCAGAAGCTGCCAGCCGGATATCCGCACGTGATCCCCGAATTGTCATGAACCGGTAATGGACGTCGGGGACCGGTTCGCCGGGGTGACGCCGAGCGGCGTGTCGGTGACGCCGAGGAGCACTAGGCTCGTTTCGGAGGTGCCAGACATGAAGCTCGGGCTGCACTACTGGAACTACTCGACCCCGGCCGACCCGGCCGCTATCGCACCCACCCTGGCGGAGACGGCGACCATCGCCGAGCAGGCCGGCGTCGCGTCGTTCACGGTGATGGACCACTTCTTCCAGATGGACGCGGTGTTCGCGGCCGAGGAGCCGATGCTGGAGGCGTACACCACGCTGGGCTACGTCGCGGCGAAGACTCAGCGGATGACGCTGGGTGTGCTGGTCACCGGTGTGATGTACCGCTACCCGGGTCTGCTCGCCAAGACCGTGTCGACCCTCGACGTGCTGTCCGGCGGCCGGGCCCGCCTGGGCATCGGCGCGTCCTGGTACGAGCGGGAGCAGCTCGGGCTGGGCGTGCCGGTCGTTCCGGTGGCCGAGCGGTTCGAGCGGTTGGAGGAGACGCTGCGCATCTGCCTGCAGATGTGGAGTGCCGACGACGGCCCGTTCAACGGTCAGCACTACCAGCTCGCCGAGACCATCAACTCGCCGCAGCCGTTGAGTCGCCCGCGCCCGCCCATCATGATCGGTGGCAGCGGCGAGAAGAAGACCCTGCTGCTGGTGGCCCGCTATGCCGACGCCTGCAACCTGTTCGGCACCGGCCAGGGCGCCGACGAGGTCGCGCGCAAGCTGGACGTGCTGCGCGGGCACTGCGCCGCCGAGGGCCGCGACTACGACACCATCGAGAAGACGGTGGTCGCCCACACCTCGCCCCTGGACGACACCGACGGGTTCCTCGCCGAGGTGTCCGACTACGCCGCGCTCGGGGTCACCGAGGTGCAGGTCACGCCGGATCGGCACCCGGTGGAGTTCGCCCAGCGACTCGGCGGCGAGGTGCTGCCGCGGTTGGCCGACATCGGCTGATCCCGCTGCGCGAAATTCGGTGGTCGTGGGGCTGTCCGCGGTCTAGCGTGGCCCGCCGTGCTCACCAACGAACAGATCATCGGACAGGCCCTGGATCGGATCGAGGCAGGGTACGTCTTTCCTGCGAAGGTCGTGGACATCGACGCCGCGATCCGCCGCCGTCTCGCGGCGGGCGAGTACGACGGCCTGGCCGGGCCGACGCTCTGCGAGACGGTGACCGCTCACCTTCAAGAGGCGTGCCCGGACAAGCATCTGCGGTTGCTGTGGTCCGACCAGCCGCAGTCGCTGGATCCAGCGGACGAGGACGGAGGACGGGCCGCCTTCCTCGCGCTGCTCCGGGCGGAGAACCAGGGCATTCGCCGGGTCGAGCACCTGGACGGGAACGTCGGGCTCATCGACGTGCGGCGCATCGCGTACGCCAACGAAGGCGCCGAGGCGATCGGCGCGGCCATGCAACTGGTCGCCCTCAGCTCCGCGCTCATCCTGGACCTGCGCGCATGCGCCGGCGGAGCACCCGAAGGAGCCGCGATGTGGTGCAGCTACTTCTTCCCCGACGATCAGGTGCACCTCAACGACTTCTACGAGCGGTCCACCGGCGCCACCCGCCAGTTCTGGACGACCGCGCACCTTCCCGCGCCGCGCTACACGGACCGCCCGGTCTACGTGCTCACCAGTGCGATCACGTTCTCCGGGGGCGAGGACGTGGCGTACACGCTGCAGGCGCACGGCCGGAGCGTCGTCGTCGGTGAGACGACACGTGGCGGCGCGCATCCGACGGCCCGCCACGCGGTCACCGAACACATCCTCGTGACCGTGCCGACCGCCCGGACCATCAACAGCGTCACCGGCACCAACTGGGAAGGAGTCGGAGTGGTCCCCGATGTGCAGGTCCCGGCGGACCAGGCACTCGACACGGCACTCACTGCCATCTCGGGCGCGTAGGCGCGGCTGCGTCCGTCACACGGTCGGCTCGTTGTCGCCGGCGAGTTGCGAGATGCGGGTGCCGTCGATCAGCCAGCGGATCACCAGGACAGCCTGTTTGAAAAGGCCCGGTGGAGGATCAGCAGGGGGTCAGCTGCCAGGTCACCTTCGTCACGTTGACCGGTATATACAGGTCGCCCCCGGTCCCGCCGGCAGGAGCGCAGTTTTTGAAGGGAGTCGACGAGCCGAAAGTGAACCCGGATATCACGGCGTCGCGGCCTGTGCCGTTGTAGAAGGTGAATCCCTGGATGCTGCCGGTCCACTCGCTGTCGGTCGTCAGAGACGGCGTCTCCACGGGGCCCTGCGGCGGGTGATTCCAGTTGGGCCAGATGCAGAGCTTGCCCTGCGGGCAGTTCCCGGACCCCCAGCCTTGTATCGACACTCCGGGTGCTGCCGCCGAGGCGGTGGGGGCGGCGGCCAGCACGCCTGCGACGGACGCGGCGATGGCGATGGCGATGGATTTCAACAGCACGGTTCACCTGCTTTAGATAGATGCTTGTAGATGCAAATTTAAACTACCGGCGGAAAATTGACACGTCAAGCACCTGAAACGACGTAGTCCGGCGGGGTCAACGGAAGCTGGCGTCCACCTGTGTCTGATGACGATTGAGGTAGTTTCAGGGTGGTATCTGTCGGATGGCACCACGGCCTGCCAGCATCCGACCACCGCCCACTGCGGAGCCGACCGTGCTCTCACCCGACGGCGCCACTGTGGAAGCGACGGCCGACACCGTCCGGGCCGGCCGGCGACCTCGGAGCAGACGCACGGGTCGAGTGGTCACCAGGGCCGGCGTCGTTACGGGGCTCTCCGCAGGATGGTCCCAGTTGTCGCAGACGCAGAATGATCCCCCAGATAAAGGTCGTCCGGGCCGCCGGAAATTGTTCACGAGGCGTGCCAGGTAGCCTCTCCGGGTGTCGCAGATCCCACCGCTACTTGTTACCGATCGGTATGACGTCGTGGAGCTCCTTGGCCAGGGCGGAATGGGTCGAGTGTGGAAAGCCCGCGACCGGATGCTGCAACGGGACGTCGCCATCAAGGAGATCGTTCCGCCGCCCAATCTGACCACTGAGGCGCGACAGGAATTGCGGGTTCGGTCACTCCGGGAGGCCCGGGCGATCGCCCAGCTCGACCACGTCAACGTCGTCCGGGTCTTCGATGTGCTGTTGAGCGCCGACGGTGACCCGCAGATCGTGATGGAGTACGTGCCGTCCCGTTCCCTGCACGACGCCATCACCACCGACGGCCCGATCCCACCGGCGCGGGCGGCCGCCATCGGGCTGGCCGTGCTCGGCGCGCTGCGCGCCGCCCACCGCGCCGGGATCATGCATCGCGACGTCAAACCGGCCAACATCCTCGTCGGCGCGGACGGCCGGATCGTCCTCACCGACTTCGGCCTGGCCACCGCCGTCGAGGACGTGAACCTGACGCTCAGCGGTGTGGTGCTCGGCTCGCCCGCGTACGTCTCGCCCGAGCGGGCCATGCGCGGCACCGTGGGTCCGGAGGGGGACTTCTGGTCGCTCGGCGCGACCCTCTACGCCGCGGTCGAGGGGCAGTCGCCGTACGCCCGGCCGTCGAGTCTGATGAGCCTCACCGCGCTGGTCACCGAGCCACCACCGACGGCGCGACACGCCGGACCGCTCGCACCGGTGCTGACCGGCCTGCTGCGCAAGGACCCGGCCGAGCGGCTGGACGCCGACGCCGCCGAGCAGTTGCTGCGCGCCGCGCTCGACGGCGTACCACCGCCCATCACGGTGACCTGGCGTCCAGCGCCCACCGTTCCCTCGTCGACGGCGGCGACCGTGCCGAAGGCGGGGGCGGTGCCGCACCCGATCGGCGCTCACGGCGTACCCCGGGCAGGGGCCGGGGACGCGGTGGACGGTGACGGGCCGGGGCCGGCCCGCCGACGGCGGACCGTGCTCCTCGGTGGCCTCGCGGCCCTGGTCGCGCTCGGCCTGGTGATCGGGGTCCCGCTGGTCGGCCGCCACCACCCGCGCGGGTCGAGCGGCGAAGCCGAACTGGTGGACGCCGCCGCGCCGGGTGCGCCGTCGACCCCTGACAGCACACCGACCGCCGCGACCCTCCCGCCGGTCTCCTGGTCCCTCTACCGGGACGGCAGCGGCTTCGCCGTGCCGGCGCCGCGCGACTGGCGGGTGGTCCGGCACGGTCAGCAGGTCGAGTTCCGCGAGCCGGACGGCGAACGGGTGCTGGTCGTCGGCCAGACCGACTCACCGCCCACCGACCCGGTGGTCGAGCTGGGCCGCCCCGCGGTCGGTGAGCGGTACCGCGACTACCGCCGGGTCGAGCTGCACGCCGTCAACTACCAGCTCAGGGCCGCCGACCTGGAGTGGGTGTACACCAGCGACGCGGGCACGGCGATGCACGCGCGCCAGCGCACCTTCACGACGGCGAAGCGGAAGGGCTACAGCATCGCCTGGCTGACGCCCGAGGCCGCCTGGGCGGCCGGGGTGGACGCGTTCCGAGAGGTGACCGCGGGCTTCCGGCCGGTGTCGACGGCGGGCGGGGCGACCCCGTCGGCCAGGCCCGACCTCAGCGTGTCACCGACGCCCAGCGCCCCTGCCGGCCGGTCGGGCCACCGGCTCGTCGGGGTGGCGAGCAACCGGTGCCTGGACATCGCGACGCCGGACTCACCCGACCCGGTCCGGCTCCAGCTCGCGACCTGCGGGGACGACCGGGCCCGCAACCAGCTCTGGACGATGCGGCCGGACGGGAGCGTGCAGTTGGGCGGGCGCTGCCTGGACGTGCTCGGCGCGTCCAGCGACGCCGGAGCGGCGATCCAGCTCACCACCTGCAACACGACACCGGCGCAGCAGTTCACCCTCGACAAGGACCAGCACCTGGTCAACGCGCACAGCGGGATGTGCCTGGGGGCGGTCGGCCAGAGCACCGCGAGCGGCGCGTCGATCGAGCAGCGGAGCTGCGCCCCCGACACGAACCACCTCCGGTGGACCCGGAAGTGACAGCCTGAGCAGCGGCGAGGGCTGCCCTCCCGTACTGCGGAGAACAGCCCTCGCCGGTGATCGGTCAGGCGGAGACGGGTCAGGCGACCGAGGCCGGGAACCGTTCCCACACCCGGTGCGCGGCCATCAACTGCTGCACCGCCGTCAGAGCCTCGGCGCCGGAGCCCGCCGCCACGATGCCCGGGGTGCCCGCCACCCCGGCCTGCTCCAGCACGGTGACGCCGGCGCCCCAGGCGCCGATCGCCTTGGCGTGGCGCCAGCACTCCTCGACGAGGAGCAGCACGCGGGGGTCCACGGCCGCCGGGCCCGGCTGGCCCGCCTTGTCGTCGCGGGCCGGGATGGCATCCGGCGCGGGTGCCGGCGCTCCGGCCAGCAGGACCGCGTCGAACTCCACAGACCGGCCGGTGGCGAAGGTGCGCTGGACCGGCATGCCGTCGACCATGCCACCGTGCGGGGCGATCAGCAGCGGCACCATGCCGGCGTCGAACACGGCCTGACGGACCGCGGCGACACCGTCCAGGTCACCGTCGGGGTCGACCACGATCCCGACCATCCGACCGTCCGCCGGCCACTCCCGGCCGACCTGCGACAACGCGGGGCTGGGCGTGACCTCGGCCAGCGGCACGGTGGGCTGCGGTGCGGGCAGGCCCAGACCGGTGGCGACCTGCTGGCACAGCACCGGGTCGATGTTGGCGAGGCACTGGAGCTGGCGCTCCTTGATCGCCTGGTGGTAGCACTTGCCCAGCTCGAAGGTGTACGCCCGGATGATGTGCTCCTTCTCGACCGGCGACATGCTCAGCCAGAACAGGCGTACCTGGCTGTAGTGGTCGTCGAACGAGGCTGGGTTCGCGCGTACCTTCGGCGCCTGGGCCACCGTGACCGGCACGTCGACGAACGCGTTCTCGGCGTCACCGGCGGGGAACGGGTTGCCGCCGTCGAGCGAGTTCGGTCGGTACGGCGCGACGCCCGCATGCACGGCGTGCTGGTGGAAGCCGTCGCGCAGCATGTCGTTCACCGCGGCGTGCGGGCGGTTGATCGGGATCTGCGAGAAGTTGGGCCCGCCCAGCCGGGTGAGCTGCGTGTCGACGTACGAGAAGAGCCGGCCCTGCAGCAGCGGGTCGTTCGTCACGTCGATGCCCGGCGGCAGGTGACCGAGGTGGAAGGCAACCTGCTCGGTTTCGGCGAAGAAGTTCGTCGGCGTCCGGTTGAGGACCAGCTTCCCGACGGGCTGCACCTCCGCCAGCTCCTCCGGCACGATCTTCGTCGGGTCGAGCAGGTCGATCCCCGCGAAGGTCTCCTCGGAAGTGTCCGGAAAGACCTGGATGCCGAGCTCCCACTCGGGGTACGCGCCGGCCTCGATGGCGTCGTAGAGGTCCCGGCGGTGGAAGTCCGGGTCGATCCCGCCCAGCATCTGGGCCTCCTCCCAGGTGAGGGAGTGCACGCCCAGCTTCGGCTTCCAGTGGAACTTGACCAGCACCGTCTCCCCGGCCTCGTTGACGAGGCGGAAGGTGTGCACGCCGAAGCCCTCCATGGTCCGGTACGAGCGCGGGATGCCGCGGTCGGACATGTTCCACAGGGCGTGGTGCTGTGCCTCGGTGTGCAGCGAGACGAAGTCCCAGAACGTGTCGTGGGCGCTCTGCGCCTGCGGGATCTCGCGGTCCGGGTGCGGCTTGGCCGCGTGGATGATGTCGGGGAACTTGATGGCGTCCTGGATGAAGAACACCGGCATGTTGTTGGCGACCAGGTCGAAGGTGCCCTCGTCGGTGTAGAACTTCGTCGCGAAGCCGCGGGTGTCGCGGACCGTGTCGGCCGAACCACGCGAGCCGAGCACTGTGGAGAACCGTACGAAGACCTCGGTCTCCCGTCCCTTCTTCAGGAAGCCGGCCCTCGTGACCGCCTCGGCGTTCCCGTACGCGGTGAACACACCGTGCGCGCCGGCGCCACGGGCGTGCACCACGCGCTCCGGGATGCGCTCGTGGTCGAAATGGGTGATCTTCTCGCGCAGGTGGTGGTCCTGGAGCAGCACCGGGCCACGCGGGCCGGCCTTGAGCGAGTGATCGGTGTCGCGCAGCCGCGCCCCCTGAGCGGTCGTGAGGTACGCGCCCTGCTGACCGTTCGCGATCGTCGGCGCGCCGGTCTCGGCGCCGGTCGGCGTACGCGTCTGCGGCGCACCCTGCTCCGGCTTCGGCGGCAGCGGGTCATGCGGAGTCGTCGGCTCCTCGACGGTGGGCGTCGCGCTGCCCGGTGCGCCGGGAACATCGGGGGACAGCGCGTCGGCGATCTTTCCTGAGGCGCTCTTCACAACGTTCTTGACCGCCTCGGCGGGCTTGCTGGAATCCACTGAACGAACCTCTCCGTGGTGCGTGTCGGGCAGGCGCCTGCCCTGCTACCCCTGGTCAGAGGGTCGAAACACAACTGGCGGCGGCATCCGTCACCGGGACTGGTGATTTCACCGATGTGTGGATCGGCGGAACAGCCAAAACTGACGCACGTCGATATCCCTCGACTCTAGGGAGTGCCCGACGTGTCGTCACCAACCACCACCGCCCCCCGTTCCGTCGCCGCCCGAGCCACCCGGTTCGCGCTGGCCGCCGTCCTGGCCGCCGGCGGCGTCCTGGCCGGGTCGTCCGGCGCCGCCCAGGCCGCCGGCCCGTACGAGCGGGGCCCCGCACCGACCACCGCGATCCTGGAGGCCAGTCGCGGTCCGTTCGCCACGGCGTCGCAGAGCGTGTCCTCGCTCAGCGTCACCGGCTTCGGCGGCGGCGTCATCTACTACCCGACCAGCACCAGCGAGGGCACCTTCGGCGCCATCGCCATCTCGCCCGGTTACACCGCCGCCTGGTCCAGCATCAGCTGGCTCGGGCCGCGTCTCGCCTCGCACGGGTTCGTCGTGATCGGCATCGAGACCAACAGCCGGCTGGACCAGCCGGCCAGCCGTGGCCGGCAGCTCCTCGCCGCACTGGACTACCTCACCCAGCGCAGCTCGGTGCGCACCCGGATCGACAGCAGTCGACTCGCGGTGGCCGGTCACTCCATGGGTGGCGGGGGCAGCCTGGAGGCGGCCTCGTCGCGGCCGTCGTTGCAGGCCGCGGTGCCGCTCGCGCCGTGGAACACGGACAAGAGCTGGTCCGAGCTGCGGGTGCCCACGCTGATCATCGGCGGGGAGAGCGACACCGTGGCACCGGTCTCGTCGCACTCGGTGCCGTTCTACAACAGCATCCCGGCCTCCGCCGAGAAGGCGTACCTGGAGCTGAACGGGGCGAGCCACTTCTTCCCGCAGTCGACGAACACGCCGACCGCCCGGCAGATGGTCGCCTGGTTGAAGCGCTTCGTCGACGACGACACCCGCTACGAGCAGTTCCTGTGCCCGGGCCCGAGCGGGTCGCAGATCCAGGAGTACCGCAACACCTGTCCCAGCGCCTGATCGTGGTCGCGGGGCGGTCGCCGGTGGCGGCCGCCCCGTCCGCGTGTGGGGCGGGGTATTGAAGGTCTTGACGCGATACCCGAGAAACGTACACTGCGAGTGTAAATAAACACCCGCCACGACAGAGGGATGGGTGATGGAGCGCGGCCTCGAACTGCACCACATCGGCGTCCGTTTCGGCGGCCTTACCGCCCTCGACGACGTCTCACTGCGGGTGCCACCCAACCGGGTGGTGGGCGTCATCGGGCCCAACGGCGCCGGCAAGACCACCTTGTTCAACGTGATCTGCGGTTTCGTCGCACCGGAGACGGGTTCGCTCACCCTCGACGGTCGACCGCTGCGGCCACGGCCGCACCGGCTGACCCGGCTCGGCATCGCCCGGACCCTCCAGGGGACCGGGCTCTTCGCCGGGCTGACCGTGCTGGAGAACGTGATGACCGGCGCCTCGCACACCGCCCGGGCGGGCTTCGTCCCGGCGCTGCTCGGGCTGCCGGCCAGCGACCGCGACGAGCGCCGGCTGCGCCGCGACGCCCTGGACATCCTCGACGACCTGGGGATCGCCGGGCACGCCGAGGCCGCACCGACCACCCTGCCCTTCGCCGTACGCCAGCGGGTCGCCCTGGCCCGTGCGCTCGCCGCGCGGCCCCGGCTGCTGCTGCTCGACGAACCCGCCGGTGGCCTCGGCGCCGACGACATCGCCGAGCTGGCCGAGCTGGTCCGGGGGCTGCCCCGGCGCGACGACAACCCCTGCGCGGTGCTGCTGGTCGAGCACCACATGGACCTGGTGATGGCCGTCTGCGACGAGCTCGTGGTGCTCGACTTCGGTCGGGTGATCGCCGCCGGCACCCCGGACGAGATCCGCGACGACCCGGCGGTGACCGACGCCTACCTCGGCGCCACCGTCGAGGAGGCCTACCCGTGAGCGCGGACAGCACGGCCGACCTGCTCGTGGTGCGCGGGCTGGTGGCCGGTTACGGTGCCGCGCCCGTGTTGCAGGCCATCGACCTCACCGTCCCGGCCGGCACGATCGCCGCGGTCGTCGGCGCCAACGGCGCCGGCAAGACCACCCTGCTGCGCGCGCTCTCCGGCATGATCCGCCCGGCCGCCGGCCAGGTGCTCCTCGCCGGGGAGGACCTGCGCGGCACGCCGGTGGAGCAGCTCGTCCGACGCGGCATGGCGCACGTGCCGGAGGGGCGGGGCGTGATCAGCGAGCTGACGGTCGACGAGAACCTGCGCCTCGGCGGGTTGTGGCGGCGCGACCGGGCCGACGCCGGGCGTGCCCTCGACGAGGTCTACGAGCTCTTCGAGCCCCTGGCCCGGCGTCGCCGGCACCTCGGCCACCAGCTCTCCGGCGGTGAGCGGCAGATGCTCGCGCTCGGTCGGGCTCTGGTCGGCCGACCCCGCCTGCTGCTGCTCGACGAGCCGTCGCTCGGTCTGGCGCCGCGGGTCGTCGCCCGGACGATGGCGCTGCTCCGTCAGCTACGCGACCGCACCGGCCTGACCGTGCTGCTGGTCGAGCAGAACGTCCGCAGCGCACTCGCCGTCGCCGACCAGGGCGTCGTGATGTCCCTCGGCCGGGTGGTGATCGCCGCCCCGGCGGAAAAACTGCGTGACGACGTCGACCTGCGCCACGCGTACCTCGGTTTCTGACCACCACCTCGTCCCCCGGAAGGAGGACTGTTGGACCGCTTCGTCTTCCTCACCATCGACGGCCTGTCCCGGGGCGCGGTGTACGCCGCGTTCGCGCTGGCCCTGGTGCTCATCTGGCGGGCGGCGCGGGTCGTCAACTTCGCCCAGGGCGCGATGGCCGTCGCCGCCGCGTACGTCGCCTACACCGTCTCTGCCGCGACCGGTTCCTACTGGTTGGGCTTCGCGGTCGCGCTCGTCGCCGGTCTGCTGCTCGGTGCGCTGGTGGACCGGGTCGTGATGCGACACGTCGACCACACCTCACACCTCAACCCCGTGATCGTCGCGCTCGGGCTGGTGCTGTTGATCCAGGCCGTGCTGGGCATGGTGTACGGCAACGAGTTCCGTCCCGCCGAGGCGCCGTTCAGCCGGTCCGCCCTCACCGTGGGTGGGGTGGCGGTGCTGTCGCCGTACGACCTGTTCGTCTTCGCCACGATCGGCGTGGTGGTCAGCGGCCTGGCCTGGATGTTCGCCCGTACCCCGGTCGGGTTGCGGATGCGCGCGGCGGCCTTCGCCCCCGAGGTGTCCCGGCTGCTCGGCGTCAACGTCGGTGGCATGTTGACCCTCGGCTGGGCGCTCGCCTCCGGCGTGGGCGCGCTGGCCGCCATGCTGGTCATCCCCACCGAGTTGGGCCTGCACCCGCACGCGATGGACCTGGTGTTCGTCTCCGCGTTCACGGCGGCGGTGGTCGGTGGGCTGGACAGCCCACCGGGGGCGGTGGTCGGCGGCCTGGTGGTGGGGCTGTTGCTGTCCTACGTGAGCGGTTACGCCGGCAGCGACCTCACGCCGCTCGCGGTGCTGGTCCTGCTGCTGGCGGTGCTGCTGGTCCGGCCCGGTGGGCTGTTCGCCCCGGTCACGGCGAGGCGGGTGTGAGCGCCACGAGGGCGGCCCTGCCGCCGAAACAGCAGCTCGTCGACACGGGCCGACCCGTCGACCGGCGTCGCGGCTCGACCCTGCTGCGCCACCTCGCGGTCGTGCTCGTCGTGGGGCTCCTGCTGGTCGGGGTCAGCTACGCCGTCGAGCCGTTCCGCAACTTCCAGCTCGCCACCGTGGCGGCCTACCTCTGTGCGACCGCCGGGCTGACCGTCCTCACCGGTCTCAACGGTCAGCTGTCGCTGGGGCACGGCGCGTTGATGGCCACCGGGGCGTACACGGTGGCGTTGTGCCAGAACGCGTTCGCCGACCGGGGGATGACCGGCGGCTGGCTGTTGCCGCTCTCGCTGGGCGCGGCGATCGTCAGCACCGTCGCGGTCGGCGCGGTCGTCGGCGTGGCGGCGGCCCGGTTGCGTGGTCCCTACCTGGCCGGGGTCACCCTGGCGGTGGCCATCGTCGTGCCGGCGCTGGCTGTCACCTTCGATGGCGTCTTCAACGGCGAGCAGGGGCTGTCGGTGCCGGTGGAGCCGCCGCCGATGGCGCTCGGCCCGTACTTCCCCTACGAGCGGTGGCAGCTCTGGCTCACCGGCGCCGCCACCCTGCTCGCCCTGCTGCTGTTGGCCAACCTCATCCGCAGCCGGTACGGGCGCACCTTCCGCGCGGTGCGGGACGACGAGGTGGCGGCCCGTCTCGCCGGCATCCACGTGGCCCGCACCCAGGTCCTCGCATTCGTGGTCAGTGCCGCCACCGCCGGGCTCGGCGGGGCGTTGCTGGCGGTGCTCGCGCAGAGCGTCTCGCCCGGGGCGTTCTCGCTGACCCTGTCGCTGTTCCTGCTGATGGCCGTGGTGATCGGCGGTCTCGGCCGGCTCACCGGCGCGCTCTGGGGGGCCGTCCTGCTGGTCGCCCTGCCCGACCTCACCCACTCCGCGACCGAGATGCTCACGCTCTCTCCCGCGGTGGCGCAGCGGCTGGAGGGCAACCTGCCGCTGGCGATCTTCGGCCTCACCCTGATCGTCGTCATGATCGCCGCACCCGGTGGCATCCAGGGGCTGCTGTCCCGTCTTGGTCGGCGCCTGCGGGCCCGGCGTTCCTGAGCTGCTCCGCGCCCGGCCGCGGCCGGGCGTTCCACCACCCACACCGTTCCCCGAACCAGACCGAGAAAGGTCGGTGTTCTCCATGCACCGTTTGGCACAACGTGGTCTCGCGATCGCCAGCACCATCGCCCTGTTGGCCGCCGCCGCTGCTTGCAGCGGCGACGACGGCTCCGGTCCCGGCGCGGCGTCGGTGCCGGGCGTGACCGACACCGAGATCGTCGTCGGCACCCACATGCCGCTCACCGGGCCGGCCTCGGCCGGCTACTCGAAGATCGCTCCGGCGACGAAGGCGTACTTCGACTACGTCAACGCCAACGGCGGTGTGAACGGTCGGAAGATCACCTACAAGGTGATGGACGACGGCTACAACCCGGCGAACACCCAGCAGGTGGTGCGTCAGCTCGTTCTCCAGGACAAGGTCTTCGCGATCCTCAACGGCCTCGGCACGCCCACCCACAGTGGAGTGCTCGACTTCCTGAAGAGCAACCGCGTGCCGGACCTCTTCGTCGCCTCCGGCAGCCGCAGCTGGGACCAGCCGGACAAGTATCCCGGCACGTTCGGGTTCAACCCGGACTACACCGTGGAGGGCAAGATCCTCGCCACCTACGCCAAGACGAACCTGGCCGGCCAGAAGGTCTGCTTCCTCGGCCAGGACGACGACTTCGGCCGTGACAGCCTGGCCGGCGTGGAGAAGGTGCTCGGCGCCACCGCCGTGGCGGTCAAGCAGACGTACGTCACCAGCAACACCAACGTGGCGCCCCAGATCGGCGCGTTCAAGGCGGCCGGATGCCAGGTCGTCGTGCTCGCCACCGTGCCCGGTTTCACCGCGCTGTCCGTCGGCACCGCCGCTCGGCTGGGCTTCAAGCCGCAGTGGTTGGTGTCCAACGTCGGCGCCGACCACCCGACCCTGGCCAAGCAGCTCGGTGCCGCCGCCCCGCTGCTGGAGGGTTTGGTCGGCACCAACTACCTGCCGATGCAGAACGACACCGCGAACCCGTGGGTGCAGCTCTTCACGAAGATCAACAAGGAGCACAACGGGGACGCGCCGTTCGACGGCAACACCGTCTACGGCATGTCGGTCGGCTACCTCTTCGTGCAGGTGCTGCTCGCCGCCGGTAAGGACGTCACCCGGGAGAAGGTGCTGGAGGCCGTGCAGAAGGGCGGCTTCCAGGGCCCCGGGCTGGTGCCGCTGCGCTTCTCCGCCAAGGACCACTCCGGCTACGGCGGCCAGCGGCTGAGCCGGGTGACCGGGGGAGTGCAGACCTACTTCGGGCCCGCGTACGAGACCGACGAGGCGGACGGGCCGGTCAACGAGTACACCGCCGCTCCGGCCGCGCCGCCGGCGAACGGGGTGCCGACCGTCTCCTGAGAACCGCACCAGCGACGTCCGACCGGGCCTGGTCTCGCGTGACCACGCCCGGTCGGACGGCTGTGCGCGCCCGGGTGACCGGGTCTCCCGACCCGCTGTCCGAGACGTTGACCGACACCGATCAGTCCTCCTACTATCTGCACCGTGAATGCATATTCGGGTCGGCTCGCGCAACGCGTCGCCATCGTGACCGGCGCCAGTCGGGGCATCGGCCTGGCCATCGCCCAACGCCTCGTCGCCGAAGGCGCCCGGGTCGGGCTGACCGCCCGACGTCCCGAGGCGCTCGCCGAGGCGGTCGCCGCCCTGGGCGGGTCGGCGTACGCCGTCGCCGTTCCCGGCCGCTCCGACGACCCCGAGCATCGCGCCCAGGCGGTGCACCAGGTCGGCGAGGCGTTCGGCCCGGTGGATCTGCTGGTCAACAACACCGGCATCAACCCGGTGCACGGCCCGCTGATCGGGCTGGACCCGGCCGCGGCCCGCAAGATCCTCGACGTCAACGTGATCGCCACGCTCGGCTGGGTGCAGGAGGTGTGTGCCGCCGGCATGGCCGAGCGGGGTGGCTGCGTCGTCAACGTCTCGTCGATCGCCGGTCTCGCGCCCTCGCCCGGCATCGCCTTCTACGGGGTGAGCAAGGCCGCGCTCAATCACCTCACCGCCAGTCTCGCCGTGGAGCTGGGGCCGACGGTCCGGGTCAACGCCGTCGCCCCCGGCGTGGTGAAGACCCGCTTCGCCGCAGCGCTCTACGAGGGGCGCGAGGACGAGGTCGCGGCACGGTACCCGCTGGGCCGTCTCGGCCTGCCGCAGGACGTGGCGGGCGCGGTCGCCTTCCTGGCCTCCGACGAGGCCAGTTGGATCACCGGGCAGACCATCGTCTGCGACGGCGGCGTCTCGTTGACCGGTCGAGCCGGATGACACCCCCGGCGGTCGGCCCGGAACCGCTGATCACCGCCTGTCTAGACTCGGCGGTGCGTCAGGAGGCGCCGTGGCGGTGAGAGGGCGGGGACGGATGGACGGGGTCGAGGTCGCGAGCCGGGTCGACGGGCGTACCGCCCGGGCCGAGCGCACCCGGGCGGCCATCGTCGAGGCCCACCTCGCGCTGATCGGCGAGGGGGACCTCCGCCCGACCGGGGAGCGCATCGCCGAACGGGCCGGCATCTCGCTGCGCACGCTCTGGACCAACTTCAAGGACATGGAGACGCTCTTCGAGGCCAGCGGGGCGGAGGTGCTCCGCCAGCAGGACGCCGCCTACCGGCCGGTCTCGCCCGCGTTGCCGCTGGCGAAGCGGGTCGACGCGTACTGCCGGCAACGGGCCCGGCTGCTCCAGCTCATCGCACCGTCGGCGCGGGCCGCCCAGATGCGGGAGCCGGTCTCCGAGCAACTGCACCGCAACCGTCTCATGCACATCGACCGGGTCCGCGACGAGGTCGAGGAGCTGTTCGCCGTCGAGCTGACCCAGGCCGGGCAGGAGCGGGAGCAACTGCTCAACGCCGTGGTGGCGGCGAGCATGTGGCAGGCCTGGTCGATGCTGCGCTACGGCCTGGGGCTGGGCGTGGACCAGGCCCGCGCGGTGATGTCCCGGACCGTGGGTGCCCTGCTGGCCGAGGTCGCGTCCGACTGATTCCGGCCCGGCCCGATATCGCCCCCTCTTTCCATTCGGTTTCCGATGGGTAACACTGACGTGCATGGTTACTGCATCGAGAGTGCAACTAACCGTGCTGCGTGGCCGGGACGACGAGTGCCGGTCGGTCCGGAGCCTCCTCGACGGCGTGCCCCACGGCGGGAGTGCCCTGCTGCTGCACGGTGAGCCGGGGTCGGGTCGGACGGCGCTGGTCGGCTACGCCCACCGGCACGCCGAGGGCTGCACCGTGCTCGCCGGGAGCGGGCTCGCCGAGGAGGCCGCCCTGCCCTATGCCGGCCTGCAACGTCTGGTCGACCCCGTGCTCGACCGGGCCACCGTTCTGCCCGACGAGCAGTGCCGGCTGCTGCGGCGCGTGCTGGCCGGCGAGGGCTGCCCGGCCGACCGCCGGCTGACACTGTCGATGGCGGTGCTCGGGCTGCTCACCGCCGCCGCCGGAGACCGTCCGCTGCTCACCACGATGGACGACGTCGACCGCGGTGACCCGCAGACCGCCCAGGTGCTGGCCTTCGTGGCCCGTCGGCTGAGGCACCTGCCGATCGCCATCCTGCTCACCGCGGACGTCACCACCACGGTCGACGGGATACCGGCGCACCGACTGCGCGCGCTGACCGAGCACGAGAGCGCCGCCGTCCTCACCGACCGGCTCCGGTCGGTGATCGAGCGGGGGAGAGGCGACCGGCTTCCCGAGCGGCCCGCCGAGTCGGTCGTGACCGCGCTGGCCGCGATCGGCGGCGGCAACCCGCAGGCCCTGGTGGACCTCGTCGACGTGCTCAGTCCCGGTCAGTGGCGGGGGGAGGAGTCGCTGCCCACCGCGCCACCGGCGGACGGGGCCCTGGGCCGGGCGTACCGGGCCCGGCTGGACCGGTTGCCGCCGGACGCCCGGCGGATGCTGCTGCTCGCGGCGCTCGACGAGGACGGCCAGCCGGGCACCCTGATCCGGGCCGCAGGCGCCGCCGGGTCCGAGATCGAGGCGCTCGCCCCGGCGGAGGTCGCCGGCCTGGTCCGCGTCGAGCCGCGAGGGGTCACCTTTCCGCAGCCCCTGGTGCGCACCATGATCGCGGCCAGTGCCCCGCTGGCGGAGCGGCGCGCGGCGCACCGACTGCTGGCCGGTGTGCTGGTGGCCGACGGGCAGCGGCTGCGCCGCGCGATGCACCTCGCCTGCGCGGCGGCGGGTGCCGATCCCGCCCTCGCCGACGAGCTGGAAGCGGCGGCAGCCGGCGGCGCCGACGGTTGGGCCACCGCGTCGGCGGCGCTGCGCTGGGCCGCCGACCTCAGCGACCAACCGACCCAGTCAGCCGCCCGCCTGCTGACCGCCGCCCACTACGCCTGGACCGGTGGCCAGCCCGACGTGGCCCGGCTCCTGCTCGACCGTCTCCGCGCGGTCTACCGGGATCCGGCCCTCCGGGGTCGCGCCGACCTGCTGCGCGGTGAGTTGGAGCTGCGGTGCGGCACCGCCGCACGGGCGTCGGCACGATTGCTGGCCTCGGCCGGAGCGGTGGCCGGCACCGACCGCGCGCTGGCGATGTCCGGGCTGGTCCGGGCCGGCGAGGCGGTCTGCTTCGCCGGTGACCAGTACCGGTACGCCGAGGTCGGCCGCCGGGCGGCGGCGTTGCGGCGGCCGAACGATCCTCCCGCCATGGAGCTGATGGGCAGTCTGGTCGGCGGGGTGGCGGCGACCCTGCGGGGCGACCACGAGCGGGCCGGCCCCGCGCTGCGTCGCGCCGTGGTGCTGGGTGGCCGACTGACCGGGTCGGCGTTGACTCCCACCGCTCTGAGCTGTGCCGCCGCGGCCGGCCTGGTGGTCGCCGTGGACGGGGCGGCACACCGCCTCGCCGATCGCGCCGCCGCGCTGGCCCGGGAGCGGGGTGAGCTGTCCATGCTGTCTCGGGCGCTGGAGTTGCGGGCCGTCGCCGAGTACTGGCTGGGTCGGCACGAAGCGGCGGCGGAGAGCTCCCGCGACGGGCTGCGGGTCGCCCGGGCCACCGGCCAGGTCAACTGCGCCAACGTCCACCTCGGCATGCTCGCCGTGCTTGCCGCCGTCCGGGCCGACCGGGACACCAGCCTGCGGCGGATCCGCGAGATGGGCGAGACGCCCACGCCGGGCAGCCGTCCGCACGCGCTCGCCGGGTGGGCCCTGGCGGTGCTCGACCTGGTCGACGGCCGGCACGCCGAGGCCGCGAACCGGCTGGCGTCACTGGCCCGGCTGGGCACCGGGCGCGGTCAGGTTCTCGTGCAGGTGATGGCCACTCCCTACCTGGTGGAGGCGGCGGCCCACCTGCCCTGCCGACCGGCGGCGGCGGCTGCGCTCGCCGTGTTCGACAGGTGGGCCAGCAGCACCGCGAGCCCGTTGCGCCGGGCCCTGTCCGCCCGGTGCCACGCGTTGCTGGCACCGCGCGGCGGTCCCGAGGCCGAGCAGGAGTTCCAGACGGCGCTGCGGCTGCACCCGACGGAGGCCGGCACGTTCGAACGGGCCCGCACCGAGCTGCTCTTCGGTCAGGAGCTGCGCCGCAGCCGTCGCCCGCGCGACGCGCGTACGCATCTGCACCAGGCCCGCGAGATGTTCACGCTGCTCGGGGTGAGCCGCTGGGCCGAGCAGGCGACCACCGAGCTGCGGGCGGCCGGGGAGTCGGTCGGTCCGCCGGACCTGCCGGCGGCGCGGCTGCTGACCGGCCAGCAACTGAAGATCGCCGAGCTGGTCGCGGAGGGAGCGACCAACCGCGAGATCGCGGCCCGGATGTTCCTCTCCACCCGTACGGTCGACCACCACCTGCGCAACGTCTTCCACCGGCTGGGCATCCGCTCGCGTACCGAGCTGGCGCGGGCGTTCGCCACCGAGCGGCAGGTCGGTCTGGCCTCGGATCGGTGATCGTCCGGTCTGGACGCGGTAAACTATCACCGCTAGTTTATGGGTCATGGAGCTCACCCTCTCCGCCGAACAGGCGGCGGTGCGCCAACTGGCCGCCGAGTTCGCCGACCGAGAGTTGTTGCCGCACGCGGCCACCTGGGATCGACGTGAGGCGGTCGACCCCGCCATCGTCGGCGTGCTCGGTGACCTGGGCTTCCTGGGGCTGACCATCGCCGAGGCGGACGGCGGCTCCGGTGGCGACCACCTCGCGTACTGCCTGGTCCTGGAGGAGCTCGGCCGGGGCGACTCGGCGGTGCGCGGCATCGTCTCGGTCTCCCTCGGCCTGGTCGCCAAGTCGATCGCCGCCCACGGGTCGGCCGAGCAGCGGGCCGAGTGGCTGCCCCGGCTCTGCGCCGGCACCGCACTCGGCTGTTTCGCGCTGACCGAGCCGGACAGCGGCTCGGACGCCGCCGCACTGCGCACCCGCGCGGTCCGCGACGGCGGCGACTGGCTGCTCACCGGCACGAAGACGTTCATCACCAACGGCACCACCGCCGACGTCGCGCTGGTCTTCGCCCGCACCGGCGGCCCCGGACACCGGGGCATCACCGCGTTCCTGGTGCCCACCGACAGCCCGGGGCTGACCCGACGCGAGATCCACGGCAAGCTGGGCCTGCGCGGCCAGGCCACCGGCGAGTTGGGCTTCGACGAGGTACGCGTGCCCGACGCGGCCCGCCTCGGCGCCGAGGGCGGCGGGTTCCGGCTGGCCCTGGCCACCCTCGCCAAGGGCCGGATGTCGGTGGCCGCCGGGTGCGTCGGCATCGCCCAGGGCTGCCTCGACGCGTCGGTCGGCTACGCCGGCCAGCGGACCCAGTTCGGCAAGCCGATCGCCGGGCACCAGCTCGTCCAACAACTCCTCGCCGCCATCGCGGTGGACACCGCCGCCGCCCGGCTGCTGGTGTGGCAGGTGGCCGACCTGATCGATCGCGACCAGCCGTTCGCCACCGAGGCGTCGATGGCCAAGCTCTTCGCCAGCGAGGCCGCCGTCCGCGCGGCCAACAACGCGGTCCAGGTCTTCGGTGGGTACGGCTACATCGACGAGTACCCGGTCGGCAAGTACCTGCGCGACGCCCGGGTCGCCACCCTCTACGAGGGCACCAGTCAGATCCAGCAACTCCTCATCGGACGCGCGCTCACCGGCGTCAACGCCTTCTAGCTCCAGGGAGATCCGGCATGAGAGTCTTCAGCTCGTTGGAGGAGCTGGCCACCGCGGTCGGCGAGACCATCGGCCCCGGCCCGTGGCAGCGCATCGAGCAGAGCCGCGTCGACCTCTTCGCCGACGCCACCGACGACCACCAGTGGATCCACCTCGACCCGGAGCGGGCCGCGGCCGGGCCGTTCGGCGGCACGATCGCCCACGGCTACCTGACCCTGTCGCTGCTGCCGGCCCTGGCTGGCCGGCTCTACCGGGTCGAGGGGGTGGCGATGGGCGTCAACTACGGGCTGAACCGGGTGCGTTTTCCCGCGCCGGTCCGGGTCGGCGCGTCCGTACGCGCCACCGTCGTCGTCGCCGAGGTGTCGCCGGTGAGCGGCGGTGTGCAGATGGTCGCGACGGTCACCGTGGAGAGCGACAGCGGTGGCAAGCCCGTCTGCGTGGCCGAGACCGTGAGCCGGCTCTACCCCGCCGCGGATCGCTGATCATCCACCGGGCCGTCGTAACCTCTTGATCGACTCGGGTTTCGGGAAACACGCGGTGTCCGGGCCGGTGCGACGCCCCGATCACCTGGAAGCCGAGTCGATCACCGCCGGACGCCGTGCCGAGGACCGGGCACGATCCTGTCACCCGTCAGGGTGGAGCACCGAGCCGAGCCAGCTCAACTGCCGCCGGACGTGGACGGCCTCGCCGCCCTCGTGGCCGTTGAACGGGTAGACGTGCATCTCCCGCTCTGGCGGGACCGGTCGCCCGTTCGCGGCACCGTAATGGTTGTAGGCGGCGAAGGCCGTACGGGGTGGGCAGACGGTGTCGCGCCGGCCCACCCCGAAGTGCGCCGGCGCCGTCGCGCGCCGTGCGAAGTTCACTCCGTCGACATAGGACAGCGTGCGCCACACCGCCTCCTCGGCCTCCCGCTGCACGGCCAGATAACGCGCGATCTCCCCGTACGGCGCGGGATCGCTGAGCTGGACGGCCCGTCGCATGTCGCAGAGGAACGGCGCGGTGGTCAGCACCGCGCTGAGGTCGGCGACGAGACCGGCCGCCGCCAGGGCCAGCCCGCCGCCCTGGCTGTTGCCGACCACGGTGACCCGGTCGACGTCGACCCCCGGCAGGGCGCGGACCGCCTCGACGGCCCGGACCGCGTCGGTGATCAGGCGGCGATAGTGGTAGTCCCGCGGGTCGTGGATGCCCCAGGTGACCGGCGACGGTCCACCCGGTGCGCCGTGCGGGTCGGGGGTGTCGCCGGCGCCATACTGACCCGCCTGACCACGGTTGTCCATCAGCAGGTGCGCGTAGCCGGCCACCGGCCAGGTCAGCCGCTCGTGTGGCAGGCCACGGCCGCGGCCGTACCCGGCGTACTCCACCACGGCGGGCAGCGGCTCGGGTCTGCCGGCCGGACGGGTGTACCAGGCCCGTACGGGATCACCGCCGAAGCCCGCGAAGGTGACGTCCCACGAGTCGAGCAGCCGCAGGTCGGTGGGCTCCGGACGGACGTCGACGAGCACCGGTCGGGCGGCCGCCTCGGCGAGGGTGTCCCGCCAGAACCGGTCGAAGTCGTCGGGCTCGGCGACCTCGGGGGCGTACCGCTGGAGTTCGTCGAGGGTGAAGGCGGAGTCAGGCACGGGTCCTCGCAGGGGCCGGGGGTCAGTGCGGGTCGGCGGGGGGCGCGGTGCTCTCCCGCACGACCAACTCGGTCACCAGGTCGATCCGGCTGGTCGCCGGCTCGTTGCCCCGGGTCAGGTCGAGCAACATCTGGGTGGCGATGCCCGCCATGTCCCGCAACGGCTGGTTGATCGTGGTGAGGGCCGGGTCGGTCCAGGCGGAGACGGGCAGGTTGTCGTACCCGATCACCGAAAGGTCCTCGGGCACTCGGAGGCCGCACTGACGGGCGGCCCGGAGCACGCCCATGGCCTGGATGTCCGAGCCGGCGAAGATCGCCGTGGGTCGGGACGGCAGGCGCAGCAGTTGCAGCCCGTGGGCGTGCCCGGCACCGGCGGAGAAACTGCCGAAACGGACCAGCTCGCGGTCGACCGCCATTCCGGCCTCCTCGTGGGCCGACTGGAAGCCGGCGGCGCGGGCGCGGCTGCAGAGCACGTCGGGTGGCCCGGAGATGATGGCGATCCGCCGGTGCCCCAGATCGAGGAGGTGCCGGGCGGCCAGCAGGCCGCCGTTCCAGTTGTTCGAGCCGACGGTGGGCACGGAGGCCGAGGTCGCGCTGTCGGTGTCGACGACGACGAACGGTATGCCCTGGCGCCGCAGGTGCTGCTGCTGCGCCTCCGCCAGGTGGGAGAGGACGAACACCACGCCCAACGGTCGGTCGGCGAGCAGTGCCTCCAGCCATCGGGCTGGCGGGCGGTGCGCGCCGTCGAGTTGGGCGACGGACAACCCGATGCCGGCCGCGGTGGTCACCGCCTCCACGCCGCGCAGGATCTCCATCGCCCATCCCGTGTCGAATTCGTGGAACACGAGTTCGACACGCCCTCCGCCGGTCGAGGTCCGGCGGGCGCGGCGCTGGTACTGGTGGCGGTCGAGACTCGCCTCCACCCGGGCCCTGGTGCCGGGAGCGACATCGCCACGTCCGTTGAGGACCTTGGACACCGTGGCGACCGAGACGCCGACATCGTTGGCGATGGTCGCGATGGTGGTGGAGGCGGGTGGGTCGAGCGGGCGGTGCTCTGTCATCGCGACCTCAAGCAGCATCCGAAAGTTTCGGCAGACACTAACACGATCAGCCGGCCACACCAGCCAGCGTGACAGTCGGTCCGACCGTTGGTGGGCCCGTCGGCGGCGCGAGCGCCACGGATTGCCGTCGGCGGAGTCACTGTGTGCAGGAAGTGGCGGTCCGGCGTCCGATTGAGACTCTTGACACACATCGATGGGACACTTAGGTTGCCGAAAAGGTTGCGCGGATTTCCGGAAAGTTTCGGATCGTGAAAATGTCCGCTACGGAACTGGTTCCACGAGGGCGCGGTGACGTGGCCGGAGCTGAGGGGTCAAGGCATGAGTAGTCAGTTGCCCGGGGACAGCGACACCGCACCGTGGCGCGATCCGCGGCTGACGCCGGCCGAGCGGGCCGACGCGCTCCTGCCGAAGATGTCGCTGGAGGAGAAGATCGCCCAACTCGTCGGCGTGTGGGTCGGCGCGGAGGCCACCGGCGAGGGTGTCGCACCACACCAGTCCGACATGATCAGCGAGCTGCCGCAGTGGAGCAGCGTCATCCGCTACGGGCTGGGCCAGCTCACCCGCCCGTTCGGCACCGCGCCGGTCGACCCGGTGCTCGGCGCCCGGTCGCTGGCGGCGTCGCAGGCGCAGATCGTGGCCGCCAGTCGGTTCGGCATCCCGGCCCAGGTGCACGAGGAGTGCCTCACCGGGTTCGCCGCGTGGCGGGCCACCGTCTACCCGACCCCACTGAGCTGGGGCGCGTCCTTCGACCCCGACCTGGTCGAGGCGATGGCCGACCGGATCGCGCGGTCCATGCGCGCCGCCGGCGTACACCAGGGGCTCGCCCCGGTCCTGGACGTCACCCGCGACTACCGCTGGGGCCGCACCGAGGAGACGATCGGCGAGGACCCCTACCTGGTGGGCACGACCGGTGCCGCGTACGTGCGGGGGCTGGAGCGGGCCGGCGTGGTCGCCACGCTGAAACACTTCGCCGGTTACTCCGCCTCCCGTGGCGGACGCAACCTCGCGCCGGTGCCGATGGGCCCCCGGGAGCTGGCCGACGTCATCCTGCCTCCGTTCGAGATGGCGCTGCGCCACGGTGGCGCCCGCTCGGTGATGAACTCCTACGCCGAGATCGACGGCCTGCCCGTGGCCGCCGACCACGGGCTGCTGACCGGGCTGCTGCGCGACGAGTGGGGCTTCACCGGCACCGTGGTCGCCGACTACTTCTCCGTACGCTTCCTGGAGACCCTGCACGGTGTCGCCGGCGGTGCCGCCGACGCGGCCCGGCTCGCCCTGCGCGCCGGGATCGACGTCGAGCTGCCCACCGTGGACACCTTCGGCCCCCCGCTGGTGGAGGCGGTACGCCGAGGTGAGGTCGACGAGGCGTTGGTCGACGGCGCGCTGCGCCGGGTGCTGATCCAGAAGATCGAGGTCGGTCTGCTCGACGACGGCTGGCAGGAACTGCCCGACGACGTGGCGTCGCTGCGTCTCGACGACGAGGTCAGCCAGGACATCGCCGTACGCCTGGCCCGGCAGTCCGTCGTCCTGCTGCGCAACACCGGCGTCCTCCCGTTGCCCGTCGGCGGCCGGGTCGCCCTGGTCGGGCCCGTCGCCGACGACCCGATGGCCATGCTCGGCTGCTACTCGTTCCCCAACCACGTCGGCGTCCACCACAGCGATTTCGGGCTCGGCCTGGACATCCCGTCGCTGCGTGACGAGCTGGCCCGACGCGTCCCGATGCTCAGCCACGAGCAGGGCTGCGCCATCACCGGCGACGACACCTCGGGCATCCCGGCCGCGGTCGCCGCGGCCGCCGCCGCCGACGTGTGCGTGCTCGCCGTCGGCGACCGGGCGGGGATGTTCGGCCGGGGCACCTCCGGCGAGGGGTGCGACGCCCCGGACCTGCGACTGCCCGGTGTACAGGCCGACCTGGTCCGGGCCGTCCTCGCCACCGGCACCCCGGTCGTCCTGGTGCTGATGACCGGCCGCCCCTACGCGCTCGGCCCGGAGTTCGACGCCGCGGCGGCCGTCGTGCAGGCGTTCTTCCTCGGCCAGCTCGGCGGGCAGGCGCTTGCCGAGGTGCTCACCGGCGCGATCAACCCGTCCGGGCGGCTGCCGGTGAGTGTGCCCCGCGACGCCGGCGGGCTGCCGAGCACCTACCTGGCACCGCCGCTCGGCCGGCGCAACAAGGTGTCCTCGATCGATCCGACGCCGGCCTACCCGTTCGGCCACGGGCTGAGCTACACCACCTTCGACTGGTCCGACGCGACGGTGGTCGAGCCGCGCGAAGATCCGACTGTCTGGCCGGTCGACGGCGAGGTGCGGGTGCGGATCACCGTCGCCAACACCGGTGAGCGGGCCGGCACCGAGGTCGTGCAGCTCTACCTGCACGACCCGGTCGCGCAGACCACCCGTCCGGTGGTCCGGCTGATCGGCTACACCCGGCTGCCGTTGGCACCCGGTGAGGTGGCGCACGTGACGTTCGGCGTACCTGCCGACGTGGCGTCGTTCACCGGGCTGACCGGCCAACGGATCGTCGAGCCCGGCGACGTCGAGCTGCGCTTCGGCCGATCGAGCGGCGACGTGGCGGCGGCCCTACCGCTGCGACTGGTCGGCGCCGAGCGCCAGGTCGGTTTCGAGCGGGAACTGCTCACCTCGGTGCGGGTCGAGCCCCTCGTGGCCGTTTCACAGTCGGCATAGGAGGCCAAGGATGACATCCACCCTGCGGCCACCGCCGCCGGCGCCGCCGAGTTCTCCGCAGCAGGCGCAGAGCCCCGCCCCGCGCCCGCCGCGCCGCCGCCGCAGTTGGCGGCAGGCGCTGCGTCGAGACTGGCAGCTCTACTCCCTGGCCGTCCTGCCGCTGCTGTTCTTCCTGGTCTTCCGGTACCTGCCGATGATCGGCAACATCATCGCGTTCCGTCGCTTCAAGCCGGGCGGCAGCATCTTCGGTGAGTACTGGGTCGGGCTGCGGTACTTCCGGATGTTCCTCAGCGACCCGACGTTCTGGGAGGTGTTCACCAACACCCTGGTGCTGGGGACGCTGACCCTGCTGTTCTGCTTCCCGCTGCCGATCGTGCTGGCGCTGCTGCTCAACGAGGTCCGGGCCCGCCGCTTCAAGCGGTTCGTCCAGTCCGTGTCCTACCTGCCGCACTTCCTGTCGATCGTGATCGTGGCGGCGATGGTCATGCAGTTGACCTCGATCGAGGGCACGGCCAACCAGATCGTCAGCCTGTTCGGTGGCGACCCGGTGGCGTTCCTGCAAAAACCGGAGTGGTTCCGCACCATCTACGTCTCGTCCGAGGTCTGGCAGACCGTCGGGTGGGGCACGATCCTCTACCTCGCCGCCCTCACCACCGTCGACGAGGACCTGTACGAGGCCGCCCGGATCGACGGCGCCGGCCGGCTGCGGCAGACCTGGCACGTCACGTTGCCCGGCATCCGTCCGACGATGATGACCCTGCTGATCCTCAACATCGGCAGCTTCCTGGCGGTCGGGTTCGAGAAGATCCTGCTGCTCTACAACCCGTTGACGTATCCGACCGCCGACGTGATCTCCACCTATCTGTTCCGGATGGGTTTCCAGTCCAGCAACTTCAGCTACGCGGCCGCCATCGGCCTCTTCGAGGCGGTGATCGGGCTGATCCTCGTCCTGTCGGCGAACGTCATCTCCCGTCGCACGGTGGGGACGAGCCTGTGGTGACCCTCGGTACGAAGATCGACGCCCCGAAGACGCGCGGGCCGGTGGACAGCCGGGGTTACCGGATCTTCCGGGTGGTCAACACTGTCGTCCTGCTCGGCGTCGTGGTCGTGACGCTGTACCCGTTCCTCAACATCGTGGCCCGCTCGCTCAGCGAAGAGGCTTACATCATCGCCGGCGAGGTGACCATCGTCCCGCGTGGCTTCGACCTGACCGCATACAAGCTGTTGATGTCGGACGCGATGTTCTGGACGAACTACCGCAACACCGTGGTGTACACGGTGGTCGCCACGCTCATCTCGATCGTGCTGACCACGTGCTACGCGTACGTGCTGTCCAAGCCGCAGCTCAAGGGGCGCGGGGTCCTCGTCGGCATCGCGCTGTTCACCATGTTCTTCTCCGGGGGTCTGATCCCCAACTACGTGCTGGTCACCAGCCTGGGCATGAAGAACACCATCTGGGCCGTGGTGATCCCCAACGCCATCAGTGTGTTCAACCTGCTGGTGATGAAGGCGTTCTTCGAGAGTCTGCCGAGCGAGTTGGAGGAGGCTGCGGCGGTCGACGGGTTGAACACCTACGGCATCCTGCTGCGGATCGTGCTGCCGTTGTCGAAAGCGATCATCGCGACGATGGTGCTCTTCTACGCGGTGTCCTTCTGGAACTCGTGGTTTGCCGCGTTCCTCTACATGGACCGGCAGGACCTGCTGCCGGTCACCGTCTACCTGCGCAACCTCATCGCGGGGGCCACCAGCGCCGAGTCCGCCGCCGCCGACGCCGACAAGGTCCAGGCCGCGGCCACCCTCCAGGCCGTGACGATCGTGCTGACCACACTGCCGATCCTGGCCGTCTACCCCTTCGTCCAACGCTACTTCGTCCGCGGCGTGATGCTCGGCGCGGTCAAGGGGTGACGTCGACGCCGCACCGTTCCACATTCGAATCCCCACCACCGAAAGGACGAGCCATGCTCCACAAGACGTGGCGCCGCGTGGCACTGACCACTGCGGGTCTGCTGGCGCTCTCCCTTGCCACCGCCTGTTCCGAGGACCCCGGTGAGTCGACTGACCTCTCGGAGAACAAGGTTGGCGCGATGGCCAACTACGGCGTCGGCGACCAGTTCAAGGCCACCGAGGCGCTCTCCTTCTCCACCCTCTACAACAACCACACGTTCTACCCGCTGAAGGAGGACTGGCTGTTCTGGTCGGAGCTCAGCAAGCGGACCAACGTCAAGATCGAACCGGTGGCCGTGCCGCTGAGCGACTACGAGCAGAAGCGCAGCCTGCTGATCGGCGCCGGAGACGCTCCGCTGATCATCCCGAAGACGTACCACCCACAGGAGGACGCGTTCGTGTCCTCCGGGGCGATTCTCCCGGTGAGCGACTACCTGGATCTGATGCCCAACCTCAAGGAAAAGATCACCAAGTGGAACCTCAAGCCGGAGATCGACAACCTGCGGCAGTCCGACGGTAAGTTCTACCTGCTGCCCGGCGTCCACGAGAAGCCCACCCAGGACTACACGGTGCTGGTGCGCACCGACATCATGCAGGAGCTCAACCTGCCCGTCCCGAAGACCTGGGACGACCTGTACGCCGTGATGAAGGCGATGAAGGCGAAGTACCCGAACGTCTACCCGTACTCCGACCTGTTCAGCAAGCCCAACCCGACCGGCGCGTTGCTCAACATCCTCGGCTCCGCCCACGGCACCCAGGCCGGCTGGGACTACCAGCACGCCACCTGGGACCCGGCGGCGAAGAAGTTCAACTACACCGGCTCGTCCGACCAGTACCGGCAGATGGTCACGTTCCTGCACAAGCTCGTCGCCGAGGGCCTTCTCGACCCGGAGAGCTTCACCCAGACCGATGACCAGGCACGCCAGAAGCTGGCCAACGGCAAGTCCTTCATGGTCACCGGCAACGCGCAGACGCTCGTCAACAACCACCGGCCCGACCTGGCCAAGACCCTGCCGAACGCCAAGATGGCCAAGATCCCGCTGCCGATCGGCCCGGCCGGCGAGATCAACCCGTTCCCCCGGCTGGAGAACGGCATCATGATCTCCTCGAAGGCCCGGGAGAGCAAGAACTTCGTGGCCATGATGCAGTTCATCGACTGGCTCTGGTATTCCGACGCCGGCATGGAGTTCGCCCGCTGGGGCATCGAGGGCACCACCTTCACCAAGGACGCGTCCGGCAAGCGCTCGCTCACCGCCGACGTCGACTTCCTGGGGCTCCACCCGAAGGCGCCCAAGCACCTGCAGAAGGAGTTCGGCTTCCAGAACGGCGTCTTCGCCTACGGCGGCACCCCCGACCTGGTCCGCGGGTTCTTCTCCCCGGAGGAGTTGGAGTTCCAGAAGGTGATGGACGCCCGCAAGCCGAGGGAGGTCCCCCCGCCGCGCCCGTTGACCGACGAGGAGCGCGAGCAGGTGTCGCTCTGGGAGACCCCGCTGAAGGACTTCGTCACCCAGAACACGCTGAAGTTCGCCCTGGGCCAGCGGCCCCTCACCGAGTGGGACGCGTACGTGGCCGAGCTGAAGGCCAAGAACTCCGAGCAGTACATCGACGTGGTCAACAAGGCGTACGAACGGTTCCAGAAAGACAACGGCTGATCAGCGGGAGGTCCGGTCGGGCGGCTCAGCCCGGCCCGACCGGACCTCCCGGCGACCACCGGCCGGCGCGACGCGCGCGAACCACCGCGCCCTGCCGGTCGTCCGGAACGACCGGAAGGAGCAACCGTGAGCGGCGCCGCCCAGGCCTGGCGACAGTTCGGCGACGGGCCACTGTCGCGGGTCACCTCCCGGGTCTACATCCTGCTGGTGGTCGAGCTGCTGCTCCTGCTCACCACGGTGCCCGGCCTGCTCCCACTGCTGCTGCTGGGCCGTGACCCCAGCAACCTGCCGCTGGTCGCGCTGCTCCTCCTGCCGGTCGGGCCGGCGATCTCCGCCGCCCTGTACGCCCTGCGTCACCAGCGCCTCGACCTGACCGACCTGCGGCCCGCCGCCCTGTTCTGGCGCGGGTACCGGGCGAACCTGTCCGGCACCCTGCGCGTCTGGGTGCCGACCCTGCTGTGGCTGACCGTGCTCGCCCTGAACCTCGCCTACCGGGGCGCGGTCGGCCTCGCCGGCTGGTGGGCCGTGCCGCTGGTCCTGCTGGCCGTGGCGGTGACGCTCTGCGCGGCCAACGCCCTGGTGATCACCGCACTGTTCGACTTCCGCACCCGCGACGTGCTGCGGCTGGCCGTGCACTTCCTCGTGCGTACCCCCGGTGTCACCGTCGGCACCGCGCTGCTGCTGGCCGCGGCGGCCGGGATCACCGCGGTCTTCTCCGAGGCCGTGCTGGCGATGCTCGGCTCGGTCGCGCTCCTCGCGTTCCTGCGCGTCAGCGACCCGATGATCCACCTGATCCGGAAGGAGTTCACCGCATGAGCCTGCCCGTCACCGCCAAGGTGCCCTTCGGGGGCGACTACAACCCGGAACAGTGGCCCGAGGACGTGTGGAAGCAGGACCAACGTCTCTTCGACAGCGCCCGGATCGACCTGGTCACCATCGGCGTCTTCGACTGGGCGCTCGTCCAGCCCGCCGAGGGCGTCTACGACTTCTCGCTGCTGGACCGGATCGTGGAGCGGGCCGCCGCCGAGGGGCGCGGAATCTGCCTGGCCACCGGCACCGGGGCGCACCCGGCGTGGTTGGCGAAGGCGTACCCCGAGGTGACCCGGACCGACTTCGAGGGCCGCAAGCACCGGTTCGGGCAGCGACACAACTCCTGCCCCAGCTCCCCGGTCTTCCGCCGGCTCTCCGTCGAGCTGGCCCGCCGGGTCTCCCGCCGCTACGCCGACACCCCGGCGGTCGTCGCGTGGCACGTCGGCAACGAGTACGGCGGCGCCTGCTACTGCGACCTGTGCGCGGCCGGCTTCCGGGCCTGGTTGCGCCACCGCTACGGCACCCTGGAGAACCTGAACGCGGCCTGGTACACCACCTTCTGGTCGCACACCTTCACCGACTGGGACCAGATCGAGCCGCCGTCGGCGCTCACCGAGCACTGGCGCGGGCCGGACCACACCGCGTTCCAGGGGATCACGCTGGACTACCTGCGGTTCTCCTCCGACGCGATGCTGACCAACTTCCTGGACGAGAAGACGGCCATCCGGGAGTCCAGCCCCAGCCTGCCGGTGACGACCAACTTCATGGGCATGTACCGGCCGATCGACTACCACCGCTGGGCCACGCACCTGGACTTCGCCTCCTGGGACAACTACCCGCCGGACGACGAGTCGGCGGCCCGGATGGCGCTGACCCACGACCTGATGCGCGGGCTCAAGGACGGCCAGCCGTTCTGGTTGATGGAACAGTCGCCGGGCGCCACCGCGTGCCGGGACGTCAACCCGCTCAAGCGGCCCGGTCTGATGCGGCTGTGGAGTTGGCAGGCGGTGGCGCACGGCGCCGACGCGGTGCTGTTCTTCCAACTGCGGGCCTCCCGGGGCGCCAGCGAGAAATACCACGGCGCGGTCATCGGCCATGCCGGCCGCTCCGACACCCGGGTGTTCCGGGAGGTCGCCGAGCTGGGCGCCGAGCTGGACCGGCTGGGCCCGGCGTCGCTGGGCGCGAGGACGCCGGCCCGGGTGGCGCTGCTGTTCGACTGGGACAGCTGGTGGGCGTTGGAGATCTCCGACGGGCCGTCGCGGCTGGTCCGCTACCAGCAGGTCGTGCTCGCGTACCACCGGGCGCTCTGGGACGCCGGCGTGGACCTGGACGTCGTCGCGGTGACCGCCGACCTGTCCGGCTACGACGTGGTCGTCGCGCCGGCCCTGCACATGCTCAAGGGTGATCTGCCGCAGCGCCTCGAGGCGGTGGCGGCGCGCGGCGGATCGGTGCTCACCACCTACCTGTCGGGTCGCGTGGACGAGAACGACCAGGCCTTCCTCATGGACGTGCCGGGCCCGCTCGGGCAGCTGACAGGTGTCCGGATCGACGAGTGGGACGCCCGCGGCCCGGAGGTGGTCAACCCGGTCCGCCTCGGCGGCGGCACCGACCAGGTCGACGTCGAGGCGCGGCTGCTGTTCGAGGTGGTGACCCCGCAGGGCGCCCAGGTGGTCGGCACGTACCAGGCCGACTTCTACGCGGGCACGCCCGCGGTGACCCGCAACTCCTTCGGTGCCGGCGACGGCTGGTACGTGGCAGCGGGTCTGGACCAGGCCGGGGTGTCCTGGGTGGTCCGGCACGTGCTGGCCCGGCACGACGTGCTCGGGCCCTACCCGGACACACCGGACCTGGAATCCGCCGTGCGGGTCGCGCCGGACGGGTCACGGCTGCTCTTCCTGCTCAACCACTGCACGGCGCCGATCGAGGTGACCGCGCCGACCAGTGGCGTCGACCTGCTCACCGGTGACCGGACGCAAGCCGGCTCGGCCCTGCGCCTGCCGGCGTACGGCGTCGTCGTCCTGCGGGAGGACGGGTGAACGCCGAGGAGTCCGTCGACCTGGAGCACCTGATGTTCGTCGAGGAACCGATGGAACCCCGCGAGCCGCGCGTGCACGCGGCCTGGTTGCCCCCGGAAGCCTTCCGGTCGCTCGGCGCGCGTCGCGTCCTCGTCCACGGCGAGGGGTTGCTCGTCGACACCGTCCTGGACGAGGTCTCGCGTGCCTGTGCGCGCTACGGCGGGCGGGTGTGGCACTCACCCTCCTGGGACGTCGACGTCGACCTGGTGCTCGCCCTGCGCGGCGCCGACGCGCTGCCCAGCCCGGCGGTCGAGGCGGCGCGGTCGGCGGCGGAGGCGGCGCTGACCGGGATCGGTGGTGGTGAGCCGCTCGGTGACGAGGGGTTCCTGCTGGCCCGTGACGGTGAGATGACCGTGGTGCTGGCCGACGCGCCGGCCGGCCTGCTTTACGGGCTGTTCCACGTCGTCCGGCTCTGTGCGACGGCCTTCGATCCGGCCCGTCCACCGGAGCGGCACCGGCCGGCGCTGCGCCGGCGGATGCTGAACCACTGGGACAACGTGGCCGTGCACCCGGTGATGGGCCAGGTCGAACGGGGGTACGCGGGCGGCTCGATCTTCTGGCAGGACGGCCGGCCGCGCGGCGACCTGGCCCGGGTCCGGGAGTACGGGCGGCTGCTGGCCGCGAGCGGTGTCAACGCGATCTCGGTGAACAACGTCAACGTGTCCCGGACGGAGGCGCTGCTGCTCACCGACCGGCTCGGCGACGTGGCCGAGATCGCGGACGTGCTGCGGCCGTACAACATCCGGGTGCACCTGTCGGTCACCTTCGCCGCGCCGGTGGTGCTCGGTGGCCTGTCCACCGCCGACCCGCTGGACGAAGCGGTGCGGGTCTGGTGGGCCGCGACCACCCGCAAGGTGTACGAGCGCATCCCGGACTTCGGCGGTTACCTGGTGAAGGCCGACTCGGAGGGGCAGCCCGGCCCGTTCACCTACGGACGAGACCACGCCGACGGAGCGAACGTGCTGGCCGAGGCGTTGGCCCCGGTCGGGGGAGTGGTGCACTGGCGGGCGTTCGTCTACAACCACCACCAGGACTGGCGGGACCGGTCCACCGACCGGGCGCGCGCCGCGTACGACCACTTCGCCCCGCTCGACGGGCGGTTCCGGACCAACGTGGTCCTGCAGGTGAAGTTCGGTCCGGTGGACTTCCAGACCCGGGAACCGGTCTCCCCGGTGATCGCCGCGATGCCCGCCACCCGGCTGGCGGTGGAGTTGCAGGTCACCCAGGAGTACACGGGCCAGCAGCGGCACGTCTGCCACCTCGGCCCGTGGTGGGGTGAGGTGCTGCGGTTCGCGCCGTGGGGGCCCGGCGGGCGGACGGTGGCTGACGTGGTCGCCGGGGAGTCGGGCGCGGGCGGTGGTCTGGTCGCTGTCGCCAACGTGGGCGACGACCCCTTCTGGACCGGGCACCCGTTGGCGCAGGCCAACCTGTACACGTTCGGGCGGCTCGCCTGGAACCCGCGGATGGATCCGCGGGCGGTCCTCGACGAGTGGATCGCGCTGACCTTCCCGCCGTCGGCGACCGCCGAACCGGAGGTGGTGGGGCGGACGCTGCACGAGATCATGGACGACTCGTGGCGCACGTACGAGCGCTACACCGCGCCGCTGGGCGTCGGCTTCATGGTCAACCCGGGCGACCACTACGGCCCCGGCGTCGACGGGTACGAGTACACGCGGTGGGGCACCTACCACTTCGCCGACCGCGACGGAGTGGGCGTGGACCGCAGCCGTGCGTCGGGCACCGGCTTCGCCGGCCAGTACCCGCCGCACTGGGCGCGGGTGTACGAGTCGCCGGAGAGCTGCCCCGACGAGCTGCTGCTGTTCTTCCACCACGTGCCGTACGGGCACGTAATGCACAGCGGGTCGACCGTCATCCAGCACATCTACGACACCCACTTCGCCGGTGTCGAGGAGGTGGTGGCGATGCGACGGCGGTGGCAGACGCTGAACGGGATGATCGACCCGGCGGTGTACGAGCGGGTGGCCGAACGCCTCGACGAGCAGGTGCGCTCCGCCACCGAGTGGCGCGACCAGATCAACACGTACTTCTACCGCAAGTCCGGGGTGCCCGACGGGCGAGGCCGCACCATCTACTGACCGGCACGACGGGGGAGGCGCGGCCAACGAGCCGGGTCTCCCCGTCGTGTCTCCGGCAGTCCCGGCACGTTTCGATAACCTCCCGGTAATTGCTCGCAACCAGTCGATGGTGCTCACGCACGTCGATGCCCATCGGTGTGCAGGTGGCCGCCGGATCCGTTGCAGCGGAAGGTTTCCGGAACTCTTGACAATCGAGGTGTCTCGATTGAAGCTGGCATGGTCACGCGAGCCGCGGTCAAGGTCGGGCGAAGGGCAGTCCTCGACTTGAGTCCCCTTCCACGCGCCTTTTTCCCGAGGGATCGCGACGATGACACTGAAGACAAGAACGCTTGGCGTCGTGCTGGCGGCCGTGACACTGGCCGCCGCCGCGTTGACGTTTCCCACACCGGCGTCGGCGGCGACGCTCACGCAGGTGACCAACTTCGGCACCAACCCCACCAACCTGCAGATGCACCTGTACGTCCCGGACCGGGTGGCGACCCGACCGGCGATCCTCCTGGCGATGCACTACTGCACCGGTACGGGCCCGGCATTCCACTCGGGCACGCAGTACGCGTCCCTCGCGGACCGGTACGGGTTCATCGTGATCTACCCGTCGGCCACCCGCAGCAGCAAGTGCTGGGACGTCTACTCGCCGCAGGCGTTACGCCGTGGCGGGGGCAGCGACCCGGTCGGGCTCATGTCGATGGTCGAGCACGTGCGACAGCGGTACGCCGCCGACCCCGCGCGGATCTTCGCGACCGGCACCTCCTCCGGGGCGATGATGACCAACGTCATGCTGGGCGTCTACCCGGATGTCTTCGCGGCGGGTGCGTCCTTCGCCGGTGTGCCGTTCGGCTGCTTCGCCACCGGCGGCACCTCCGAGTGGAACAGCCAGTGCGCGAACGGGCAGGTCGTCAGGACCGCACAGCAGTGGGGCGACCTCGTCCGCGAGGCGTACCCGGGCTACACCGGCCAGCGACCACGGATGCAGATCTGGCACGGCACCAACGACGAGACGCTGCGCTACCCGAACTTCGGTGAGCAGGTCAAGCAGTGGACCAACGTGCACGGCCTGAGCCAGACCCCGACGTACACCGACACCCCCCAGTCCGGCTACACCCGCACCCGCTACGGCAACAGCGGTGCGACGGCGCCCATCGAGGCGATCAGCATGCAGGGTGTCACGCACAACCTGCCGGTCGACGCCGCGCAGGTGATCCGCTTCTTCGGGCTGGACGGCACGACGCCGCCTCCGACCACGCCGCCACCGACCACGCCGCCACCGACCACGCCGCCACCGACCACGCCGCCGCCGACCACGCCGCCGCCCACCGAGGGCGGGTGCCGGATCGGGTACGCGGTCAACGCCTGGAACTCCGGCCTCACCGCGAGCGTGACCATCACCAACACCGCGTCCAGCGCCGTCAACGGGTGGGCGCTGACCTTCACCCTGCCCACCGGACAACGCATCACCAGCGGCTGGAACGCCCAGTACACCCCGGCGAGCGGTGCGGTCACCGCGCGCAACGCCTCCTACAACGCCGCCATCGCCCCGAACGCGTCGGTCGAGATCGGCTTCCAGGCCAGCCATGAGGGCGGCACCGGCGAACCGTCGTCGTTCGCCCTGAACGGCACCGCCTGCGCGGTGTCCTGAATGTCCCCTGACCCACCACCACAGACCGTCCCACCCACCACCACAGAAGGAGCCACACGATGAGAAACGCGAGATGGAAGGCGGCATCGAGAGCTGCCGTCGCGCTGGCCGGCGCGGGTGCGCTCGTCGCCGGCATGGCGCTGTTCACGACGGCGCCCGCCGCCGCCGGGACCACGCTCGGCGCGTCCGCCGCCGAGAAAAATCGCTATTTCGGTACGGCGGTGGCGGCCGGCAGGTTGTCGGACAGCGCGTACACGACGATCTTGAATCGTGAGTTCAACTCGGTGACGCCCGAGAACGAGATGAAGATCGACGCGACGGAGCCGCAGCAGGGTCGGTTCAGTTACGGCGCGGCGGAGCAGATCGTGAACCACGCGCGCAGTCGGGGGATGAGCGTGCGGGGTCACACCCTGGCGTGGCACTCGCAGCAGCCGTCGTGGATGGAGAGCATGAGTGGCACCGCCCTGCGGTCGGCGATGCTCAACCACGTGACGCAGGTGGCGACGCACTTCCGGGGCCAGGTCGTGGCCTGGGACGTGGTGAACGAGGCGTTCGCGGACGGCAGCTCCGGTGGCCGTCGGGACTCCAACCTCCAGCGCACGGGCAACGACTGGATCGAGGCGGCCTTCCGGGCCGCGCGGGCCGCCGACCCGGGCGCGAAGCTCTGTTACAACGACTACAACACCGACAACTGGACGCACGCCAAGACCCAGGGCGTCTACAACATGGTCCGCGACTTCAAGGCCCGTGGTGTGCCGATCGACTGCGTCGGTTTCCAGTCGCACTTCAACAACGAGTCCCCGTACGTGAGCAACTACCGCACCACGCTGTCGAGCTTCGCGGCACTGGGTGTGGACGTGCAGATCACCGAGCTGGACATCCAGGGCGCGTCCGCGGCCACCTACCGCAGTGTCGTGGAGGACTGCCTCGCGGTGCCCCGCTGCAACGGCATCACCGTGTGGGGCATCCGCGACAGCGACTCGTGGCGGGCCTCGCAGACGCCGCTGCTGTTCAACAGCAACGGGTCCAAGAAGCCGGCGTACGACGCGGTCCTCGCCGCACTGAACAACGGCACCACGCCGACCGATCCGCCGACCGATCCGCCCACCGACCCGCCGACCGACCCGCCCACCACCCCGCCCCCGGGGCAGGGCGGCTGCACCGCGACGGTGTCGGTGAACCAGTGGACGGGTGGCTTCGTGGCCACGGTGAGGGTGACGGCCGGCTCGTCGGCCATCAGCGGCTGGACGGTCGGCATCGCGTTGCCGTCCGGCGCGACGGTCACCAACGCCTGGAACGCCAACCGCAGTGGTAGCAGCGGCGCGACGAGTTGGACGAACGTGGCCTACAACGGCCGGGTCGGCGCCGGTCAGTCCACCGAGTACGGCTTCCAGGCCAACGGCACCGCCGGCACCATAACCCCAACCTGCACAGCAAGCTGACCCCAGGGGTCAGGTGCGGGAAACCCTCCCACACCTGACCCCTCCGAGCGCGTGATCAAGAGGTTTGCGTCAACGGGCACGGCGTGTCGTGACGCAAACCTCTTGATCACCGGGGCGAAGGGGTGGGGTGGGTGGGGTGGGGTGGGTGGGGAGGTGGGTGGGGGTTAGCCGTCTATTCGGGTTATGTTGCGGATTTTGTTGGAGGCGTCCAGGGCGGCGACCTTGTACGCCTCGGCCAGCGTCGGGTAGTTGAACACCGCGTCGACCAGGTAGTCGATCGTGCCGCCGCAGCCCATCACGGCCTGCCCGATGTGGACGATCTCGGTGGCGGCGGTGCCGAACACGTGCACCCCGAGCAGTCGGCCGTCGTCGGGGGACACGAGCAGTTTCAGCAGGCCGTACGAGTCGCCGACGATCTGGCCCCGGGCCAGCTCCCGGTAGCGCGCGATGCCCACCTCGAACGGCGTTGAGCTCTCGGTGAGCTGCGCCTCGGTCTGCCCGACGAAGCTGATCTCCGGGATCGTGTAGATGCCGATCGGTTGCAGGCCGTGCATCTCCCGGATCGGCTCGCCGCAGGCGTGCTGCGCGGCCAGCCGGCCCTGTTCCATCGAGGTGGACGCGAGGGCGGGGAAGCCGATCACGTCGCCGACGGCGTAGATGTTGTCGACCGGGGTGCGGTAGTTGGCGTCGACCGTGATCCGGCCGCGCCGGTCCGCCTCCAGCCCGGCCGCCTCCAGCGCGAGGTCGTCGGTCTGGCCCTGTCGGCCGGCGGAGTACATCACCGTGTCGGCGACGATCTTCTTGCCGCTCTTGAGGATGCACAGCGCCGCCGTCTGGTGTTTCTCCACGGCGGCGACCTCCTCGCCGAAGCGGAACGCCACGGACAGGTCGCGCAGGTGGTACTTCAGCGACTCGACGACCTCCTCGTCGCAGAAGTCGAGCATCCGGTCGCGGCGTTCCACGACGGTCACCTTGGTGCCGAGCGCGGCGAACATCGACGCGTACTCCATGCCGATCACGCCGGCGCCGACCACGACCATGCTGCGGGGTACGGCCTGGAGGTTGATGACGCCGTCGGAGTCCACGATCGTCCGGTCGTCGAAGTCGACGCTGTCCGGGCGGGCCGGGCGCGTGCCGGCAGCGATAATGATCTTGTCGAAGGTCACTCTGGACTCGCGGCCGGAGCCACCGTCGACCCAGATCGTGTGCGCGTCCGCGAAGCGCCCGGTGCCGGTGATCAACGCGACGCGGTTGCGGGCCAGTTGATTGCGGATGACGTCGGTCTGCCGGGTGATCACGTGCTGCGTCCGGGCCGCCAGGTCGCTGACCGTGATCTCGTCCTTGACCCGGTAGCTGCTGCCGTAGAGGTCGCGTTGGCTCAGCCCGGTCAGGTAGAGCACGGCCTCGCGCAGGGTCTTGGAGGGGACGGTGCCGGTGTTGATGCACACCCCACCGATCATGTCGCGGCGGTCCACGATGCCGACCCGCCTGCCGAGTTTGGCGGCGGCGATCGCGGCCTTCTGACCGCCGGGTCCGGAGCCCAGCACCAACAGGTCATAGTCATACACAGGCGTTAGCGTCGCAATATGTCGCGGCGCGCGCCAGACCCCGGGGTCGAGCGTTATTCGTCTGCCACCGTGCAGAGACCGCCGTTGAGCGTGATCTCCTCCGGCAGTTGCGTGCCGGTGGCGACGAGCCCCAGCGACACGCTGCCGCCGGGCGGGATCACGGCGTTGCGGCTGGTGTTGGCCACCCGGAGGTAGCTGTTGTTGACACGGTCGACGACCTTCGCGCCCCAGATGCCCTGCACCTGCTGGCTGGCCCAGAACCGCCACGTCATCGTCCACCCGTCGACCGCCGTGGTGCCGGTGTTGGTGACGACGAGGTGCGCCACGAAGCCGTCCGACCACTGCCGCACGACGGACCGGACCGCGCAGCTCGGCGGCGGCGGCAGGGTGGTCACCGTGACCGGCGCGGACAGGGGGGACAGGTGCCCGACCTCGTCGCGGGCCCGCACCACGAAGGTGTACGGGGTGTTCGGCGTCAA
Source organism: Micromonospora cabrerizensis (assembly GCF_022230955.1). Taxonomy (GTDB): domain Bacteria; phylum Actinomycetota; class Actinomycetes; order Mycobacteriales; family Micromonosporaceae; genus Micromonospora; species Micromonospora cabrerizensis. The sequence goes on from NZ_JAKKFI010000066.1 coordinate 78,485, forward strand.
CCCACCGATCTGGGCGCTGTTGCGGGGCGGGTACTGCGACACGTCGCGGACCAGGGTGAGAGCGCCGCCGGCGTCGACCCGGAACACCTCGTACCGGTCGAGCGCGACGTTCTCCACCGAGTGCGCCCACCGGAGCCAGACCTGGGTGGCGGAGACGTCGTACGCCACCGGTTGACCGGGCGCGCCCGGCGGTTGGTCGTCCCCGGGTGGCATGGTCAGCCGCAGGGTCGGGTTGGCCAGTGAGCTGTTGCCGGCCGCGTCCAGCGCCCACACCGAGAAGGTGTACGTGCGCGACGGCCGCAGGCCGGTGATCCGGATGCTGGTGGTGTCGGTCGAGTACTGGGCGCCGGTGTCCTCGAATCGTGCCCCGACCGGGTAGCGGACCACGCCCACGTTGTCGGTCGAGGCCGCCCAGGTCAGCTCGACCGAGGTGGTGTCGATGGAAACGACCGTGATCGGGCCGGGCGCGGTGGGGCGTTCGATGTCGTCCGCGGCGTACGCCGGGGTCGCGCCCGCCGCGACCAGGGTTGCCACCAGCGCGCAGGCGGCCAGCGCGGCGGCCCTGGACCGGACGCCGCGGAACGGTTGATCAGGCATGGTTGCCTCGCTTCCGAGTGGACGCAGCGGATCAGCCATCGACCATCGTTGATTCTAGGTCAGCGCCGACCGCGTCGTTGTCCCGTCAGCCGACGAGGCGGCGTTCCCAGGCCCAGGCGGCGATCTCGACCCGGTTGCGCGCCGTGAGCTTCATCTGCACGCTGGCCAGGTGGGTCTTGACCGTGCCGACGGCGATGAAGAGCTGGGCGGCGATCTCGGCGTTGGTCAGGCCCCGGGCGACGAGCTTCACGACGTCGAGTTCCCGGGGTGACAGGCCGGCGTCGTCGTGGGCCGGAGCGGGCGAGCTGAGGTGCTCCAGCAGCCGTACCGTGATGGACGGGCTGATCAGCGCGTCACCGGAGACGGCCGCGCGGACCGCCTCGATGAGCAGGGCCGGGCCGGAGTCCTTGAGCAGGAAACCGCACGCGCCGTTGGCCAGCGCGGTGTGCACGTACTCGTCCAGGTCGAAGGTGGTCACCACGACCACCCGGATCGGGTCGGCGACGCCCGGCCCAGCGAGCAGCCGCAGGGCCTCCAGGCCGTCGAGGCGGGGCATCCGGATGTCCAGCAGCACCACGTCCGGGCGCAGCCGACGGGCCAGTTCCACGGCCGCGACCCCGTCGGCGGCCTCGCCGACCACCGTCATGTCCGGCTGCGCCCCGATGATCATGCCGAAGCCCGTCCGGACCATCGCCTGGTCGTCGGCGATCAGCACCCGGATCACCGTCCCACCGCCGTGCGCAGCGGGAACGCCGCGTCGAGCACCCACCCACCGGCGACGCCCGGTCCGGCGGTGATCGTGCCGCCGAGGGCGCGTACCCGCTCGGTGAGGCCGATCAGACCGAAGCCGTGCCCCCGGGCCGGCGCCGTGCGCCCGGCGGCGCCGTCGTCGGCCACCCGGACCAGCAGCCAGTCGGGGGTACGTCGCACGGCCACGTCCACCGACCGGGCGTCCGGTGCGTGCTGGCGGGTGTTGGTCAGCCCCTCCATCACCACCCGGTACGCCGAGGTCGATACCTCCACCGGCAGCCCACCCAGGTCGCCGTCGACGTGCAGTCGGGCCGGCGTGCTCGCTGCCCCGTTGAACCCCGTCACCAGCGGCTCCAACTCGGTCACCCCGGCCAGTGGGGCCAGCGGCGCGTCCGGCGGGGCGTTCGGGTTGCGCAGGATCCCGACCATCCGCCGCATCGAGGTCATCGTCTCCGCGCCGGCCCGCTCGATCTGCTCCAGGGCGACGATCACCCGCTGCGGGTCCTGCTCGGCGACGAACCGGGCGCCCTGCGCCTGCACCACGATGCCGGTCACGTGGTGGGCGATGAAGTCGTGCAGGTCCCGGGCGAACTCGGCGCGCTGCTCGGCCCGGACCAGCGCGATGGCCCGCTCCCGCCCGGCGGCCATGATCCGCAGGTAGAGCCCCACCCCGGCGGCGCCGGCCGCGGCGAGCACCTGGAGCAGACCGAAGATCACCAGCAGGTTCTCGGTGCCGACACGCAGCGGCAACGCGGCGACGGCGAGCCCGGCGACCGCCGCCGCCCACGGGGCGAGCCGGGGCGCGCCCCAACGGCTCACCACGAAGACGACCCCGATCAGCCCGGCCGACTCGGCGAGCCCCCAGGTGCGGGCGGGCAGGATGCCACCGCCCCCGGAGATGAGCACCACCCCTGCGGTCACGGCCAGTGAGGCGGTGGCGAGTGCCAGCGCGGCCACCGGCAGCCGGCGGGAACCCGGCCGGTGCACCGGTAGCCAGAGTGGCACCGTCGCCGCCGCCAAGCCCATCGGCACCAGCAGGAGCAGGAGAGCGGCGATGCCGCGGTCATCCGCCGTGCTGGCCGCGAAGTCGAAGAGGGCGAGCAGGCCAAAGGCCACCAGCCCGGCGGCCTGGGCCAGGCGTACCCACCAACGTCGAAGATCCGGCGTGCTCATGGTGACCCAGCGTAGCCAGCCGGGCGGGTCGGCAGATCGGCCGAAAGACAGACCCCGCCCCGCCGATACCCGGCCCCGGGCCGATGCGCCCACCCGTCCGCGGCGGAGACGCTTCCCGGGTCACATCGCAGCCACTGGAGGAACAATGACAACCCACGCTCCGCCGGACACCAGCCACGCCGCGGTCGCCGCGGTCGAGCTGGTGAAGGTGTACGGCAGCGGCGACACCGCGGTCCGTGCCCTGGACGGCGTCTCGGTCGGCTTCGGTCGGGCCGAGTTCACCGCGATCATGGGTTCGTCCGGGTCCGGCAAGTCGACCCTGATGCACTGCCTCGCCGGCCTCGACACCGCCACCTCCGGCCGCGTCCTGCTCGGCGGCACCGAGCTGACCGGCCAGTCGGACCGGACGCTGACCCGGGTACGCCGGGAGCGCATCGGTTTCGTCTTCCAGTCCTTCAACCTGCTGCCGCAGCTCACCGCCGCGCAGAACATCACCCTGCCGCTGGACCTCGCCGGCCGGCAGCCCGACGCCGAACTCCTGGCGCGCCTGGTCGACCTGCTGGGCCTCCGCGACCGACTGAAGCACCGGCCGAGCGAGTTGTCCGGCGGCCAGCAGCAGCGCGTGGCGCTGGCCCGGGCATTGGTGGCACGGCCCGAGGTGGTCTTCGCCGACGAGCCGACCGGCAACCTCGACTCCCGCTCCGGCGCGGAGGTGCTCACCATCCTGCGCGACTCGGTACGCGACCTCGGTCAGACCGTCGTCATGGTGACCCACGACCCGATCGCCGCCGCGTACGCCGACCGGGTGGTGCTGCTGGCCGACGGCCGGATCGCCGGCGAGATCGACAAGCCGGACCAGGTGTCGGTGACCGACGCGTTGCGTGATCTGGCGGCCCGCGGATGAGAGCGACAGTGCTGCGTACCCAGACGAGCGCCGCGGCCCGGCGGCCCGGCCGGCTGATCCTGACCGGTCTGGCGATCCTCGTCGCGTCCTTCGTCGTCTTCGGCACCGTGCTGGTGCAGCAGATCACCGAACGGACCGTGCGGGACAACCTCAGCGGCACCCCGGCCGCCACCGACCTGGTGATCGGCGACGCCGACCACGCGCCACCCACCGTCGCGGATCTGGAACGCGTCCGCGCCGTGCCCGGTGTGGCCGAGGCGGTGAGCCGGGTGGCGATCGGGGTGTCCGTCGGTGAGGGGTACCTCAACGTCCAGGCCGACCCGGGCACCGGCCCGCTGACCACGGTCCGGGTCATCGAGGGCAGCTACCCCGACGCCCCCGGCGAGATAGCGGTCACCCCGCGTACCGCCGAGCGGCTCGGGCTGACGGTCGGGGCCACGACCACCGGCACGGGCGGTGACCTCACCACGCCCGCCCGGCTCACCGTGACCGGGCTGGTCGACACCGCCGCCGACGCCGGCTACGACGCGTACGCACCGGACAACGTGCTGACGTCCTGGGCACGCCTGACGGCCCTGGAGCGCGTCGACGTGCGGGTGGCCCCCGGCACGTCGACGGAGACCGTCCGTCGACTGGTCGGCGCGGCGGTCGCCGGCCAGCCGATCCGTACCGGTGCCGAGGTGCGCCAGGCGGAGGCCAACGCGGCGGCCGAGGAGGTCGGGAGGCTCTTCGTCCTGGTCGGCATCTTCGTCTCGATCGCTGTCGTCGCGGCGGCGCTGGTGGTCACCTCGACCTTCCGCATCGTCTTCGCCCAGCGGATGCGGCAGCTCGCGTTGCTGCGTGCGGTCGGCGCGAACCGGGGCGCCCTGGTGGGGGCGTTGACCGCCGAGGGGGCGCTGACCGGGCTGGTCGCCGGCGTCGTCGGGGTGGCCAGTGCCCTCGCCCTCGGGTACGCGCTGCCGGCCGTCCTGCGGGCCGCCGGCATGGCCGTCTCCTCGCCGGGCCTGCCACTGGCGACGGCGGGCGTGGTGGTGGTCGGCGCCGTCCTGGTCACCGTGCTGGCCGTCCTGGCGCCGGCGCTCGCGGCCGCCCGGGTCTCCCCGCTGGAGGCACTGCGGACGGCGAGCACCACCTCCGGTCGGCGCGGCATCGGCGTGCTTCGCCTGGCGTTCGGGCTTCTCCTGGCCGCTGGCGCGGTGCTGGCCGCCGTCGCGACGGTCAGCCAGTTGCCGCAGCCGGACCAGTCGACGTACGACCCCTCGATGCCGCTGCTCCTGCTGGTCGGGTCCGGCGGGCTGGCGTTCTTCGCGCTGGTGGCCCTCGGACCGCTGCTGGTGCGGCCGGTGCTGGCCGTGGTGGGTTGGCCGCTGCGCCAGCTCGGGCCGCTCGGAAGGATGTCGGTCGGCGGGATCGGCGGGGCGCCCCGCCGGGCGGCCGCGGTCTCCGTCGTCGTCGCGCTCGGCGTGACCCTGATCTCCGGGGTGGTCATCGGCGGCGCGTCGCTCCAGGTGCTCGCCGACCGCGAGATGGCGCTGTCCGCACCGACCGACTTCGAGGTCACCAGCAACGGCGGAACGCTGCCGGGTGCCCTCGTGACCCAGGCGAAGACGGAACACGGGGCGTTGGCCCGGGTGGTGCCGTACCGCCGGGTCGGGGACGTCGCCCTGACGCGTGGGGGCACCCAGCTCGGCGACATGGAGTCCGGTTACCCGACGAGCGACCTGGATGTGGCCGCGTTGCCGACGACGCGGGACCTGGACGTGGCGCAGGGCGCCCTGGCCGACCGTGGCCCCGGTCGCATCGTGCTCGCCGGTTGGGTCGCCCGGGACGCCGGACTGCACGTCGGCGACACCGCCACGCTCGCCCTCGGCGGGCGGTCCGTCGACGTACGCGTCGCCGCCGTCCTGCCCGCCGAGGGCCCCCTGCACGCCGGCATCCTGGCCGACCGGGGTGACCTCGACCGGCTCGGGGTGGCCACGGCGTACACCGGTCTGCTGGCCGACGCGGCCGGCACCGGCGAGGAAGGCCGTACCGCCGGCGTGCGGGCGCTGCGGCAGGCGATCGCGGGCAGCGAGGGGGTGGGCCTCGCGGTGCTCGCCGACGAACGGGACCGTAACGACACCCTGGTGCGCACCCTGGTCTGGATCGCGGTCGGTCTGGTCAGCCTGACCGTGCTGATCGCGGTCGTCGGCGTGGGTTCCACCACCGCCCTGTCGGTGGTGGAGCGGATCCGCGAGTCGGGTCTGCTGCGGGCGATCGGCCTGTCCCGGACCGGCCTGCGCACCATGCTGACCGTCGAGTCCGGCCTGTACGGGGTGATCGGTGCGACCATCGGCCTGCTGCTCGGCGTCCCGTACGCCTGGTTGGCGGTTCGCGCTCTCGGGATCAACGCACCGCTGACCGTGCCGGTGCTGCCGCTGGTCGGGCTCTTCGCGACGTTGGTCGTGCTGACCGCGCTGGCCGGAGTGCTGCCGGCGCGGCGGGCGTCGCGGGTGAGTCCGGTGGTGGCGTTGGGCGCCGACGGCTGACCGCCGCCACGGGTCGGCGTCGGGGTGCGGTGCCGACCCGTGGTGACACGGTCAGTTGGGGTTGCTGGCGTGGGTCAGCGTCTCCCAGGCGACGAAGAGGTTGTTGGTGCCGGCCGGGCGCTGTTGCAGCGTGAGGGTCTGGGTGTTGGTCATGACGTTGCCCAGCCGGGTGCTCATCGCGTTGAAGCCGACCTCGGTGATCGGGCCGAGGCCCCGGGTGAGGCTGCCGCCGCAGAGCCAGGAGGGCGGCGCCTCGCCGAGCTGGTAGCGCGAGTGGAGGCCGAGCGCCTGCCGCAGCCGCTCGCCGACCTGTGGGTACAGGTCCCGTCCCTGGATCCGGGAGGTCTCCGCGACGTGGGAGATGGCGGAGATGCCGTACCCGGTGTGGACGAAGTCGCGGCAGGTCTCCTGGGCGAGCCCGGCGACGAAGGTGGACTGGCCCTGCCAGTAGCCGATGATCTCGGAACTGGTGTCCAGGCCGCTGCCGGGCACCGTGTACGGCAGCGCGCCGTCGCTGGGCAGGTAGACGAAGGCCCGGGTGCGGTTGAGGAAGCGGGTGACGGCCGCGTCGTAGGCGGTGCGGTCCTCCAGGAAGACGGCGATGCCCACGGCCGCCTCCATCATGGTCAGTTCCCAGTTGCCGTTGCTGTTCGAGCCGTTGCGGACCACCGGCAGGTAGACGGTGCGCAGCATGGTGGCGAACCGGTTGGCGTTGGGCCAGCTCGTGTACGTGTACTTGATGATCTCGGCGGCCCGGGGCCAGACCGAGGCGGCCCAACCGGTCTGCAAGGGGGCGTTGCTGCCGGTGTGCGCGGTGATCGTGGCCGACCAGGCGTCCATGATCTGGACCGACTTCTGCGCGTACCGGGCGTCCCCGGTGACGTACCAGGCGAGCGCGTGGGTGTACGCGGCGATCGCGTCCTCCCGCTCCTCGGTGCAGCCGTTGTTCGGGTTGGAGTAGGAGCCGCACTCGACCACCGGGCGGGGTGCCGGGGTGCGCGACAGCGAGGCGTACCGGCTGCTCATCATCTGGTTGTAGGCCGACGCCCACGGCTGCGCGCCGGCCTGCACCCGGCCGCGGACGAAGTCGAGCTGACCCCGGCTGACCAGCACGCCGGGGTGCGTGAAGCCGCCCGTCGAGGGCGGTGGGGTGCCGCCGCCGGTGGGTAGCGTCCAGGTCTGGTTGGCGGTGCCGGTGCAGCTCCAGATCTGTAGGGGAGTGCCGTCGGCGGAGCTGGGGCCGGTCGCGTCGAGGCACTTGCCCGAGGCCGGGTTGACCAGTTGCCCGGCGCTGGCCGACCACTGCTGCGCCCCGGTGCCGTTGCAGTCGTAGATCTGGGCGCGGGCGCCGTTGGCGGTGCTGGCGGCGGCGATGTCGAGGCACTTGCCGAGCGACCGGATCGTGCCGTCGTCGCCGACCGTCCACTGTTGGGCGGTCGAGCCGTTGCAGGTGTAGAGCTGCACCGGGGTGCTGTTGGCCGGGTTCGCGGCGGTCACGTCGACGCACTTGCCGCCGTACCCGGTGATGGCGCCGGTCGCGGCGGCCGTCGCGGGGGAGGCGCCGACGAACAGGCCTGTCGGTACGGCCAGCAGGGCCGCGGCGAGTGCGGAAATGAACCTGATGCGGGTGCGGCGGGGTGCGGGCCCGGCCAATCGTCGCGCCATGTCGGGGTCCTTCCGGCGGGCGAAGCCAACTGTAAAGTGTGTTAATCATTACAGTCACACCCATCGATATCAATGCCTTTGCCGCGACGGGTGCCGTTACGGGTGCATGGACGTGCCCTTGAGCACCTTGTCCACCACGTTGCGCGGGGCGTGCAACGCCAGGCCGACCAGGTCGAGCTTCTCCCGACCGACGGCCTGCACGGCGGCGCGGTTGTCCCGGTCGTTGCCGGTGGCGAACAGGTCAGCCGTGAAGACCGCGAGCCGCAGCCCGCGGGCGAGGGCTCGCGAGTGCGCGCCGACCAGCGCCGTCCGATCGCCGGCGAAGACCAGCACGGGCTGGCCGAACATCGGCAGGTATCGGGTGCCGTCCGCGTCGCGGTACTCCTCGCCGAGCAGCTCCGGCTGGGCGTGCGCGATGCCGCTGACCAGGAAGGCGGTGACGTTCAGTCGTTGCCAGCCCGCCAGGTCGTCACGGAGCAGCACAGCGATCTTGGTGGGAAAGCGGATCGGTTCGGTCATGGCGTCGAGCCTGCCCGCCCCGAGACCGGTCGGTCTTGTACGTTCTTAGCGTGGCCACCCGCCCGGCGGGCTCGCACGTCAACGCGTGGCGACCCGAGGTAGCCGGGGTCGCCGAGGTCTTCCACGCCCATTTCGTGGACCACGCCTACCCCCGTCACATCCACGACGTGTGGACGCTTCTGATCGTCGACGACGGAGCGGTCCGCTTCGACCTGGACCGGCACCGGCACGGCGCGCTGCGCACGTCGGTCACCCTGCTGCCGCCGTACGTGCCGCACGACGGCAGCTCCGCCACGCCGGGCGGGTTCCGCAAACGGGTCCTGTACCTGGACACCTCGGCGCTCGGTGCCGAGCTGGTCGGCCGGGCGGTCGACGAACCGGACCTGGGCGACCCGCAGCTACGCGACCGGATCCACCACCTGCACCAGGTGCTCGCTGCACCCGGGGACGAGTTCGAGGCCGAGAGCCGGCTCGCACTCATCCTGGACCGGCTCCGCCGGCAGCTTCGCCACCGCGCCCCGGTCGGCGGACGACCGGCCGGACGCGGGCTCGCCGTCCGACTGCGTGAGCTGCTGGACGCCCGCACCGTCGAAGGCGTCACGCTGGGCGAGGCCGCCGAGCTCCTGCACGCCCACCCGACCCACCTGGTCCGGACGTTCACCCACGCACACGGTGTGCCACCGCACTCGTACCTGACCGGTCGCCGGGTCGAGCTGGTCCGTCGCCTGCTCCTCGCCGGGCAGCGGCCGGCCGAGGCCGCCGTCGCGGCCGGATTCTTCGACCAGGCGCATCTGACCCGCCACTTCCGCCGGTACCTGGGCGTCAGCCCGGCCCGTTACCTCGGCGGGCCGGTCACCGAGATCAGACGAGCTGGCCGCCGATGACGGCGAGCAGCCGCAGCTTCTCGTCGCTCTCCGAGCCGGGCACGGCGGTGAAGACCAGCAGCGTCTGGGACTGGTCGGGGTCCACCAGGGTCTGGCAGTGCAGCTCCAACGCCCCGACCTCCGGGTGCAGGAAGTGCTTCGACGGGCAGTAGCCGGTCGGCACCGGGTGCTCCCGCCACAGCCGCGCGAACTCCGGGCTCCGAGCCAGCAGGTCGTCGACGAGCGCGGCGGCCCGCGAGCCGCGACCGTCACGGGTGTACGACGCACGCAGGTCCGCCACGAGCAGGCGGCTCTGCGTCTGGTGGTCCTCCGCCGGGTGCCGCTGCCGTGCCGCCGGGTCGGTGAACCAGCGGTGGTGCGCGCTGCGGGCCAGCCCGGCGTACCGGGTCTCGTCGCCGAGCAGGGCGACGGCCGGCGCGGTCTGCGCCAGGGTCTCGCCAAGGTGGTTCACCACCTGGGCCGGGGTGTCCTGCATTCGGTCGAGGATGCGCATCATTCCCGGGTTGACGTGGTCGGCCCACACCGCCCGGTGGGGGATCGCCTGGCCGGCGAGCCGGAACAGGTGGTCGCGTTCGGCCAGGGAGAGCCGCAGACCACGCGCCAGGGCGGCGAGCATCTGCTCCGACGGGTGCGGCCCCCGCTGCTGCTCCAACCGGCTGTAGTAGTCGGTGGACATCCCGCTCAACGTGGCGACTTCCTCGCGCCGCAGCCCACCGGTACGCCGACGCGGCCCCCGGGGCAGCCCGACGTCCTCGGGCTGGAGCGCCTCCCGTCGGGTGCGCAGGAAGCTGGCCAGTTGGGCGCGGTCCACGGTCTCTCCGATCACTGCGTGCCGGCAGGAGCCGGCCTGCCCACTGCAACAGGCCAGCCCGGGGGCGGTGTTCCGCCTGTCCCCAAGATCGCACGGGATCCAGGGGCAGGCCAGCGGGCCAGCGGGCCAG